>CAVEIE010000043.1:0-2391 GCA_963615895.1 Bacteroidaceae bacterium | reverse complement strand
TTCGCAGTACTCGCTCCATTTTTGACGCACCGACACAAGGCCGAAAGTGAGGGAGGGGGTGGTTGATTGGTTGATGAGTTTATGAGTTTATGGGTGGGGTAGTTGGTAGAGGAAGTAGGAAATATAGAAAATATAGGGGATCTAGGTGGTTGGAGGAGGGGAGGAGAGGCATAGGACGATGTTCTTCATTTCTTTTGCCTGAACAATGGGTGGGCTTGGTGGTTTGTCCGCAGGCGTGGCGCCCGCGTCCCCAGTGTGGTTAAGTTGAGAGTTTAGTGCAGTGGATAGATAGGTCTTACTTGTAAAATATCGCAATTTATTGGGTGAAAGTGTGTAATTTATCGAAATAAAGTGTTGTATATTTTATAATTTATCGAAATAGATGTATCTTTGCAGCGTCAAAAGATAAGGAATTATGACTACCCAAGAACTTTTGCCTATAGTGGCAGAGCAGCGTGAGGAGTTTCTGCAGGAGGATTTCACAACAAAAATCACCCGTGCGGAAGAGAAACGAATAGATCTTGACAGCAAGTTGGCACAGGTGGTGATAGGTGTCCGCCGCAGCGGGAAATCCACCCTCTGCCGTAAGGTGTTGCGAGAGACAAATCGTAAGGCGGCATATATCAACTTTGACGATGAACGCCTTGCGCATGTGAGAGGGGATGACCTAAACACAATACTCTCGGCATTGTATGTGATATATGGCGAATTCAACTATTTGCTATTGGACGAGATACAGAATGTAGATGACTGGCCTCTGTTTGTCAACCGAATGCTGCGTCAGGGGATGCATCTGATAATAACCGGCAGCAATGCGAAATTATTGTCTAACGAACTAACCACCCATTTGACCGGACGCCATCATAAGATACAGTTATATCCTTTCTCCTTTGCAGAATACGCACAAATCAAACGGGTTGATACCACCTCGCTGACCACCAAAGCACAAGCATTGGTGCAGAATGCTTTGAACCAATATCTCTTTCATGGCGGTTTTCCGGAATTGATTACGGAACAAGACACGCAAGGGTATATTGACAGTCTGCTTCACGCTATTATACACAGGGATGTCACCCAACGCTTCGGAGTCCGCTATCCGGAAGTGTTAGAACGACTGGCTACCTACTTGATAGATAATTTCTCGCAAGAATATAACGCTAAACATATAGCCCAAGTGTTTGGGGTGTCTGACCATACGATAGACACCTATTGCGGCTATCTGCAGGAAGCCTTCTTGCTTTGCACAATACACAAGTTTTCGTACAAAAGCAGCGAACGCATCCGCGGGCAAAAATTCTATGTAATCGATACGGCTTTCATTTCGAATCGTTCGCATACATTCTCGCTACAAAATATGGGATGGCGATTAGAAAATGTCGTGCTAATAGAACTGCTGCATCGTGCTGGACGGAGATATGCCGATGTATTCTATTATCGTGACCGTAGTTTTGAGGTTGATTTTATCGTCGCCAAAGGGGGAGTGGTTGAGGCATTATATCAAGTATGCTATGCTATGAGCGACAAGAAAACACGCTATCGAGAAGTACGGGGTTTGATACAAGGTGCAAAAAAATTCCACTGCACAGACCTCACCATAATCACATTCGCCCAGACTGAAACAATTACAGAAGAAGGACTTACCATTCGTATCGTACCCGCTACGCATTGGCTGTTAGGTGGTTTATGAGTTTATGGGTGGTTTAATGGGGTGAAAGGGGGTTGAGAGTTGATAGTTGAAAGCAATTGTAGTAGGGGATATAGGGGAACTAGACGGTCTATAAGATATAGGTTAGTTGATTGGTTGATAAGTTTATGAGTTTATGGGTGGTTTAGTTGGTTGAAAGAGTTAATAAGATGGGAGGGTAACATGTTGTTCTGTCTGCGAAGGGGAGTTGAGAATTGAAAGTTGAGAGTTGAAAGCAATTGTAGTAGGGGATATAGGGGAACTAGACGGTCTAGGGGATCTAGGTTATTAAGCTGGATGATTGAGAGGCATAGGACGGCGTTCTTCATTTCTTTTGCATGAACAAAAGAAACGAAGCAAAGAAAATTCATCGGCTGTGTGTCGGGCGTTGCCAAAAATAATGGTCGCTCGTCCTGCGGCTACGGCACAACTCGCTACGCTCAGACAGTACCTCCGCTTTTCGCAGTACTCGCTCCATTTTTGACGCACCGACACAAGGCCGAAAGTGAGTGGGTGGGTTAGTTGATTGGTTGATAAGTTTATGAGTTTATGGGTGGTTTAGTTGGTTGAAAGAGTTAATAAGATGGGAGGGTAACATGTTGTTTTGTCTGCGAAGGGGAGTTGAAAGTTGAAAGTTGAAAGTTGAGAGTTGAGAGTTGAAAGCAATTGTAGTAGGGGATATAGGGGAACTAGACGGTCTAGAGGAT
>CAVEIE010000042.1:0-2715 GCA_963615895.1 Bacteroidaceae bacterium | reverse complement strand
GGCGAATAGGTATGCAGGTTCTCGCGGAGGTGCTCCATATAGGTCATACCGCTCAGCACGGTGAGTATGCCTTCGGAGTACAATCCGCGAACTATGTAACCAGCACCGCCATTACACTCAAGAAAGTGGCAAAACTGATTAGTGCTATCGAAGATGCACAAAATTTAGCCAATAGCCAACTCTAATAAAATATAAACCATAACATAAACCCGATAAGATAGACAACGCAGTCTAACAACCTTCGTGGTTGTCAGACTGCACTATTTTTAGAGCGCTCTTGACTGAAATATATTTTGCAGTATTTCATCTAAAAAACACATTATCATTTGTCATCTCAAATAAAAAGCACTATCTTTGCATAGAAATTCACAAATACACACCGTATTTGTGAATTTCATACAACAATACAGCAATGGAAAGTATTGATAATAAGATAATAACATCAGTAAAAAAGAGCGGGCGTGGCTGTATATTCTTTGCTGATAGATTTGCACGATTAGGTAGTGCAGAAAGCATTCGTAAAGCCCTTTCCTTATTAGTGCAAGAGGGCACTATCATCCGTGTGGCACGCGGTATCTATTGTTATCCCAAAGTGGATGACGTTTTGGGACTTGGCATTATCTATCCGACAATTGACGAAATAGCGCAAGCCATCAGCAGACGCGACAAAGCACGCATTGTTCCCACAGGTGTATATGCACTCAATCTGTTAGGTTTGAGCGAGCAAGTGCCCATGAACTACGTATATCTGACAGATGGTGGCTCACGTGATATAGAGGTACGAAATGGGCGTACTATCAAATTCAAGCATACAGCCCCGAAAAACTTGGCATTTCAAAACAAGTTAGCCATGCTTGTTTGTTTTGCATTGCGCGAGATAGGGCAAACCAATATAACAGAAGCACAAAAAAAGCATATACAAGAGTTGTTGCGTAAAGAGGACAAGGAAAAAGTTTTACGTGATTTACCGCTAATGCCAATCTGGGTACGTGAAATTGTAATGAATAACTTATGACTCTGAAGAATTATTGGCAACTCACCAAAGAACAACAACGCTTGGTACTGAATCAAGTATCAGAGCGTGCTATGCTACCTGCCCAAGCCATTGAAAAGGACTTATGGGTCAGCACATTGTTGCAGTTGGTTTCCACACTACCTATTGCCGAACACTTGGTATTCAAAGGAGGTACAAGCCTCAGTAAAGTATGGGGCTTAATCGACCGCTTTTCTGAAGATATAGATTTGGCTATCGACCGTTCTGTATTTGATATGGACGGAGACTTGACAAAGAAAGAAATCAAAAAATTGCGTAAAGCCTCATCTCTTTATATCCGCAACGAGTTTTATCCAATGTTGCAAGACACAATGGAGATATATGGATTGCAGCCGCTTTGCCATATAGAGGTAGAACCGGATGGTATATGTGATTCCACTTATCCCGAACCACGTAAGATAATTGTGCATTATGATAGTGTCTTATCTTCGCCGCTTCCTTACCTGCGCCCAACGGTGCAATTGGAGATTGGTGCACGCAGTTTGATGGAACCATATGAGCCTGCACATATCAAAAGCATTATAGAGCAACAGGTTCCTGCAATACAAACACATCTTGTAGATGCAAAGGTTAATACTTCGCCGGCAGAAAAGACTTTCTTGGAAAAGGCATTTCTTCTGCACGAGTTATTCTCTGTTGAGGGTAATGGTACAGAAGCAGCACGCAAGAGCAGACATCTATACGATTTATATCAGATGATGAACAAAGGTATCGCCACAAAAGCCATTGCTAATGACACTTTATGGGAGAGTATCCGACATCACCGTTCTCTTCTTACCTCTGTTCGCGGAATGGATTACGCCGATGATATCCGACAGCACATAGCCTTGGTGCCGCGTGCCGACATTATAGATGTTTGGCGCAAAGATTACCAAGATATGTGCGAAGCAATGATATATGGTAACAAACCGAGTTTTGATGAGTTGATATCAGAAATGCAGTTATTAACCCGTCTATTCCGAGAAAAATCATAGTCCATATCTGAAACCTATTTCCTTTTCATCAAACACCACTTACATTTTTCGTACCACCTTACACCGCACCTTCGCTAACGAGGGTGCGGTTTTTCTTTTTCGGGCTACTCTATAAATTGCTTTTTTATCAGCGAATTCAATAAATCCCACAAAGTTCATATTTAGTATACGAGGACATAGAGTTCCCCGATAGTTATCAACCAACAAATTTCTAATCGTATGAAAAATGTATCCGATTCGTTTTAAGCCCAATGGCAAGAGAACAAACAGCAACTGCACCACCTTTTGGAGCAGCAAGAGGCTGGGGCATGCTTTGATTGTGATTGATGTGGCTCGCAAGGGCAGTAAGGTGGCGGTGATGTGTGCTGAGGGCAATACGCCAGCAAGGGAGGCGCATATCGTTCGCAATCTGAATCCTATGGAGAATCCTTGGTTCTTCTTCGATGGCGACGAGAGTACCCTCTGGGTTTCCGTCTTCCATTTCGGGAAGAATGAGTTGAGACATTATTAAAAGATTAAGTGAATGGTATGGATGTTTTTTTAATTTTTTTGGTTCAAGACAACTTTAGAGAAAATCCTCTAAAGTTGTCTTGAACCATAATTTATTTGCACACCTGCAAATAAATCTGTATCTTTGCAGCGCAAAGTTGAAAGACTTTGCGCCAAACGAATAAAAGCAACAAATAA
>CAVEIE010000041.1:0-3206 GCA_963615895.1 Bacteroidaceae bacterium | reverse complement strand
CATTCAATACCAAAAATAAAGGAACATGTAATTATCCACGAATTAACCATTAATTTTGTTTCATTTCACAAGTAAAATCAACCAATATTTGTCTCATTTCACAAGTAAGAAACGGCAAAAGTTTGTTCCATTTCACAAGTACAATCGATGCAAGACATGCCTGTGCGCAAAACACAATAGGACGGTTTGCATTACGCAAACCGTCCTATTGTGTCCTATAGCAAGTGATTTGCTTTGCCTGTTACTTCACCTCTACGCCGGTTGTGGTGTAGGTCTTGCCGTTGCGGCATAGGAAACATTTGGTGCCAACTGCTGTGGAAACGCCGCATACACTATGCAGATAAAAACACCCCCGACCTCTCGTTTGAAGAGGTCGGGGGTGTCTGTTTGCTCTATTGCTTCCCTCATGCTACGGGGTAGAATGTATTAGTTGTTTTCAATAACAGCATTTTCTTGTCTTGAAGAGGATTGCGTGTGCTTGCCGATAAGTGAATTAACAATCAGATAGAACATGTGCATCAAGGACGCTCCATCTTTAATACTGATATTGTAAATACTGCCATTGCGCAGCAAAATAGTACACAGGTAGTGTAGATCACGATCACTTTTGCCATCATATTGCAAGCCGATAATCTCCGATGTGGGTATCATGATATGTCCAATCTCCCGACCTATCAATTCTATTACATCTTCAAAAACATAGGCGAAAATATCTGTTTCATTATCAAAGTCGTAGTAATACTCTCCGTCATACTTGCGCTGATAAACGAAAGTGAACATAAACCGTCCTAAACATTTCCGACTGCCTGCTACAAGATCATTACTCGGACATTCAAAAGATATTTTATTTAAATAACCTTCTGTCAAAAGCGTTTCTGCTTGCTTGCACAATGCAGTTGTCAGACCATTCAAACGAACATACGTTGCTTGATATGACAATATGGGAGATAGATCTATCTCGTCATAAACATCAGAACCACTAAAATGTGAATCCTCAATTGCGTGTGACAAAAATATCGTTTTCAGGAATACATCTTGGTCTAATGATGTATCTGTGCAATTGTATGTAATCCATTGCTTTATTACTGGTACTATGCAAGAGTTGCAGACTTCATGTGCCTCCCTTACTTTCGTATCATACAATATGTTTTCTGAATTATTAAATTCAATACCGGCATATTCTCCTTTCTCATCATACTTAAGAATATCCTTTTTTAGATTTCCATCTACATCAATAGCAAACGCTGTATCACAATCGCAATCAATCAAATTATGAATAATGCTCTGCTTGTATTTGTTTTGCATAAAATCTTTGGAGGACAGCCATTCGGTAATGATATTGCCCAATTCCTCCGCATTGATCACCCATATCATCGGGATACGCTCTTGCTCGGCTACGGCTTTTTGCTGTTCGGGAGCCAACGAATCAAATTGTTTGAGACTGGCAATGTAGTTGTTGGCATACTCCACAGCCCACTGCTCCTGTTTCTCTTTCAGATTGCTTGCGGCCAAGGCGTCACTCGTTTTGATGTAGATGTAGATAAGGACAACATTCATTACCACAAACATAATAACGGGTCCCCAGAACTTGCCTTGTTCCCACATCAGAAAAACCGTAAGCGCGATTGCCAAAATCTCTGCAATCTTAAATTGTTTTCCGGTCATAGTATTTCAACGGTTACCACCACCGTAAGGTTTTAATAAGGTAAATTGATTAAAAAGAGTTCAAACAATAGCATTTCCAACAATTGATAGAGGCAATAGAGAACGCCAAGGATTGCACCCAAGATAACAATCCATGATTGTGGGCTTCCGCTGAATACTTCTATTGCGGAACGCAACAGAAAGAACGGTACAGCCACGCCTATAAACAAGACTATTCCGAACAGGATGCCCACATACTGCCACCATGTCAGGGCGTAAAACGGCGTATTGTCCTTTGGGGCGTACACATTCTGTTGCGGCACATAGCCTGATACCATTTCCCCTGACGAGAAGAAAAAGCACTTGACAAAGCCGTTTGCCATATCATTACGATCCACTACGCCTTTGACATAGCAGGATAGAGAAGTTACAACATCCGCTTGCATGGAAGGCTCTTTGCGGATTTGAAAAGACGAACCGATGGATACATACGCCAAATTGTCTCCGCTGATTTTGCACCAGTCGAAACTGAGTCGCCTCCCGTCTTGGGTATCCATTATCCGCATAGTATCACGGATTATGCCCTCTTCTTGCCACAGACTGGCAGACTGCATATATTGCTTGTACATCTGCGAATAGTTTTTACATTCGATAGTGGCAACAATAGCAGGACAACCCTCTATACGGATATTCTCCTTGTCAACAATGTTCATATGGAGTTGCGGAGAGCACGATTTAACGAAATTATCGTATAAAAGCATCTTGGGATAGTCCCCTTTGTACACATAAAAAGATGCCTTCTCCACCTCTTGCGCGTTCATTCGCCCGACTAATTTGTTGGCAAGCCCGCGGTCGTGGCTGCACGAAACAAGGGCTGGCAAAAGACAGAGACAAAAGAAAATCTTTCTCATAAGTGAAATAAATTGAGTATCAGCCGCCCGATCTTACGCTCCAAGCCTCCGCGCGTAGTAGGAATATGCGTGGTGCGTGCGATTTTGTTTTTCAGTCCCGCGATACCGATAGCGCGCCGCCAAGAGAAACTGAGTCCTTTCATTAGTCTCATAGTTGCCACTTATTGCGTTCTACAAGGGTGAGAAGTTCGGCAATGTGTGATTTGAATTCATCGGCAACGTCATTACCCGAACAGATGGCGAGGAATGTAGCATTGTCCCAATAGCGATATTTGGGCATATAGTTCCATACAAGCCAAGCGTCATTCTGCTGGTAACCGTCTTGGCGAGGAACATCCATAAAAGGCTTGTGCTCGTCCAAGATGCCGTAACACAGATCGGTGGTGCCATTATATCTTTCAAACTCAAATTTGATAATACAATGTTCCCACCCCTGAGGGCGCAAGGATATTCCGCCATAGTTGCCCCTGTCGTAGTTGCAATCGGTTATTTCGTAGCGGTCGTCCTTGAGTTGCTCGCGCAGAGTGGTTTCCACCAGATATTGTTTGGCGGCTGGCATAGTATCTGCGATGGCACACGCCTGCTCAAAGTTATTATTGTTGGTCAGGAGTTGGATAAGTTGTTTTTGTTCCATTGTATTCTGATTTGTGA
>CAVEIE010000040.1:1881-3699 GCA_963615895.1 Bacteroidaceae bacterium | reverse complement strand
GGGAACGGGTGCAGGGCGCAGACGATGAGTATCGGTTCGCCTGTCTGTATGTTGCGGTTGCGCTCGTCGGTGTCGTAGGTAGCGTGTATGCACTCCTCGCAGGTGTGCAACGCATAGTCGGGTATGGGGAGTTTGCGTGCCATTAGTGTAACTTGTTTGTTTCTATCATTTTTTCACTGAATATCGTTGTTCCGACTAATCGTTTGAGGTATTCGTCTATCTGCTCTCTGTGGTCTTGTGAGTAGATGGCGTTGTAGTATCGCATAATCAGTCGTGCAATAGCATTGCTGTCGGATAACAAAGCGTCAAATGCTTCTACGCTCTCCTCATCGGAAGTGGTTATGCAATACTCCGTCAGTTGGTCGAACAGGTATCGTGTGCGTTTGACCGCTCCCATTAACTCGTTATAGACCCGCTTCTTGTTGTACTTGAAAGCATAACCTTTGACCTCCATACAATGCTCCGCCATTCGTAGGTAAATCTCGGCAGCACCTGCTGTTGTGGTAAAGACCGCCATCAGATTGACTATCTCCTCGCCTAACACATTGACGACCTGCTCTTTTTTCTCTTGTGCGCTCATTAGTGTATATCGCTTACAAAATGCCAATCGAACCCGAAAAGACGGTGAGAATTTTTATTGCTGGATAGCCCTCTGCACGCTCTAACGATGAAACCGCATATACAGTTTGCCGTAACTATTTTCTTACTGCGGCTGCTGCAATAGCCGTTCTGTATAATCGCCTCTGCTGCTTTTGTGACCGTCAGGAAATGATAACATACACCGTCTTGGTCTTGCGCATAGACTGCTTGGTTGTAGTCGCAGGGCTGACGCCTTGTGTATCTGTTGGCTTTTGCAAAGTCGTACTCTGCCTCCCTGCCATTGGGGTTGATGTAATTTGCCATAAATCTGTATTTTTTTAGTTGTTGTTTTCAAAAAAGGCGGACTTTGCCTTGTCATAACCAGTTGCTTCATCAACCAATGCAATGATACCAACCTTTGCAACAGAACGAATTATAATGTTAGCGTGAGCAATTAAACTTTCATCTACAATTCCGAACTCACTGGTGGAAAGTATGGCATTGCACAGGTCTATAAATAGAGTTGCTTCGTATCCATAAGTCATTGATTGAGAGCCGCCTGCACCTGCACGAATAAATGGTATAGGTGCGTTCAATCTCTCTAAAAGTCCGGGTCTATATACGATGCCAAGACGGAACGGACAAACCGCCTGCTTTCGCCACACTTGATAATCATTTATACAAACAAGTAGGACTTTCACCCACACGCCGCCTTTACGGCGTAATACTAAATTGTTAATAATTAAAGAATTCTTGACATAATATTAAGCATTTGCAATCCTGTTGCGATTGCTGTGTGGCGTTTATTCAAAGAACACTCCCGACTTTCCGTTTTTATTCCCCCGTCGGGTGGGGATTATTGTTTCTTTAGGTTCGTGAAATTCGACAATTTCTTTCCGCAATACTTGCAGCGGTAATAGTAGCCTGTTTTGTAGTGCGAAAAATGTTTTGCACGCCCCATACCTCCTCGCCGCCATGGAAAACTCGAGCCTTTGAACACGGCTCTATCCTCGTACACCTTCTCGAGCGTGTGCTTTCCGCAATGACACGGTAGCCAATGTATAATCTTTGATAGTCTCATATCATCTCAAGTGCTTTGAGTATTGCAGCGTTCAGAGCCTGCTCTCGATTTCTGTATAAATCTGTATTGTTTTCCCACGGCTCGGAATTGGAGTCGGCTATTCCGTATACCCATTCCTGTATCATGGGGTAGTAGTGAGCGAATACCCGTATGCCCTT
>CAVEIE010000040.1:0-1357 GCA_963615895.1 Bacteroidaceae bacterium | reverse complement strand
TTGTTGCCCACGCTTGTGGGTATCCCTTTTCTTTCAGTGCTTTTGCCGTTTCAAACGGCACGAAAAATTTTGTGTCCATAAGTCAAAATAATTCTGTCTGCTGGTTTGTGTTCGTATTCTCTACAAAGAGTTGTCTCAACCTCGCGTATGTCTTGGAACAGCACACGCGGGTCGTTCTTGTCAAAGTAGAACATCTTGCCACCACAGCAAGCGTCCAATATCGGAGTATTCTGTTTCATTGCTTACCTCCTTTCTTGCACAAGGCGGACTTCTCTCTCGCAATCGCGATAGAAGCATTCCGTGACCGCTTTATTCGAGGAGAATAACAGACCGTATGCATAGTACAAGTCGTACGCCGTAGCAGACCAATAGCAGCCGAGCAGCCCCTGCGCAGACAGAAACAACTCCTTGCCGTTGCGGGCTACAAACAGCAGCCCATTGCGCTCTTTGTCCCACAGGTGAGGGACATTATCCAACAACTCCTGCCAGTCATCCCGTGTCGGCAGGTTCTCTCCGAACTGCTTCACTGCCTCATCGTAGGTAGCGTACAGCGTCTGTCCGTTCTCGCCAACCTCATTCTCGGTTGCCCATAGGTTGCCACTCGGCAAACCTAAGTCGATAAACTCTTTCATAATCTCCCTCCTTTCTTACACCCGACACTCGGGGGCTATGGTATCCGACATTCTTGCCTGACGGTAGCGTGCTGCACTATCGCCGTGGTACTTGCGATATTCGATAATATCGTCCACCGACACACGCTCAGGCTCTATGTATTCGAGTGTGTGTCGTTTCATATACCCGACTGCCATACAGATTGCGGCAGAGCGGACAATATCGACATCAGTGTAGGCAATCGTGTACTTGCGCTCCATAGTGCTTTCTCGCTCGTTGATAAAGCCGTAAGCATACTCGGCAGGTTGCCACCTACCATTCGATTGGTAGTTCACAAAGGCGTGCAAGCCATAACATTCGAGCCATGCGTTCGCCCCGTTGTAGGTGGTTTTCTCACAGCCGACCTCTCTGAGGGCGGCAAGTGCTTTCTCTGTCAAATTGTTTTTCATAGTTATGCCTCCTGTGCTTTCCGTTCCTGTTTGAATTCGTTTATCAGAGTATCGTATTGACCGTGTGAGGTCTCACTCAAGATTTGCATCACCTCTAACTGTGCTTGTATATACTCCGCATTTTTGTGGTAGTTCCTGTCGTCCTCCGTATTACCTGCCCACATACGGAGTACTACCTCCAAGTGTTCGAGCCGTGCAAGACGCTCTTCGGCTGTGTAGTGTTCGTGGCATAAGCCCTCCCACATCTTTGCGAGTTCGTAACTCGCTTGCATTTCTTTTCTGTCCATTGTGTCTTA
>CAVEIE010000039.1:0-3865 GCA_963615895.1 Bacteroidaceae bacterium | reverse complement strand
ACCGTGCAGCAGCACACGACAGCAAAATAGCAAGTATCAAATACGAGATCGATAAAGCGAAAGAGAGCCTTGCTCGCGAGCGTAAAAAATAGATCGGCTACGCAGGCAACTATCGTAAGAATAATACACAAACGAATCCGTACAAGATGTCAGATTCCATTTAAGTAATAACCAAAGAAAATTTCAAAGAAAATGGCAGAACTTAAAATTGACAGCCGTATGAAGGTAAAGACCCTCAAGGCAAATTTCAAAAAAGCATTTGGTGCAACCCTGCGTGTGTACACCACAGTTAATTGCAAAACCAAGGCAGACGACGAGGCTACACTTGCAACCCTTATGGGAAAAGCCAAGGGCGGCGAATGTACTTTCGGTTCGAACCTTCGTGTCGGTAACTTCGAGAAAAAAGTAACCGAAATGTACGGCATCGGCGTACAAGTGGCAACTCCGGACAACAGCAAACTCAGCAACGACAAAATCACGCTCGCTGCTGCCGGCAAAGAGTAACATTTTTATTTATGTCTGTACCATACTCAGTAGGGTACAGACTATTAAGGCACAACCAATCATCATCTTACAATAATATAGACAAAGATACATACAATCAGCGTTAACCGAATTGCGCAGAGACCGGGATAATGAGGAGAAAAACCGTAAAAAAGATAATGCTTATTATCGTGAAAGAATTAGAGAGTCAGCGGATAATCCTATGCTAAAAATGAAATATGAAAACGAGAAGACAATGTGTGAGTTGAAACACAAAGCGCAGTTTGAACGGTATAAATTAGAAATAGCAAGGCTGAAATCAGAATATGCAATGGGGAAAATAAGGGAACTGTAAAATTGGGTGATAGATGTGTCTGTAACAACATCTCAATAAAGGACTCTATGAAACAATCTATAATAGAAGATTTGTCCAAAGATGCAAGAGTATTTCTTGATACAACAGGGCATTTGGATGCTTATGATGTGCAAGAATATGTCCTCCAAAATTTGGTACAAAAATATCCGGACCACAAATCGTATGAGGCAGTTGCAACAAAAGTAAAATTGCTCAATCTGTTCTACTCCACGGGTATCTTAGCTGTTGATGCAATGGCTGAAAATATTATGAGGATCAAGAATATAGATGAGTTGTTGCACGAAAAAAAAACGATTCCACGCTTGGTAAATGCTATTTCTAAATTAACTCTAAATAAAGGAGAACGAATAAATTATTCATTTGCTACAAAGTATTGTGCATTGCATCAGCCGGATAAATATCCTATTTTTGATAGTATCGTAGAGGCTATATTCATTAAATTGATGCAAGATGGCAAACTCCCGCCCTATAAACATAAAGCCAAAACGAGAGAGGCATCAACCGATATTTATATGACACAGGCTGAGTTCAAACAGAAATTACACGATTATGCATCATTTATACAAATCTATGATAGTTTCATGCAAGCGTATGGTCTAAAGGGAAAACTTTCATATCGTGAGGTAGATAGATATCTTTGGGGGTCATTCAAAGAAGGAGGTGTGAAGACTCGCATCGAAGTACTTGCTCCGATCCCCGAAAGCAAATACCAGGAATACAAACAACTAAAAGTCCCCAAACAGTATCAATTGTAAAATTACGATTAGCAAAATCAAAGTAATCGGCAAGACGCACTGTACCGAGTTTATTATCATTGAACAATAAGACAATATGAAAGGACTTAGTTTCTCGTGGAAGCGTGCCGTCGGCATATCGGGGTTGAAAACCAAAGTCGCCCGTGCCACAGGCATACCCACTACCCGACAAGGCGTAGAGCGCAAAGTCGGCAAAGCCATTATCAACACCCTATTGGGCAATAACAATAAAAAGAAAAAATAATATGGGACTACTGAACAATCTAAAAGACCACTTCAAGAACGAGACATTCTCTGTGGCACCGCAGATGAAAGTAAAGACTATCTGCAAGAATTTCAAAGACACTTTCGGGTGTACTCTGGCAATATACAAAGGTTCGCAATTGGCAAACCCAGAGATGACGCTCACCCAACTTAATGCCAAGACAACCAAGAACATTAAGACCCGTTCGGATGCAAAACTGGACATCAAAGCGTCTATGAAAGTGGGCGATGCAGAGAAACTTTTTAATACTACCTACGGACTGACGGTACAAGTGAAAGACCCGGCAGGCAAGCACTGTGTGGACAATAATCTCACTATCGGACAAGCCGCCCGTGGTGAATAAAATCGTTTTACTATTTAACTATTTAACTCTTTATATTTTATGGCAAGTAAAGTTCGCGTCTATGGAAAGGCGCAAAATCACACTGCATTAGGTATAATTAATGCCTATCTCGTAATGTATCCTCATGCTACTTTGGAGGAACTTAAAAAAGCATTCCCGGATGCGTTGAATCCGGATTGTGGTACCAGTACGATCCTTATGACAGAGTCAGACATCAAGAAAAAAATTGCAGAAGGCGATGAATGGTATGTTAAGGGCAATGCGTATTTTTCCAAAAACAATGAGTGGCTTGTATTTCCGGACAAAAGTCGTGCTGCTGTGGTTCGTATGTGGTCGAAGCCGAGTTTTGAGCGTCTTGTTAATCATGCTAAGCAATATGATATTGAGGTCGCAGAATTTGAAAAGGTCAAAAGCGGTCAGAAAGGTAGTTTCCGTTTGGAATATCTCAATGGATACATTCCACCCAAGCCCGAGAAATCGAAAACATGGTTGTGGATATTGATTGCTGCAGTTATTGTTATTGCAGGGTTGTTAGCATGGCTACTTATGCGCCCAAAGCAGGTGGTTGAGGTAGAGAAAGTAATCACAGTAGTTGACACTGTCTATCTGCAACAAATCGAAGAGATAGAGCGGAACTTCAATGCCGCTGAATTTGTTGTAGGTCAGTCAGATTTGAGTGATGAGGCTAAATTTGTGCTGCATGACTTGGCAAAAGTGATGACTAAGAATCCGCAACTGAAACTGCTCATTGAGGGACATACTTCGGCTGAAGGTGATGCAGCATTCAACCAGAAATTGAGTGAAGCGCGCGCACAAGCAGCCGTTGACTTCTTGATTGAGCATGAGAATATTGATTCTGCTCGTCTATCTGCAATAGGCTACGGTTCGTCGAAACTGAAAAATGCAAATGAACCAAATGCACCAGAGAATCGAAGAACTGAATTTATTGTGGTAGAATAACGAACGAATTATAAAGTAAAACTATGTATTCTTCGGTACATAAAACAAAAAATGAATATATTAACTATTAACTATCTACATTAATTAATTTTCTAAATCATTACAATTATGGCAAACATTAAATCAGCAACTTGTGGCGAGTATGTCATCGCAGCAGACGAGAAGAAACACATTACCGTTTATCGCATTTTCGATAACGCCAAAGCAGCTCTGCGTGAGGTATCCGAAGCAAATAATTTTGCGTACGAAACGGACTGGAACACCCGTACATTTGGTAAGAAACTATGCCAACAATTTGGCGATGGCAGCAAATGTCAAGTGGGTTCGTATTTCATAAACATACTCGAGAGCGGTTCGGTAGAAATCTATCGTGTGTATGATAACACCAAAGCTGCTCTGCGTGAGGTGGCTGGCAAAATAGGCTTTGCATACGATGAGGGTTGGACCACGCAACAATTTGGCGCTAAGTTAATCAGCGAGATTAACAGCAAGTAAATCAATTCCAAACATCAATCTAATGGGATTGATACAAAACAGGGCAAGCAGGATTGGTTTCCTGCTTGCTTACAATGCCGCGTTTTTACTCTGTTTTTACTCTGTCATCACGCCGACAACTACGATAGATACACGGTAGATTATGCTAACCACGCCGTATCCTCATCGTACTCATCCTGTATCTTGTC
>CAVEIE010000038.1:0-4836 GCA_963615895.1 Bacteroidaceae bacterium | reverse complement strand
CATTCAATACCAAAAATAAAGGAACATGTAATTATCCACGAATTAACCATTAATTCATGTGCGATTTATAAATTTACGATGTACGATTTATTGGAAGATTTGTTTTTATGTACGATTTGAGATTTTCCTCCATAAAATGCCATTAGCTGTTAATGCATAGTAGGGGATAGGCTCCATTAAAGCCCATAAACAGCCATTAAAGTAATCATAAACATATAATTATCCACGAATTTGCCATTAATTTACGATGTTTGTTTCCAGACCATCTTACAAACCAATCGGTATTTTTGTGGCTATTCAATCGGTACTTTTGCGGTAAATCAGGCATACTTTTCCAAGACCTTATGCAATATATGCACATAGTAGAAGGGCACACTGAGCAGACGGAACGGCTTGCCCTGCGGTGTCTGTACCTCGTCCACCTGCATCGGTTGCGCCCATATACGCACCGCAGTATGGTGGTCGGTGCCGTCCATGAATATCTGCAACGATTTGAGGTGTGCATTATGCCCCGTCTTGACCTCTACGGGTATTACTTTTCCACGGTACATATATACAAAATCCAACTCCGCCGTAGCACTGGGCGTATTGCGCACCCAGAAGTCGCGATGCGTGTCCGCGTCCGTCTTGCCGGACAACAACTCCTGCGCCACCAATTGTTCTGCCAACTTCCCACGCCATGTATCCATGATATTGTCAGAGAACATCACCTCTTGCTGTATGTTGGCGGCATAATTGACAAGCCCTGCGTCCAACCAAAAGAGTTTCGGTTTACGGCGATGCTCTTGTATGGCAGGCAGCACGTAGGTGGTTATGGGATAGGTCAGTTCAAGTAGATAGGTGCGTTCCAATGTGCGCAATGCCTCACCCATCTCACGTGCCTTGTAGTTCGACTCGGCAAAATTACCCAATGTGATTTGCTCTGTCGAATATGTCCAGCCGCTCTTGAGTAGCAAACGGATAACATTCTTCATCGTGTCCGTCTTGGCATACTTCTCTACGTCCTCGCTGTAACTGCGGAGCAGCGTGTCATACACATCGTGCAATGCCACGATATCGCGGTTTTCGGCATAGCGTGCCATGGCTTCGGGCATTCCCCCCACCAAGGCAAACTCCGAGAAAAGCCGCATTGTCATATCGTGCAAAGCCGCATTGACAGACAGGTTCTCCACTTCTTCGCACAACAGCCCGTTGCCTGTCGCTTGCAGGAAGTCCGCAAACGAACACGGGTTAAGCCGCATATACTGCACCCGCCCGACAGGGAAAGAGATGTGCTGCTCCAGCAAGGTCAAGAGCAGCGACCCCGCAGCGATGACGTGTATCCACGGATAATCCTCATAGAAGTACCGCAACAACGCCACTGCGTTGGGCGAGTTCTGTATCTCGTCTATGAAAAGCAGAGTCCTTTTGCTCCTGTCCATCGGGCGACGCGCCAGCAGAAACACCTGCCGCACCGTATCATCGATGTCGTAATCGAAGAGATGCGCGTGCTCTTTACGCTCCAAATTGAGTGGGATAAACACATCGAACTCACGACCCAACTCGTTGACAAGGGTCGATTTACCTACCTGCCGGGCACCGCGCAACACAAGAGGTTTGCGGTGTTCAGATGCTGCCCAAAGGCGTAAATCTTCGATGGCTTTTCTTTGAAACATAGACTGCTGTGGTTCGTTATTCCTGTTTTGCGCTGCAAAATTACTGATTTTATTTTGATTATACAATAGAAACAATATGATTTTGTTTCATTTCACAAGTAAAATCAACCAATCTTTGTCTCATTTCACAAGTAAGAAACGGCAGAAGTTTGTTCCATTTCACAAGTACAATCGATGCAAGACATGCCTGTGTGCAAAACATAATAGGACGGTTTGCATTGTGCAGACCGTCCTATTATGGCTTATAGCAAGTGATTTGCTTTGCCTGTTACTTCACCTCTACGCCGGTTGTGGTGTAGGTCTTGCCGTTGCGGAGAATATACACTTGTCCGTCACGGAGGATTTTCTGCGGGGTGGTGCCGTCGGTGGGTACGTTCTCCACAGCCGTCGTGGAAATGAATTGCGCCTCAAGGGTGAGGTCTTCGGTAGCGGTCAGCAGATACGGGTTATCCGTAACACCGTTGCTCCATTGGGCAAACTCGTAGCCCTTGTTGGCAATGGCAGTCAATGTAACCTGCGTGCCGTAGTCGTAAGTGCCAGCGCCTGTTACCGTACCTTGTTGCGGGTCGCAAGTAGCACTAATGGTATGTTGGTCAATAGCAAACTCTGCCGTGTACGTAGCATCGCCTTCTACGGACACGGTACGCGGATTATCGGTATTGCCGTCGCTCCATTGCGTGAAATGGTAATGCTCGTCAGCAGTCGCCGTCAGCGTGACAGTAGTACCATAATCATATGTGCCTGCACCGCTCACATTACCATGTTCGCCTGCCAAAACGGTGATTGTGTGCCGATCAATAGCAAACTCTGCCGTTAAAGAGGTGTTTTGATTGAGTACAAGTGTACGCGGGTTTTCGGTATTGCCGTCGCTCCAACGGGTGAAATGGTAGTGCTCGTTTGCAGTTGCCTCAAAGACAGCCGTATTGTCTGTACAAGAAGTCGCCTCCTTGATGACACGGACAGAACCTTTCGTATTGTCTTGCGTGGTAAGCGTTAGCGAGTATAACAACCATTTCTCTATATAGTTTTCGAATTCACTCCAGCAATCAGCTGTTTGATAGGCTTCCGCTGTACCGCAAGGTATATAAACAGGGAGGTCGAATGATACTCCGTCAAAAGTATGATATGTTATACTCGGAGGCGTTTCTGCTAAAACAGATATGGAACTAAGCCCCGTGTTACTGAATGCATTCCACTCAATACTCGTTACACTATTGGGGATAGTGATGGAGGTTAACTTGTTCATATACTTGCACAAATAGGGCGGAATATTCTCCACTTTATCGCCGAAAGTAAACGAAGTAATTGAGGTAATACTATCAGTATAACTATAGAACGGAGATTCACCACTCAATTTACACTGTTTGGCATCCCACACTACAGAGGTAAGGTTTACGCAATCATGGAAAGCCTTTTCTCCAATACTCGTTACGTTTTCGGGGATAGTGATAGAAGTTAAATTACTCATACCATAGCATAAATAGTCAGGAATACTCTCCACCTCGTCGCCAAAAGTAAATGAACTGATTGGAATAATGTTATCATTATACGAAGAGAATGGAGACTCCCCCACACCATTGTTAACTTGTTTGACATTCCACACAACAGAGGTCAAACTCGTGCAGTCCACGAAAGCCCCTGTGCCAATACCTGTTACGTTATTGGGGATAGTGATGGAGGTAAGACTTGTGCACAAATAGAAAGCATACTCGCCGATACTTGTTATGCTATTGGGAATAGTAATAGAAGTAAGACTTGTGCACAAACCGAAAGCCCACTCGCCGATACTTGTTATGCTATTGGGAATCGTAATAGAGGTAAGACCCGTGCAACCAAAGAAAGCACTGCTTCCAATACTCGTTACACTATTGGGGATAGTAACCGTGGATAACTTATTCATATAGGAGCATAAATAGTCAGGGATACTCTCCACTTCGTTGCCAAATATGAATGAGGTAATCGAAGTAATACTATCCTTGTAAGTATAAAATGGGGAGCTAAAATACGGATAATTAGTACTCCCGTTCGTTTCACATTGTTTTGCATTCCATACTACAGAGGTAAGGCTGGTACAATCTCTGAAAGCCCCTCCTTCAATATTGGTTACGTTATTGGGAATAGTGATAGAGGTAAGGCTGGTGCAGCCATCGAAAGCACCTCCTTTAATATTGGTTACGCTATTGGGAATAGTGATAGAAGTAAGACCTGTGCAACCTCTGAAAGTAGCATATTTAATACTCGTTACGCTATTGGGAATAGTGACAGAGGTAAGACCGGTGCAACCAGCGAAAGTACCACTTCCAATACTCGTTACACTCTCCGGGATAGTAATGGAGGTAAGACCTGTGCAACCCGAGAAAGCATAATTTCCAATACTCGTTACGCTGTAGGTTTTACCATTATAGGTTACAGTCGCGGGGATGATTGCAGAAGTCCATTGTTCATAGCAAGGGCGAGTATAATCGTAAGTTAATTCGACTGTATACGGCTTTGAACTCCTTGTGATTGTATAGTAAAAACCTTCACTCTGGAAATCATATGAACTATACTGCGCTTCACAATATATTGCACACATTAACGCAATAAGCGTCAATAAGATATTCTTTTTCATTGTATTGCTGGTTACGTGGTTAGTTGATTTCGATGTTATTCTTTTTGATGAATTGCAGCGTCTCTTTGATACATTTTACCATAGCGGAGGCTACCGTATCTGCATTTTCATCTTTGTCCTGAGACAGGATTTGTATAAAGATTTTGGAATCCTTACTCCAGTTTTGGTACTTTTCGGGCATCCATTTCCATACTATCCACCACGAGGTGGAATAAAAGCCGTCCGCTATTTCCTTTTCGCAGATACCATTTATCTCCATGGTTCTTGGGACACCATAATACATATAACCTTTATCAGTAGTAAATTTCAGAAGGTTTTCCTGCGTCCAACCCTCTATGCGAAAACTGATAGTGTAGGACGAGTAACCATCGGATGTGCAATCCGCAATGGTTACTTTCGGGGCGTCCTCTTTTTTGAGTTGCTCCTCCACTTGCTTGCGGAAAATGTCTTGGAAGATATGTTTCCGTACATCGGGCATGCGCTGTTCCACAGCCGTTGCCTGCTCGAAGTTCTCCTTGTTGGTCAGGAGTTGGATAAGTTGTTTTTGTTCCATTGTATTCTGATTTGTGA
>CAVEIE010000037.1:0-5088 GCA_963615895.1 Bacteroidaceae bacterium | reverse complement strand
AAACGATCCGATTTTTAAGATTTCCGCCTCTCCTTCATTCCCCATTTCCACCGCCACCCCACGCCCCTCGCCCGACAGATATATTAATTTTACATAACATTTGTCTTCCCTGCGAACCTATTCCGCCCCGAAAAACAAACTCCGTCATCCCCTAAAAACACCCCCGTCCGCAACCAAGTCGACAACGGGCAAACATGTCTTGCCGCCGAACAGACCGCCGCAGGTTTCCGCTTCACCGTCACGGGGTTGAGCGGGTCCACGCACTACACCTTCGGTCTTACTGTTAAGGATGCGAACAACGCCACATTACAGACCTATACGGGCGAGTTCTATACCACAGCCACAGCAATAGACAACATCTCTGCCGACACAGACACCACCCCGCAAAAAAATATTCGCAACGGCCAAGTCTATATCCTCCGTAACGGCAAGACCTATACCCTCACGGGCGTAGAGGTGGAGGTCTTTTTTGCCCAAACAGGAAACGATGCGAGAAATAAAGTTTAACAATGTATATTAATTTCGAAAAAAAGCAGTACCTTTATGCCGATTTTATGGGGTCCAAGAGACAAGGGTGCAATACGGCATCCAATTGTATCACAGGACACAAACGGTGTCCTATAAAACTCAAAGAATATGAATATTGTAAGAAAAGAAATCAAACTCCCCGACGGGCGTGTCATCACGCTCGAAACAGGCAAACTCGCCAAACAAACCTGCACCTCTTCGTTCGGACAATGATTCTCCTCCAACTCACACAAGAGGCAAACAACAACAACCAATAAACCGCATACAAACCGACTAACTCACAATCACTATGAACAACGACTCCTTGCCGCAGGATCCGAACATCCTTTTCAGTTTCATCAACATGAAACTCCGAAACCGCTATGCTTCGCTCGACGAACTGTGCGACGACATGCACCTCGACAAAAACGAACTGATTCAAAAACTCTCCCTTGCCGGCTTCCAATACAATCCCAAAGCCAACAAATTCTGGTAACTACCCACCACCTTCCATAGCCAAACTACCAAAAATGTAGAAAAAATCAACCGAACACTTGCAACCACACTAAAATAAATGTATCTTTGTACAGAGCGGAACAGAGAATGTAACAAATTGCGAACCGTTTGACTATCTGCAAGATAGAATGGCGCAATAACAATAAAACAACACACCTCTCACATCCCGCCCGTCAAACAAGTATTAACCATTAACGATCAAATAACATTATGGCAGAAGAAAAAGCACATCCATCAGCCGACAAACTCAAAGCCCTCCAACTCGCTATGGCGAAAATAGAGAAAGACTATGGAAAAGGCACGATTATGAAACTCGGTGACGATAAAATTGAGGACATTCCTGTTATCTCAACCGGTTCTGTAGGGCTGAATCTTGCATTGGGCGTCGGAGGATACCCAAGAGGTCGGGTAATCGAAATCTATGGACCTGAATCATCTGGTAAAACCACTCTCGCTATACACGCCATTGCCGAAGTACAGAAACTCGGGGGCATAGCAGCCATCATCGATGCAGAACACGCATTCGACCGTTTCTATGCCGAAAAACTTGGCGTTGACATCGATAACTTGCTCATCTCGCAACCCGACTCCGGAGAACAGGCTCTCGAAGTGGCAGACGAACTCATCCGTTCCAGTGCCATCGATCTGATAGTCATCGACTCTGTCGCTGCCCTTACTCCGAAAGCCGAACTGGAAGGGGATATGGGAGATAATAAGGTAGGACTGCAAGCAAGACTCATGTCACAAGCATTGCGCAAACTGGCTGCAACCATCAACAAAACTAACACATGCTGTATTTTTATCAACCAACTTCGAGAGAAGATCGGTGTTATGTTCGGAAATCCTGAAACCACCACCGGAGGGAATGCCCTGAAGTTCTATGCCTCGGTGCGGTTGGATATAAGGCGTGTGTCGCAGATAAAAGATGGAGATGAGGTCATCGGCAATCAGACGCGCGTCAAAGTCATAAAGAACAAAGTAGCCCCGCCCTTCAGAAAAGCGGAGTTCGACATTATGTTCGGCGAAGGAATATCCAAAGTAGGAGAAATCGTCGATCTCGGAGTCGAGTACGACATCATTAAGAAAAGCGGATCATGGTTCAGTTACGGCGATACCAAACTCGCACAAGGACGCGATGCTGTCAAAAATGTACTCAAGGATAATCCGCAACTCGCTGCAGAGATAGAGGGCAAAATAATGAAGGCTGTCAAAGAGAAAAAAGATAGGGCAGCAAAAGCATAAGAATGGACAACATTCAGTTAACCCTCTCACCGGCAGAGGCTGCACAACAACAAGCAATTCTAAAGGCATTGGCAATTCATTTGCGAGTGCCTTTGCAGTCTTTGCACGGCTATCGGATAATCAAACAAAGTATCGACGCCCGTCAACGCCAACTCAAAGTACTCCTAACCGTCCAACCTTTCCTCTCTGAAGCGGAAAAACAACTTCCGCCTTACCCAAAGCCACAATATCACGATGTGCATAATGCCGCACACAAGGTACTCATCATTGGCGGAGGACCGGCGGGGCTATTTGCTGCCCTCACACTACTTGAAAACGGCATCAAGCCTATCATCCTCGAGCGGGGAAAAGAGGTGTCACAACGCAAAGTCGATATTGCCTTGCTCAATCGGAATCAAGGACTCAACCCAGAGTCCAACTATTGTTTCGGAGAGGGTGGAGCAGGGACTTTCTCCGATGGGAAACTCTTCTCCCGTAGCAAAAAGAGAGGAAATATGCAGCGTGTTATGGAAATCTTCCATACTTTTGGCGCAGACGACACGGTCTTGTACGAAGCACACCCGCACATCGGAACCGACATCTTGCCGCGTATCATAAAGAATATGCGGACAACGATTCTGCAACATGGCGGAGAATTCCATTTTCAAACCAAAGTAACAGAACTCCTGCTCCAATCTTCTGCCCAACAACGACGCATCTACGGCGTTCGCTCCGACGATGGCACACAATGGAACGCCGATGCTGTCATCCTCGCTATAGGACACTCTGCACACGACACCTACCTCATGCTCCATCAGCAAGGAGTACGCTTGGAGCCTAAAGGGTTTGCACTCGGAGTAAGGGTCGAGCATCCGCAAACGCTCATCGACCAACTCATGTACCACCAACAGACACGAGGCGAATATCTCCCTGCCGCCTCCTATGCCTTGGTCACACAAGTCCAAAACAGAGGAGTTTACTCCTTCTGTATGTGCCCAGGCGGACATATCGTATCGGCTGGAACAGGAATCGGGCATTGTGTCGTAAACGGTATGTCTGCCAGCAAGCGCAATTCTCCCTATGCCAACGCAGGAATTGTCGTCGAAATTCGACCGGAAGACCTTGACTCGATGAATGGTTTTATCGACCCTGACGCACCCGCAGAACTGCGAGGACTTTCCCTACAACAAAACATCGAGCATCTTGCCTTTATGCACGGAGAACAACCCTCCAAAGCACCGGCACAGCGACTCAAAGACTTTGTCGAAGGACGCACATCCCGCACACTACCTGCCTGCTCATATCTACCGGGAGTTGTACCTTCCCGAATCGATCAATGGCTACCCCCATTCATTGCCACACGCCTGCAACAAGGCTTTGTCAACTTTAATACGCACTACAAAGGATACTTAACCAACGATGCCGTCATACTCGGAGTAGAGTCCCGTTCAAGTAGTGCCGTTCGTATTCCGCGCAATCTCCTTACTCGCCAACATATCGATGTGCAGAACCTCTACCCTTGCGGAGAGGGTGCAGGGTACGCAGGCGGTATAACCTCCTCCGCACTCGATGGCATCAATGCTGCATTGGAGATAGTAGCCCTTTCCACCCACACCCCCACCATCCACCCATAGCCTTACTTGTTCCTTGCATCCCTTCTGCCCGCTATATACTTGCCCCTTGCTTCGTTTATAACAGTTTGTTGCTTCGTTTATAACAGTTTGTTGCTTCGTTTATAACAGTTTGTTGCTTTGCTTATAACAGTTTGTTGCTTCGTTTTTAACAGTTTGTTGCTTCGCTTATAACAGTTTGTTGCTTCGCTTATAATGGTATGTTGTTGCGTTCTTGCTCACCGTAGAGCCATAGCGTGCTATGGCTCTCAACTCACAATCCACCCCTCTAGATCCTCTAGACCGTCTAGTTTTCCTATATCCCCCACCCAAACAGCCTCCTCCTCCAACCCCTAACCACTGGGGACGCGGGCGCCCCGCCTGCGGACAAGCCCTCAAGATGACCTTATTCCCCTTGGCTAACCCCACCTTCTCAACACTAATCTCCCAACATCTCTTAACTTTCCCCCACTCACCTTTAACACCCTCTCCTTCCAATAAACTCCCCGTTCCCTCCCGCTCCCCCTCCGCTTTCCCCGATAAACACTACCCATTTCGAAGGTTTTATATAGGATGAATATAGGACGACTATAGGATGACTATAGGATGAGTATAGGAACACCCTACAAACTACCTATAAACCACCCACAAAACACCCCTCTCCGCATATTTATCATTAACCCTTAATTCTTAAATTGCAATAATTCCTCCCTGCCTTTATAATAGTTCATTGCTGCGCTCTTGCTCACCGTAGAGCCACACCCTCCTATGCCTCTCAACACTTCCCCGAAACCCATAGATCTTCTAGACCGTCTAGTTCCCCTATATCCCCTACTACAATTGCTTTCAACTATCAACTTTCAACTATCAACTCTCAACCCCCTTTCAACCCATTACCCCACCCATAAACTCATAAACTTATCAACCAATCAACCAACCCTTCACTCACTTTCGGCCTTGTGTCGGCGCGTCAAAAATGGAGCGAGTACTGTGAAAAGCGGAGGTACTGTCTGAGCGCAGCGAGTTGTGCCGTAGCCGCAGGACGAGCGAGTTATATTTTTGGCAACGCCCGACACACAGCCGATGAATTTTCTTTGCTTCGTTTCTTTTGTTCATGCAAAAGAAATGAAGAACGCCGTCCTATGCCTCTCAATCATCCAGCTTAATAACCTAGATCCCCTAGACCGTCTAGTTCCCCTATATCCCCTACTACAATTGCTTTCAACTCTCAACT
>CAVEIE010000036.1:0-6037 GCA_963615895.1 Bacteroidaceae bacterium | reverse complement strand
ATATTCTTATGTGATTCTTATGTGATTCTTATGTGATTCTTATGTGATAACCGAACCAACTCCAATACAAAACCGAACCAATTCCTACCCTAAAACACACCTTCTACCCTCCACTTTCAACCCTCAAAAAAATAATTTTCCTGCAAACTGTTGCACATATCAAATAAATGTCCTACCTTTGCACACGATTTCCACTATGGAGGTACTATCGCGGAGTAGAGCAGCGGTAGCTCGTCAGGCTCATAACCTGAAGGTCGGTGGTTCGATCCCGCCCTCCGCAACCATACAAAAGACATCCAAACAGGATGTCTTTCTCGTTTTTAGACCGTCAAAAACCTAAAACTCCGCCAAAACACCATAATATCTCCCTTTTTCAAGAAAAATAAAGCCTACATTTTACCATTAAAAGAAAAAACACTATCTTTGCAAACTATTTGTGCCTTTTTTCGAGCAAATAAGCACAAACAAACATAACAAAAGCAACGCAGAATAATAATAATCAAATATAAAAACTATGCAAAACAAAGGACTTGTCAGAATTTTAGCAGTGTGTCTTGCATTGGTATGCGCATTCTATCTGTCATTTACTTGCGTAACTACTCATTACAACAACAAAGCAGAAGCCTACGCAAATGGAGATAAGAACCTCGAATACCAATATCTTGACTCTCTATTGAGCAAGAAAGTATGGTTAGGATACACTCTGAAAGAGTGCCGCGAAAAAGAGATCAACTTAGGTCTTGACTTGAAAGGCGGTATGAATGTAACTATGGAAGTGTCTGTACCAGACATCCTCAAAGCACTATCAGGGTATAACGAATCTCCTAACTTCGTAAGAGCAATGGCACTTGCACAAGAAAGGCAGAAAAACAGTACAGACGATTTCGTTACCCTCTTCATTAACGCATTCAAAGAAATAGACCCAGGAGCACAACTCTCTTCCATATTCTCTACATACGAACTCAGAGACAAAGTGAATACCGGGTCGTCCAACGAAGAAGTAGAAAAAATTATTCGTGACGAGGTAAACGATGCTATCAGCAACTCTTTCAATGTCTTGCGTACTCGTATCGACAGATTTGGTGTAGTACAACCCAATATTCAAAGATTAGACCAAGCAGGACGAATCCTTATTGAGTTGCCGGGTATCAAAGAGCCGGAGCGTGTTCGTAAGTTGCTGCAAGGTACAGCAAACCTCGAATTTTGGGAGACTTATGAACTGAGCGAGATACTTCCGCAACTCATGCAACTTAACAGCGAGATCGCACAACACAATGCTTCTACTGAAGCAGCCGCTGCACCTGCCGAAGAAGAAAAAGAGGAACTGGTTGCACAAAACTCCGATAAAGAAACAATCGACGGTATCGATAGCCTGCTCCAACAAACAACACCCGAAGAAGCAAACAACGCAGAAGCCATCGAACAGTACAAAAAAGCCAACCCCCTGTTTGCCATACTCAATCCTTATGTGGACAATTCAGGACGCGCTGCCCGTGGACCTGTCGTAGGTACAGTACTCTATTCCGATACGGCGGCGGTCAATCAAATGTTGGCCTCCGTTGAAGCAAAGAAAATCCTTCCTCGCGACTTGAAACTATGCTGGACAGTCAAGGCTATCAACCAGGAAGGTACTGCTTTCCAACTCATTGCCTTGAAGAAAGTTAACCGCGATGGCCGGCCTTCCTTAGACGGTAGTGTCATTACCGATGCACGGGCAGACTTCGGACAGACAAGTGCCTACGCCAATGTATCTATGTCTATGAATGCAGAGGGAGCAAAAGCATGGGCGCGTATAACAAAAGAGAACATCGGTAAATCTATAGCCATTGTCCTTGACGGATATGTATATTCTTTCCCGACAGTACAAAACGAAATTACAGGAGGTAACTCGCAAATCACGGGCAACTTCACTGTTGAAGAGGCAAAGGACTTGGCAAACACCCTTAAGTCCGGTAAGATGCCTGCACCCGCCAAAATTATACAAGAAGATGTAGTAGGTCCCTCACTCGGACAAAAAGCCATTCACGATGGTTTCATCAGTTTTATTATCGCCTTCTGTCTCGTATTGCTCTACATGATTTTCTACTATGGTCTAATTCCTGGACTCATAGCCGATATAGCACTATTGTGTAATGTGTTCCTCTTGTTGGGTATCCTCGCATCTTTCAAAGCCGTACTTACCCTATCCGGTATAGCAGGTATAGTCCTTACAATGGGTATGGCTGTTGATGCCAATGTGCTTATTTATGAGCGTATTCGAGAAGAGATGGCTGCTGGAAAGTTAATGAAGAAAGCCATACAAGACGGATTCTCTAACGCCATCTCCGCTATCATCGACTCTAATGTCACCACATTCCTTACTGGGGTAGTACTTGCAATCTTCGGTACTGGACCTATACGGGGCTTTGCTGTTACATTGATGATAGGTATTGTTTCCTCATTCCTAACTGCAGTATTCATAAGCCGTCTGCTTCTGGAACGCTATGCAGAGAGCAAAAAAGCAAAAGAACTACCTTTCACCACTATCATCACCAAGAACTGGTTCCGTGGGTTGAACATCAACTTCATAGGAAAACGCTTTTGGGGATACGGTATATCTGGCACCATCATCATATTCAGTATTCTCGGACTCATTCCAGGTGCATTACAGAGCGAACTTAATTTTGGTATAGACTTCTCTGGGGGACGCAACTATATCATACGCTTTGCAGAACCTGTCAACACACAAGATGTCAAAGAATCATTAGACAACATCTTCAAAGCACAACTCGGAGAAAATGAGACTTACTCACTAAATGTAATCACTATTGGTTCGGAAAACCAAGTACGCGTATCCACTAACTTTGGTATCCACAATGATAGTGAAGAATTCGAAGAGCAGATGGAGAACCTTCTCTACGAAGGATGCAAACCCTTCTTGGCAGATGATGTAACACCTGAACGATTCCTTTCCACACAAATCGACGATACAGTAGGTATCATGCAAAGTCAAAAAGTAGGACCTTCAGTAGCCGACGACATCAAGACTTCTGCTGTGTGGTCTATCATCATTGCACTGTTCATCATCGCATTCTATATCTTCTTGCGATTCCGCAACTTCTCATTCTCTATTGGCGCTCTGCTTGGCTTGGCACACGATACCATCATCATTCTGGGTATGTATGCCCTTCTATGGAAGGTCATGCCATTCTCAATGGAGATTGACCAATCGTTTATCGCAGCAATCCTAACCGTGATAGGTTACTCCATCAACGATACTGTGGTCGTATTCGATCGTATCCGCGAATACAATACCTTGTATCCAAAGCGTGACCGCCGTAGTAAGATTAACGAAGCACTTAATGCAACACTAAGCCGTACCTTCTCCACATCAATGTCAACATTCGTTGTATTGTTAGCAATCTTTGTATTCGGCGGAGAAACTATACGAGGCTTTGTATTCGCACTCATGTTAGGTGTCATCATCGGTACTTACTCAACCCTGTTCATTGCCGTACCTCTGGCTTACGATTTGCAAGAGGCTATCGCTAAACGCAAAGAGAAAAAGGCTGCTGCCATTGCAAAGAAATAAAAGGACTGTTTCCTTGTGATAAATGAAAATCGGTTAGGCATAAAAGCCTAACCGATTTTTTGTACATACTCCTCTACAAAAAGAACATTACACAAAGAATAAGGACATAATATACCGAAATGATTTAGAGGACGCTATGCTATTCTTGATACAAAGTCAACTCTTAAGACAATCAAACTACTTATATTAGGACATCTTCAAAGATTAATATGCTAAATAACCGTTGTAGTTATAATTCCATACATAATATCGTTTTTCGCCCTTTGGTGCAACATATAATCTGGTTTTGCTATAGATAGAATAAGTGGTATAAAAATTATTGTCTCCTGTTACATCAATGTAGGCATCATATACCTGTGGCTCATCTTCTGTCCAGCTTCTATCTCTTTAAGAGCTATCAGTATGTCTCTTGCGCAGATATAAAGCGGTCTAATTCAGGTATTATAAAAGGTTCTGGTCCATAATGATACACCAAGCCCGCATACCCGTATCAATGACGGATATGCGGGCTTAGTGTGGAAATTATTATAGATATTCCTCAAACTTCGTAT
The DNA here is from genome assembly GCA_963615895.1 of Bacteroidaceae bacterium. GTDB lineage: Bacteria > Bacteroidota > Bacteroidia > Bacteroidales > Paludibacteraceae > Colicola. Next base: position 1,915 of record CAVEIE010000036.1, on the reverse strand, counting down.
TAAGCATATTACCCGACTTAGCAAACTCACGATGCATTGCCGTTGCGAGTGCTAAGTTGTGTGGTGTATGCGCCGTCTTCGACAACGATAAATATTCACGCAACAATGGTTTATAATCCGGCGAAACGCAATTCTCAATAATACATTCTGCGCGTTGTATCGGACTCTTGCCGCGTAGGTCGGCTATACCCTGCTCTGTAATTATCACTTTCACCGAATGTTCCGAATGATCCAAGTGTGATACCATCGGCACAAAAGAAGATATAGCACCGCCTTTGGCTACACTTGGCGTCGTGAATATACTGATATACGCATTACGGGTGAAATCACCACTACCCCCGATACCGTTCATCATCTTGGTACCTAACACATGCGTAGAGTTGATGTTGCCGTATATATCCGCTTCCAATGCCGTATTGATGGTAATAAGTCCCAAACGGCGAGCCACTTCAGGGTTATTCGAAATCTCTTGCGGACGCAATACAATCTTACTACGGAAGAAATCAATATGATCGATTATATCTTGTAGTTTGTCTGCCCCTACCGTCAGCGAACAACCCGAAGCAAAGCGGACATGACCTTCCTTCATCAAACCTACCACTGAGTCTTGTATCACCTCCGTGTACATATCAAAGGCCGGTATATGAGGGTTCTCGCCCAATGCACCCAACACGGCATTGGCAATGTTGCCCACACCCGACTGGATAGGCAAAAAGGTCTTCGGTATTCTGCCTGCCTTTATCTCGTTCTCTAAGAATAATGCCACATTCGCACCAATCTGAGAGGTTGTAGCATCCAACTCCGTAAACTTACCCACCTCATTCGGACGATTGGTTCTTACAATGGCAATGATCTTCTTGGGGTCAACCTTTATGCAATCTGTACCTATACGATCATTCACCTTATAAATAGGTATCTCCCTGCGCATCGGAGGGTCAAGAGGTTCATATATATCGTGTATTCCACGCATACAAGCAGGCATTGCCGCATTCAACTCTACTATGATATAGTCTGCTATATGGCATATCGTAGGCATTATTCCCACACCTGCCGTCGGAACAATCTCACCGTCATCCGTTACCTCACAAGCCTCTACTATCGCAAACTTCGGCTTCGGCAAGAATCCATAACGCAACTCCTGAGCCAAATGCGAGAGATGCATATCAAAGTAATGGGCTTCCTGATTGTTAATCTCCGTACGGAGGTCCTTGTTCGACTGATAAGGGGTACGGAACAAAATAGCATGCGCACGGGCCAACATTCCGTCGCAACTGTCTCCCGTACTCGCACCAGTATAGATGCCTATCTTAAACGCCTTGCCTTCTGCGTGGAAGGCTTCTGCACGATGAGCAATAGCAGTGGGCACCTCTTTTGGAGCACCTGCGGGGGTAAAACCACCAAAACCAACTACATCACCGTTCTCAATAAACTCAGCCGCTTCTGCAGCCGTCATGTATTTATACATAGTCTTTTATATTAGATAATTTCTGGTCAGCCATCTCTTATTAGCACGCAAAGGTAATGCAACTTTCCCATATATGCAAATATAGCAAACAATACCAATTCATCGTCATACTCACACTAACCGCACACAAAACACACTCCCTACACTCTACCAAGAAACAACCTACAACATAGCCCATAAACACCGCCCCCAACGCTCAACTCTCCACTTAAAACACACTGGGGACACTAACTCCCCACCTACGGACAAGCCTTCATACTTACCTTACTTCCCTTGGATAACCCTCACCTCTAAACACTCAACCGCCATAAACTATTAACTTTCCACCACCCACCTTTAACATCCTCTCCTTTCCAAAAACTCCCTTTTCCATCACCCTTCCCCTCCGCTAACCACGATAAACACTACCCATTTCAAACGATTTATATAGGATGAATATAGGACGAATAT
>CAVEIE010000035.1:0-6402 GCA_963615895.1 Bacteroidaceae bacterium | reverse complement strand
TTGCGGTATTGCCGCAGCAGCGGGGCATCAATAAGCCCCAGTTTCGCCAGAAAATACGCCACAATCGGTATCTCGAATAGAATACCCATCAGCAGCGACAGCACCAGCAGTGTCGAGATATACGACTTGAGCGCAATCTGATTGATCACTGCCTCCTGCACTTGATAGGTGCTCAAAAATCGAAAAGCAAAAGGAAAGATAATCAAATAGTTAAGCGCCACACCCAGCACAAAGAGCAACACACCGAAGAATATCAGCAGCACCGAGTAGCGTTTCTCCTGCTCGTAGAGTGCGGGCGCAACAAAGCCGTAGAGTTGGATAATCAGGTACGGTGCTGCCACCAGACAGCCGAACACCAACGCCACTTCGAGGTGTATCATAAACTGCGAAGCGAGTTCGGTATTGATAAAGTGGGTCTCGAAATCGCCCATGCAGAGCGACTGCCAGCCGGTCTTTTCTGCCAGCCAACAGAGCCCCCGATAGAGAATAAAATCCGACCGAGAGGGCGCAAAAAGCACAGCGAATAGCGTGTCCTTGAAGCAAAAGGCTGCCACGGCACACACTGCCCACACCGCCAAGCAACGGAAGATAACCTTTCGGAACACCTCGACATGCTCCCAAAAGGTCATCTTCTGTTCGTTATTGTGGCTATCCATTGGTTGTGGTGTCTTGGGCTTGTTGGGCGGTGTCGTTGGCTGTGGCACTCGGCTGCGCATTTGCCTGTCCGCCTTGCTGTGCGTTGGTAGTCTGTCCGTTGGGTTGTGCATTGCCTGCCTGTCCGTTGGATTGCGTTTGCGAAGGATTGGGCTGTGTGTTGTCGAGCGGTTTCTTTATCTCCTCTTCCACTTCGCTCATGCCTTCCTTAAACGAGCGTACGCCTTTGCCCAGTCCCTTCATTAGTTCGGGGATTTTCTTGCCGCCGAAGAGCAGCAGCACAATCAGCACAATGAAAATAATCTCCGGTGCTCCAATCATAAGTAGTTTCATATTAAGAATTTCAATTTCGCCCTTCCTAATCGGTGTAAGCACTCCGGGAAAGGGGCTGTGTTAATGTTATTCGGGTATGTTTAGAAATATCTCGCAGGTGTCGAAGTTGATTTCCCAATTACCGCCCTGGCAGGACTCCCAGCGGTATTTCTGTGCCATTGTGTCCCACCATGCTTGGAACTTCGTGCCTGTCTCGCCCATGTCGTGGACCAATTTCTCGTAGAGTTCGCTGTTATCGGCAGTCAGTATCTTTGCCAACTCTGACAAGCCGTTTCGGCGCTCGAAGAGTGCCTGAATCTCGTCTTTCTCGTCAGGTGTCACCTGACCCACTAATTTCTTCATATTCTTTTTCTGTATTAGTTTGTTGTTCGTCCTTCTCCGTTAATTCTTAATTAGAATAGGTTCTCCGCTAATAGACAATTAATTCCTAATTCTCCAGACTACCATTCCTCCCATACATCAAACGGGTCGAGGTAGTCTATCTCGGGTATCTCGGTGCCTAGTTGCAAGCCTTGCACCGCCAATGCTTGTTGCAACTCACGGCTGGCGTTGCGTTCTATGTGGGCGAGCACACACTGCTGATGTGAGGGCGTGTTGGCGTCCCATGTCAGGCCTTCATTCAGCCAGACGCAGCGGTGGCAGTGGTAGGCGTCGCACTTGCGGCAGAGCGGCGCGTGGTCGAGTAGCAGGAGTTGCTTGTTGGGTATGTTCAGTCCGTTCTCCAAGTCGCCCACCGAGCGGGTGGCGTCCTTGGTCTTGTGGTTCATGCGGTTCGATACGCCCGTCTGCTCGTCGTAGTAAAACGCCGGACAGAGATAGAACTTACCGTTCGGTGCCATCGTGATATTGCCCACACCCGCTTCGCAGTTGTGCATTTCGCTGAGCGAAAGGCGGTCGGTCAACGCATTTACTGAGAGTGGCTGTCCTCCGCTCTGTGCGGCTTTTGTGTATAGTCCTGCCACCACTTTCCCCAGTGTGTCGAGGGCTTTCTTGTAGTCCTCTGTTTGTTCGTCGGTGAAGTGTGCTATGTCGGTCAGGCAGATATTGAGCCGCTCCACTTGTGGTAGGAGCAGGGTAATGTCATACACACGGCTGATAAACTCCTCCAGCGGCAGCCGCAGGACGATGTTCTTGCCCTCTATATGTGCAGGCACACCGTTATACACTCGCACATCGCGCCCTATCTTCACGTGGTCGATGCTCTCTATCACGCTGTTGTATTCTTCGGGCAGTTCGTAGTCGGGAAAGACATATTGAATCATCAGGTTCTGTTTCATCCCGAAGCGAATAGCCTTACGCAGCGTGTCGAGCGGCATCAGTCGGCTCTCGGTGAGTGGGTTGTCGGCGTGGCAGTAGGCGACGCTGGTGTCGTCCAACAGGATAACCAGATATTGTAAGTACGGTTTCATGGCTTAACAGATTATGTCGTTCGACTTCTTTTCTGCTTGCTGTGCCTCGTAGGCTTCACGCTTGCCTTGCAACTCCAGTTTGCGGTAGAGGCGGTTCCAATAGTAGTTGTTGGCACGCACACGGGCTTTGTGCATCAGGCAGATAGCCGTTGCCCGCTCGAATACGGTGTGCGTTTTGGCAGCATCGTAGTTTTCGCCTTGGCACCATGCGCAGCCTTCTGCCACCTCGCAATCGACGCACTCGGGCGTGGACTGTGTGCAGCGGTCGAGTGTCAGGAACGGACGCAGGCGGTTGTTGTCAATGCCGTCGTGTATGTTGCCTATTATCCACGCCTCTTTGTCCCGCAGCGAGTACTGTGCAAAACGGGTGCAGGGGTAGAAATTGCCAGCAGCATCGATGGCGAGCATCTTGCCCGCACCGCACCAGTTCTGATTCTGCAGTGTGCAGTCCAGCGGCTTACCCATGTTCTCCGAGAAGAACGAGCAGGCGTAGTCCTCGTAGAGGTCGCGGTCGATAATCTCGTCTGCAAGGTCGGTCAGTTGCTCCTCAAAGAGCGCATCGTCGCCCTCGTTCCACACATCCTCGAACACGCAGTTGATATTCACTTGGTGAATACCGAGGTCATACAGGTGCAGCACACTCTCTTTGATGTACGGAATGTCTGCCGAGGAGATGGTTACTTTCGTGCCGTCGCTGGGGAACTGGCTCTGCCATAGCGGTATGTTGCGCACCACATCGTCGTACGAACCGCGCTCCGAGTTCTTGTACACGCGGTTGAGGTCATGCTTGCGGCGTGTGCCGTCTATGGTGATACCGATACTGAGGTGCTGTTTGTTCTTCTCAATGAACCGTTGCACTTTCTCGCTGTCATAATTAATACCATTGGTGGAGAAATTGAAACGGTACGAGTCGAACCAGTGGTGGTTGCGGCGATACATCTCGGTCTTGATGTAGTCGCATATTTGGTCGATAAGGTCTATCTCGAGGAACGGTTCCCCGCCGATAAAGTCCCATATCACGCTCTCGTAGGCGAAGTTCGGGTCTGTCTCTCGGTCAAGCACATAATCGATAGCCGCCTTTGCCGTACTCCATGGCATCCGCTCCTGCTCGTTCTTCCCCACCAAGTAGCAATACTTGCACGCTAACTGGCAGTCCTTTGTTACTATGAAGGTGATGTTCTTGGAGATACCTCGCTTCCAAGATTCTGAATTCTCTTTTATCATTCTATCTGTCTTCGGATAAAATTGCAGTGTAAAACAAAGCGTACGAGGTTGTCTAGTATTCTTGTTTGGTTAGACAACCTCGTACGAAATCTATGATAATGAGGAGGCTATTTGCTCTATATTGGCTGCGGAGTAATCTGCCAATGTATTATCTTTGAACACCAAAACAAAATCTCCATAAAAGCGAGAATTTTCAATCCCATGATTTACATAGTAACAGACCACGCCATAATCTACCAACGCTGTACCAATCGCAGATTTTTTGCGATCGTGATGTTTTTCAAACCATTCCTTATCTTCGAAACTTATGGGTCTCTTCATATTCGGTCTGTCTTTATCATGCATACGCTTGTTTAGCACATCCGCCAGAACAACTTCCATGGCATGTGTTTTGACAACCACTATAACAACCTTGGTAGCACGTACCTTTACATTCATCTTCGCAATCATTAGAACAGCCCGCAAAACAACTCACTCCACACCCAGTTGTGGCTTCGGATTTAACAATAGGCAGGGAGGATAATACTACTGCCCCTACTACAGGCAAAGCAGTCTTTGCTGCCTTCTTAAAGAACTCACGACGCGATTGGAGTTCCTCGTTGGAATTTTTCTTTTCCATAAATAACTTAAGTTTTGGACAGCATAGGAACTCCAACTATGCAGGATTTGTAATGTACGGTTAGGTATAGACACAAAAAAGGCGTGGAGTTTCTATCTTTGCCGCTCCATACCTTGAGGTTTCTCGCATGACCTAACTATACATAGAGTGGCAACGCGAAACCCACGCCGACATGAACTATCAAAACACCAACTCCATAATATGGTCTGCTCTGCCACCTATGGCGATATGAACAAAGTTCACACCCAATAGGGGCACAGATCCACATAAGCAGAGTCGGCAGGATATTCCTGTCCCGTGAGCGTCATCGTTGCTGTGTCCAAGTATAGTTTGAAACTTTGCGAGAATTTCAAGGTATGAACACGACGCAAATAACGCCTTAAGTATGTCTGCTACGCCCACCCGTTCGTATCTATTATCGGCTTCTGGCGTCCTTCCCTACAACGGAAGTTTCTCCGCCAACCGCCGCACAGACATCCCTGTGTGGGTTTCGCACTGCAAAAGTACGCATAATCTTTTATATGTACAAGCAAGAAAGTATTTTTACAGGGCAACCGCATCAAAATCAGTAAGAGAGTTATATGACGCATGGTGCGAATAGAGGTGTTTGCGAAGATGCTATTCTATTCGGAAGACACGGAACAATATCTTGTATAAATGTGTGATATTTAGAGATATAACTATTGCCTATCTCGTTTATTTTTTGTATCTTTGTAGTGTTATTGATAATGTATAACTCATAAAAGATACATATAATGGTTTCCCTTTTTCGGTCCGTTCCTGACCATCGCGTTACAGCACGTTGTATTTATCCTCTTTCTGATTTATTGACCATTGCTCTGCTAACGTTTATCTGCGGCGGCGAGGATTATGTGGACATGAGTGAGTTTGCTCATACACGGGCGCGCGATTTCGGTCTGTTGGCAGACTGCGGTAAAAACTCTCCTTCTCCTGACACATTTGAACGCTTGATGGCGGCGGTTTCTCCCGATGAGATAGAACGTTGTCTGCGTCTATACGGGAAGCAATTCTTAGAGTCTTTGGTGGAGAAACAAATAGCCATAGACGGTAAGAAACAACGTGGCGTCCGTCCGAAAGAAAAAGGAACGAAAGGCGAGTATCTGCTGAATGCTTATGTCACGGAGAATCACCTGATGATAGCCCAACTGCCATTACAGGACAAAGAAAATGAGATAGTTGCCATACCGAAGTTGTTGGATAAGATAGACATTTCCGGTGCTACGGTATCCATAGATGCGATAGGTACACAGGTGGATATAGCACAGAAGATCGTAGATAAGAACGGGCATTACTTTCTGGCAGTACAGACAATCAGAAAGGGTTGCACGAGGCGGTGACGGATGCATTCCGTTTCATCCGGCCGACCGGCGAAGCAACCGAGATGGAGGCTGATCATGGGCGTATAGAGACAAGGCGTTGCCGCATTCTCAATGCCACTGCCATCGGAGATATGGAAATCAGAAATCATTGGCCTGCCTTGCATACCTTGGTGGAAATATCCTGCGAGGTGACGGAAGGAGATACGACTACACATACCATACGGCACTATATCAGTGATGAAGACTGGGATAAAGCCGCATATTACAACATGTTGGCACGTGGGCATTGGGGCATAGAGAACCATTTGCATTGGCATTTGGACGTAACCTTTCACGAAGATGCTTCGCGTGCGAGGGCGGGATTCGCTCCCGAAAACTTGTCGATGATGCGCAAGTTGGCACTGCAAATAGTCAAAAACCATAAAGACAAACGTAGCATCAGAAAACGACTGTTCCGTGCTGCGCTTGATCAGAAATATCTCACAGAGATACTAAACAACGCGCAATTTTGATGCGGTTGCCATGGCAGTGTATAGGTCATTTTGCAGTTCTTCTGAAAAGTTACGATTGAGATGATTCATCATAAAGTTTCTTTCTATGCAACCACACTGCTTTACATTAGGTAGAAAAAAGCAATCGCCATTCCCACGCCCAACCACCCCACTCATAGCAACCGACCTCCATTCTCACACCCACCAACCACCCCACTCACAGCCACCAACAACCTCACCTATACCCACCACCCAACATACTCACAGTGCCCAACCACAATAAAAACAAAGAGCCTCGAAGAATATTCTTCGAGGCTCCGAAAATTGGCGGT
>CAVEIE010000034.1:0-9622 GCA_963615895.1 Bacteroidaceae bacterium | reverse complement strand
CTTTTGTACGCACAAAATAAACCCATTATGAGCAGATAAATCTATAAAACTTGCCTTACTTCATAATTAGGAAAAGTATAGGACAATCAGCCTCGAATCTCGGTCGTATCCCCATACCACACCCATAGCACTCCCATAGCACTCCCATAGCACTCATGACTTTTATAAGGGTTTTATAGCACTCTTGAAGCACCCATATCCCTATAAAATAGGTTCCATTTTCTGTTCGCATACTTTGAACGAAGGAACATTCGCGTTCCCTTCAACTTTTTGTGTTGCATTTGTCCTTGGAAGCCCTCTCTCTCCTCCCTGTCACGATCCCATCCACAAGGAGATCTGAGAGATTTGTGAGTACTGAAAAATTGCGTTGCTAAATGGGAACTATAGATAATTCCTATCATCATCCAAGATATAGCCCTCAACTAATGAACATACAAACACCAAAGAGGTGTTCTATCCGCTCCCACAAAACAATGGGACACCTCATAGAACACCTCTTAAGTTTTGCTTTATCGAGCCTTATGCAAAAGGGCTATTGCGGTATCTGTGCACCGCAACCGGCTACTGCACCAAATAAGTCAAGTGCTTTCTGCCACGGATAACGGTTAGCAAACATCGAAGCAGACGACTGCATCGTACCTACCATATTCATACCCATTGCCTGACGGAAAGTATTAGCAGGAGAGTTCGGATTATAGTCTGTCTGCTCCTTATAAGACGCATTCAAGAACCCATTGAGATATGCCTCATCTATCTTACCCTTGAAGATGCTCGGGTCTTTCAGCGACTTATTACCACGGCAATCAATTGCCTCCACATCATCAAAGTCATCTGCCTTCACACGAAGAAGCATACCGCCACCCGGCAAAGTCAGATCCGTCACACGGTTCAAGAAAAAGATATTGTTCTCGCACTTGTCAACACGCTTGGCCTCCCTGTTTTTGTCGCTGTCAATGTGCGTACGGTCAATGGCCGAGAAGGTAGCACAACCGAAGATATTGCGCTGAATATCACAACAGGTACCCGGTTGCAAACGAAAACCATAACCCATCGAAGCCAGATCTTTCAGACGCGACCAAGCAAAGAGTATCGTATTGTCGTAGAATCTCACCTGTGTCATCGTCTGTGGGTCAGCACCACGAACATCCATCGTAGTCATACGAACATTCACAAAGATGCAGTTCTCTACCGTAATAGAACCTTTCAACAATCCATTGATAGCATAGTTCGGAGCGTTGATAAACGCACAGTTGCGCACCACCACATCCAGCGTATTCACTATACCACGGTCTCCGTTCAGGTATATCATATACGACTCTTTCGTAAACACCTTCTCTGCCAATTCAGGACCACCGATACCTTCTACGCCAATAGGATTCATCATCGGTGTTTCTACACCCTCAGGCTGACCCTCACGACGGGCATTATACGAAATGGTGTTACCGCGATCGAAGATAAGACCGTCAATAACCACTTGCTTACCGGGTGCTACAATACTCGTAATCTGCATTGTACCTTTACCTTGTGCCGAGCCGTTCGATTCTGCCGTAGGTTGTATCATCGTCTTGTATTTCAGTATATCACGCTCCGAGAAGTCGTTATTATAACCACCTTTGATAGTCACAGGTTTGCGAATATCTATGGTACCGCTGTTTAGCATACCGAAATAATTACCTTCTGCCACCAATATAGTAGCACCATCGCCGGCTACATCGAGTGCTTTTTGCAGGTTCTTGAAGGGTGCTGTCTTCGATCCGTCGTTCTTGTTGCTACCATTCTCACGACTGACATGGTAAACGGATTGAGCCCCTAAAGACCAACAGCCTGCGGTCAATAGCGCAAGCGTCATGATAATTGTCTTTTTCATGTTTTGATAGATTGTTAAATAGTGAAACATTGTATTAACTGCGCAAAGGTAGTCATACCAACTGACATCCACAAACTCTTTCCTTATTTTTCAATATATATATACAACATTCATACATACCCTCACTATATATCCACCCGACGGCATAGCCTTCATTATGCCCGTAGAGACATACCACGCTACACCTCTCAACTTACCTTCCAAATAACTATATCCTCCATGTTCCATAGTTCCTCTATATGCCCTACTATATTTGCCAACTACTTCCAACTACTCTCAAGCACTCTCAATACTCAACCATACCTACACACTATGTTCTCTCTTGCTACTTTCTTTGGGTGATTATTGGGTGATTAACTAATCTGCTTCGAACAAGACACCATCCAAATTCACAACAAAAACAACCAACATTCATCATTTTTAGGTATTTCCATCCCGATATAATCATACTATCTTTGCAGCCGTTTCAATGAATAAACATTATAATAACCATAATATGAGAAAATTCTATCTATTTCTACCGCTTGCGCTTGCCACTTGCACAGCAACCGCAACCGTACTCGATACCATCACTGTCGATGGTATCTACTATCAACGAAACCTCGACAACCTGACCGCTGCCGTCATCCGACCGAACAGCACTTATGCCTATTCTCAGGAAAATGTAACCATCCCCGTATCCATCACCCAAGACGGAACAACCTGCGATGTAACCTCAATCGCCCAAGCCGCATTCTGCAAAGCAACCTGCAAGGAAATACAATTCGCAGAAGGTAGTAAGGTCACCGAAATAGGGAAACAGGCTTTTCAAGGAGCAACCGGTATAAAAGAGTTGGAACTACCCGAAGGCATCAAAAAACTACCATTAACTGCCATTCACGGGATCATCAGTAATTACAATATGCAACTGCACAAAGTCACACTACCTTCCACATTGGACACTATGGAAATAATGTCTCTTCAGTTGGCTACCCTCGACACCATCGTATGCAATGCCGTCATGCCACCTTACTGCGGTCTCGTAACGGGGTCAAAAAATGCTCCCTGCTTGCCATTTACATCCAACAACTCCACTACCTATGTGTCAAAAGCAACGAAAGTCATTGTACCCGCAGGCAGCGAAAAATACTATCGCGCAGAACCCGGATGGGATTATTTCGACTGCTTCCACGCTGGAACAAACGACACGCTGCGAGCCGACAACCTTTACTACTCCATACATAACGACACTGCAGTCGTAGCAACCGACATCAGCGGAAACAAATACGCTTCTCTCACATCCGTCGTCATTCCGGAGAATGTCTCTAAAACAAGCTGCACAATCGCTGAAGACAAAGCAACGATAACCAAAATAGATATGCCCGTCGTTGAACTCGGGAAGTCAGCATTCAAGGGCAACAACTCTATCCAATCCCTGTCGTTTGCCGACCCAAGCAATATCGAGAACATTCAATCTATGGCAATGATGGAAATGTCTGCACTCACAGGAACATTGGAACTGCCTGAAGGACTCAAACATATCTCAACCTCCGGTATTCATAGTAGCACCAAAGGAGGCAAACTGCCTATTACGACACTGATCCTACCGTCCACACTCGATAGTTTGGATGTCATATCAGTCATACTCAACCAACTGCAGACATTGGAATTCAAAGGCACCACTCCACCCAAGTGCCAAGTAAGAGTAACAGCAACCCAAACACAGATACCCTGGATAATTAACCCCAACAATGAATTCCCGACCCCTGCTGATGTAAACATCGTTATACCCGAAGGCACATATAATGCCTACAAAGGACAAGCAGGTATCGGAGATTATTTCACTTACTTCGCTACGGAAACCGATACTCCAAACACACGGATAGATTCCGACAACCTAACAAATACGGGTATCTACAATATCTTGGGCGTATATCTAGGCACCGACGACACAAACCTGCCGCACGGAATATACATCATCAACGGAAAGAAAGTCATTCGGTAATGCTTCTGCGAACGACCAAATAACAGAATAATACAAAAAGAGAGGAGAACTTCCGACCGAAGTCCTCCTCTCTTGATTCTATCTGTCTGCCTTCATCTCAAAAACCAACGCACTATCCGCTCCTTCCAACCACCGTATGGGGCATATCGCAAAGGCATATCCAATACATTCGGCTTATACACCACCGACTTGGCATGACTGAAGGTCTGAAAAGTCTGCTTCCCATGATAGGCACCCATCCCACTATAGCCTACCCCGCCAAAAGGCATATAAGGAGTGGCAATATGCATAATAGTGTCGTTAATACAACCTCCGCCAAACGATACCTCTCTGATAAACATCCGTTGCACAGCCCTGTCTGTCGAAAACAAATACAAAGCCAAAGGCTTCTCATGCCGCTGAATAAAGGCTTTCGCCTCCGCTACATCATCAAACAATAATATAGGCAGAAGCGGTCCGAAGATCTCCTCTTGCATAACCGCATCGCTCTCTTCTACATAGTCCATCACTGTCGGCTCTATCTGCAAACGCTCCGACCAACATCGCCCACCCCATATCACCTTGCTATATTCTACCAACCCGCACAAACGCTCAAAGTGTTTACTATTGACAATACGACCATAGTCTTCCGACAAGGTTTGCTTGTCCGGACAATAGAACATCCTTACAATCTCGTCCCGCAGCAGTTCCGCAAACCTGTCATGCACCGACCGCTCTACAAGCACATAGTCGGGAGCAATACAAGTCTGACCACAGTTAACCCATTTACCAAAAGCCAAGCGACGAGCCGCCAAGCGTAAATCTGCAGTGTGATCTATAATGCAAGGCGATTTACCTCCCAATTCCAAAGTAACGGGAGTCAGATTACGGGCGGCTCTCTCCATAACGAACTTCCCGACACGGACACTCCCCGTAAAAAAGATATAGTCAAAACGCTGCTCCAACAAACCCTGATTCTCCATACGGCCACCTGTAATCACAGATACATACTCCGCAGGAAACACTTCGCCGATAAGACGCACCAACACCTCACTTGTACGAGGCGAATAAGCGGAAGGCTTTACAACGGCACAGTTACCAGCAGCAATAGCCCCTGCTAATGGCTCCAACGACAATAACACAGGGTAATTCCAAGGAGACATAATCAATACCACGCCATAAGGTTCCTGCACGATCTTACTAACAGCAGGGAAATTACTGAGCGGAGTCGGTCGATACTGTGCCCTTGCCCAACGCCCCAAACGACGATACAGATACGATATTTCCGACAAAGCCAAACCCACCTCGCACATATAAGCCTCCGTCGAAGACTTGCCCAAGTCTGAACAAAGTGCCTCCAACAACGCTCCCTCATTCCTCTTTATAGCCTCATACAAGCGTTTTAATGCCCTTTTACGAACAGAGATGGGCAATGTATTGCCCGTACCAAAATACGATCTCTGTCGTTCCACAATCGCCTCTAACTCCTTGTTCCTTGCTTCTGCAATAACATCTGTTTCCATACTGTATTCTTTTATTGTCCTATTGTATTCTTTCAACGGTCGATACTACACCCACCGTCCCTGTATAGATGTTGGCGGAATCAAGCACTCATTCGCCTAATTCCGCCAACCTTCAATACATCAATCTCCCGATGATCTTACATCTATCTCACCATCACTTTCACACTCTCATCACCGCTTCTCACAATGTAAATGCCATGTAATGCGCCATTCTGATTAGTCACATCCATACCGAGTATAGTGTAGATACGCATATCCTCCGCACCATAGATATAGCCGTCAACTGCATAAATCGAAGCAGAAGTGGCAGTCGGTTGTTCTATCGCCGATTCACCGGCACAAGTGGCTTTAACCTTCACATTCTTGACTTCCCAGCAAGAACCTTCCGAACTGGTGGCTGCTACATACTTGAAAGCAAAGCGCATATTCGCTGTTAGGAACTCAGAAGGAATACGGATACTTCCGGAATTAACAAAGGTCCAATTCGTACCCGAAGGATAAGAAGGAATCGTCACCTGTGTCCATGTAGCAGATGCAGGCATACCGCCATCATAATCGGAAGACACCCATAGCGTCTGCATCGTAGTCTGCTTGGAAACATCACCCTTGTTCGCAGTATGATCGAAACTCAAAGTAGCACTGCTGTAACCGCTCAAATCAAACGAAGGAGAGATGAGCCAGTCTTCATTGTCATCAGAGGCTGTGCCATTCATCTTGGCATGATGATAATTTGCATCACAATACCAATCATTCGTACCGCTTACATTAACGGAAGTGAACTTGCCAAGCGATGAATAGAATGTCTCGCTGTAATCTATATCTTCACAAGGAGTATCGTCCCCCTCGGTATCTAGTTTCAACCCAACCATGTATGGGTCATGATCAGAATAGGTATAGTCGTAGGTATAGGTACTTCCGCACGAGGTACATATATGCACAACCCCTGCACCCGTAACCTGTGTTGCCATCGTGGCATTGGCTAAAGCGTGGTCAATAAGTTGCTGCCCGCTGTAACAATGTGTGTAGGCAGATGCGTCGTAACGCAAGAGTTGCTCCTCATAACCTGCATTGAGTATGATTTGCAAAGGCGACTCCGTTATCAAGCAGTTCAGATCTCCCACAATCAGTATATCGGGGTCAATACTGACGCTACTCATCGCATGTACCAAGTCATTGGCATTTGCCTCGCGTTTAGCATTGCCCTGGTCTTCAGTATTGTCTTTTGCCTTAAAGTGGTTCATACTAAGCGTAAAGCGTTCACCTGTGGCTATCTCCTCAAACATCTGGTAACGCATAGTGTATTTGTAATAGTAAGCAGAAGAAGCAGCATTGTTCCCCCCTACTGTTCTGACACGGTCAAGACGGTAAACAAAACCTGAACGCACCCAAGTATTGTCGTCATCTATACCATCCGCCACAAATGCATATCTCACTGTACCGGCACTCTTATTCATTGAATCAACCAATTGCTTCAGTACTACCTCTTTCGCTTCAAGTTCACAGAACGCATAAATATCGGCATCAATATACAGCAACGATTGTACTATCTTGTTCGTCTTGGCGGCAAAGCAATCGGCATCTGAACAGTCGGCACGACTGGATGTAAGATCGGTAGTGTAGTTGCGAAGGTTCTGTGCGCAAACCACCAAAGTGGCATCTCCCATATTCGGTAAAGGTATATCCACAATACCGGCTTGTGTGGTCTGTACTCCCACAGTCAATATCGCCACGCAGAGCATTACAAAGAGTCTTGTCTGTTTCATATTGCTTGTTTTAAGGGTGAATAATCGCATTGTCGGGGCAAAAGTAACATTTCTTATCCAACAAACCAAATAATGACCTACATTTCCTTGTTCACGCCATGAAACACATGCAAAAAAGCACGAGGCACAGGAGTCTCAAAATGTACCGTTTGTTCTGTAACGGGGTGAACAAACTCCAATATGCGTGCATGAAGAGCCAATCGGTCAATCGTCGTGGTTGAACCATTCCCGTATTTTCTGTCGCCCACAACAGGATGCCCCTTGCTACTGAGGTGTACGCGTATCTGATTGGTCCTACCCGTTTCCAAATGCAGTTCAACAAGCGAGTATTGAGGTCGCTCTAAGCTTGGGTCTGTCTGACGAATCACTCTATAATTCGTAATAGCCACCTTGCCTCCATCATCCGTATCCGACGAATAAACACGGGTCGTACGCTTGTCCTCCGTTAGCCAAGTTGTTATTTTGCCTTCCGCAGGCGTAATAATGCCCTCTGCCAACGCAATATAGGTCCTTTCGGTAACCAACTGACGCCAATAGGTACGCATATATTCTTGCAACTCCGGGGTTTTCGCAAACACAAGTAACCCGGAGGTCTCTCTGTCCAAACGATGAACAACATAAATACCCGCTCGGGGGTTGTCCTGACGGACATAATGTTTCAAAAGAGAGAATACCGATGTCTCTTTCGACTCTGCAAAAGTGGGAACGGTTAGCAGACCAACTCCTTTATCTACTACTATCAAATAATCATCCTCATAAACAACTTTCAAACGGGGATGTACCAACTCATGTTTAGGTGCGCCACTCGTTACACCTACCTTGTCACCTGTATGCAGAATGTAGTTAAATTGCGTCTCTACTTTACCATTCACCTGTACTTGTCTATGTGCTAATAGTTGCTTCACACTGTTGCGGCGCATACCCCCCATTTTCGAGATGAGAAAAGCCATCAACTCTATACCATCCTCTCGGCATACAAGTTCCGTTGTCTTATGCTTGACTGTCTGTTTTTTCATAATGCAAAGGTAGTAAATAGTTCACACAACCACAAACAAAGAACAAAAGACTATCCAACCACCTCGAATTGCCACTCATCCGATCATCGTAACCATATAGCCACACCTTCCTATGCCTCTCATCCCCTCCCCTCAACACCTATATCTTCTATAAAGTCTAGTTCCCCTACATTCCCACACCAAAACCACCACTACCTCCAACCTCTCAACACTGGGGACGCAGGCGCCCCGCCTGCAGACACCCCACCATGCTTACCCATTGTTCAGGCAAAAGAAATGAAGAACACTGTCCTATGCCTCTCAACTCCCATTTGCATATTCTGTTTTTCTATACTATCTTTGCCCTACATTCAAAACACAGACACCAATGCTTACTATTCATCCGATAGCCTTTGCCCACAACGCCTATAAAGACAAGTTCGGCATTCCCCGACAGAGTGGTCGGGTCGAGGAAGTGGAGACGCATATTGTGTTCACCCCACCCTATCGCAATAACGATGCACTGCGTGGCATTGAGCAATTCTCTCACCTCTGGCTCCTATGGGGCTTCTCTGCCAATCCCGTGCAAGACACTTTCTCCCCAACTGTCCGTCCACCGCGCTTGGGAGGGAATATCCGTATGGGCGTATTTGCCACTCGATCGCCTTTCCGACCCAATCCTATTGGACTGTCTTCCGTGCGCCTGCTGCGTACCGAGCATCATCCTCAAGAAGGAATGACACTGATTGTCGGAGGTGCCGATATGCTCGATGGAACACCCATCTACGATATTAAACCCTACATCCCCTACACCGACTCTCATCCCGATGCATCCAATGGGTTTGCGCAAGAACAGAAAGACTATCGCTTAGCGGTTCATATCCCCGATGCTATCTGGCAGGAACACGGAGAATTATTTTGCCGTATCATCGAGGCTATTCTGTCGGAGGACCCTCGTCCCGCCTACCAACACGATGCACAACGGGTCTATGCCATGTCCTATGGAGAATATACAATTCGTTTTCGTGTAAACGACAAAGTCGAGGTAATCTCCATAAAACATTAACATATAATATCTACTCTTTAACACACCATTCCTTCCCGTGTAACTCCCGTCTTGCATAGTATCTACTACACATTCCAATGGTTTTATATACGATCTATATAGGACGAATATAGGATGAATATAGGAACACCCTACAAACAACCTATAAACCACCCATAAAACACCCCTCTCCTTGCTTTAATTATTAACACTTAATTCTTAAATTACAATAACTCCTTACTGCCTTTATAATGGTTCGTCGCTGCCCTCCTGCTCACCGTAGAGCCACACCCTCCTATGCCTCTCATCCCCTCCTCCAACCCCCTAGATCCCCTAGATTTCCTAGATTCCCTAGATCCTCTACCAACTACCCCACCCATAAACTCATAAACTTATCAACCAATCAACCATCCCTTCACTCACTTTCGGCCTTGTGTCGGTGCGTCAAAAATGGAGCGAGTACTGC
>CAVEIE010000033.1:0-10993 GCA_963615895.1 Bacteroidaceae bacterium | reverse complement strand
TACGGCACAACTCGCTACGCTCAGACAGTACCTCCGCTTTTCGCAGTACTCGCTCGATTTTTGACGCACCGACACAAGGCCGAAAGTGAGTGGGTTGTTAGTTTATTGGTTGATAAGTTTATGTGTTTATGAGTGGTTTAGTGGGTAGAGGAACTAGGAAATCTAGGAAATCTAGGGGATATAGGGGGTTGGGGGAGGGGAGGAGAGGTATAGCACGGTGTGGCTCTACAGTGAGCAATTTTCTATGGGTTTTATAGGTGATTTGTAGGTTCATCCTATACTCATCCTATATTCGTCCTATATTCATCCTATATAAATCCTTTGGAATTGGTAGTAAATACAAGGCTTGGCGGAGGCTTGTTTTTGTGTTTGCAGGACGGAGGGGGTAGGTAGGAGGATGAATTATTTTATTTGTTTTTGAGCCGTTGCGATAGTATCTATTAAGAAGGTTTGTGTATTACAGGAAATAATTGTACCTTTGCGCCATTGCACAGGGTGCGAATTTTGACTTGTTATATGCTGTAAATTGACATATACAGAAGTGTGTGCGTTTTGTGTGTAACAACGAAAAGTGTGCCGAGTGCAATTGTAGAGGCAATAACTAACTGAATATATTACTTTATTTATTAACATTATGTGGTTAACAGATTCATCTATCGGCCGTAAGTTCGTTATGAGCATTACAGGCCTTGCATTGGTCTTTTTCCTGCTATTCCATGGTTGCATGAATGTGGCTTTGGTGTTCTCGGAAGAGGCCTACAACTGGATTTGCTCGGTGCTTGGTGCTAACTGGTACGCTATTATCGGTACACTTGGTCTGGCATTACTTGTCCTTATTCACTTCCTGTATGCTCTGTGGCTGACGATACAGAATCGTCTGGCACGGGGTAATGACCGTTACGCCGTTACGGCTCGTCAGGAAGGTGTAGATTGGGAGTCGAAGAACATGCTTATCATTGGGCTATGTGTATTGGGCTTTATTGTGCTGCACCTTTACAATTTCTGGTTCAAGATGCAGTTTGCTGAACTGACGGGTATAGAGACGGGTGCTTTTGACCCGCAGAACGGTGTGGCGTATGTAAAGGCATTGTTCACGACACCAGTCAGCGGGCAGATCTACTGCGCACTCTACCTCGTGTGGTTGGCAGCCTTGTGGCTTCACTTGAATCACGGCGTATGGTCTGCATTGCATACATTAGGCTGGAACAACCTCAAGTGGATGAAGCGCACCAAAGTTATCGGTACCGTAGTTGCTACCTTGGTTATTCTTCCTTTCGCTGTTGTAGTTCTCTACTACCTCGGCATGGGTATCGGTATGCTGTGCGCATAATCTCGAACTTGCCAAGTTGTAACTTGTAAATTATCAATTTGTAAATAGTAAAATTGTCCAAATAAATATATGGCAACAAAAGAACAATCAACGCAGGTTATCACGCCTGAGATGGCGAAGATTCCCGCAGGTCCATTGGAGAACAAATGGACGAACTACAAAGACCACCAGAAGTTGGTCAATCCCGCCAACAAGCGCAAAATCGACATCATTGTAGTCGGTACGGGCTTGGCAGGTGCATCGGCTGCCGCTTCGCTGGCAGAGATGGGCTTCAATGTACTGAACTTCTGTATTCAGGACTCGCCCCGTCGTGCGCACTCGATTGCCGCACAGGGCGGTATCAACGCAGCCAAGAACTACCAGAACGACGGCGACTCTGTCTATCGCCTCTACTACGACACCATCAAGGGTGGCGACTACCGTGCGCGTGAGGCGAATGTCTATCGTCTGGCAGAGGTCAGCAACAGCATTATCGACCAGTGCGTAGCGCAGGGTGTACCTTTCGCCCGCGAATATGGCGGATTGCTCGACAACCGTTCCTTCGGTGGTGCTCAGGTAAGCCGTACTTTCTATGCCAAGGGTCAGACGGGTCAGCAGTTGCTATTGGGCGCATATTCTGCACTGAGCCGCCAGATTGGTAAAGGCAAGGTCAAGATGTACAACCGCCACGAGATGCTCGACATCGTCATGATTAAGGACGAGAACGGCGAGGAGCGTGCACGCGGTATCATTGCTCGTAACCTGATTACGGGTCGTATCGAGCGCTATTTCGCCCACGCTGTGGTTATTGCTTCGGGTGGCTACGGCAACACCTTCTTCCTCTCCACCAACGCCATGGCTTCCAACGGTTCTGCCGCTATGCAGATGTACCGCCACGGTGCGTATTTCGCTAACCCCTGCTACGCACAGATTCACCCGACTTGTATCCCCAAGCACGGCGATTTCCAGTCCAAACTGACGCTGATGTCCGAGTCTTTGCGTAACGATGGCCGTATCTGGGTGCCGAAGAAACTCGAAGACGCCAAGCGCCTGCAAGCCGGCGAAATCAAGGGACGCGATATTCCCGAAGAGGACCGCGACTACTATTTGGAGCGTCGCTACCCTGCATTCGGTAACCTCGTGCCGCGTGATGTGGCTTCGCGTGCCGCTAAGGAGCGTTGCGACAAGGGCTACGGTGTCAACAACACGGGCTTGGCTGTGTTCCTCGACTTCTCCGACGCCATCCAGCGCCTTGGCAAGGATGTAGTGGCACAGAAATACGGCAACCTCTTCCAGATGTACGAGAAAATCGTGGACGAGAACCCGTACGAGAACCCGATGATGATTTTCCCCGCTATTCACTACACCATGGGCGGTATCTGGGTGGATTACGAGTTGCAGACCAGCGTCAAGGGCTTGTTCTGTATCGGTGAGGCGAACTTCTCCGACCACGGTGCCAACCGTCTGGGTGCATCGGCGCTGATGCAGGGTCTTGCTGACGGCTACTTCGTTCTTCCTTATACGATTCAGAACTATCTCGCCGACCAGATTGGCGTACCCCGTATGTCCACCGACCTGCCTGAGTTCGCTGAGGCAGAGAAGAAAGTGGAGGATAAGATACAGAAACTGATGTCTATTCAGGGCAAACGCTCGGTGGATTCCATCCACAAGGAGTTGGGTCTTATCATGTGGGATTTCGTCGGTATGGGTCGTACGGCAGAGAGTCTGAAGACGGCTATCGAGAAGATTGACGCTATCAAGAAAGAGTTCTGGAGCAATGTCTATATCCCTGGCGAGGCAGGTTCGCTCAACAACGAGTTGGAGAAAGCGCTCCGTCTGGCAGACTTCATCGAGATTGGTCGTCTGATGGCTATCGACGCGCTCAATCGTGAGGAGTCCTGCGGTGGTCACTTCCGTGAGGAGTACCAGACGCCGGAGGGCGAGGCACTGCGTCAGGACGATAAGTTCTCGTTCGTATCGTGCTGGAAATACACCGGCGAGGACAGCGAGCCCGAACTCATCAAGGAGCCCCTCGATTATGAATTTACAGAGCGCAAAACCCGTAACTACAAGAGTTAGTTGATAGGTTGAGGAGTTTATAAGTTTATATGTGGTTCAAATAGTTGATAGGTTGACATAATTTATGGATTACTTGGGTTATAGAAAGTTGGACGCATACAATAAGGCACAAGATGTGGTAAAATCCGTTTATGTCTTATTGAAGAAGTTTCCGAAAGAGGAACAATTTGCATTATGCAGCCAACTCCGTCGTGCCGCAGTATCCATCACCTCCAACATCGCTGAAGGAGTAACACGATACTCCTACAGAGACAAGGTACATTTCTTGGAAGTTTCCTACGGCTCACTCATGGAAGTAATGAGCCAATTGGAAGTAGCATATAGTTTAGGCTACATTACGCAATCGGATTTGCAGAACATCGAAATGCTCGTTGTGCAAGTAGCCAGATTGCTTACAAGTCTGCAATATAGTTATATGCCCAAGAATCAGGAAGGTGAAATTATTAAACCTTATGCAAACAAGCAATAAACATATAAACTGACTAAACTTATTCAACCACGCATAAACTACAAGTCTGCAATATAGTTATATGCCCAAGAATCAGGAAGGTGAAATTATTAAACCTTATGCAAACAAGCAATAAACATATAAACTGACTAAACTTATTCAACCACGCATAAACTTATAAACTTATAAACGCATAAACAATTATGGATCAGTATATAAATATCAAAGTCCGCGTATGGCGCCAGGCAGGGCCCAAAGCGCAAGGACACTTTGAAACTTACGAACTGAAAAACATCTTCCAAGGTGCTTCGTTCTTGGAGATGATTGATATCCTCAACGAGCAACTCATCAGCGAGCACAAAGACCCAATCGCTTTCGACCACGACTGCCGTGAGGGTATCTGCGGTATGTGTTCGATGTATGTCAATGGCCACCCGCACGGGCCTGACAGTGCCATCACGACCTGCCAGTTGCACATGCGTAAGTTCCACGACGGTGAGACCATCACCATCGAGCCGTGGCGTAGCCGTGCCTTCCCTGTTATCAAAGACTTGATGGTTGACCGTCAGGCGTACGACAAGATTATGCAGGCAGGCGGTTTCGTCAGCGTCAATACGGGTGGTGTGCCCGATGCCAATGCCATACCTATCCCCAAGGCAGCAGCCGACGAGGCCATGGATGCAGCGTCGTGCATCGGTTGCGGTGCGTGTGCAGCGGCTTGCAAGAACGGCTCGGCTATGTTGTTCGTGTCGGCTAAGGTAAGCCAACTCGCTCTTCTGCCGCAAGGTAAGGTCGAAGCGGCTGCTCGTGCCAAGGCTATGGTGGCGAAGATGGACGAACTCGGCTTTGGTAACTGTACCAACACGGGTGCCTGCGCAGCAGAATGCCCCAAGTCGGTGTCGTTGGCGAATATCGCTCGCCTCAACCGCGAGTTCATCTGCGCCAAGTTCCAAGACTAATCGCTCTTGCATATACACAAAAAGGGTTGCCTGTATGAAATAGGCAACCCTTTTGTGTATCCGTACCGCTCCTCCTTCCCCCTATTGTCGCTCCCTATCCCCTCCCCATTTTCTCCGAATTTTCTCCAAATCCCCTCCCAATCCACTCTCCAGTTCCTCCAACCCTACTTTATATTCCCCTCTTTGCCACCCTTTATCTCCGCCCTATCTTTCCCATAGTTATCTTTATATTTGAATGTAGGATTACCGAAGTATTACCGAAGCATAACCGAAACATTAGCGATGCATATATATAAGTCGAAGCACACTCGACCAAAAGAGAACCGTCCCCTAAACATACTAAACTCTATCCGCTACCCATTGCTCTTCACTCTTAATCCCTAACTAAAACTTGCGCAATCCAAACTTTTGTTGTACTTTTGCAGCAAGATATTACAAAACCCTAATAGCCTATGATATAACCCCGCACCGATAGGCGGTGCAATGACATATTAGTTAGCGTTGTAGCCAAACTTGACATTTTGAAACTTCGACACTTTTGAAATGTAAATACGAATCAAGCAAAAGCAGATGACGCTCACGCCAACCGCGTGGGCTTTTGCGTAGTTAAATTTGATTCGTATAGGTAGTCGAAGACCTCAAAATGTCAAATGAAGCGAACGAAAGTTCACGCTCTTTTTGTGTCTGTACGAATGATTATATACAGATTATAAATGCCATCAATATAAACTAAATTTAACCAATATGGAAAAAATTAAGGACAACTATCAAGCGGAATATCTACCCTTGGTAACAGAATTTGTAAAGAATGTGGAAACCAATGAAATCCACACGGAAGGGCTCCCGGAACCTCTTTTGCCGGTTATCGGCAAGACTTATGAGCAAGCCAAGTACAAAATTGCATTTTTCGGTAAGGACACAAAAGGTTTCTGCGGATTGCCTAAGTTTGTTGCTAATTATCACCAAGACCCTCAAAAGGCTTTGTACTCGATGCAAAATGCATTGGACGAAGGATGGTTTTTGGGCTGGGGACATAAGGGTACCTCGTTTTGGGACTTCATTATTAAGTTCCTTTGCGCGTTCTACCATACCGATAATTCTGATGAGTTTAGAAGACATTACCAAAACGATGACCCCTATTATCGGGACATAGCCTCAAGTTTCATTTGGGGTAATACCAATTCCGTAGAACGGTTTCATGTAACAGCGGCAAAGAAAGGAGGAAACCCCAAAGATTATAACCAAGTAAAAACCTATAGTCGCATATTCGACAATGCCGAACATATCCTCCGAACTGCACGCCCCAATGTAATGGTGATTCTTAACTGGGGTGAATCTAAAAAGTGGTTGTGTGAGTATCATGAGTCTAACGATGTCGAGAAACGAGGAGTATTAGGTGATCATTTAGAGTATTATTACATTCGTAGTACGGATACGCATGTGTTTTGGACTGCGCACCCTGTGTGGTTTGCGTATAGAAAGAGGTCGTTCGAATATATTATTCGGAAGATTATTGAAACACTGGGCGAATATAATATATGGGATTCATTACCCACGCAACCTGCCGATTGGAGTTTGCCAACGGAGAATGCTAATAGTAACAGAACTGAATAATCACAAAAACTTACAATTATGAAACGGTATTTACTTTTTGCTCTTATGCTCGGTGCTGGATGGAATGTGCTGTGTGCATCCGTGAAAATAGGAAAATTATACTATTATTTAGATAGTTCTACCAAAACAGCAGAGGTTACTTATCCCTCATCAGGAAAGTATAGTGGGGAAATTACTATTCCTTCCACAGTAACCTATCAAAGCAATACTTACAGCGTAACGAGTATTGGAAGAAGTGCTTTCTCTGGTTGCACGGGTCTAACCTCTGTTACTATCGGCAACAGCGTAACGAGTATTGGAAGAAGTGCTTTCTCTGGTTGCTCTGGTCTTACCTCTGTTACTATCCCCTATAGTGTAACGAGTATTGGATATGATGCTTTCTATGGTTGCACGGGTCTTACCTCTATAACTATCCCCAACAGCGTAACGAGTATTGGAGCTGATGCTTTCAATGGCTGCACGGGTCTTACCTCTATTACTATCCCCGAGAGCGTAACGAGTATCGGAGACGGTGCTTTCTATAATGTCCCCAATATCGTATATAATGGTACTGCCACAGGCTCTCCATGGGGTGCAAGAAGTGTGAATGGTTATGTAGATGGCTATTTGGTCTATGCAGACGCTACAAAGACCACTTTATTGGCTTGCTACACTACAGCAACGGGTGCTATTACTATCCCCAACAGCGTAACGAGCATTGGAGATAATGCATTCTATGGTTGCACAGGTCTGACTTCTATCACTATTCCAAATAGCGTAACGAGTATTGGAAACAAGGCTTTTGGGAGTTGCACGAGTCTAACTTCTGTTACTATCGGCAACAGCGTAACAAGTATTGGAGAGTGGGCTTTCTCTGGTTGCACGGGTCTTACCTCTGTTGTGTGGAATGCTAAGAAATGTAGTGGCTGGAGTTATTCTTCTAATGCTCCATTTTACGATGCAAGAAATAGTATCACCTCATTTACCTTTGGCAATGAGGTAGAGAGTATTCCAGCCTATCTTTGCTATGATATGAGCAAATTGACTTCTGTTACTATTCCCAACAGCGTAACGAGTATTGGAGGTTCTGCTTTCGATGGTTGCACTGGTCTTACATCTATTGTCGTTGAAAGTGGTAATACGGTATACGATAGCCGCGAGAACTGTAATGCAATTATAGAAACCGCTACGAATACGCTGATACAAGGCTGGAAGACAACCGTTATCCCCAACAGCGTAACGAGTATAGGACACAGCGCTTTCTATTATTGCACAAGTCTTACCTCCATTACTATTCCCAATAGCGTAACGAGTATTGGAAACTATGCTTTCAATGGTTGCACAGGTCTTACCTCTGTTACTATCCCCAACAGCGTAACGAGTATAGGAAGTAGTGCTTTCTCGGGTTGCACGGGTCTTGCCTCTGTTACTATCGGCAACAGCGTAACGAGTATTAGAGATAGGGCTTTCTCGGGTTGCACGGGTCTTACTTCTGTTGTGTGGAATGCTAAGAAATGTATTGTCTGGAGTGATTCTTCTAATGCTCCATTTTACGATGCAAGAAATAGTATCACCTCATTTACCTTCGGCGATGAAGTGGAGAGCATTCCCGAATACCTATGCCTCAATATGAGCAAACTTACCTCCGTTACCATATCCAATAGCGTAAAGAGTATCGGAAAGAGCGCTTTCTCTGGATGTTCTAATCTTACCTCTGTCTCTCTTCCAAATAGTGTGACAATTATTGGAGATGATGCTTTCTATAACTGCACAGGATTGACATCTCCTATATATAATGCTAATCTTTTTGCCGCTATGCCCAAAACATATAGTGGTGCTTACGCTATACCTGACGGCATCTTACAAATTTGTGGTGGTGCTTTCTCTTCTTGTTCACAATTAACCTCCATCTCGATCCCCAATAGTGTAAAAAGTATTGGTAAAGATGCTTTCGATGATTGCTCTGGTCTTACCTCTATTACTATCCCCAACAGCGTAACGAGTATAGGAAATGGTACTTTCTCTGGTTGCACGGGTCTAACCTCTGTTACTATCGGCAACAGCGTAACGAGTATTGGATATGGGGCTTTCTATCGTTGCACGGGTCTTACCTCTGTCACTATTCCCAACAGCGTAACGAGTATAGGAAATGGTGCTTTCTCTGGTTGCACGGGTCTTACCTCTGTTGTGTGGAATGCTAAGAAATGTAGTGGCTGGAGTTATTCTTCTAATGCTCCATTTTACGATGCAAGAAATAGTATCACCTCATTTACCTTCGGCGATGAAGTGGAGAGCATTCCCGAATACCTATGCTCCAAGATGAGCAAACTTACCTCCATTACCATACCCAATAGCGTAAAGAGTATCGGAGAGAGCGCTTTCTCTGGATGTTCTAGTGTTACCTCTATTATTGTTGAAAGTGGTAATATGGTATATGATAGTCGTGAGCAGTGTAATGCAATTATAAAAACCGCAACGAATGCGCTGATACAAGGTTGTCAAAACACCATTATCCCTAACAGTGTAACGAGTATTGGCAAGTCTGCTTTCTATGAATGCACGGGTCCTACATCGGTTACTATCCCCAACAGCGTAACGAGTATTGGAATTTGGGCTTTCAAGGGTTGCACGGGTCTTACCTCTGTTACTATTCCCAACAGCGTAACGAGTATTGGAAACGAGGCTTTCTATAAATGCTCTGGTCTTACCTCTATTACTATCCCCTATAGCGTAACGAGTATTGGATATAGGGTTTTCTCTGGTTGCTCTGGTCTTACCTCTGTCACTATTCCTAACAGCGTAACGAGTATTGGATATGGGGCTTTCAAGGGGTGTACTGGTCTTACCTCTATTACTATTGGAAGTAATGTAATAAGTATTGAAGATGATGGTTTTGAAGGCTGTATTGGCCTTACCTCAATATCAGTCCTTGCTAAAATACCTCCTAAGTTAGAGAGTTTTGAGGCTTTTAACAATGTTTCCACTATCATCCCAGTCTACATTCCTTATGGTACATTAGAGGCATATTCAACAGATACTTATTGGGCACGATTTTTGAACTTTATTGAGAAACCACTCTACAAGTTGACTGTTACTACGCAAGATAAAACGAACGGTTTTGTGGAGATATACAAAGATGTAACTTTTACAGATAGCACTGCCATCTTTGAGGCTGTTGCTAATAAACATTACCATTTTGTTCAATGGAGCGATGGCAATACCGACAACCCACGGACTATAACATTAGTGAGTGACACTACACTTTGTGCAGAGTTCGCTATCGACCGGCACACCCTTACTCTCAATGCTGACCACGGTACCGTGGTTGGAGCTGGTACATACGACTATGGCACATATGCCACAATCTCTGCTACACCGAACGAGCATTATCGTTTCGTACAATGGAGCGATGGTAATGCCTATAGTCCGCGTACTATATTGATTTATAAAGATATTACATTGACTGCCGAATTTGTTATCAACCCCGACTGCTCAATCAATGCAGTGTGCAATGAGGAGCAGGGAAATGTGTCAGGTGGTGGAGTCTATGATTACAACACAGAAATAACCCTATTGGCGACACCAAACGAACATTACCATTTTGTACAATGGAGCGATGGTAATACCGACAATCCACGCACCGTATTAGTTGAGGGTGATGCTACTTATACGGCAGTATTTGCGCCTAACCAATACACCATTTCTGCTACAGCCGAGAATGGTCGTGTAGAGGGTACAGGAGAATATGATTATGGTACGACTACTACGCTGACGGCAACCGCCGATGCGCATTACCATTTCACCCAATGGAGTGATGGTAATACCGACAATCCACGCACCGTATTAGTTGAGGGTGATGCTACCTATACTGCAGAGTTCGCAGAGAATCAATATACCATTATGGTAACTTGTGATGCACAGCAAGGTTCTGTTTTTGGCGGAGGAACTTATGGATATGGTTCCCAAGTAACATTGGGTGCAATCCCCAATAGCGGCTATGAGTTCAAACAGTGGAGCAACGGATTTACCTATAACCCCTATCGCTTCACGGTAGTCAGCGACATTACCCTCGAAGCCGAGTTTATCCCTGCCACGGCAATAGACAACATCTCTGCCGACACAGACACTACCCCGCAAAAAATTATTCTCAACGGACAAGTCTATATCCTCCGCAACAACAAGACCTATACGCTGACGGGAGTAGAGGTGGAGTAAAGTGTAACCCCGCCGGCTATTAGTTATTCTACCGTTTCACGGTCGTTAGACAAAACATCACATAGGCTGCCTACCCCAAGGCAGCCTATGTGTCTCTATTTGCCCAAATTTTTCGAGTCTTTGTCCGCCGCCGCCTTTGTATGCCCTTTTACTATACGCAGCCTTTATCTGTCTTTTGTCCGCCGCAGCCTTTGTATACCCTTTTACTGTGCAACGCCTTTATCTGTCTTTGTCCGCCGCAGCCTTTGTATGTCTTTTTACTATACGCAGCCCTTTATCTGTCTTTTGTCCACCGCAGCCTGTATATGTCCTTTTACTGTGCAACGCAAAAACATGCTGTTTCTTTCGATTTCGTAACCATTGATAAAAAGCCATCTCTGTCGAACCACC
>CAVEIE010000032.1:0-11391 GCA_963615895.1 Bacteroidaceae bacterium | reverse complement strand
ATATACGGCGGATTGCCGATGACGATGTCGAAGCCTTGTTTTGATGACCGATTGATGCCGATACCAAACATCCACTCTGCATCAAAGAAGCCGTTAGAGTGGTTTTGGTTATACGGGTCCCAATCTGTTACATCTTTGACAGCCTGCATAAACTTGTCCGATACCACTTTGTGCTGCTCTGCCTCAATGCGTGCCTTGGCGGCGCGTATAGTAGCATACAGGCGTTCGCGCTCGTCTTTGTTTCGGTCGGTATAAGTCACTTTTTCACTACCGAACAAGTCATATTCTACCACTTTTTTCAAACGCTCGCCTGCATACTTGGGCAGTTCTGCTTCGCAGTTGCGTATTGACTCTTCGCACCGATGGATAACCTCTTCATTGGGTTTTCCGGCATTGTCAATGATGTACTGCTGCATACGCTTGCATAAAGCGCGGTCTTTGCGTCGATTCTCCATCTTGTCGGAGGTTGTGTGTTGCTGCAAGATAGACTTTCGCAGCGCAAGCAGTTCCTCTTTCATTTCTTGCAACTTAGGCTCTTGCATAAGGGTGTTATCAAACTCTTTCACCTTGGCAGGCAAGAGGGAGTTGGCTGCGACAAATTTTGTTTCGAGGCTTGGAAGCGGTATAATACCAAAGTTGTTGCTGTCGTAGGGGTTGTAGTCGCTATCGCAGATAAGCGAAATGAAGAAACGGAGTTTGCATATCAGCATTGCAATAGGTTGAATATCTATACCATAGACACAATCTTTGATTATCTGCAATTTTGTTTCATATCGGTTAAAGTTTTCTCCCTCAAGATGTTCAATGAGGTCAGTCATACGCAGGAGTATGCCCATAGGGAATGCTCCTGAACCGCAGGCAGGGTCAAGTACTTTGATAGTGCGCAGGTCATCGTCAATCTTCTTTGCGACAGCAGGTGATGACACTTTGCCTGTTGCAAAGAGACTATCCACCTCCACTTTGTCGTTGGCACACTCACCGGTGAGATAGGCTTTGAGCGATTCGTCCACCATATAATCAACTATTTCGCGAGGTGTATAATAAGAGCCTGTGGATTTGCGAGCCGATTCCTGTGTTTCAGGGTTATAGGCGGCAAGCAAATTCTCAAATACACGACCTAACAATTCGGGGTCGAGTGACACCTCTGTGTCGGTGGGGGAGTTTTCCTCTACGGTAAAATTATATTGCTTGAATAGTTCTATCAAGCCGATGACAGTTACCTCCTCTGTTTCCTTCATTTTGTTGCCAACGGCGGCTTTGACCGTAACCGTGACTTTCTTTGGTGATTGCAAGAAAAAAAGTTCGTTGGGTATAAAAGCACGGTATTTCAAGTGTTTGCGATTGTCGGATCGAGCATCATTGCTGCTGAACCCGTCATAGTAAGTGATAGGTTTGTATTTTGTCTCGTCCTCATCCAAATCGAACTTGTCGAGACACTCAAACAAACCGCCATTGAGGTATGGTACAGATGAGAATAAACGGATTACCTCTTCCTCTTTCTTGTCGTCGGGGAAAGAGAACCATGATTCTTTGGTGTTATCCCGATAGAGATTCTTCACTCCATAACTCTCGCTGTTTCGTTTGCCTCGACCATAGAAATGTGTGGTTTCGATAAATGCCCGTTTGTCACGCTCTTGGTTGAGTGTAGCAAAGAACAGATTTTGCAGTATAGCATTGTAGTAATTACCTTGCTTTGACGATAGAGGATCGAAATCTTTGAGTATGGTTTTGAGATAGTCAATATTAAACAGATTGTTCGGTACGAGGTTCTTCTGTTTGATAAACCATACAAAGAGCATACGGGTAATGAGGCGTATGATTTTGATGTCAATCTTTTCGCGGTCGTCATTGTCGGTAACAGGGTTATTAGGAAAAGTGACGCCCGCCTCGGGACTGACTGCCCACTGATACCACGCAAAGAGTTGCTGATAGAACTCTTTGGTGAGGGCTTCGACGGAGAAAGCCTCACGGAGTGTTTTGAAAGTTACCCCGCTTTGTTGCAACGCCAAGAAACGACTTATCGGTGTATGATATCCGCAAGTGTTGTCTCCAAAGACGAAAGTAAATCGTTTCGGGGCGGTAGCCTCGTCTTTTAGATCGCAAATAAAGGATAGACGCCAATTTTTCTCGTCCGCAAAAACTACCAATGCTGCATCCGTCAGACTCAGATAGGTTTTGATTAACGACCTCAACCCCACCCTCCGCTTCACCACCGAAGAGGGCAAGCGAAAATAATAGAACCCTATTTCGTAGTTGTCAGAGGTTTGCTTGCTCCCTAAATAGAAGCCTTCGCACTTTTCCTCTTTTAGAGAAAGGTTCTCTGGTGTTTGTCGCCATTGTGTAGGTTTCAGGATGTCTTGGACAAAGTGAGAATATTCATTCAGGTTGAAAGCGCATTGGAACAAGTTCCGGAGTTGTTGTTGGGTGGTGTCCATGGTTATTCAAATGTTTCGGAGGTGATGATTTCGGTAGATTGTTGTGCCTGGTCCGAGTGTTGGTTTTTGCTGTTGATATGATAGTGGTTGTAGAGTTTAGTTAGTGCATCCGACAGTATAGGTTTTATTTTGTTGGTAGGCGTTGTTTTGCGCCATTTTGTAACATCTCTACTTAACCGATTGAGCGAAAGCGTTAGATTGGAGAATATCCCTTCATCCACATACTGCTCTAATACGAGAATAGATGAATATAACTCATCGGCTGCATAGATGCGTTTCATCTCGCGCAAGAAGGCAAGAGCCTTGGTAGCATTGGCATCTCGCTTGCGTTCTTCCATCGAGGTGTCGGTGGTTTCGGCATTATGCAGTTCGGTAATATAAGTTTGATAGGCTTTGCTCACATGGGTATAGTGGATGTCCTTTACCTGTTCCATATTGCCAATGGGTTCATTTTTGTCGGCACGCAGCAATTCGGCGGCTTCGACAAAAGGAATCGCTTGTGGCTTGTCCTCTCTTGTAATAGAATAGAATTGCTGTCGTTTTCCTGTGGTGATATACACAACGGATGATTGCGGGGCAAGTGCTTTAGGGCGAAAAGGCGCAGCGCGAACTGTTCGGCTTTTATAGGGGAGCGCCTTGATATGCTCGTATAACTTGCGGTGGTGCGCATAGAGTTCGCGTACTTCGCGTAGCAGTTCGAGTTGCTTGTCCACATTGTCGCGCACCGTGTCATCGAATAGTTGAAAATCGCGCAACATTTCCTCGTGGGAATAAACTTGGGCATCTTCACCGAGTGCAGAATGGAAACTTTGCAACTTGATAAGGGCGTTGGTATAGAGTTTTATCTGTTGGTCTCCGTCTTTGGAGGGATAGAACATATAGTTGTAGATATGTTCAGAGGCGGAGCCGATACGGTTGACGCGTCCGATACGCTGCATAAGGCGTGTTGCATTCCAAGGCGAGTCGTAGTTGACGATAACATTAGAACGATGCAAGTTTACGCCCTCTGCCAGGACATCGGATGCAATGATGATATTATAGCGGTTCTCTTTCTCACCGGAATAGTTGGCATCGAAATTGGCTTTGATGTCATTGAGTACAGTTTTTCGGTTGGCAGCACTGACAATAAGTACATCTTTCCGTCCGAGTTCGTCAATCAACCGATTGCCCAGATAGGTAATGGTATCCACACTCTCGGAGAAGATGACTAACTTGCCTTCCTTGTTGAATTCCACTTTTGCTCCTTGTCTATTCGGCTGCGATGGCAGAAGCATTTCGGTTTCCAAAAGATGACGGAAGGTATCAAATTTCGGGTCTTTGTCAATCTTTTCCCATTGCGCAGACAATTGTGACAGTTTGTCTGCATCCTCTCGCAAACGGTCTATATATTCTGGTCGGAAATCGTCTTTCGTAAAGAGTATTTCCTCTTTTGTGTAACCGTGTTCGAGTGCTTTCTCTACTATTTCGTCCCACTCTATATCGTTTGCCATCATGCCTTTGACATCTATCTCGGGCGCGATAAGAATGTTATTGTTCTCCCACATCTGTATCATATCATTGGTGATACGCAGAAATGTAGAAAGCGACTTTCGGAAAGCATAGAAACTACTCTCCAATCGTTTTACCATGTGGGTACGAAATATCCCGGAGAAAGTTTGGGCAGACTGCGTGGCGTTGCGATAATTTGAAGCCTTATCTCCAATGATATATTCGATAGCACGATAACGAGCATAATTCAATCCTGTACCATTCGGATTATCGTTATTTAGGGTGTCGGTCAGAAGAGTAATCGTATGATAGAATAAGTCGCTCAACTCGTCATCCAGATGATACTCCTGCTCCAAAGGTTGTTCTACTTGCGGGAACTGTATGCCTTGATTGAGCAAATCGGTTCTGTACTCATCGTTATTCCAAAGATTCTTACGCGTACGCCGCACCAATATCTGTTGCAATACTTGCGTGCGTATTTCTTCGTATATACGGTCTGCCTCCCGCGTGATGTTTGTACGATACTCCTCTTTTCCGCGTTTGCTCATCAACTCATTATACTGCTTAATCCATGGTTGGAAAAGCGTGTTGATATTGGTAATTCCGTTCAATTGCGGGTGGCGGGCATTCTGGAACAGAAGTATCAGGTTGCGGAAATCCTCTGGGCGATTATTTAGCGGGGTAGCCGAAAGCAGCATTACCTTTTTCTGCGTACCGGGGATTAGCCCTTCGCCTGTACGCGGGGTCTTGCATATACGCTGCAGTTCGTCGTATCGTCCGGATGTGTCGTTGCGGAAAGAATGTGCTTCGTCCACTATCACCAAATCAAACTCCTCAGCGCCTACATAATTATCTTTTCCTTCTAATACTTTGTGGAGACTGCCATTGGTAAGAAAAGTGGTATATTTCTTCAACTCAAAATCAGCAAAGGTGTCCTGCCAGTTATCTTTGACGGCCGGTGGATAGATGACCAAGATATGGGTATGCTTCCCGTTCTCTTCGACAAAGCGTTTGGCAATCATAGCCGCTACTATTGTCTTTCCGGTTCCCACTACATCGGCCAGGAAGAAGCCATTGTAGTTTTTGAGCATTTGAAAGCCTTGAATCACTGCATCGGTCTGATATTTGAGCGACATATATCCTTTGGGCATTGCGAGCGAGAAATTATCCTCCACCTGGCTGCCAAAGGCATCTATCAATACTTTGATAAAAATCTCATAGGGTGTAGGCAATTGCTCTAAATGGGTGCGTTTGCGGATACGCTCAATATCGTCTGCCGTAATAGGGATACCTTCGTTCCATAGCGTCTCAAACTCCTTCTTACAATAGGCTACATCATCGTAGTCTTTCATTGACACATTGAGTTCGTAGCGAGGCGATTGCGTTATGCCCAATCCTGAATCGGATATATTTGACGAGCCCATAATAACCCATCCGTCCGTACTGGGTCCGAAATCTTTTGGCAGACAGAGATAGAATTTGGCATGAAGGTTCTTGGACTTATGAATACGCATCTGTACTTTGCCCGAAATGATATCCTGGCACAGTTGCAGGATTCCCTCCTCTACCTCTGCCGAATAAGCCGCATCGTGCACATCTTGGATAAAGTCCTGTGTATATATCTGTTTTGCCTCCTCATCTCCCTCCAGAAACAGCATTGCCTGATTATGCTTACGGAATATATTGTCGATATTGATGCCCACTAATATCCTGATATCTTGTACTTGCGTCAATTCTTTTCGCAACTTGAAGTATCCGGACGAACGAAAATAGCCAACGACCGCAAGAAAAGCATTGAAATTCGGCATACCGGCAGCAATTCCTTTGAATTTATCAAACAAAGTGTGCTGTGGTGTGTTGTTGAAAAACTTGGTACTCATGATATATTATCTCGATTTAGCGCACAAAGGTAGTGATTTTTTGGCGAAGGAGCAAGGTGCGGGGGTGTTTTCTATAGGGGATGGTAGAGGAGGTGGAAGAGTAGGGTGCGGGGTGTGGAGAAAGGAGTGCGGCGGGAAGATAACAATGAGGAATCGGGTAGGGCGGTTGTAGGGATGATGGGTAGGGCGGCGATGGCAGATTGGGCGAGAGGACGATGGTGGCGGCAGGCGGCAGTATGTGCCTGCCACAAAGCGGTATAGTAGGTATGGGCGGCGGGGTCGGACAAAATGGTATCTACCTTTTGCCATGTGGCACGGAACGCCTCACGCGACTGCTGTTGGGCCGGCGTGGGAGTGGACTGTGGGTTCGGGCAGGTCAATGCGACACCGTAGGTTTTGCCCGTCGTACGATTGGTACGAGAATGGATGCGGTCGGTAGCGGAATAACGACCGGAGATAGAGGAAATGGGATAGGAAGGGTTAATGGTTGCCATAGGTTCTGATTTTTACGGTTTAACTGAGAGGGGAGGGAGGAATGGTCGCAGGCTGGGTGTCTGCGTTCTCAGTGGGAGATTAGTGATTGTTTGTTTGGTCGTTGTTTGTTTGCTTGTTGTTTGTTTGCTCGTAGAGTGTGTGGAAGATGTAACCGTAGAGTGTGGTGATAGGTGGTTTGCGGTAGGAGGAGTAGGTGGGTATGTCGTTGGAGGACAAGGGGCGTTTGTGTGGGGGATTATGGTGCTTGGTGTAGTTTGCGAACTCGTTTTCCCAAAAGGTGCGGCGGGTGGGGTCGGACATTTCTGCTCGGACTTGTTGTGCAATCTCGCCGAAACGGGATGTGTGCGCCCGTTGCTTCTCGTTGTGGGGCATAGTATTCGGGTGTTTGATGACATAGGCGTGTGTTCGCCCGTTGCGGGTACGGAAGACGATTTTGTCGTCGGATGCTGCGCGGCCACTCAAAGCCGCTACAGGGTCGGTTAGAAGTATTTTTGCCATTGCTTCAAAGTATTAAGAAAGTATTCATATCTTCTGCTTATCTTCTGCTTATCTTCTGCTTATCCTATACGCAAGTCTGCAGGAAGACAGGGCAAAGGTAGGGAGATTTTTCGAGTTGCGCAAATATAAGTTGCGTATTGTGTGTGGAGAGTTTTGCGCATCGGATGGGTGAAGGAGGGTGGCAATCGGGCAGAGGGGAGGAGGGGATATGGAGGTTGGAGGGGTGCTGAACGGGTCGGGTAGGCATGGTATGGCGGGGAGGGTTTGAAAGAAAATGAGGCGATATTTGTGTGGGTACGGAAAAAGTTATACCTTTGCAGGCGATTTGAAGGACAAAGGGGCATTAGCTCATCTGGTAGAGCGCAACACTGGCAGTGTTGAGGTAAGGAGTTCGAGTCTCCTATGCTCCACTTTCGCACGAGACCTGCTGCTATGAAAGAGGGGAAAAGTGCCGTATCCCTGCTATGAATCAACCCTATTTGCTTATATCCACCTCGTCGGACTTGCTGCGTGTGCAGGCAAGGCATGTGCTGTATATACAGTCGGACGGTAACTACTCTATGCTGTACCTGACCAATGGCGAGGCACGGCTCATCACGGCGCAGTTGGGGCAGTTGGAACAGTTGATCGACCGTCAGTTTGCTGGGGAAGAACCTACCTTCGTGCGTATAGGGAAGACCTTGATTATCAATATCCGGTATGTGTTTTACATCAATCCGACCAAACAGCAGTTGCAGATGTTAGACATACGGCAGACCCGCCACGACCTGTCGGTCAGTCAGCGCGCCCTTAAGGAACTGAAGGAACGCTTGGAACAACAAAGAGACGAAGTGATATGAAAGACGATATACGAGACGATGAGATACGCATCTTAGGAGGTGCGGAGCGCAAGCCAACGCCCAAGCCGTCGGACAGGAAGCGCAACCTGCCGTGGTGGGTGATAGTGCTGTTGGCGGTAGTGATAGCAGGCGGTGTGACAGGTCTTTGCGTGGTGTTGTGTATGCCATCTGCAGAACAGGGGGAGGTGGGTGTGTTCGACCATGAGGCGGTGGTGGAGCAGTCTCATCCCTTGTGCGGTTGGTTGGAGGAGGAGGAAGCGTTGTGCGGTTATGCCGATACGACCGACACGGCACGGCCTCGCTATACGGCTATCAAAGACACGGTGGTGAACGACATCCCTCTACGCATTTATTTCCCGTTGAACGCTACACCGCATTTGGAGGTAGGCTATGGTTGCACGCGTGATACGGTACAGAGCATACTATTCTTTCAAGCCGCCGATGTGCGTGCTGACAACGGCAAGATTGTAGGGGCATTTGTGCTGCACGGGAAGCCTCTCAGTTGGGGTTTGAGCAAACGCGGATATTGCGCCATAATAGACCAAAAAGTCTCCGTTGGGGTGGCGGATAACTCGCCCTTGTTCGAGGAAGCGACAGTGCGTAACGGGGATTTCTTTCGCCAATACGCTTTGGTGGACAGAGGCGTGCTGGTGGAGAATGTATTGAAAGCGAAGTTTGTGCGGCGGGGACTGTGTGAGTTGGAGGGTCGTATTGTAGTTGTTGAGACGGAGACACAGGAGTCGATGCACGACTTTGCGCAAGCCTTGACGGACATAGGAGTATCCAATGCCATTTACCTGATTGGCGGTGATGCGATAAGTTGGCATAGAGACAGGAGCGACATGGGACACCCATCGGGTCTGTGGGAACCCAAGAAGTACAAGAATATCTCTTTTATCGTGTGGCAATAAGCCCGTCGAACCGATTAGCCTCCGACAGTGCAGCGGTCTGATTGTGTCGTCTGTACGAACTGCCGCCTGTCCCGTCATTTCATACACGCCACAGCCTATTTCATACAATAGTCCGCCCAACGCTTGACGGTCTGCCGTTCAGCCCATACCTTTGCAGTAAAAACAGCAAAAGTATGATGAACGCAAACAAGGAAAAGCGGGTGAAATACCTGCGTTGGGCGAAAGAGCACCTCACGCTCAAGAAAGTAATTATCGGTGTAAGTTGTCTGATATTGTTAACCGCACTCGTCTTGGCGGTATATGGCACCGTAAACCGACGGAACACGCGTATAAGAGCCGCACGCTACGGAGAGAGTATCGGCAGGGGCGGGTTGCAGTACAAGTATGGCAAACATATCTACGACCCGAAGACCAACAAGATACTTTTAGACAGCATTGACTGGTTGTATGTTGGGCGCGGAGATACAATTGGTATTGTTGCCAAGCGGGATAAACGCGCCTATATCAATCTCAACAACGCACAACTATTGACGGATTTGGCGTATGACAAGGCATGGATTTTCGGCTCCAACCGAGGCGTCATGGTTAAGAGCGACAGCGTCTATATCTTCCGCCGAGACGGCTCACAAGTGAACGAAACTCCGTTCCCTTACTACCAAGAGGGCGAGTTGATATTCTACCGCGACCAACTGGTCTTGAGGCTTGCAGACGACAAGGTGGGCTTATTGGATACGGCTGCACAATGGATACTGCCGCCTGTCTACTCCTATATTGACAACAACTACCATCACCATTTCTACAACACCAAGCAAGGCGATATATGCACCGTCTATTCCTATGACTTAAAGCCTGTAGTGAGCGGCAACTATCGGTCGATTGACATCGATTGGACGGAAGGGATTATTGCTACCGAGTACAACGGAGAGCAACATCTGTTTGATTACGACGGCAACCTGTTGTACGCCACGATTTTCAAGAGTATTCGTGAATTGAAGTACGACACAGGACGGAAAGATGGCAACGGGGCACCCATTTATGAAGACACGGATTGCTATGTATATGCCTCCTATAACGGGAAGAAGGGACTGATGAACAAGCGTTATCAAGTCTTAACACCACCCTTGTTCTATTCCATAGAAGCACAGACAAAGCATGTGTTCTTTGCAGCCTTTGGTGAGTACCGCAACGACTTCGGCACGCTGATAGACGATCATGGCAAACCGATTCGCTAAAATAGTTACCTCTCTATTGGCAATATTCTTTCTCGTATCGGTCAGTTGGGTATTGCTGTGCCGTTTCGTGCCGGTGCGTTGGACACCGCTGATGACCATTCGGCAGTATGAGGCAAAGCAGGCTGGGCATACTCTGCATACGCAACAGAAATGGGTACCTTTGGAGGACATCTCACCAACCCTCATTGATGCCATTTTGCAGAGTGAAGATGCGTTCTTCTATGAGCATTCGGGCTTCGAATGGGATGCGATAGTTGATGCCTACCACCGCAATAAGGCTATGGGCTATATTGTGGCGGGAGGCAGCACTATCTCGCAACAGACGGCAAAGAATGTGTTCTGCACCTTGCACCGGACCTATACGCGCAAAGCCTTTGAGACTTACTTCACGCTACTCATTGAGTTGCTGTGGGGCAAAGAGCGCATTCTCGAGGTCTATCTGAATGTAATCGAACTCGGAAGGGGGGTCTATGGGGTGGAGGCGGCGTGCCAAAACCGATACGGACATTCCGCCTGCTACACAACTACCAACGAAGCCTATGCCATAGCCCATAGTATTCCGTGTCCCTTATGGGATAGGTGGTAGGATACATATCGCAATATTGACTGATTATGAACCTATTAAAATAAAAGGCCTATAAAACAGAGATGTATTTATCTATCTTTCCGTTCTATTCTTTACGCTGTTAGCCTGCAATAAGACCGCGAGGCAGGAGAATACTTGTCTTGACCTTCTCCAAAACACCTATTCTGGCGGAAGGTATATAATGTCTATTTGGAATGGCTCTTGTTGGATGTTTTTACCAGTTTACCCACCCGACGAATCCAAACAAACATATAGTGCGGAGTTTCTGCTTTTGGATGGAGAAGATAGCGACTTGCAGAAAATTAAGGATAAGATTGCAGCGGACTTGGGCAAGCCTTTTGCGCGGATATTACAACCCCCAATCCCCTATACCAGTATGATAGAAGTCTTTTTGCTTTACCGAATAATCGTGATTTAGACTTAGAACACGGAGAGCATTTGTATTGGTGGCAAACAGATGAGTATGTTATCCGCCTATTCGAAGCCAACAGTCACATTGAAGTTGGTCTGCCTCCCATAGCAATCCTCTCGATCTATAACAAAAACCTACTTCCAAAGACTTCGGAGAATAAGTAAATATCCTGATATTCGTTATGGAAAAGACTTGTTGTTAATGCGGGATTGTGGGGCGAGTGACGAGAAATATATTGATGGAACAAAGGAAGCATAAAAAATATAGCGATAGATTCACATTGTCTTGTTTTGTGTACCATCTTGTATAGATACATAGTTTCCATTTAGCAACGCAATTTTTCAGTACTCAAAAATCTCTCTAAACTCCTTGTGAAGGGTACCGGAACAGGGGGGAGAGAGAGGGCTTCCAAGGACAAATGCAACACAAAAAGTGGAAGGGAACGCGAATGTTCCTCCGCTCAAAGTATGCGAACAGAAAATGGAACCTATTTTGTGGAAATATGGGTGCTTCAAGAGTGCTATAAAACCCTTATAAAAGTCATGAGTGCTATGGGAGTGCTATGGGAGTGCTATGGGTGTGGTATGGGGATACGACCGAGATTCGAGGCTGATT
>CAVEIE010000031.1:0-13454 GCA_963615895.1 Bacteroidaceae bacterium | reverse complement strand
TTTTATAGATTTATCTGCTCATAATGGGTTTATTTTGTGCGTACAAAAGGAGATGGGAAAATACAGAAGAAATGGAATCGAAGACAGAGAGAAAAATGTGACTGTTATACATCACAAGAGTGTTTTTTCAACGGTGTTCCCTGACTTTGCACCATAAATTGCATTTGTTATGGGGCAGTACAGGAGTGTAAAGAGGCATAGTGGTAATAAAACGAGGGAATATTTGCAATTATCATTTCTTTTTTGTACCTTTGCAATGCCGATGTAGTATAGGTTGTTATCCTATAGTAATGCCTAACAGAATGGGCAGTATATCTGCTTTGTTATCAATGGTGTAAGATATATCTTATGAAAGAACCCAAACGCGTTTTATTTATCTCTCAGGAGATATACCCTTATTTAGCGGATGAGACTCCTGTTCGTAAACTGAATAGGATATTGCCCGAACTTTGTCAGCAAACAGGTTATGAGACGCGTACTTTCATGCCTAAGTTTGGTGAGATCAATGAGCGTCGTAATCAGTTGCATGATGTAATACGGTTATCCGGTATGAATCTGATTATTGATGATACAGACCATCCTTTGTTGCTGAAAGTTGCCTCTATTCAAGCGGCTCGCATCCAAATTTACTTTATTGACAATGATGATTTCTTCCGTCGTAGAAAAGGTGTTGTTGATGAACAGGGAAACGATTATGCGGACAATGACGAGCGTTGCATTTTCTTTGCTCGTGGAGTGATAGAAACAGTGAAGAAATTGCGTTGGACTCCTGATATTATCTATTGCAGCGGATGGATGTCTGCCTTAGCACCTTTCTACTTGAAGACTGCTTATGCCGATACTCCATTCTTCACAAAGGCTAAAATAGTGTACTCTCTGTACGACCAATCATTTAGTACGCCCTTTGGCACAAAGTTTGCCGAAAAACTGCTGTTCGACGGTGTAAGCCCCGATAAAGTAACATTGTTGAAAGGTAAAGAGGTGGACTATGATTCGTTGATGAAGTTTGCCATGGAGTATTCTGATGCAATTATACAATCTGCACCAGAAATAGGAGAATCATTGATGAGTGCAGTTAGGGTTTCCAACAAGCCTTTCATGCCTTATCAAGAGCCATACGAAGCCTATTTGAATTTCTTTAACCAACTATTGGAACAGGTATAGAAATGAAAAAGCAGTTGTTGACATTATTGTCTGTTATTGTCTGTCTTGTGGGATGTAAAGACAATGATGTAAATTCTGGTTTATCCATCCTACCTGAAGAAGATTTGATTGTGGTAGGAGTTGATTCGTTTGGTGTACAGTCGTCGCTACAATCGGTTGACTACATTTATTCCGCACCGGACTCCTTCTTGTTAGGTGAATGTGATAGTCGTTTTGGTACTTTACATGCGGATATATTAGCCCAGTTTACTTGTCCTATTGATTATCGCTATCCTGAGGCGGCAGAAGTGGATTCTGTTTGTATTTTTCTCTATTATACATCGTGGTTTGGTGACGGTAACTCGCCGATAAGTGTGTCGGTCTATGAGATGGACAAGAACACTTTTTCTTATACCGAACTTTATCCGTCGAATATTGATATTGATGACTATTGTAGTCTGGATGAATCAACCAAAGTACTTTATCGTCCTCGTATTATCACAGCATTATCTCCCACAGATTCCATTTACTCTTCTACTACGAAGCAGTATATTCCTTATATTCGTTTTCGAACGACCGACGAGTTTGCCAAATCGTTCTTTGAGAAGAACGACTATTCTTCGCAAAATACTTTCAATCAGAATTTCAAAGGACTGTATATCCGTAGTGAATTTGGCAACTCTACTCTGTTATATATCGGGCAAATAAGTATGGCTGTTTACTATCACTTTACTTATCAGAAGAACGGAGCAGATACGACCGTGCATGATATGAAGTCGTTTTATTCGAACTCTGAGGTGCGTCAAGTAAACCATATTCAGTACACCAATCTCCCATTAGGATACTTGCAATCGCTGAGCGACAGCATTAATTTTATTGTCTCTCCTGCCAATATCTATACTGAATTGGCTATTCCTATGCAGTTAATGGGGGATAGT
Organism: Bacteroidaceae bacterium; assembly: GCA_963615895.1. Taxonomy (GTDB): domain Bacteria; phylum Bacteroidota; class Bacteroidia; order Bacteroidales; family Paludibacteraceae; genus Colicola. The sequence continues at coordinate 11,373 of CAVEIE010000031.1, read as the reverse complement.
ATCCGTGCTAAATTGGGTAGCAAGCGTCCTTATGTTAATCGTGCAAAACTGACGGTGGATGTACTGAATGTCTATTCCGGTTCTACCGCCGACAAGACTGCAGATGATTGGGCTCAACCATCTGCCTATATGTTGCTTCTTAAAGCCGATGCGTCGGAGCGATTTTTCAAAGAGCGTGAATTACCGAGCGATACATGTGCTATTTTGGGGACTCTTACCTCCGGAGTAGATTCGATTGGTAATACTATCTACTATTACGAGTATGATATATCTACTCTTCTTACCCAGCAACTACGGCAACAACTTGAAGTAGATAGCCTGCGCATGTTGCTTGTTCCCGTTCATGTTAGCACCACCTCATCGAGTTCTTCGGTGGTTGTATCGTCGGTGCAGCCTCAGCACACCGTTTCTGCTACGGTTGTGCGTAGTGCCAACAACAAAGATAACCCGATGCGCTTTGAAGTTGTCTATTCAGGTTTTTGATATTACTCTTCGAATGACAAGTAAGGACTAAGCCGTTGGATATCTTTTTCCGAGAATTCTTCTAATTGCAACAGAGCATCGATGCTATACAGTCGAAAGTTGTTGCGACGGTGTTCGTAGAGTGCTTTTGCTTGCGTGAAAGTAAGATACGGGTGTCGTTGTAGTCGTTCCACATTACTATGGTTTACAGGTATTGGGTGTATGGAATCGGTACATACCGTAAAATGAGGGAGTAAGGAATCTGTGATGTACGGTTCTATTTCCTTTATCTCACGAAGTTGTCGGACGGATGCATATCCTCCCAATTGTTTACGGTAGGAGATTATCTGCATTGCCGTATATGTTCCTATGCCTCGCAGCAGTTTGAGGGATGTAGTGTCGCACGAGTTGAGTTCCAACACCGTATCTTTCTTTTGCGTCCATTGTTGTGCGAAATGATATTTGGGTAATGTATCTTGAGGGAACAATGTTGTATCGATACATACATAAGGAGCGATTCGGGTATATAAAGAGTCCGATATATATGGTATTTTCTTCATATCCTCGACGCTTTTATAGAGTCCTCCCCGACGACGATAGTTCAACATCATACGCACCATCCAATGGGGAATTCCTTTGGTTATTAAGGTTAGACTATCTGCTGTGTTCGGGTCGAATGGGGACAAGTGTAGTAGGACTTTTTCTTTTGGCGGGTATTGGTTATTATATCGCCTTGATTGTTGCAGACGGCTCTCTATTACCAATGCCCTTTCCTGTAGTATTTGCAGTTGTGAGTCCTTTTCGGTTTGTTGTGTCTTTAGTTGATGAAGACAGATTGCCACTATGATAATCGTTACCATAATGCAGCCGAATAGTACCGCCCCAATTAGTTGGCGGGTGGTAAATATATGCTTGTCCGGTTGTTTCTGTTTCATTATTTCACAACAGATGTCAGTGTCCCGTCTATTAGTTCCGTGTTCAGTTCATCGCCTGATTTTACTTCGTTGATGCTATGAATGGGCTTTCCCTGACAAGTGGTTAAGGAATATCCCATTTTATAGAGATGTTCAGGGGAGTGCAGTGCAAGGCTTTTCTCCAACATCTGCAAGCGACTTTTGTGGTTGCTGAGTATTTGCGAGAATGTATGTTGCAGTTTCGACTGCAGATATATCAAGTGTTGTTTTTCTTGCAAGACAGGTTGCATACACGCTATTTGTAGTCGCTGATACAGGCGGAGCAAGTGTTCTTGTTGCTCCATAGTATGTGCGATGATAAACTCTGCTGCGGCGGTGGGTGTTTTCACATTGGTGTGTACTACCATATCCAGTACTGATACATCTCTTTGATGTCCGATGCCGGCAATAACAGGTAACGGGAATTGTGCGCAATAGGATGCCAATGCGTAACTGTCAAAACACTTCAAGTCAGTTGTTGCCCCGCCTCCTCGTATGATGACCACTGCTTGAAAGTCGGATAGTCGTTGTTTGATTTGTTGCATAGCATCGATAATTGATTTCTCTGCCCTATCTCCTTGAACGATTGCCGGAAAGAGTTCAGTATGATAGTAGAAGTGCGCAGGATTGTTGTGCAATTGGTTACAGAAGTCTTCATAACCGGCCGCCTCATGTGAAGAGATAACGGCTATATGCTGCAACAACAATGGTAACTCCAAGCCTTTTTGCAAGTCCATCAGACCTTCTTTTTGCAGTCGTTCTATTGTTTCACGCCTCTGCCTTGCAATATCTCCGATGGTGTAAGAAGGGTCGATGCTTATTATTTGGAAACTGAGTCCATAGACCGAGTGAAAAGTGATGTTGCCGCATAGTAATACTTGCAGCCCTGCTTGCAGGTTCTGTCCTGTTTCCGATAAGAAATAAGGGGACAAGAAAGCATAGGTGTTCGACCAACAAGTGGCTCTCATTTTAGCCGCCAATGTATCTCCTTGCACATTCTTTTCTATCAACTCCATATAACAATTACCACTCTTAACTGTTATACTGCCTATTTCTGCGCGCACCCAACATTCTTTTGGGCATAGCGTTTCGATGGAGTCATGCAGTATATCGCACAATTCCTGCAACGAATAAACGGTAGGTTTCATTTCATTATCCAACATCATCGCAAAGATAAATAAATCTTGTTAATGCCCCAAATGTGGTACTTACGGAAAAGCAGTATGGACGAGGTTTTTATTATTTATGAAGGTTAGGCTCTTCGGGGCTTAGTATCAGTGCTTTCTTTCGAATGTCGTAGCACGGAACAGCGTGTTCCTGTGCTATGGTTGCTATCTGTTGTGCTTTCCAGCGTTTTAGTGTCGGCATAAGTATAATTTTGTTCGGTTCAAATTGTTGCATTATCTTATCGGCACTCACCCGTCCGATGTCGCACAAGAGCAGGTAATCGGTCTTTTCGGGTATTGTCAGATGATGGTCTTCGAACAGTGAATCTCTTACCACAATATACTCTTTGTCTGCATATCGGAATACATATAACGGGTGGTGGGATATATCGACCACCGTTATGTTTTTGATGCACCTTTTTTGTCGTAAGTTCTTTGTCCATTGCAACGCACCTACACTGTCGTCAGTCAGAATAACGCCCGTAGTTCCTTGTTGGTGGAACAGTATGTTGGAATTGTAGGTGTTGTATATTATCAATTCGTCTTGTTGTTGTATTTTCCGTATGCGGAATATATCGCAACATAGAAGACCTAACAGGCTTAATAGTGCCAAGAAAAGCCAATACTTGTTTTTCCAAACGAAGGCGAAAGACGCACATATCAGTGCTATACAGAGGCAGCATAGCATAGGTTTCGAGAGAGATACCTGACAAGTAGAAAAAGGCAAGGCTTCTATCCACTCCACATAATGATTGAGCAACCATGCTTCCATGTTCAGCAATTTTGCGAGCAGGCAGGCTAAAGGGTAGAGGGGTGCTGACAGCAGTACGGCAATAGCGGTGTAGATTATTACACTTGCCATTGGAATGACTACTATGTTTGTTAGAATAAACCAGTTACTTGTCTGCGAGAACCAATAGAGTGTCCATGCTATCGTACCCCACTGTGCTGCGACAGATACAGTAATCAGGCTCCATATCGAACGCAGGAACCTGTTTGGGATGTGCAAGAGTGCTTGTAGTGTTGGTTGAATACCTACTATTGCTGCTACAGCAGAGTAACTCAATACAAAACTTGCGCTAAATAGCATTAGGGGGTGTAGAAGGAGGATGATAGTAGCTGAGGCTGCCAATGTATTGAAGGTGCTTGTTTCACGGTCGAGATTATGTCCGATGGTTAGCAGTGAGAACATCAACGCAGAACGCATTACCGAAGCAGACAGCCCCGTGAGAAATGCGTACGCCCATAGTGCTATCAAGAGAAAAGCCATGTTGGCTATTCGTCGTTTCTTTTGTGCATATTGCACAGGGAACAGTCCGAAACCCGTAAGCAGGAACAACAATGCTCCATAGAGGATGCCCACATGCAAACCACTTACTGCCAAGACATGCATGGCTCCTGATGCCGAGTAGTGTTGTTTGATGTCGGCATCCAATCCATCTCTGTTTCCCAGAGTTAATGCACATATTACTCCCCATTCATCGCCTTTGATCCCTGTATTGGAGAAGTAGTTGCTGAGGTATTGCTGACAATTTTCGGCGTAGGCTCTAATGGTTCGTATAGGTTGATGCGCTATTCGTTCCCAAGCGTTGTATGGAATGTATGCCGTACCTGACAGACCGTGCTGACGAAGATAGTCGTTGTAATCGAACTCTTCGGGATTACCCTTGTTGGGATTAGTGACGGCGGTGCGAACTAACAGGATGTCGCCCCGTTGCAGGGTCAGAGCAAGTGAGTCTTTTGGAAATGTAGCCAGAATGGTTTTGTCCACCCTTTGCAGTGTATCTTCCTCAAATAGTGCGATGATGTGTGCTTCGCAGCGCAGAGTATGTTCCCGTACTTCGGGTATAGTGGTGAGTTGGAGTTGATAGGTTTTTTCCTGCTCGAAACAGGGAAAACTGATGCGAGCAAGTGTATGGGAGGTTTGTATCCAACTTATAAGAAAGAAGGATAGCATTAGACTGCCCAACAGGATGTATTGCCTGTAGGGAGGTCGGCAGAAAAGCAGTGCTACCAGCAACAAACAAATAACTACGCTGAACAGTATCAGCGTAGTTATCAAGTTTATCGGAGTCAGTGCGTATCCTATGGCTATTCCGACTATGACGGGTAGGAGGATAGATGCAAACGCTATTTTTGCAAAGCGGTACATCCCACCTTATATGATGCCCTTCAGTGTCGTTATGGCTTCTTCAGGATTAGGTACTTTGAAGACGGAACTACCTGCGACCAATACATTGGCACCTTCGGCGTATAGCCGAGCAGCGTTTTCGGTATTTACTCCGCCATCTATCTCCACGAGCGGTTGTACTCCTTGCCGTGCTATCTCTTGTTTGAGAGTATGCAACCGTTCCCATGTACCCTCTATGAATTGCTGCCCTCCGTATCCTGCAAAGACCGACATCAGCAGAACGATATCTACTTCTCCCAAGTATGGGAATAGTCTTTCGACAGGTATGTCGGGGTTAATTGCAAGCCCCGTCTTGCAGCCTTTCTGTTTGATTTGCTGCAACACGGGACGCGGGTCGTCGATTGCTTCCAGATGGAAACTGACACTGTTTGCGCCAGCATCTACGAAGCGTTCAGCATACCGTTCGGGATGAACTATCATCAGATGTACATCCAGAGGTTTTCGTGCATACCGTTTCAGTACTTCCATTACTGGAAATCCGAAAGATATGTTAGGGACGAATACGCCGTCCATTACATCCACATGAAACCAATCCGCAGCACTGCGGTTGATCATCTCCACCTCTTCTCCTAAACAGCAGAAATCGGCGGATAGTAGAGATGGGGACAGCAGACGGTCCATAGGATATTACTCCTCTGTAAGAACAATTTTATAGCCTTTGCCGTGAACGCTCAAGATACGGATAGCAGGTTCTATTGCCAAAATCTTGCGCAGGTGGTTGATATAAACGCTCAGTGAACGGCAAGCGAAGTAATTATCGTTCAACCAGATAGATTTAAGGATAGCACTTCTTTCCACCAATTCTCCATGACGCTGGCACAGAATTAGCAACAACTCGTTTTCACGGGACGAGAGATGTATTTTTGCTTCTCCATCGTGCAAAGTCTGACGCGATGCATCGTATACAAGACGCCCCAACTGAAATTGTGTTCTGTTTTCCAAGTCGCGTTTGCGAATACGGCGCATGATAGATTCGATTTTGTAGATAAGAATCTCCATGCTGCATGGTTTTGTCATGTAATCGTCGCCGCCTACCCTATATCCTTCCAAGATATCTTCTTTGGATGTGCGTGCTGTCAAGAAAAGAATAGGTACATCGGAACCTGATTCCCTAATCTCTTTAGCCAACTCGAAGCCACTCTTCAGCGGCATCATTACATCAAAGATACAAAGGTCGTACTTGGAATGAGTGAATTTCACCCAACCATCATCACCGTCTTGTGCAAGATCTACCAAATAACCCCTGCTGAGCAAGTAGTCGTTTAATAGCATGCCAAAGTTCAAATCATCTTCACAAAGTAAGATAGATATTTTCTCTGCTTTCAACATAGTGGAATAAAATTTTATGTGTTTCTTATGTAATAACAAAGTTTGTACCAAAAACAATCTTTTTCTAAAAAATCTTATTAGATGACCTAATTTTCTTCAACTAATCCGTTTTATTTTCTAATGACAGATATATTTTGAGGTTGGTTGCGGCATAAGGATTTACGAGTGTTTTTCTATGCTGTTTCTATATTCATCCTATATTCGTCCTATATTCATCCTATATAGATCCTATATAAATCCTTTGGAATATATAGTATTTATCAGGCTTGCCGAAGGGTAGTTTTTTCGTACTGCAAAGGGAAGGGAAGTTAAGGCTGTCTTATAAATACAGCAAAGAAATATCATATACATTAAGAGGTATAAGGAAGGGGGTGTGGGGGTGTTCTTATATTTTTGCGCAGAGATAATCGTATTTGTCTGTAAAAAATAGTAATTTTGCAGCGATATTGAAGTTTAATTCTATTGATTGGTATGAAACGCATTGTTGCAATTGTTTGTGGTGGCGATTCCTCTGAAGCCGAAGTGTCCCTCAGGAGTGCCAAAGGTATTCTCTCCTTTCTGGACAAGACAAAGTACGAGCCAGTTATCGTGACGCTACACGGCAGGACATGGTTGGCTATGATGGATGAGCAGACACCGGTTCCCATAGACAAGAATGATTTCTCTTATACCTACGAGGGTGTCCGTCGCACTTTTGATTTTGCCTATATCACTATTCACGGTACTCCCGGTGAGAACGGGTTGCTGCAGGGTTACTTTGATATGTTGCACATTCCGTACTCTTGTTGCGGGGTGCTTGCTGCGGCTATTACATTTAACAAGTACACCTGCAATCACTATCTGAAAAACTTCGGCATCAACATATCTCCGTCTGTTCTTCTTCGTAAGAACGAAGAGATAAGCGACAAGGCTGTGATGGAAAAGATAGGTTTCCCCTGCTTTATCAAGAGTAATGTGGGCGGAAGCAGTTTTGGTTGCACAAAGGTGAAGACAGAGGCAGAGATACAACCTGCCATCCGTAGGGCATTTGAAGAGGGAGATGAAGTAATTATCGAGGCATTTATGAGCGGGGTGGAAATAACCTGCGGTGTTTACAAGACCCGCAACCAAGCCGTAGCCTTCCCTGTGACAGAGGTAGTGAGCAAGAACGAGTTCTTCGATTATAACGCAAAATATAATGGGGAGGTTAGCGAGATAACCCCCGCGCGTATTCCGGACGAGGTACGGGATGCCGTTCAGCAACAGACATTGCGTATCTATGATATTCTCGGCTGTCGGGGTATCATACGAGTAGATTACATCCTGACAGAAGGTTGGAAGATTAACCTGTTGGAAATCAACACTACGCCCGGTATGACTGCAACGAGTTTCATTCCGCAGCAGGTAAGAGCGGCAGGGATGAACATATCGGATGTGTTGAGCGATATTATCGAAGACCATTTTTAATTCAAGCCACAGCGAATTATGGACAGAACAAACACTCTTGCCACAGTGGTCAGCGAGGCTCTCGAGGCTCTCGATTGGAACAGGCAACCACAAGGATTGTATCAGCCTATTGCCTACGCACTCTCTTCGGGGGGGAAGCGTATTCGTCCGTTGTTGGTGCTTATGGGGACGGACATATTCGGCAAGGACATAGCCAACGCTATTCCTGCGGCACTCGCCATTGAGATATTCCACAACTTTACCCTACTGCACGATGATGTGATGGACAATGCACCTCTGCGGCGAGGGAAACCTACAATCCATACCGTCTGGGGCGACAACACAGCCATCCTGTCGGGCGACGAGATGCTTATTGAAGCCTACAAACAACTCGGACAACTGCCAGCGGATGTATTGCCGAATATACTCCGTGCGTTCAACCAAATGGGTACGGAGATATGCGAAGGGCAACAGTTGGATGTGGACTATCAAGGTCAAGAGGATATCACAGAAGAGGAGTATATCCGGATGATACTACTCAAGACTTCGGTCTTGCTGGGTACAGCGTTGCAGATAGGTGCAATCATTGCAGGTGCTACGGAGGAGGAACAACATAACCTTTATGAATATGGCGTCAATATAGGACTTGCTTTTCAGATACAAGACGACATGCTTGATGTGTATGGCGATGCTGCCACCTTTGGCAAAACAATCGGCGGGGACATCTTAGAGGGAAAGAAAACATACGCCTATATTGCAGCCTGCAAAAAGGCTTCCGACGCGCAGCGGGAAAAACTGACAAGTTTACTACAATCGCAGCGGATAACAAAAGAAGAGAAAATAGAGCGTGTTACACAACTATACAATGCGTTGGGGGTGCGGCAGGAGTGCGAAAAGGCAGTGGAATACTACACCCAGAAAGCACTGACCTATATAGAACCTATCCCCGCCACCGACGACAAGAAGTTGCCATTGAAAAACTTGGCATTCAGTTTGCTTGCGCGTAAAGATTGATTTTTATATCTTTGCAGAAAATCATCATCGAACTATGCCATACCGTCGTTTACCCAACACAGACCAAGCGCGTCTCACGGCTCTGAGGACCGCCATAGAAAGGGCAAGTGAAGCCGATTTTTCCGACCAAGTGTTGTCCTACAGAACACGCAATGACGCACAACGATTCCTCACTCTCTTTGAGAGCAAGGTAGAACAGTACCATCAGAATTTTCAGACGAAAGTATCGGCAAACAAACAATATAAGCACATCGTGCAGAACGCACGCATGTACATCAGTCACTTCATACAAGTGCTGAACCTTGCCGTCATAAGAGGCGACATCAGGAAAGAGCAGAAGGAACTCTACCACCTCGACCCGGATAGCCACATTGTACCCGACCTGTCCAGCGAAGAAGACTTGCTTGTGTGGGGAAAGAACATCATCGAAGGCGAACAACAACGCGTCCAACAGGGAGGGTTCCCCATCTACAACCCTACCATCAGTAAAGTGCAAGTGTTCTACGATATATTCAAAGACAAACAAATAACCCAGAACATGCATCGAAAGATTGCCAACCGTGCCTTCGAGGATGTGGAAGAGTTGCGCAAACAAGCCGATGAACTTATTCTGGATATCTGGAACCAAGTGGAGGAGCATTATCGCAACAAACTGCCTTACGACAAGTTGTGCCACTGCAAAAACTATGGCATTGTGTACTACTATCGGGCAGGAGAACGAAAACTCACCGCACAAACCGATGAGGCATTGCGCAAAGGAATGGAACAATGCCCCTCGCTCCCCTTGGAAGACACGGATTAGTATGCACCGAAAATCGTTTATCGTCTAATTGACCATTTACCACATGTCGGATATAATTGAAGATATTACCCAACAAGACTACAAGTATGGCTTTACCACGCCCGTAGAGACCGACATCCTCTCGAGTGGACTCAACGAAAAAGTTATACGCACCATCTCTGCCAAGAAGAACGAGCCGGAATGGCTGCTACAATTCCGACTCAAAGCCTATCGCAAGTGGCTCACTATGCCCGTGCCGACTTGGGCGCACCTCGATATACCCAACATCGACTTCCAGTCCATCTCCTACTATGCAGCCCCTAAAGCACATTCCACCGACAGTAAAAAAGAGATCGATCCGGAGATAATGAAGACCTTTGACAAACTCGGAATACCTTTGGAAGAAAGGGCTGCCTTGTCCGGCAATATGGCGGTGGACGCAGTGATGGACTCCGTATCCGTCAAAACCACTTTCCGTGATACGCTCGCAGAGAAAGGCATCATCTTCTGTTCCATCTCCGAAGCCGTACGAGAACACGAAGAACTCGTCAAGCAATACTTAGGCTCTGTCGTACCCTACAACGACAACTTCTATGCGGCACTCAATTCTGCCGTCTTCTCCGACGGATCGTTTGTCTATATTCCCAAAGGCGTGCGGTGCCCAATGGAGTTATCCACCTATTTCCGTATCAACGCAGGCAACACAGGGCAGTTCGAGAGAACACTGCTCATCGCCGACGAAGGAGCATACCTCAGTTATTTGGAAGGATGCACTGCACCTATGCGCGACGAAAACCAACTGCACGCAGCCATCGTCGAAATAATCGTACATAAAAATGCCGATGTCAAGTACTCCACTGTGCAGAACTGGTACCCCGGCGACAAAGACGGAAAGGGAGGAATCTATAACTTCGTCACAAAAAGAGGCATCACTCACGAGAACGCACACCTCAGTTGGACGCAGGTGGAAACAGGAAGTGCCATCACATGGAAATACCCAAGTTGTATCCTCAAAGGAGATAATTCCTCTGCCGAGTTTTACTCCGTCGCCGTAACCAACAACTACCAACAAGCCGACACCGGAACCAAAATGATACATCTCGGGAAAAACACACGAAGCCGTATCATCAGCAAAGGTATCAGCGCAGGACATAGCCAAAACTCCTATCGGGGATTGGTCAAAGTATCACCCAACGCCGAACATGCACGCAACTACAGTCAGTGCGACTCGCTCCTGTTAGGCGAACAATGTGGAGCACACACCTTCCCTGATATGCAGATAGGCAATCCGTCGGCAATAATAGAACACGAGGCTACTACCAGCAAAATCAATGAAGAACAACTCTTCTATTGTCAGCAACGGGGTATTGGCATCGAGGACGCTGTCGGCTTAATCATCAATGGCTACGCCAAAGAAGTCATGGACAAACTGCCTATGGAGTTCGCTGTGGAAGCACAGAAACTATTGCAAGTGTCGCTCGAAGGGACTGTCGGATAAACCGACAACACCCCGCCCGAAGGCTAACATCACCACACACACACGCTTGTTCTACACAGCCAGTACGCCCCGACAATCATCCCACACAACTGCACACAATGAAAGACAACGATAAAATAATCCTCTTTCGTACCTACTCCACTCTACCCGAAGCGTGGATAGCCAAGAATATCCTCGAACAGAACGGAATAGAATGTTTCATTGCCAACGAATACTTCGCACAACTGTATCCCCTCTACGACACATCATCTGTCGGAGGAGTACAACTGCACCTCTTCGAGCAAGACAAAGACAAGGCAACGGAAATCCTTGACAATATCACCTCCTAACCCTAACCGGCCGCTACCAACGCCCCTTATTCTCCCAACTTCTATCCTTCAAACATTAAACCCTCATCTACTCTCATCTCTCAACACTCCACTCCTTTCCGCTCTCTTCTGTCAACCCTCACCTTTTCATCCAACTACACTCTCCTTAACCTCTATTTAATCTCTATATGATATTCTTATGTGATTCTTATGTGATTCTTATGTGATTCTTATGTGATAACCGAA
>CAVEIE010000030.1:0-13683 GCA_963615895.1 Bacteroidaceae bacterium | reverse complement strand
ACCACCTCCGTCCCACAAAACGATCCGATTTTTAAGATTTCCGCCTCTCCTTCATACCCCATTTCCACCGCCACCCCACGCCCCTCGACCCAACCCGCATAGACAACAATACCGCAACACAAAAGATGATGCGCGACGGACAAGTCTATATCCTCCGAGGTGGCAAGACCTACACGCTGACGGGCGTAGAGGCAAAATAAAGTTCCTCTATTAGGAGAGAATCAAAAAGGGCTGCACAATAACTTGTGCAGCCCTTTGCAGCATAAACAATGTGTTATCGTATTCCTCAAAACCCCTCCTATCAACTAAAAAAACGACCACCAGCACTGACTACCAACACAAAGCCACCAAGATTGCGGCAACAATCTTTTTAAGGCATTACACATTTTGTTATAACAAGAAAAATACCTAATTTTGCAGAGAAATTAAGTTAGGTATAATAATTGTAGAACATTATTGTCGCATTACTTTTACAACACAATGGAATCCAAATACAATCCTACAGACATCGAAGCACGCTGGTATCAGTACTGGCTCGACAACAAACTCTTCCACAGCGAACCCGACGGGCGTGAGCCTTTCACCGTGGTTATTCCGCCCCCCAATGTGACGGGCGTACTCCACATGGGGCATGTGCTCAACGAGACCATTCAAGATATATTGGTGCGTCGCGCCCGCTTGGAAGGTAAGAATGCCTGCTGGGTACCCGGCACCGACCACGCCTCGATTGCCACCGAAGCAAAGGTCATCAAGCGCCTGAAAGAACAGGGCATCAACAAGTCGGACCTCACCCGTGAGCAGTTCCTCAAACATGCGTGGGATTGGACAGACGAGCACGGAGGCATCATCCTCAAACAGTTGCGCAAACTCGGTTGCTCGTGCGACTGGGATCGTACTTCGTTCACCATGGACGAAACACGCTCTCGTGCCGTTATACATGTGTTCTGCGACCTCTATCAAAAGGGTCTTATCTACCGCGGCCTGCGTATGGTCAACTGGGACCCGGAGCGTCAGACGGCGCTGAGCGACGAGGAGGTAATCTACCACGAGGAGCATAGCAAGTTCTACTATCTCCGCTACAAGGTGGCAGAGCCGGGCGTAACCAATCCGGAAACGGGAGCCGACTACGCCATCGTGGCCACCACCCGTCCGGAGACCATATTCGGCGATATTGCAGTCTGCATCAACCCTAAAGAGGAGAAAAATCAATGGCTGCGTGGCAAACATGTCATCGTGCCGGGTGTAGGGCGTGTCATCCCTATTATCGAAGATCGCTATGTAGAGATTGGGTTCGGTACGGGCTGCCTGAAGGTAACGCCCGCACACGATGTGAACGACTACGCATTGGGGCAGAAATACAACCTGCAAACCATTGATATATTCACACCCGATGCCCACCTCAATATGGACACCGTCGAGCCGGAGTTCCGCTCGGCTGTGGCAAAATACCACGGCATGGACCGCTTCGACTGCCGCAAACAGATTGTCGAGGACTTGCAAGCGGTAGGGCTGGTTGAGAAAGTAGAAGACTACACCAACAAGGTGGGCTACTCAGAGCGTACCAATGTGCCTATCGAGCCCCGTTTGAGCCTGCAATGGTTTATCCGTATGCAGCACTTTGCAGATATTGCGCTGCCGCCCGTCATGAACGACGATATCGTATTCTATCCCACCAAATACAAGAACACCTACCGCAACTGGCTCGAGAACATCAAAGACTGGTGTATCTCTCGCCAACTCTGGTGGGGACACCGTATTCCGGCATACTACGCAAAATCGATTCTTACGGCTACCGGTGCAGAAGCCTATCCGGAAGACAAAATTATCGTAGCCGAGACGCTCGAAGAGGCACAGCAAAAAGCCGCTGCACTCGGGCTGCAAGGCGAAGAGTTGGTACAAGACGAAGGGGCATTGGATACCTGGTTCTCGTCGTGGCTGTGGCCGATCAGTCTATTCGACGGCATTGAGCACCCCGACAACCAAGAGATTCAGTACTACTACCCCACCGCCGACCTCGTTACAGGACCGGACATCATATTCTTCTGGGTGGCTCGTATGATTATGGCAGGCTACGAGTATATGGGCAAAATGCCATTCCACCATGTCTATTTCACGGGTATCGTACGCGACAAACTCGGACGCAAGATGTCTAAATCGTTGGGCAACAGTCCCGACCCGCTCGACCTCATCGAGCGTTTCGGTGCAGACGGAGTGCGTATGGGTATGATGCTCAGCGCACCGGCAGGCAACGATATTCTTTTCGACGAGAGCCTATGCGAGCAAGGACGCAACTTCAACAACAAAATTTGGAACTGCTTCCGTTTGGTCAAAGGCTGGGAAGTGGCAGACAAGCCACAAGGCGACAACGAGCAAATAGCCGTTCGTTGGTTCGATTCGCTGCTCGCCAAGACGGCCGCTGAGATAGACGACCTTTTCAAGAAATACCGCTTGAGCGAGGCGCTGATGGCTATCTACAAACTCTATTGCGACGAGTTCTCTGGCTGGTATCTCGAGATGATTAAGCCCGCCTACGGACAACCTATCGACCGCACCACCTACGAAGCCACTCTCTCGTTCTTCGACAAGATGCTTCGCCTGCTCCACCCCTTCATGCCGTTCATCACGGAGGAATTGTGGCAGAACCTGACCGAACGCAAGGCCGGCGAGAGCATTATGGTTGCTACACTGGGCAAATTCGGCACGGCTGACGAGGCACTGCTTGCAGATATAGAAACCCTCAAACAGGTTGTATCCAATGTGCGTAATATCCGTGCGGGCAAGAATATACCGCAGAAAGAGGTGCTCACACTCAATACGGCAGCCACAACTTCCTCGGCATCGGGTTCGCTTGTTGAGAAACTCGCCAACTGCCAAATCGTTTATGGTGTCAGCGAGAAAGCAACTGGCAGTGCCTCCTTCATTGTGGGTACGACCGAATACAGCGTGCCGCTCGATAAGTTCATCAATGTAGAGGACGAAATCAAGAAGTTGGAAGCCGACCTGCAACACCAAGAAGGGTTCTTGCGTGGCGTAATGGCGAAACTTGGCAATGAACGCTTTGTAGCCAACGCCAAACCGGAAGTAGTCGAACTGGAGCACAAGAAGAAGGCAGACGCCGAAGCGCGTATCGCCTCCATCCAAGAGTCGCTTGCCGCTTTGCGGGGGAAGGAGATATGAGTATAAACAATAATATCAAGCATTTGATATATAGAAAACAATAAATAAAGATAACACTCTATATAAACCTAAATGTAATGTGATTATGACTAAAAAGACTGAATTTACACCCGTGAAGCATTTCTTTGAGTACTTCAATGAGCGTATCCCACAGAATTGGAACGAGCCTGCATTGACCGACTTTGATGGTGATAAGAATTACACCTTTGGACAGATGGCAGAAAAGATGGTCAAACTACAGACACTGTTGCATGAAGCCGGCTTACAACGTGGAGACAAGGTCGTTATTTGCAGTAAGAACTGTGCCAATTGGGCGATATCTTTTTTGAGCATCGCTGCTAATGAAGGCGTTATAGTTTCCATTATGGATGCTTTTGTGGGTGGAGATATTGAGAAACTCATCAATCACTCTGATGCAAAAGCAATCTTTGCAGGAGAAAGTGTGTGGGCTAAAGTCAATATCGAGAATTTACCAAACATTGAATTGGCTCTATCCACTGAAAACTTTGAGTTGCTTTATGCCAAGACGAAGCAACAATCAGAGGCTTATGAACAGTACGAGCAGGTATTTAAGAATAAATATCCTAAAGGGTTCAGCAAAGATGATGTCGTGCTACCTACCAACAACATGGATGACCTGATGATTATCAACTATACATCGGGGACTACAAGTGCGCCTAAAGGGGTGATGTTATCTTATCGTGCCATCTCCGCCAATGTACACTACTCTCAAGAGACAATACCTAATCATGCAGGGTGGACGGAAGTATGTATGCTGCCTTTAGCACACATGTTCGGTATGACGATTGAGTTTCTTTATCAGGTGGCAGGTGGTTGCCATGTCTATTTCCTCAGCAAGACCCCATCTCCGACCGTGCTAATGCGTGCGTATGCCGAAACCAAGCCGTATATGATTCTGACGGTACCCCTTGTATTAGAGAAGATTTTCAAGGCGAAGATATTCCCTGCATTGGATAAACCTGTTGTAAAGTTCCTATGGAATACTCCCGTTCTGTGTAAGATTGTGGAAAAGAAAATCTATAACCAACTGATGCAGGCCTTTGGCGGGAACCTTATATGGCTTATAACGGGAGGCGCTCCCATCAATGCAGAAGTAGAGAAAGTGTTCCGTCGAATCAAGTTCCCATTTGTGGTGGGTTATGGTATGACGGAGGCAGGACCTTTGATCTGCTACGACCACTGGTATAACGAAGTACAAGGCTGTTGTGGTAAAGTGGTTGATCGTTGTGAATTGCGCATAGATTCGAAAGACCCTGAAAATATAGTGGGCGAAATACTCTTCCGCGGTGAACATTTGATGATGGGATATTATAAGAACGAACAAGCTACTAAAGCGGCTATAGATGATGAGGGGTGGTTACATACAGGTGACTTGGGAACAATGGACAAGGCAGGAAATCTCTTTATCAAAGGACGCAGCAAGGCATTGATATTGTCCTCGAATGGACAGAACATCTATCCTGAGGAATTGGAAGACAAATTGAACAACTGTCCTGGAGTTATTGAATCAGTAGTAGTCGGCCGAAATGACAGTAGGCTTGTAGCCCTTATTTACCCTGATTATTCGCTCGAAAGTAAAGGCGAACTCAATGGTAAGACTTTGGAGCAACTTATGCACGAGAATCTAAAGAAGGTAAACCAACAATTGCCCGGCTACGCTAAAATCTCCGATTTTGAATTGGTGAAGGAAGAGTTTGAGAAAACTCCCAAACGCAGTATACGCCGTTTCTTGTATAAGTAAACAAGCAACAAAAAAAGAAAAAGGGTGGAGACCACAAGCAGTCCCCACCCTTTTCTGTACTTTACGGACAGGCTCGGAGCATTATCCTTGATTTACGGTCTTTGTCTTGGGGAATATAATCCAGAAAGCCAATGTTACTACCAATGCAAATCCTGCAAAGATATACCAACTTGTTTGCCAGCCTTGCCATACCGCTGTTGCTCCTTGCACCGTTACTGCCTTGGCATAGACGAAATGATTTACGATGGCTTGTGCAGAGAGGGTGCCTATGGTAGCCCCTAATCCATTAGTCATCATCATAAACAGACCTTGTGCGCTTGAACGCTCGGAGACAGCCACTTCCTGGTCCACATACATACCGCCCGATATATTGAAGAAGTCGAATGCAAAGCCGTAGACTATACAACTCAATACGAACAGTAGCACTCCGGGAAATCCGGGATTGCCTAATCCGAAGAATCCGAATCGTAGTACCCATGCGAACATTGCCATCAGCATAACATTCTTGATGCCGAACCGTTTCAAGAAGAACGGAATGGTCAATATGCAGAGTGCCTCACATATTTGTGATATGGATATGAGTATGTTGGCGTGCTGTACTCCAAAGGTGTTTTCGAATTCGGGTATGTCTCCAAAACTTGTTATGAAAGGATTGGCGTAACTATTAGTTACCTGCAGGCACATACCGAGCAACATAGAGAATATGAAGAATATTGCCATTTTCTTCTGTTTGAACAGGGCGAATGCTTGCAGTCCCAATGCTTCTACGACTGACTTGGTAGCAACTTTTCCCTTAACAGGACAAGACGGCATAGTAAGAGCGTACACTGCCAAAAGGATGCTGAGTCCACCGCTCACGAGAAACTGGTAACTGGTAGGTTGGAAGCCGCACAAATCTACGACCCACATGGTAACGATAAAGCCGACAGTACCGAATACGCGTACAGGTGTGAAGTCGGTATCGATATTCTTGCCTGCTTTTTCGAGTGCGGTAAATGCAACGGAGTTATTGAGTGCGAGCGTCGGCATATAGAATGCTACAGATATAGTGTAGAGCGTAAACAGGGGTATGAACTGAATGTTCTCTCCATAGGCTATACCATAGAGTCCTGCTGCAATCATGAATGCACCTGCTATGGTGTGGCACAGGCTCAACAGTTTTTGTGCCGGTATCCAACGGTCTGCCACTATACCCATTAGTGCGGGCATAAACAGGCTTACGATACCTTGAATGGAGTAGAACCATCCGATGTTAGTAGCCAGTCCGTGACCGGCAAGATAGGTGCCCATAGAGGTAAGATACGCTCCCCATACGGCGAACTCAAGAAAATTGAGTAGAATTAGTCGTAATGTGATGTTTTTCATAAATAGAGTATTTTTGTGTTATCTATTATTTTTGTTTCTGTTCTACAGCATTATCCGCCTTGTGCATATCGTTGTTATCCGTATCAAGGACAGGTACTGTTAGACTATCGGTTGCAGGGTGATTTGCCCTACCTTTGTATCATCTCGGTTTTTGTCAGAATTCACTTGTGAAGTGGAATTGAATATGCTTATAGTCATTTTGCGCCATTTGCAGTACATACGCCGAGTCTGCCATAAAGACATCGCGTCCGTCTTTGTCGATAGCCATATATTGCGCTTTTCGTTTCTTGAAAGTGGCAAGTTCTTCGGCATCATCGCTCTCTATCCAACAGGCTTTGAACATTTGCAGGTTCTCCCACCGACATTTGGCTTGGTATTCATGCTCCAAGCGGTATTGTATGACCTCGAATTGGAGTTGCCCCACCGTACCAATGATTTTGCGACCGTTTATTTGGCTGATGAATAACTGCGCCACACCTTCGTCCATGAGTTGACTTATGCCCTTTTCGAGTTGCTTCTGCTTCAATGGGTCTGCGTTCTCTATGTATTTGAACATCTCGGGTGAGAAGGAGGGTAATCCTTTGAAGTGCAGATTTTCGCCTGCCGTAAGCGTGTCGCCAATCTTGAAGTTGCCCGTGTCGGGTAGTCCGACGATGTCTCCTGCATACGCCTCATCTACCGTCTCTTTTCGTTGTGCCATAAAGCAAGTAGGGGATGAGAACCGCATTTGCTGGTTTTTTCGTACATGCTTGTAGTAAACATTGCGCTCGAATTTACCTGAACATATCTTGAAGAAAGCGATACAAGAACGGTGGTTCGGGTCCATATTGGCGTGTATTTTGAAACAGAAGCCTGTGAATTTGTCTTCCATAGGATTGACGATGCGTTCTTCTGCCTGTACGGGTCGTGGAGCAGGTGCGATACGCACGAAGCACTCCAAGAGTTCTTTTACGCCAAAGGTATTCAGTGCAGAGCCGAAGAATACGGGTGCCAGTTCGCCGGACAGGTATTCCTCCTCTGAAAACGGGTTGTAGACTCCTGCAATCATTTCGATGTCTTCTTGCAGTTTAGCAGCGTCCGAGTCTCCAACAAGAGCGGCTATTTGCGGGTCGTTGATGTCATCGAAACGCAAGGATTCTGTGACATGGGTTTTGTCGGGCTGGTAGAGATCAAGAGTAGATTGATAGAGATTGTACACCCCTTTGAATCGTTGCCCACTATTGATAGGCCAAGACAGAGGGCGTACATGAATACCGAGTTCCGCCTCTATTTCGTCCAAGAGGTCGAAAGGGTCTTTTCCTTCCCTGTCCATCTTATTAACAAAGACCATGACAGGCGTTTTGCGCATACGGCAAACCTGCATGAGTCGGCGGGTCTGCGTTTCTACACCCTTTGCGGCATCGATGACAATGATGACAGAATCGACCGCGGTCAGTGTACGGAATGTATCTTCTGCGAAGTCCTGGTGTCCAGGGGTGTCGAGAATATTGATATGGTAACATATCTTCGAGTCGGTCTCACCATTTTTGCGAGGAGATGGGGTTTGTGCAGTTGTTTCGTAGTCAAATCCCATTACCGAAGTGGCGACGGATATGCCACGCTGTTTTTCTATCTCCATCCAGTCGGAAGTAGCCGTTTTTCTTATTTTATTGGACTTGACCGCACCTGCCACATGGATTGCACCTCCATAGAGCAGCAGTTTTTCGGTGAGTGTTGTTTTACCCGCATCGGGGTGTGATATAATCGCAAAAGTGCGACGGCGTAGAATTTCTTGTTGTTCAGCGTTGTTGAGCATCGGGTAGTTCTGGTTTTCCTTAAGTGACCTCGTTGTTGCAAGTCTTTGCAAAGGTACGCATTTTTGGTGTATCTGCAAAATGTAATTTTCGAGGGAATAAAATATAATTAAGAATTAGTGATTAAGAATAAAAGAGTCAGGAGAGCGAGTTTCCATGCTGTTTCTATGCTCTTTCCATAGTCATCCTATATTCGTGGTATATTCATCCTATATTCGTCCTATATAAAACCTTCGGAGAAGACAGTATTGACGGGGCTTGACGGCAGGTAAGCGGGTTGTATCTCCCTTGAAGATGCGGGCAAGTACGATTTATAATCTTTTAACTGTTTTAACAAAGTTTTCTGCAGACGGCAGGCAAGTACGATTGAAGGGTATTCAGAGCAGCAGCACCATTGCATGGGAGAATATGCAACGGGAAAGGCAAGTTTGAGGAAGAGATACCCTTTCGGGGTGAACATTCGTGTTTAGTAGATAGGCACAATCTCGCGTTCTATCCGCTGACTCATCTGTTGTTGGGTGAGCATCTTAACGCCTTTGTTACGAGCCACCGTAGCGCGCTGTGTGGCGGTGATGTCGAGGGGTATTTCCGCATTACGGGTACCCAACAACAAGGCATGTGCCTGCAGACTGCGCTCCTTCATAAGACGGACTCCGTCTTGCATCTGGAAGATAGTGTTCATCTGCACCGACATACGCACACGGCGAAGACGGAAGCGTTCGATGGCTTGCTCATCGACATTCAGGAGATTGAGCAGTTCGAGTTCTCCGCCCTTCAGTTTGTAGCCAAACGGGATGTACAACTGAGCCGTAGCATCTTCCGAGAAACGCAAGAGAGAATAGGAATCGGAATCGATGATGTAGTGACTGTGAATGGTGATTTTAAGGATTCCCATATAATTGTGTTTCTCGGTATAAGTCAGCACTGTTTCGTTTTCACTCTCGTTGGACACTTGCCAATGCCTGAGGTCGTTCATTGAGTCTTCGAAATGGTAGCGAGCATCTCTTGTTCGCCAAAGCGTCCAGTGTATCATAATACCGGAATCCGCCTCATTCGCCACTACACGCAACTTCGGATTGAGGTCGTCGTGGCTAAGTACCACATCGGCACGCTGACGGATGGTGCTGTCCAAGTAACGCTTACAGTGTTCGGGAGCGAACTGAATAGAGTCGTGCCGGTCGCTGCCTTGGTAAGGAATATGCACCGCCGTGGCAATCAACTGCTCCATGCCCCATGGGGAATTATCAGCGACCATGGAAACATCGCTCACGATACGATATTGGGAAGGGGTATCCGGGAACTCCGTCTGCATTTGGTTATAGACCTTATAGAGCAAGGTTGCCATAGCCTTTCGCTTATTCTTCTGCCGTTGAGCGGGAGCGGCAACGACCGTCTCCTCCAATGCAATCGGTTGCTCTTGCAGTTGTACGACAAACGGCAGTTGCAAGTTTGTGAAAGCCGACAGGACCGTCTCGTGTTTGCTATAGCCAATGAAAGAGATGATAACTACCTCGTCAGGGGAAGCGTCGGTGGACAAAGTGAATATCCCGTTGGCATTGGTAGCCGTGCCGACAATAGGGTCGTTGGCAAGATAGACGGTCGCATAGGGGACGGGCTCGTTGTTCTTATCCACCACACGGCCACAATAGGTTCTTGCCTGAAGAGGCATAAAAGAAAGATACATCCATGCAACAAGCATGGTGTATCGGATATATTTTGTCGGTAACATAATCGCAAAACAGTACGGTATGGTTTCTACCTATAGTCGTTAGCAAAGAATATGCCACACCCGCTACTCTATTCCCACTAACTTATGCGTCTGAAGGGACAAACGCCATGCAGGGTGATGCAGCACATAATTGATCGTCTCGGCAGTGTTTTGGCAAGAACAAGGCTGTAGAAAATAGTGCTTACTCTGCACTTGGCAGCGCCATTGTTCTACATCCTGCCCTGTATAGACCACCTTTACCTCATCGGCTCTTTGCAGGACCAACCTACTCCCCTCTTTGGGCGAGCAAGTGACCCAGTCGATACCTTCAGGCAGAGAGTGTGTACCATTGGTCTCGATACATATCATCTTCGCCAGACGGTGCAGGCACTCGACCAACTTGTCATCTACTTGCAGGGAAGGTTCTCCCCCCGTCAGCACAATCAGCGTAGATGAAGCGGGAAGGGGTTCTCTTGTGCGAAGAAGCGTTGCTACTTGCTCGGAAATATCTTCGGCACTACACAGACGATAATCGGCAAAATCGGTATCGCAGAAAGAGCAATGCAAGTTGCAACCCGAGAAGCGTATAAAGACAGTGGGCATCCCAGTATGATAACCCTCACCTTGCAGGCTAAGGAAAACTTCGTGGACACGATACATTCCGTCCATCATCGCTCGTAGATAGCCGTGTTTCCTTCCGATTCCTGCACCGACACCTTGTAGCAGTTCTCCACATGGTCGCAAATCCAACGGGCAATGTTCTCCGCCGACGGGTTCATGGGCAGTACATCGTTGATGTAGCGATGGTCGAAAGTATCTTTCACGATGTTTTTAATATGGGTAAAGTCAGTTACCATGCCATCTTGGTTGAGTTCTTCGGACTTACAATAGACCGTAATGACCCAGTTATGCCCATGCAGTGCCTCGCACTTACTCTGGTAGGAGAGATTAAGGTTGTGCGCAGCAGATATTGTTATCTTCTTTTCGATGTAGTACATACAGCAGATTGTTTATTCTTCGTATTCTGTCTTATCGTCGATTCCCGCATCGCGCAGGGCTTCACGACGCTCCACACAAGTGCCACACTTTCCACAAGGACGCTCGCCGCCTTTGTAGCAACTCCATGTCTCGGAATAGTCGATACCCAGTTCCTTTCCCCGACGGGCAATGTCCGCCTTGGTCCATTGGGTGTAAGGCGTAAACAACTCTACCTGTTGGTAGGTTCCAGCCTGACACGAGCGGTTCATTGCCTCCACAAACGCAGCACGGCAGTCGGGATAGATGGCATGGTCACCACTATGGTTCGCCAACATGATACGCTTCAGAGCATTATCCTCCGCCAGACCTGCGGCAATGGCAATCATTATCCCATTGCGAAACGGTACTACCGTAGAACGCATGTTTTCGGACTCATAATGCCCTTCGGGAATACTCTCTGCTCCCGACAACAAGGAACTATGGAAATACTGCTTCATAAAGTCTAGATTGATAACAATATGCCGTATTCCCAAACGCTTGCAGTGCAGAGCAGCGCATTGCAGTTCTTTGGCATTATGATTACTACCGTAGTTGAAACTTACTGCCAAGGCAATGGTGGCCTTGTAATCATAAAGCATGGTGGTAGAGTCCATTCCACCGGAATATATCAAGATAGAGTCTTTCATCTTCGTGCGTTGTTAAGACAATAGCCCATCTGTTCACGCAAACGCATTTCTCGCAGAGCCTGATGCGACTCATCAGCGTAGTTGGCAAAGGGGTATATGCTTATTCCTCCACGAGGCATAAACAAGCCCGTTACCTCAATATACTTCGGATTCATCAAGCGGATAAGGTCTTGCATGATGATATTCACACAGTCCTCGTGAAAATCACCGTGATTGCGAAAGGAGAACAAGTAAAGTTTCAGCGACTTACTCTCCACCATCTTTTCCCGAGGGATATACGAAATAACGATGGTACCAAAATCGGGTTGCCCCGTCTTCGGACACAGAGAAGTAAACTCAGGACAGTGCAATGTCACCAAATACTCATTCTCCGGATGTTTATTCACGAAGGTCTCCAACAACTGCGGAGCATAATCGGTAGGATAACTTGTGTGCTGGTTACCCAACAGGCTAACGCCTGACAATTCTTCTGATGTTCTCATTGTTTTCAGTGCTTTATAAAAAGATTATGTGAGGGAAAAACAATAGCCCCACTTATGAATGTCTACTTCAAAAATACCTCCTTCAACTCCTCTACCCTATCCAATCGTTCCCAACTGAACAGTTCCACTTTACGCTTAAACTCCTTTCCACATTCATCCACAAAGGTTTTCTCTATCACCTGCGGAGTACGCCCTACATGTCCGTAACTTGCCGTCTCTTCATAAATGGGTTGCAGGAGATGATAAGTTTCGGCAATTGCTCCCGGACGGAGATCGAACAACGACAATATCCGCTTAGCAATCTCTCCGTCGGTGTAGCGTGTCCGGTTTGTACCATAAGTGTCGATGCACAGACTGACCGGGTCGGCTATACCGATAGCATAACTAATCTGCACTAACGCACGATGAGCGATGCCTGCCGCCACTATATTCTTTGCGATATGCCGAGCAGCATAAGCAGCAGAACGATCTACCTTGCTCGGGTCTTTTCCTGAAAAAGCACCCCCACCATGCGCACCACGGCCACCATAAGTATCAACGATTATCTTCCGACCCGTCAAACCCGTGTCACCGTGAGGACCACCAATAACAAAACTACCCGTCGGGTTAATCAACAACTTGATATGCGAATCAGCAAGCAACTCCTTATAACGCTGGTCACGAGTGGCAACACGAGGCAACAATATCTGACGAACATCCCTTGCGATCTGCTCCTGACTCACATCCGGATCGTGCTGGGTGGAGAGAACAATCGTGTCTATTCTGACAGGTCGGTTGGCATCATCGTATTCCATCGTCACCTGCGACTTGGAGTCCGGACGCAAATAGGTCATCTGCATCCCCTCGTGACGAATACGAGCCAGAGTGAACATGAGCGTATGAGCCAAATCAAGCGTCAGAGGCATATAGTTGTCCGTCTCGTCGGTAGCAAAACCGAACATCATACCTTGGTCACCTGCGCCTTGACTCAACCGACTACCACGAGATACACCACGATTGATATCTTTCGATTGCTCGTGCAAAGCCGTCAATATCCCGCACGAGGCGGAATCAAACATATACTCACTCTTCGTATAACCTATTCGAGCAATCGTTCGACGGGCAATCCGCTGCAAATCAACATAAGCATTGCTGCTTACCTCACCGGAAATAATAACTTGACCGGTTGTCACCAAGGTCTCACAAGCCACATGACTCTCTTTATCCTGAGCGAGAAATGCATCTAATACTGCATCTGAAATCTGGTCGGCTACCTTGTCAGGATGACCTTCAGACACCGACTCTGAAGTAAATAAATAAGACATAATTATACCATAACTTACTTTTGCAAATACCACAGACTATTCACACGGGTACTCACAGGGTTAAACATAAAAATCATGGATTGCTTATGCGTTGTCAAGAACGATTTTAGCATTTTTTATAGTGGTTGCAAGCAGTCCAAATCTATCCACTTTGGTACACGGGGCACCTTGTCTTCTTTTGACGCCGCAAAGATACAACAACTAAGATAATCCCGCAAGCCTTTTCGCAAGAAAAACCACACTCAATCTCTCCATTTTGAAAACGTGTACTGTCCAATAACAAATGCAATTTTCTAGCAAAGTTAGCAAAAATGTTTGGAGAAGCAATCAAGCGGTGTGAGGATGTTCAATTTTTCTCGTGGGCAACGGTTAAATTTCTTCTGTATCTGTCGTCTCTTGCTGCACACAAAATGCCCCACGATCGGCAG
>CAVEIE010000029.1:0-15508 GCA_963615895.1 Bacteroidaceae bacterium | reverse complement strand
TCGGGCGTTGCCAAAAATAATAGTCGCTCGTCCTGCGGCTACGGCACAACTCGCTACGCTCAAACAGCACCTCCGCTTTTTGCAGTACTCGCTCCATTTTTGACGCACCGACACAAGGCCGAAAGTGAGAGAGGGGTTAGTTTATTGGTTGATAGGTTTATGAGTTTATGGGTGGGGGAGTTGGTGGAGGATATAGAGGAACTAGGAAATCTAGGGGATCTAGGTTTTTCGAGGAGGGGATGAGAGGCATAGGAGGGTGTGGCTCTATGGTGAGCAAGAGGGCAGCGACGAACTATTATAAAGGCAGTAAGGAGTTATTGTAATTTAAGAATTAAGTGTTAATAATTAAAGCAAGGAGAGGGGTGTTTTGTGGGTGTTTTATAGGTTGTTTGTAGGGTGTTCCTATAGTCATCCTATATTCGTCCTATATAGATCGTATATAAAACCTTCGAAATACATAGTGTTGATGGGTGTTGGCAGAGGGTAATTGGGAGGTAGCGGGTAGGGAGGAATATATTAAAGGGAATGAAATATATTGGGGAATTTTAAGAATATATGAGCCAATCGGTGGGAAATCGCTGTGCAGAGGTGGGGGAGTCTGTCGGAAAGGGTTATGGATTGTGTGCGGTTGGGAAATGCAGGGCATAGTTTGGTAAGTGCAAGAAAAGTTGTATCTTTGTCGCGCATAATAGAAAGACTCAATAGATTTGGAAACCTTATTGTCTGTATTGACCATCACGGTGTGTTCGATGCCATCTTCTGCTTATATAGCATTGGTAGTTGGCGTGTTGTTGCTTTGTGTCTCCGCTTTTGTATCTTCGTCGGAGACTGCGTTCTTTTCGTTATCTCCTGCAGAGAAAGAGATGTTGGAGAACAGTTCCCAGAGTCGTGATGTTTGTATCCGCAACTTGTTGCAGCAGCCCCAGCGTTTGTTGGCTACGATATTGATAACGAATAATTTCGTTAACATTGTTATTACCTTGTCTTTTGCTTACGCAACGAGCAAGTTTTTGGATTTCGGTGGTTCTGCAATCATCGAGTTTCTGGTGGAGACGGTGATTATAACCTTCTTGCTATTGCTTTTCGGTGAGATTACTCCGAAGGTGTTTGCCTCGACCAATCCTTTGCGTATTGCACACGGTACTTGCAGGGGGCTGCAGTTTTTGACGAAACTGTTGTATCCCTTTGCGTTTCTGTTGATGAAGTCCACATCGATAGTTGAGCATCGAATGGAGAAACATCCTCACAACAATATCTCTATGGAGGAGTTGTCGCAGGCGGTGGAACTGACGGAAGTGGATACGGAGGCGGAGAAGGATATACTGGAAGGGATTACGAAATTCGGTACCCGTCAGGTGTCAGACATTATGCGTCCAAGAATGGATATAGTGGATGTGGACATCAAGGCGGATTACAAGGAACTGCTGAGCGTTATCATTTCGTCGGGTTATTCCCGAATACCGGTGTATGCAGGTACGAACGACAAGATACGAGGGGTGATCTATTCGAAGGATATGATACCTTATCTGGACAAGCCCCGCAGTTTCCGTTGGCAGGCATTGATCCGTCCTGTATATATTGTGCCAATCTCGAAGCGGTTGGATGATTTGTTGAATGAATTTCAAGAGCATAAGGTTCATTTGGCTATCGTAGTGGATGAGTACGGAGGAACGGCGGGTTTGGTGACCTTGGAGGATGTGTTAGAGGAGATAGTGGGTGAGATTTCGGACGAGTATGATGAGGAGGAGAAACAATATACGCAGATTGATGAGAACACTTATCTTTTTGAGGGTAAGACGCTGTTGAATGACTTTTACAAGATAACGGATATAGATGAGGGTCTCTTTGACAAAGTATCGACGGAGGTGGAGACTTTGGCGGGACTGTTGCTGGAGTTGCGAGGTGATTTCCCAAAACAGGGAGAGAAGATTGATTATGAGAACTGTTCGTTTGAAGTGATGGCGGTAGATAATCGCCGTATAAAGACAATAAAGGTGACTATTCGGAGGGATGAGAAAGAGTAGGGTGTTGATATGGTTTCTGTTGCTGACAGGTATGGTGGTGACAGTCGGTTGCAAGCAACGGTATGTGCCTCGTCCCCGAGGTTATTACCGGATTGCGATACCGGAGGCAAGTTATTCTCCGCTATTGCTTGCGGATTACCCCTACACCTTTGCGCTGTCGGATAACGCAGTGGTTAAGCCATTGGATGAGGAGCCTTACTGGATGGATGTGTGGTACCCTACATTCAATGTCCGTATTCATTGCAGTTACAAGCCTGTTCGTAACAACTTGCGAGAGTTGTCGGATGATGCTCAGAGTTTTGTGTACAAGCACAGCGGTATAGCCAGTGCGATACCGGAACAGGGTTTTGAGAATACGGATGCGAGGGTGTATGGTGTGTTGTATGAGTTGGAAGGGAATACGGCATCTCCGTTTCAGTTCTATCTGACGGACAGCCTACATCATTTTTTTCGGGGCGCCGTTTATTTCAATTGTGTACCTCAGCAAGATTCGTTGGCACCTGTTATTCGTTATATGAACGGGGATGTGCGACACTTGATAGAGACCTTCCGATGGACGAGATGAGCGGCATATTGCTTGAAGGACTGCGGATGTTCCGCCTGCCGAACGGGGTAGAGGTATATATACTTCCTTTAGACGGGACGGATGGGACGCATGCTGAACGGGAGCGTGCGGCGGAAGGTGCGTTGGTGGTTCATCTGTATGGCGAGGATGCACGGCTTATGCATCACGAAACGGATGCGCCTTATGTGGAGATCGGCAATGGAGAGACATTTGCCGTGAGTATCTCTCACTCGAAGAGGACTCTCTGTTTGGCACGAAATACGAAGCGATTGGGGGCGTTTGCTCCGAGTGTCGGCGTGGATGTGGAGATGGTGAAGGAGCGGATATTCCGTTTGAAGGACAAGTACTTGACGGCATCGGAACAAGAATCGATGGTGCTGACGCAGCAGAGTCTTACCCTTTGCTGGTGTGCAAAGGAGGCAATTTACAAGATAGTGGGTAAGGATGCGGGGTTTATGGGTGAGCATATTGTTTTGCATACGGGAGAGATAGATGGCGAAAGGTCTTTTACGGCATATTGCCACGGCAAGCGATTTTGCGTAGTGCCTGTTCGGATGGATGATGAAGAGGTGGTGGTTGTTGCAATATGCCTGAATGATTACCGAGACTTATTGCGATGCGAGCATGAGCAGAAGAGGCATCATTTGGCCGTGTTGCTTGACCCTGACAAGACGCAATTGGCGGATATGGATGTTCTTTGCGGGTATATACGAGAGGGGAATATCTCTTTTGTGCTGGTGGGAGGAAGCGGTTATGAGGCTGATATTGTGCCTTTTGTGGAGTGTTTGCAAGAGCATTTGAAGGAGATACCTGTGCTGTTGTTTCCCGGTAGCCCGAAGCAATTGACCTCGAAGGCGGATGCGATGCTGTTGCTTTCGTTGATCTCTGGCAGAGATCCACAGTTCCTTATTGGTCAGCATGTGGAGGCTGTGCCCCATTTTCGGAAGGAGATATTGGAAACGATCTCGACGGGGTATATACTTATTGACGGCGGAAAGGAGAGCAGTGTGGAGCGTGTGAGCGGCATAATGCCGTTGCATAGGCAGCAGGAGGTGGTGGATACGGCTTGTGCAGGTGCGTTACTGGGAATGGATGTGATCTATCTTGAGGCAGGTAGTGGTGCGCTACGAGCGGTGGATGCGGATTGTATTAAGGCAGTACGGGAGGTTATAGATTTGCCCTTGATAGTGGGTGGCGGGATACATACGACGGCGCAGATGGATGCAGCCTTTGCCGCAGGGGCGGATATAGTAGTGATTGGCAACTATTTTGAACAACATCCTGAGGAAATAATAATGTTTGGAAGAACATTGAATGAGCGATGACAGAGGATGAGAGATATATGTCAGCGGCACTGGAGGAAGCGAGACGGGCATATCTTGCAGGTGAGGTGCCTGTAGGTTGCGTTGTTGTGTCTGAAAACCGTGTTATAGGCAAGGGACATAACTTGACAGAGACGCTGCACGATGTGACTGCCCATGCCGAAATGCAGGCACTGACAGCCGCAGAGCAGACATTGGGGAGTAAATATCTTCGCAATTGCACATTGTATGTGACAGTAGAACCCTGTACGATGTGTGCGGGAGCCATAGGATGGGCGCAGATAACGCGATTGGTGTATGGCGCAGATGATGAGAAAAGGGGATATACCAGCCTTTCACCTGAGGCGTTACACCCTAAGTGTGAGGTGGTAAAAGGTGTCTTGGAAGAAGACTGCAGGCAACTGATGCAATCCTTTTTCCAAGAGAGGAGGAACGGATAACGGAATACCCAAAATCAATAGAACTATGAAAAAGATACGCAACATAATCGGTCGGAAAACGCTCGTATTATCAGGGCAGATATGTATATTTCTGGCGGTGGTACTTATATGTGCTGCCATGTTCCCGAGACAGGCACATAATTTCAAGTATTTCTATGAGATAGGCAAACCTTGGGGGTACGAATTACTTACTGCAGAGAAAGATTTCCCTATCTATAAAACTGACGCTACATTACAGAAGGAACGCGAACAGGTATTGCGCAATTATGCTCCCTATTACAATATAGATCTCACGATTGCTCAGACTCAGATTGATAAGATTCTACACTCCCATGCAACCGATTCTTTGACAGATAAGGAAAGAACCTATTTATATAGTAAACTGCATGCTATATATGCAAAAGGTATTATCGATCCTGTAGATATAGAGCAACTGACCAAAGACCAACAGACACGCATAATATTGGTAGATGAACGCCGCATCGCCTCTACCGTGTTGGTACGCGAGTGTTATACACCTCGTGCTGCCTATTCGGCGGTAGTAGACCTCGCTCCTATCGATTATCAAACTGACCTCAAAAGGCTCAATCTTAACAATGACTTACAGCCTAATATCGTGTTCGACACCATCACATCTCAGCAAGTAAAGCAGAGCCTATTGGATGGCATATCGCTCACAGAGGGAATGATACAGGCTGGTGCTAAGATTATTGACAGAGGCGAAATAGTAACGGAAAATACCGCTCAGATTCTCAACTCACTAAGCATGGACTACCTAACCAATGGTGGTAATAGTAAGCAATCTATTCTGGCAGAGATAGGTGATATTGCCTTATTATGTCTATTCCTTGTCATGTTGGTTATCTATCTATGCGTTTTCCGCCGTGAATGGCTTACCGATTTCCGTACATTGCTGTTCTTTGCCCTACTCATTATCATCATGGTAGGAATATCCTGCCTCACACTGCAGTACACCAAGTTCAGTATCTACCTCGTCCCGTTCGCCTGGGTCCCTATTATGGTTTGTGTTTTTTACGACTCGCGTACTGCTTTTATCATGCACCTTATCACGGTGCTGATTGTATCTATTATCGTCCCTGCTCCTTTCGATTTCCTTGTCATACAAATCACTGCGGGTATGGTCGCCGTCTCCACGCTGAAAGAGATGACTCAGCGTGCGCAGTTGGCACACACGGCAGCCTTGTTGCTGCTCACATACCTTTGTGTCTATACTGCCTTCACATTGGCTATAACAGGCGACCCCTCCGTATTGCATTGGCAGGTCTATCTCTGTCTTTTGGTCAACGCTCTCCTTATCATTTTTGCCTATGGACTGATCTATCTCTGTGAGAAGAGTTTTGGGTTCGTGTCCTCTATCACTTTGGTGGAACTAACCAATGTGAACAGTCGCCTTATGCTCGATTTTGCCGAGAAAGCGCCGGGAACTTTCCAGCACTCTCTGCAGGTGAGCAATCTCGCTACTGAGGCCGCCCGTAAGATTAAGGCTAATGCTCTACTCGTGCGTACTGGTGCGCTCTATCATGATATAGGCAAGATGACTAACCCTCAGTATTTCACCGAGAACCAGATCAATCACATCAACCCGCTGAAGGATATGCCTTATCAAGAGGCGGCGCAAATCATCATCTCCCATGTCGCTGAAGGTATCCGTATCGCGCAGAAGCACAAACTGCCCTCCACCATTATACGGTTCATCGCCACCCATCACGGAACCAGCCTGACCAGTTATTTCTATAATAGTTATGCCAACGAACATCAAGGGGAGGTAATTGACAAGACGCCTTTCACTTACTCCGGTCCCCGTCCCACAACCAAAGAAGGAGGCATCCTCATGATGGCTGACTCTGTCGAAGCCTGCTCTCGTTCCTTGCAGGAATACACATCCGAAAGCATATCCGATATGGTCGAAAAGATTATAGGTACGCAGATTGCCAATGGTCAGTTGAGTGAGACCCCATTGAGTTTCAAGGATGTGGAGGACATCAAAGCAGTCTTCAAAGAGAAGTTGACCAATATGTATCACCAGCGCATCGCTTATCCTGAACTGAAGGAACAATAACATCCTATGCCCGCTTCCCTTCTATATCTGGCTCCGATGGAGGATGTAACCGATCCGGCTTTCCGCCAACTCTGTAAACGATTCGGTGCAGACAAGGTCTATTCCGAATTCGTCAGTGCTGAGGCTTTGGTGAGGAGTGTGCGCCGTACCGAGCAGAAGTTGACCATCCACGATTCCGAACGGCCTGTGGCGATACAGATCTATGGAAGAGATGCCGAAGCCATGGCACAGGCTGCACAAATCGTGGAGCAAGCAAAACCAGATAGTATCGACCTCAACTTCGGATGTCCCGTCAAGAAAGTAGCAGGCAAAGGGGCAGGGGCTGGTATGCTGTGCAATATCCCGAAGATGCTGGAGATAACCCGTGCCGTGGTCAATGCCGTACACCTCCCCGTCTCCGTCAAAACCCGATTGGGATGGGACGACAACAGCAAAATTATCGTCGATTTAGCAGAACAACTCCAAGACTGTGGCATCTCCGAACTGACCATACATGGTCGAACTCGCCAGCAGATGTATCGTGGCGATGCCGATTGGACTTTGATCGGAGCCGTCAAGAACAACCCCCGTATGCATATCCCTGTCATCGGCAATGGCGATGTCACCACCCCCCAACGGGCAAAAGAGTGCTTCGATCGCTATGGCGTAGATGCTGTTATGGTCGGTCGAGCCACCTTCGGACACCCGTGGATCTTTCAGGAAATGAAATACTACCTCGACAAAGGAGAACTCATGCCGACACCCTCCATGCAATGGCAGATCGACATTCT
Organism: Bacteroidaceae bacterium; assembly: GCA_963615895.1. GTDB lineage: Bacteria > Bacteroidota > Bacteroidia > Bacteroidales > Paludibacteraceae > Colicola. The sequence continues at coordinate 8,307 of CAVEIE010000029.1, read as the reverse complement.
CAAAGAACATGTCAACCATAGCATCGAGTGGCTGGGTGATGAACGCAAAGGTATCGTCCATTCAAGAAGACACTTTGCCGCCTCTCCCGTATTCAAAGGACTGCCAGACTTCAAACAAACCCGCATACAACTCCTCAGAACCGAGAATCGGGACGACCTGTTCCGACTGATGGATGAGATTGTTGAGCGTTACGGAACAAACGCATAGATGAAACAACGCAGGAACATAGTATTCTCCTTCTTCGTTTGCCTCACCGTCTGGCAAGCACTGTCGGCTATGCCTGTCGCCTCCGTATATTCCGACGACAACCTGCAATCCCCCGTCGAACACGCCTCCTCCGACTGTTGGCTGCAGTCCGCACAGGAAGCCTTGCCACCCGCACGGATAACAAAGGTACTGCAATTCTCCTTGCAATGCCCCGTCTGTAAAATCAATACACACTACCTGTTCACTGTCCATAGTGTCGCAGGCAATCTCTATTTCACACACACTACCAACTCGTACATCCTTGCTGCAAAAACAATTCTTTGCAGCCTTCCCAAGTATAACATCGCCTATCTCTTTATTGCCTTCTGGTAATACACCTCCTTTGGGCTTTCTTAATAGTACCAAAAGGTGTATCGTAGAGGATGGGTTAGTCTCTACGGTACATCTTGTACTGCTTTCTATTTATTTCTTCATCACCTGCTGTCGGATACCGTCCAAACAGGTGAACAAACCATATAATATTGAATTGACAATGGATCTTACAACAATTTTGGTTGCAGTCGTAATCGTTTTACTCTGCATCCTACCTATATTTCTGATGAACCAATCTCGCCGCAACCGTGAACGCCGTGGCAAATCCATCCTCCAAGAGATGGCTAAACAAGAGAACGAATCGTTGGCTGACTGCCATCTCGCTCAGCGTTTCCTTATAGGCGTCAGTGAAAGCAAACAGTGGCTATTCTTTGCGCGATTGGTTGAGAGAGGCAACTACGAACGCTCTGCCTACCATTTGACCGACTTTGCTCGTTGCATCGCTGAACACGACGAGCATCAAGAAGGACCGAAATCAGACCGTTCGACCATTATCGACCAAGTACGCCTCACCCTTATCCCAAAGCAAGGAAAAGAGACGGCGAAACTGATTTTCTACGATAACAATATGGACCAACAAACACACTCCGACGAACTGCGTATTGCCGAAGAATGGCAGCGTATCGTCAGTGCTTGTTTGTAGCAATATAGCGTTTGGGTGCCTCCTGCGCCCAAACGCCCTGTCCTTTGGCTTTTCCCGACGGCGCTATCCCGATATCCCACTCAAGATAGTCGCCTTCCTGTGGCTCTCAACGGGAGTCAAGCGAGGTTGCGCCCATAAAAAGATTTGTTAAATAATATAAATACAGTAGCATCCTTTTTCATAGCCAATACAATAAAACTGCCCTTCGTCAAGCCCGATGAATACTGTCTGTTCCAAAGGATTTATATAGGATGAATATAGGATCTATATAGGACGAATATAGGATGAGTATAGAAAATACATAGAAAAACCGTCAAAAAAGAGGAGAATATATATCCTGCCTCCCTTTTACAAACCAAACGGTATTTCTGAATAATAATTGATAAAATAGCAGCCCATCCTCCTCCAACCTGACAAAACAAGAATTCAGCACAAACATAACTCCTATATACAACGGATTGACGATTTTTGTGTAAAAAAATAAATGGCAAATAAGGTGTATTGTTTAAGTGAGAAAAAAAATATATCTTTGCCGCCCGAAATAAATTAACTTACAGAACAGCGTATAGCAAGACCCAATGGCGCAGTATATTCAACACGAAGGGGTTGTTACAGCAGTCAATGCAGATGGTGTACAGGTGCATATCGAACAGACATCTGCCTGCAGCAGTTGCCATGCCAAAACTATGTGCATGGCTTCCGAAAAACAAGACAAGTTTATTGATTGTACCACCACCGAACAACTCCAAGTCGGTGACAAGGTCTGCGTCTATGTAGCCAGAAAAATGGGCTTCAAGGCAGTGCTGTTGGCGTTCATCCTGCCTTTCTGCTTGCTTTTCGGACTGATAGCCCTCTTGGATATATGGATCCCTGATGAAAGAATCTCAGGAACAATAGCCCTCTCTTCTCTCATACCTTACTATGGCATTTTGGCTCTCTGTAAAAAGAAGATGAAACAGTATTTTGTGTTCCATGCACACAAAATATGATTTTGCATATTTTTGAATACATAAGATAAATGATACAATGAATGTAATTCTATTTTCTCTCATTACATTGGGTGTGACAGGACTCTTAGCTGCTGTCGTACTCTATTTCGTGGCGCAACGCTTCAAGGTGGAAGAAGACCCCCGCATCGACGAGGTAACCGAAGTACTACCAGGTGCCAACTGTGGAGGCTGCGGCTTCGCAGGTTGCAGGGCATTGGCTGAAGCATGCGTCAAAGCCGATACTTTGGACGGACTCTTATGCCCTGTAGGGGGACAACCCGTCATGCAAAAGGTAGGCGATATTTTAGGAAAAACACCAAGTGTACAAGAACCTATGGTGGCAGTCGTACGATGCAACGGCAACTGTGAAGCAAGACCACGGACAAGTACCTTCAACGGAGTACGATCGTGCCAAATAATGAACGGCATCTACATAGGAGAAACGGCTTGTGCCTATGGCTGCTTGGGATGTGGCGACTGCGTGGAAGCATGCGCATTCGGTGCTATTAAAATGAACGAACAAACAGGGCTGCCAGAAGTGGACGACGAGAAATGTACATCATGCGGTGCATGCGTCAAGGCTTGTCCTCGTCACATCATCGAACTGCGAAAGAAAGGACCTAAGTCACGCCGTGTATTCGTATGTTGTGTAAGTAAGGACAAAGGGGCTGTCGCACGCAAAGCATGTCTCAACGCTTGTATAGGATGCGGCAAATGCCAAAAGGAATGTGCATTTGAAGCAATCACTATAGAAAACAACCTCGCATATATCGACTTCAATAAATGCCGCTTGTGCCGTAAATGCGAGGCGGTTTGTCCTACGGGAGCCATTCATGCAGTAAACTTCCCACCTCGGAAACCCGCTGCTGAAGCACAACCCGCACCAACCAGCACGCCAACAAAACCAAACTTGGAAAAAGAGAGCGTAACAACTGAAAAGCCTAACACTGCTGAATAATTTAGAGTTATGAATACATTTCGTATAGGGGGCGTCCATCCCCATGACAACAAAGAGTTTTCCGCGCATAAACCAATCATCGACATACAAGTGCCGGAGAAAGTAATCATTCCTTTGATTCAACATATCGGCGCACCTGCTAAACCTGTCGTTGAAAAAGGCGATAAGGTATTGGTAGGGCAACTCATTGCTGAGGCAGGCGGCTTTGTAAGCGCAAACATACATTCCCCTGTATCAGGAACAGTCAGCAAAATAGACTCCACAGTCGATGCATGGGGTACACGGGTACCTGCCATCTTCATCGATGTAGAGGGCGACGAATGGATGCCCGAGATAAATCGTTCCGAAGAGGTCAATACCATCTGCAAACTCGAACCCCAAGAGATTATACAGAAAATCAAAGATGCCGGCATAGTCGGATTAGGTGGCGCTTGTTTTCCAACCCATGTCAAACTTATGCCGCCTCCAGGTAAAAAAGCCGAAGTACTTATCGTCAACGGTGTAGAGTGCGAACCCTATCTGACTTGCGACCACCAACTGATGTTGGAACATGGAGAGGAGATTATAATGGGTACGGTCATTCTAATGAAGGCGCTTAAAGTAAACAAAGCGATCATCGGTATTGAAAGCAACAAGAAAGACGCCATCGACCATCTTTCCAAATTGGCTTCTCGTCAGTTGGGCATACAAGTAATGCCACTCAAACTCAAATACCCGCAAGGGGGAGAGAAACAACTAATAGACGCCTGCATACATAAACAGGTACCATCAGGTGGGTTGCCTATAGAAACAGGCGCAGTGGTAGATAATGTGGCTACTGTATATGCCGTATATCAGGCAGTGCAGAAAAACCGACCGCTCATCTCACGGGTAATAACGGTAACAGGACCATCGGTCAAGAATCCTGGCAACTATCATGTACGCTTCGGCACACCACTAACCAATGTACTCGAAGTAGCAGGAGGAATACCTGAGAATACCGGTAAAATTATAGGCGGCGGACCTATGATGGGTCGTGCAATGAACAATGTCGATATGCCCTGCAACAAGCGTATTTCGGGCGTTCTCATGTTGCCGCACGACCAATCATTAAGGGTTGAACCTGCCAACTGTATCCGTTGTGGCAAATGTATTCAAGCCTGTCCAATGGGACTTGAACCCTACCTACTTGCTAAACAATGCGAACTACAACGCTGGGACGATATGGAAGCGCATCATATAATGGACTGCATCGAATGTGGATGCTGCCTGTTCTCTTGCCCGAGTTATCGACCACTGCTCGACTATGTACGCTTCGGTAAAGCAAAAGTAGGAGGAATTATAAGGGCAAGAAACACTAAATAATACCAATGAGAGAGATTCGTAATCCCTGGATTCATACCGAAGGCTACAACTGCTATGGTTGCTGCCCTGCTAATCCTGTCGGATTACAAATGCACTTCTATGAAGACTGCAACGATATAGTATCGGTGTGGTGTCCTTCACAAAACCACCAAAGTTGGGTGAATACACTGCACGGCGGTATTCAAGCAGTCATGCTCGACGAAATTTGCGGCTGGGTAGTATTCCACAAACTGCAAACCTCAGGGGTTACAGGTAAGATGGATATACGCTACCGCCACACACTTAATACGACCGACAAGTATATCGTATTACGCGCAAGACTGAAAGAACAACACCATTGTTTGACCATCGTAGAAGCCGAAATATACAACTTTGAGGGAATCGTATGTGCTTCGTGCGAATGTACCTACTTCATCTTCTCGAAAGAGAAGGCAAAACAAATGTCCTTCCTCAATTCCGAATGTGTTGGAGATGACATCACCCTGCAAGAAGCGATACATCGCGCTACAACGCATAAGTACAAAATAATAAACAAATACGAAAAATAACATAAAGAACTGAACTATATGCAAAACCTGATTGTTTCACCCGCACCGCATATACATGCCAACGACTCTGTGCGGAAAAACATGCTTAATGTTATCATCGCTCTGATACCGGCATACTGCGTATCCATCTTCGCTTTTGGTATCGGGACACTTATTGTGACTGCCATATCTGTAGCATCGTGCGTTCTTTTCGAATGGCTTATATCCAAGTACATCCTTAAACGCAATGTTACACTTGGAAACTTGTCTGCAGTAGTAACGGGGCTACTTTTAGCGTTCAATGTACCTTCCAACTTGCCATGGTGGATAGTCATCATAGGTGCGTTGGTCGCTATTGGAATAGCCAAAATGAGTTTTGGCGGCTTAGGACAAAACTTGTTCAATCCTGCGCTCGTAGGGCGTGTGTTCTTGCTGATTGCTTTCCCCGTGCAAATGACTACATGGCCCAAACCTCAAGGATGGACTGTAGCATATATGGATGCTGCTACAGAGGCCACTCCATTAGCGTTGATGAAACAAGCCATCAAGACCGGAGATTCGTCCTTGCTTGAACAGTTGCCCTCTCTATGGCACTTGTTTACAGGATATATGGGCGGTTCATTAGGCGAGATATCTGCATTGGCACTGCTTGCAGGCGGCATTTACCTACTATGTACACGCACTATTACTTGGCACATACCTGTATCGATCTTCGCTACTATTGCGGTGTTTGCAGGAATACAGAACCTTTGTGGAGTAGCGGGAGCTGCTGACCCGTTAACTCAACTATTGACCGGTGGAGTTATGCTCGGTGCAATATATATGGCTACTGATTATGTAACCTCGCCTATGACAGGCTGGGGACAAATTATCTATGGTATAGGAATTGGCTTTTTGGTAATGGTGATCCGTACTTGGGGAGCCTATCCAGAAGGTATGTCGTTCGCTATTCTTATTATGAACGCAGTAACGCCCTTAATCAATATGTATATCCGCCCAGAACGCTTCGGGGCTAAAAAGATAAAGGTGGAGAGAAAGAACGATTAACTTGGAATAATTAAAACTATGGAAAAATTAAACTCTTCCTTCAAAAATATGGTATTGTCGCTTACGCTTATTTCGTTGGTGGCAGCAGGTGCTTTGGCAGCAGTGTTCTTGGTGACAGAAGAACCTATCGAAACACAGAAGACAGAAAAACAAACGCATGCTATAGGAAGTGTATTGCCCGATATAGATGGGCGTGTAATAGCAGAGGGCAAGCAAGCAGGTGATTATACTTGTTATGAGGCATACGCAGGCGACTCGTTGATAGGAGTTTCGATAGAGACACAATCAGACGGCTTTGGAGGACCGATACGCCTTATGGTGGGCTTCGATGCTGAAGGCAACATTGTAAATTATGAAGTGCTTGAACAACAAGAGACACCAGGTTTGGGTACGCATATTGTGGAATGGTTCAAAACAAACAAGAACCATCAATCGGTATTGGGCTTAAATCCAAAGAAGGCAAATCTTTCGGTCAGCAAAGATGGTGGCGAGGTGGATGCCATTACGGCGGCTACTATTTCCTCTCGTGCTTTCTTGAAGGCCATCAATGCAGCATGCAATGCTTATTTCTCTGCGGATGATAATGTGGAGGCACTATCAAGTGCATCGTGTCTTTCGAACTCTGCTACGCCAACGCAGAACGATACTATTAACCTCGTAAATACTGAAATCAATGAATAAGGCTTTGAAGACTCTCACTAATGGTATTTTGAGAGAAAATCCGACTTTCTCTTTGGTGTTGGGTATGTGTCCTACATTGGCCACTACTACTTCTGCCATCAATGGTATGTCGATGGGATTGGCTACCACCTTTGTTCTGATATGCTCCAATATGGCAATCTCGCTATTGCGTAACCTCATACCAGACAAAGTCAGAATACCGGCATTTATTGTTGTAATTGCGACTTTCGTTACCATAGTACAACTCATTATGCAGGCATATACTCCTGCTTTGTACGATTCATTAGGGCTGTTTATTCCGCTTATTGTGGTGAACTGTATTGTATTGGGTCGTGCTGAGGCTTTTGCTGCAAAGAACACCGTCGGTCTGTCGGCATTGGATGGTTTGGGAATGGGACTTGGTTTCACCCTCTCGCTGAGTGTTATTGGATGTATACGGGAGTTGTTAGGTACGGGCAAGATATTCGGTCTGTCGGTTTATCCTGAGACCTACGGTATGCTGATATTTGTTCTTGCACCGGGTGCCTTTATTGTATTGGCCTATCTAATGGGCTTGGTTCATAAACTTCGTAACTAAACAGAAAGGAGATATTATGGCATACTTTCTTATTTTTATCTCTGCGATATTTGTCAATAATATCGTATTGAGTCAATTCTTGGGTATCTGCCCATTTTTGGGCGTAAGTAAAAAGATAGATACAGCACTCGGTATGGGTGCAGCCGTGACTTTCGTATTAACGCTGGCTACGGTGGTTACCTATCTTCTTCAAGTCTATGTGTTAGAATACTTTCATCTTGAATTTTTGCAGACTATTCTGTTCATTTTGGTTATTGCTGCAATGGTGCAGATGATAGAGATTATTCTAAAGAAAATCTCGCCATCTCTATACCAGGCACTTGGTGTGTTCCTGCCGCTTATCACGACCAACTGTTGTTTGTTGGGTGTGGCTATTTTGGTGGCTAACGGTACATACAAACTACCGGGTGGTTTGGAGCATAATCTGCTCACGGGTACACTCTTTGCCTTTGCAACTGCCATTGGTTTTGCTTTGGCGTTGATACTATTTGCGGGTTTGCGTGAACAACTGTCGATGAATAAAGTGCCTAAGGCATTAGAAGGCACTCCGATTGCATTGCTTACCGCAGGTTTGCTTGCCATGGCATTTATGGGATTCAGCGGAGTAGTGTAGGAGATTTGTATATCGTACTAAAAAGAGACGGTCTATATTGGTTAGACCGTCTCTTTTTAGTTGATAGTTGAGTGTAGTTGCGGGTTAATAGTGTGGAGTTATCCAAGGGGATACGGTAAGCCAGATGGCTTGTCCGCAGGCGGGGTGTTCGCGGCAACAGTGTTTAGGGGTTGGAGGAGGTGGTGGTTTTGTAGGGGGATGTAGGGGAATTAGAAAATCTAGAAGATCTAGGTGGTTGTAGGATGGGATGAGAGGCATAGGACGGTGTTCTTCATTTCTTTTGCCTGAACAAAAGAAACGAAGCAAAGAAAATTCATCGGCTGTGTGTCGGGCGTTGCCAAAAATAAT
>CAVEIE010000028.1:0-16051 GCA_963615895.1 Bacteroidaceae bacterium | reverse complement strand
AACACTTGGTTAAATATGTATGTCACGCGGTCCTACCGCTCGTTGCTCATAGGCTATATGGGTTGTTTTAAGTTATTGCTTATTTGTTGACTTTATTAGTTTACGCAAAATCTTTCAACTTTGCGCTGCAAAGATATAGAAAATTTGTGGATTACACAACATTGGCAAAAAATATATGGGCATTTTTAGAAAGACGGTCTAATAAATTTGGTCTAATGGGACCAATAGGGTGAATAAGTTATTTCTTGTTCAAATCTTTGGCGACAGCCTTGTTGAAATTTTTATATTACTGTCTGGTAAAACTTATTTTCTTTGGGTCAGCATAGGGGCAAAAAACGGCTGGTTCTTTTGGTAGAATCAGCCGCTCGTTGTAATTTTGTATTGTCTAACTAAAAACCTACAACGATGGGCAAAATGACAACTTTTTCCGGACAGCCACAATACCTCCAGATACTTAATCTGGCAAAACGTTCCAAAATTCAATCACTCGGCAAACAAAAAGGGAACGACCATTATGTGAAGAAATTAGATGGTTACACCCACTTTGTAGCCTTACTATTTGCTGTCCTTATGCGGTATGATTCTTTGCGTGAGACGGTTATTGGGCTTATGGCAGAGGCACAAAAACGGCAGCCTTTAGGTATCAACTATCTGGTACGACGCAGCACGCTATCCGAAGCCAATATAGTTTCCATTTAGAAACGCAATTTTTTAGTACTCAAAAATCAATCTCCTTGTGAAGGATACCGGAACAGAGGGGGAGAGAGAACTTCCAAGGAAAAATGCAACACAAAAAGTGGAAGGGAACGCGAATGTTCCTCCGTTCAACGTATGCGAACAGAAAATGGAACCTATTTGGTGGGAATATGGGTGCTTCAAGAGTGCTATAAAACCCTTATAAGAGTCATGAGTGCTATGGGAGTGCTATGGGAGTGCTATGGGTGTGGTAAGGGGATACGACCGAGATTCGAGGCTGATTGTCCTATACTTTTCCTGCGTATGAATCAAGGCAATTTTTATGGATAAATCTGCCGATCGTGGGGCATTTTGTGTACAGCAGGAGACGACAGATACAGAAGAAATGAAACCTTGCCCACGAGAAAAATGGAACATCCTCATACCGCTTGGGTGCTTCTCCAAACATTTTTGCTCACTTTGCAGGAAAATTGCATTTGCTATTGGACAGTACATACGACCGCCGATGGCAGATTGAGATACTTTTCAAACAATTGAAGCAGAATTTTCCGCTAAAGTACTTTTACGGTGATAGCGTGAATGCTATAGAGTCGCAAATAGGGGTTACAATGATAGCCAACCTGTTGCTGACGGTCATTCATAAGCGGATAAAGCGGAAATGGGCTTTTTCCAATATGGTTACGATGATACGCCAAATGCGGATGTATTATGTGGATTTGTATGCCTTTTTAGAAGCCCCCGAGGGAGTATGGAAGAGGATCATTCAAGAAGAGAACGTAGCACCTCCATCACCCACCCCGCAACTCTCACTTTTTGTGTAGGGGGCTCGTCAAAGAAAAAATGTGTTTCCTCTCCCATTTTTACGATAGTATTTAGCCCTCTTTCGGAACATACCCACTTTTACCGGACAGCAATAAAAAATAATATATTGTTGTACACCACGGATGCGGAAAGTGTCAGACCATAGCCCCCCCCTCATAACAGACAACGAACCTGCAAAAAAACAGCAAAAGGCTGCCAGACATATCGTCAGGCAGCCTTTTGCTGTCGTATAGGTAATTCCTGCTTTAGTTCTTAAAGTGCAGTTCTCCGTCACGGAGTTCCACTATCACGGGGCGTTTGTTGTCTACACGACCGGCAATGATTTGCTTGCTCAGTTCGTTGAGTACCAGACGCTGCAATGCACGCTTGACAGGACGCGCACCAAACTGCGGGTCGTATCCCTCGCGGGCAATATAGTCCACCGCATCGTCCGTAACTCGCAAATCGACACCGTTCTCCAACAGCATCTTGTGAATTGAGCCTATCTGCAAGCCCACAATATCGCGTATCTGTTTCTCGTCCAACGGGCGGAACATAATTATCTCATCGATACGGTTCAAGAACTCGGGGCGGATGGTCTGCCGGAGCATCTCCATTACCTGCGTACGGGTTGTTTCCTGGTCTACACCCTTCTCCTCGTTCTCCCGAATCAGTTGCGAACCGAGATTGGAGGTGAAGATAATCAGCGTATTCTTAAAGTTGACCGTACGCCCCTTGTTGTCCGTCAGACGCCCATCATCCAATACCTGTAGCAGGACATTGAATACATCGGGGTGCGCTTTCTCTATCTCATCGAACAAGACAACGCTGTATGGTTTGCGGCGAATAGCCTCCGTCAACTGACCGCCCTCGTCGTAGCCCACATATCCCGGAGGTGCACCGATAAGTCGAGTGGCAGAAAACTTCTCTTGGTACTCCGACATATCGATACGGGTCATCATATTCTCATCGTCGAACAGATAGTCGGCGAGGGCTTTTGCTAACTCAGTCTTACCGACACCCGTCGTACCGAGGAATATAAACGAACCGATCGGTCGCTTCGGGTCTTGAAGCCCTGCACGGCTACGGCGAATCGCATCACTGACCGCCTCGATAGCCTCATCTTGACCGACTACTCGCTTGTGCAACTCTTCCTCCAAGTGCAGCAGTTTATCCCGCTCGGATTGCATCATCTTCGTCACGGGTATTCCCGTCCAACGGGCTACTACCTCGGCGATATCGTCCTCGTCGACCTCCTCTTTTATCATGCTGTCGCCCGATATGGAGTGCAGTGCATCTTGGGCGGCCTTGATATTCGCTTCTGCCTGTTGAATCTTGCCGTACCGAATCTCGGCCACCTTGCCGTAATTGCCCTCACGCTCAGCCACTTCTGCCTCGTGCTTCATCTCTTCGATATGGGCTTTCTCGTTCTGGATCGTGGCTACATAGCCTTTCTCCTTGTTCCAACGGGCTTCCATCTCGGCGGACTGTCCCTTGAGGGTCTTCAGTTGCTCCTCAATGCCTTTCAGTTTGTCGGCATCGTTCTCCCGCTTGATTGCCTCACGCTCAATCTCCAACTGCTTGATTTGGCGGTCAAGATTGTCGAGCTCATCGGGCTTGGAATCGACCTCCAAACGCAGTTTAGCGGCTGCCTCATCGACAAGGTCTATCGCCTTATCGGGCAAGTAACGGTCGGTGATATACCGAGTCGAGAGAGTAACGGCGGCAATAAGGGCATCGTCCTTGATACGCACCTTGTGGTGGGTCTCGTACCGTTCTTTCAATCCACGCAGAATCGAGATAGTGGCTGCCTCGTCCGGCTCATCCACCATAACAACTTGGAAACGACGCTCCAGTGCCTTATCTTCCTCGAAATACTTTTGGTACTCGTCCAGCGTGGTCGCACCAATGGCACGCAGTTCGCCACGCGCCAAAGCTGGCTTCAGGATGTTGGCAGCATCCATTGCACCGCTCGACTTACCCGCACCGACAAGGGTATGTATCTCATCGATAAAGAGGATAATCTCACCCGCTGCGGCTACTACCTCATTGATAACGCCTTTCAAACGTTCCTCGAACTCTCCTTGGTACTTCGCACCCGCAATCAAGGCACCCATATCGAGGGAGTAAATCTGTTTCTTCTTCAGGTTCTCGGGTACATCGCCCCGCACAATACGATGGGCAAGCCCCTCGACAATAGCGGTTTTCCCTACACCGGGTTCGCCAATGAGTATGGGGTTGTTTTTAGTTCGTCGGCTCAGTATCTGCAGCACCCTTCGTATTTCGTCGTCTCTTCCGATAACGGGGTCGAGTTTGCCTTGTTTGGCTTGTTCGCACAGGTTATTTGCGAACTTTGATAGACTTTCGTTATTCATAGTGTTGTGCTTTATTTAGGTTTGTTTCATAGTTTGGTTGCGGTTTATGGCAACTGAGTTTTCGTATGAGTGAAAGGCAATAGATATACCAAATACAAAGGGACTGCCATATTGGCAGCCCCTTTGTTCATCATAGTTAAGGTGTTCAATGCTTATATCGTCTCTGCTTCTACATCTTCTATGATGTTGTTTTTGATATACTTATGTAAACTTTTCAGTCTGATACCTGTAGCGATCATACTAATGCCTGCTACAATCAGACCACAACCGACCAAAGCAACAACTGCTGGAATACCCAAGCCGAACGGATGGAACATAATCATCAGGGCAAGCAACAAGAGCAATACTCCGGATGCTATTTGCCAACCTGCATTCGGTACATTGAATATACGCATTTTGCTCCAGAAATCAATCATTTGAATACTTCGTATCAATAGCCATATACCCAGAAATACGGGCAGGAGAGCCACGGTTACTTCGACATTGCAGCACAAGAGTATTCCCAATAATACATCGAGAATGCCGCCTACTAAACTGACACCTGAACGGATGAAATAACTATTTGTTGAGCAGTAGAGTACAATCTCCAATATACCACTCAGCAACATTAGTACTCCGAATAGAATACTCAATGTCAAGTATGCTTCACCCGGATAGCAGAATACTACAATACCTACAGCGATGCAGGCAATACCAACTACCAATAGCAGCCACCAGTTCTTAATGGCTTGTGTGGCACGATTAGTTAATCTTCGTAAAGGATTTTCCATAATGACAAGTGTTTAATGTTTATTTTATTGGGTTTCTTTCGATCCCGTTAATGGAATAGTCAAAAGTTGTGCCAAGTTTATTTTTGTTGGCATATCATTTTGGTCAGTTTTACCACAAAAATGGATGTTTATGGTTGAGTGGGTGGAGTAGAGTGTTAAGAGTTGAGGGTTGAGGGGAGTTGTATAGTTGATAAGTTGATAAGTTTATGAGTTTATGGGTGGTTTAGTGGGTAGAGGAAATAGAAAATATAGAAAATATAGAGGATATAGGTGGTTGGAGGAGGGGATGAGAGCCATAGCACGCTATGGCTCTACAGTGAGCATTTGACAATAAATAATTAATAATTAACAGTTAATCATAAATACGCAGAGAAGGGTGTTTGGGAGGTGTTTTATAGGTGTTTTGTATAGTCTTCCTATAGTCTTCCTATATTCGTCCTATATTCATCGTATATAAATCCTTTGGAATACATAGTATATACTTGGCTTCAGGAAGGGTCGTTGTAGGTTTCTTGCAGGTAGAAGTATGCTTAATGTTTGCTTCGCACTTGCACCTGTTTATTAAGAAATAAGGGGGTTGTTGTATAATATCAGTTAAAGGGCAGTGACGGTGAAATCAAATGGAAATGAATAGTTTAGTTATTCCTGTCGTATATAATATACATCAAATCAGAGTCTTATAGCATAACGGTGGGCGATTATATCGAAAATAAAACGATAAAAGTTTGGTACATTATAATAATCTTGATACCTTTGGAGCGAACTTATGATTTACAAATTAAATATTTAGCCCTATGAAAAAAACATTACTCCCTCTAATAGGCTGTATGTTATGGACTATTATGTCTGTTGCGGCACCGAGGACGGCTCAACAGGCAGAGGAAATTGCGGGTCGTTTTGCAGCAAGTAAGAATCAACCATTGGTACAGCGTATGCAGAAGGCTCAGGCATCTTCGTCCTCGACGGCAGATGCGATGCGTTTGGTTTATACGCAGTTGCAAGTGAATGAGAAACCGGCTCTTTATGTATTCAATCGTGAGGGGTCTGACAGCGGATTTGTGATCGTGTCGGCAGATGATAATGCCCGTACGATATTAGGTTATTCGGACAAAGAAACAATAACGGCGGAGGAAATGCCTGATAATATGCGTTTTTGGTTGCAGATGTATGCCGATGAGGTAGCCTATTCGTCGCAACAGCCAGTTTGGGAGCAGAAAACACGGAATGTGGCAGCGGAGGATAGTTATCCTGTGATTGCTCCTCTGTTGGGTAACATTCAATGGGGACAGGATGCGCCATACAATAAACTATGTCCTACAAAGAACGGAGAAAGGTGCGTGACGGGATGTGTTGCGACGGCGGCAAGTCAGATTATGTATTATCACAGGCACCCGACACGGGGAACGGGTTCTTCTTCGTACGAGTGGGAAGGTCAGACCCTTTCTGCAGACTATGGAAATACTACCTACGATTGGGCGAATATGTTGCCAGATTACAGTGGCAGTTATACTACGACTCAGGCTACAGCCGTAGCCACGCTAATGTCGCATGCGGGTATATCTTGCGAGATGTTATACGATATATCCGCAAATGGAGGCAGTGGTGCCGTTTCTTATTATATGATAGATGCGCTTACGAAGTATTTTGGTTATGACAAGGGAATACGGTCGCTGTTCAAGAACTATATGAAAGAAGCGGATATGCTTGCATTGATAGCGCAAGACCTGCAGGCGGGACATCCTATTTATGTGTTCGGGTCTACTACGAGTAACGAAGGGCATGCGTTTGTGTTAGATGGGATGCAGAGCAATGGATATGTACATATTAATTGGGGATGGGATGGTTATGCGAACTCTTATTTTGCCATCTCTGCATTGAATCCTTTCGGACAAGGAACAGGTGGTGCTGCCAGTGGCTTAGGGTTTACAGAGGGGGTGACTGCTTTTACGGGAATCCAGCCTAATGCAGGGGGAAATGCTATTCCCCAGATAAAGGCAGATACTATACAATATATTTCTGCACCTCGTATTGCCAAGAACGAAGACCTTTCGTTTAGTATATCTAGATTTGCGAATGTAGGCATAACAGATGTTCAAGGAGATGTAGTGTATATTTTGTATAAAGACAATGCGGTATATACCACTATGCCATCAGATTTTTTGGGGTTTGAATTATCTGTGTACAGCTATTATTTGGACCCGATAGAAGTATCCTGTCCGTTGTCTTCATTGGCCGCAGGAGAGTACGAAATATCAGTAGGCGTAACCACAGACAATGGAGCAACGAATTATCCTATATCGACACGAGATTATTTTTGGGGACATCGTTTTCCGATAACCGTTACGAACGATTCGGTATTCCTACAGACGGATAATGCGGATGCGGAGAAGACTTATAATATCCGTGTTCATCTTGCGAATGATACTATAATGGATGTTTCACAGGGTGTTTATCTCGGTTATAATTATATGACATCTCCGGAAGAGGTACATCAAGGTATTGTGCCGCTTCAAGCAGAAGGAAACAATTGGTGGGTGGGTAGTGTTACAGTTGAAAGTGATTATATCCTGTGTTATGTGACAAATCGAAATGTTATTGAGGACGGTTGGGAGAGTGCTCAAAGTAGTTATAATCAGTCTCCTTACTTGTATGGAGATACTTGCCTCTTGTTAGACACAAGGGATATGTATATTTCCGACTCCTGGCAACAAGTATTGTGGGTTTGGGTCGATGACTGTGAAGCCTTTACGGATAAATATACTCCCTACGATCTAATGGCGTCTGCAGCATTAGGGAACCTGAAATTAGTGTGGAACAGTCAAGCAGGAGTAAACTATCGGCTTCTTCTTGTTAGAGAGGCCGATGGGTATCCGTTCATTTTTTCCTCTACAGAGAAGGAAATAAATCTTTCCTATTCCGGTGCAGGAAGATACAATTGGGCTGTGCAGACATTAAGTGAAAGTGGGTATGCTCTTTCGGAATATGTATGGGGCAATCCCATAGAAGTGACAGAGAATCCTTATGAACCTCAGAACCTGCAAGCCTCCACACAAGACAGCATTACCTATTATTTCTCGTGGGAGATGGTGCAGCAAGCCGATAGTTTTGTAGTTACCGTCTTTGCGGCCAACGGAGGAGTATGGGGTATATACCCTGCCTCCACGCCTTTCGTAGGAGTTACCTTCACTGCCAGTGGAGAATATTCTTGGACGGTTTATGCTTTTAATGCTTCAGGGGATAGGATAAGTTACGCTAATGGCGAAGACTTCCGTGTACCTCTTGTTCCTACTTATGCCATTGAATCGGTACAAACATCCTACAATGGAGTCAATGCCATAGCATCTTGGGAAACTAATGCTCCCTATTGCCTTATTGTATTGTTGAACGCCGATGACGAAAGAGTACTCTCCGACATTGTGTCGGATAAGTATTACCAATTCCCTGACTTGGTAGATGGGACATATTATATTCGATTGACTCCTGTCAACGCTGAACAAACATTCCTGATAGGAGGGACTTATGAAACCACTCTTGTTATCAAAAAGTCTTCTTCTGTTTTCAATTATAGAATACGCATACAAGCCTCTCTTGGGGGAACCGTTTATCCGGAAATAGATGATAACTTGCCCGAAGGTACGATTGCTTCTGTAGCGGCTACGTCTTTGGAGAACTATCGTTTCCTGAAGTGGAGCGATGGAGTGACTGATAACCCCCGTACTTTGGTCCTTTCCTGTGATACGGCAATCACTGCGATGTTCGAACCGATTGTAACTTATCTGCTGACCATAATGACTGCCGAAGGGGGGCAGACCAATATGGAGGCAGGAACCCATTCCTACTATGCAGCAGAGAAGGTAACTTTGTTTGCCATTGCCGAAGAGAACTACCAGTTCGACCATTGGATAGTGGACAATGGGATAGTGGAGGAGCACCCTTCCGCCAATCCTCTGACGGTGGAAATGACAAGCGCACTTTCGGTTACTCCTGTCTTTGTGGCGAATCAGAATCCTGTAGAGTATGTAACTCTGACGATACAAGAGTCAATCGGAGGTTCTGTTGTCGTTACCCCGCTGTTTGATAAATACATACTGGGGTCTAATGTGATTTTGGAAGCCAAACCCGATGATGGTTATAACTTCGATAAGTGGAACGACGGTGCAACAACGCCTCTGCGTACTGTCGTCTTGAATACGGACACGACCCTCATGGCTCTGTTCATCGGGAGTTCTACTGATGTGTCATTTGTGAAAGACGATATAACGATTTGTGTGTACGATCGCTCAATAGAGGTGCAGACCTCAACCGTTGCTGATGAGATATGTGTGTTCAATATCATGGGTCAGCGCATTGCCGCTGCATACAACACCACAATGGCAAACATCCGTGTACCGCAGTCGGGCGTATATATTGTGCGTTGCGGACAAACCATTAAGAAGGTTCTGGTGCCGTAACAAAAGAAACGCTAACGAATAATAAGAAAAAAGAGAAGCGTGTTATCGCCGAATTAACAAATGTAGCGCACCATTAAGGTGCTTGAAACATGCACAGAGGCTGCCTGACAATGTCGGGCAGCCTCTGTCTTGCTCAATGTTTACTATCCATTCCAAAGGATTTATATAGGATCTATATAGGATGAGTATAGGACGAATATAGGATGAATATAGAAAGACCCTACAAAACACCTATAAAACACCCACAAAACACCCCTCTCCCCATATTAATCATTATTTCTCAAATGTTAATTTATAATAACTACTCCCTACGCTCTTGCTCACCGTAGAGCCATAGCGTGCTATGGCTCTCAACCTCTCCTCCAACCCCATAGATCCTCTAAACCGTATAGTTCCCCTACATCCCCCAACAAAACTGCCACCAACTCTCAACTTCCAACTATCCACTTTTCCCCAACTCACATCTCACTTGCTTTTGTAGCCCAATAGTTGATATTGTATTTTGTATGGGGTGACTCTCTCTTCAAAGATAAAAGGCTTTTGGCTCTTATAGTAATAATAATCGTAAACTTCTCCCAATCTGCTAACCTCTATTTGCTTTGTTAAACCAGGGGCAATGTCTGTTGTTTCTTTGAAATCTCGATAATCTATTTGGTGGCCGCTCATATCATAATAGATAATACGGAATTGCACCTGTTTAATAACTCTTGCAGTGTTATTTTTAAGGGAGATGGTTGCTTGAAAATCATCAGCATTATGCTTGTACGAAACCATCGTAATATCTGTTTGCCGCATACTCTCCTCAGTATTCTCCGATGCTTCTGTAGCAGTTGTTTCTTTCGATGTACTTGCAGTTTTATGGTCAACATAATAGCACACTCCCATTCCTAAAAGGAAGAAAAATGCACATAAAAAGAATTTCTTCATAGAATATTGTTTTGAAAGTTATTGTAATACTTTTGTCGCTTGCAAAGATAGTATATTTCTGACAATTCTGCAATCTACCTCCTCCCAATTTATACTTTGCTTTTTTCTTACATCGAATACTTGTTTGTGGTAATGAAAATAAATTGCTACCTTTGCAGGGAAGTTGAATCTATTATAAACACACCAACATAATTTATACTATGCAAAAAAGTCCATTACAAATTGCTCGCAGCACCTATCAACCCAAAGTACCTGTTGCATTGTCCGGCGACGGACATCTGATAGAGGGTGAGCCTACTCAATCAGTTGCTGATAAAGAAGAAATCAAAAAGTTATTCCCTAACACCTACGGCTTACCTACCTTGCATCTTGTTCCCGGTAAGAAAGGAGAATACTCCCCGATAGCCGTCGGAGTCATACTGTCTGGCGGGCAG
The DNA here is from genome assembly GCA_963615895.1 of Bacteroidaceae bacterium. Lineage (GTDB taxonomy): Bacteria > Bacteroidota > Bacteroidia > Bacteroidales > Paludibacteraceae > Colicola. The sequence continues at coordinate 5,597 of CAVEIE010000028.1, read as the reverse complement.
GCTCCTGGCGGACATAATGTAATTGCGGGGCTGTATGATGGGTTGAAGAAATTGAACAGCAAGAACCGTCTATATGGCTTCTTGGGAGGCCCGTCGGGCTTAATAGAGCATAACTATGTTGAATTGACCGGAGATATTATCGACGAGTATCGTAATACGGGAGGCTTCGACATCATCGGCTCAGGTCGTACCAAGTTGGAAGAAACTTGGCAGTTTGATAAAGGCATCGAGATATGCAAAGAACTTGGTATTACTGCCATTGTTATTATTGGTGGCGACGATTCAAACACCAACGCTTGTGTATTGGCAGAGTATTATCTGCAGAAGGATTGTGGTATTCAGGTGATAGGTTGCCCAAAGACAATAGATGGCGACTTAAAAAATAGCGAGATTGAAACATCTTTCGGCTTCGATACCGCTTGCAAAGTCTATTCTGAACTCATCGGTAATATACAACGCGATGCCAATTCCGCAAAGAAGTATTGGCACTTCATCCGACTAATGGGACGCTCTGCAAGTCATATAGCACTTGAATGTGCTTTGCAATCACAACCCAATCTCTGCCTTATCTCAGAGGAAGTTGAGGCAAAGAACATGACTTTGAACGATATTGTTGACCAGATTGTCGCTGCTATCGTGGACCGTGCTAATGCGGGACTGAACTTTGGGACAGTGCTGATACCAGAGGGACTAATAGAATTCATCCCCGCAATGAAACGCTTGATTCAAGAATTGAACGACCTGCTCGCGGCAAACGATGAGTTCCTCTCAATGGATACTGACGACGAGAAGCGTCAATATGTAAAGGGAAAACTCTCGCCCGAGAGTCGTGAAGTATATCGTGATCTGCCGAAAGGCATTGCTCGCCAACTAATGATGGACCGCGACCCTCATGGTAATGTGCAGGTATCATTGATAGAGACCGAAAAGATGTTGATTGAAATGGTCGCCAAGAAACTGGCTACAATGAAAGCAGAAGGCACCTATAAAGGTAAATTCTCAGCCTTGCATCACTTCTTTGGATATGAAGGGAGATGCGCTATTCCCTCGAATTTCGATGCGGACTATTGTTATTCACTCGGCATGACTGCCACTATGCTGATAGTGGAAGGAAAGACGGGCTATATGGCGTTGGTTAAGAATCTGACGGCTCCTGCTCAAGAGTGGGAAGCAGGTGGAGTACCAATCACAATGATGATGAATATGGAGCGTAGAAATGGCAAATGGAAACCCGTAATACAAAAAGCATTGGTCGATCTCAACGGGAAGCCATTCCTATACTTTGCTGCACATAGGGCAGAGTGGGCTAATGCCGAGATGAGTTATATCTACCCAGGTCCTATTCAGTACTACGGTCCTTCTGAGGTTTGTAATCAACCCACACACACATTGCTTTTGGAAAAAGGAAAGCAATAGAAAGAGAGTAATTGTTTCATAATGCGAGAGGCGGCACGATGTACGAAGTGGCATCGTGTCGCCTTGGTTTTATCTGTTATTCCCATATTTTTTGCATATCTCTATTATTTCGACTACCTTTGTACCGCATTCTGTAAATATATTGGAAATTATGCATAAGAATACTCCGGAGATACAATCTTTGCGACAAGACATAGAGCAATATATCAATCGAAAAATCTGTACACCTGCCGACTTCGATTTTCTTGCCAACGCAATATGGGAGCAGCAGCACCAATATATATCCTCCACTACATTGAAGCGTCTGTGGAGTTATATATCCGGAGCAGAAACGGTGCGTCATATTACGCTTTGCATACTTGCCCAATTCATAGGCTATACCCATTGGGAACATTATGTTCAGCATTTGGCATCGCAATGCGAAGCCGAGAGCAATGCTTTTATCGGGAAGGGCATACGAACCGAACAACTCTCTGTAGGCGACCATGTAGAAGTGTCGTGGCAACCCAATAGGCACTGTCTGTTTCGGTACTTGGGTAGTATGAAGTTCGTAGTAGCACAATCAACTAATAGCAAATTACAGGCGGGTGATACCTTCACTGCAGCATGCTTCCTCATCGGACGACCTATGTATCTCGATAATCTAAGATGTGCTGCTACGAATCAAACATCTTATGTAGCAGGAATGCGTCACGGAATCACCAATGCTTTTATCCACAGAGAGAATACTGTCACCACACCGACAATCCTCGACTGAATTTCGTTTCTGTTCTTGTGCAAAAACAAATGGTAATACCATAAATGAACTCACTTTCTGACATATCCGATTCAGCGTTTATAGCCGTCGACAGTGTATCTTGCGAATGGACCGACATTACACTGTTGCAATCACGCAGGCATAGCATGCTCTATCGTGCCAAACGCTATGGCCGGTGGTTCATCCTCAAAGGATTACCTCCTGAACTACAGAACCTCGCAGAATATCGTAATCAGCAAGAACGGGAATTCCTCATTGGTGTACAGTTGGTGCATCCAAACATTGTTGCTACTTATTCTCTGGAAACAATCTCGAATCTCGGACGGTGCATCGTGATAGAATCGGTGGACGGCATAACGCTCTCCCAATGGCTATCGACAAAGCCCGCAAAGCAGGCACGCCAACGCACCTTGAACCAATTACTGGACGCAATAGACTATCTCCACACGCATCAACTGGTACATCACGATCTTAAGCCTGCCAATATACTGATCACCCATAATGGTAATAATCTCAAACTAATCGATTTCGGACTAAGTATCACCGACGATACAGTCTCGTCCTCACCAAATGACTTGCAGGACGATTTTTCGCATATTGCAGATTTGTTACCCCTATTTCGTCTGCCCTCACAACGAAAGATAATCGCTCGTTGTAGGCAGTCCCGCTATCGGAACATCAGTGCTTTGAAGCGTGATATAGCAACGCATCTTCGTTTTCGCTGCATATTCCCGCTAGCAGTCCTCGTTGCCTGTATGTTTTGTGCTATTGTGTTCTTGGGGTGGAAGATATACCGGCAAACCACAATGGAGCAACTGAAAAGGCAACGCCAAGAGGCTATGATTGAAGATGTAAATAGCGTGTGTGATAGGGAGGCTAACCGATTGTTTGCTCTTGCAGATACCGAGCAATATCAAGAGTTCGCCATGATTCGATTCTACAATAATTGTCGTTTCCTTGCTCTTCGTGACTCGCTTAGTGCTGTCTATTCACACGAAGATGCCATTCTCCATAGTCTTTGCTGTATTACATTTGACAATCGCTCTAATGCAGTACAGATTCAATTTAGCGAACACCTGAAACAATTCTCATCTATGGCTGATGCCTACCGAAGAGGCGACATCAGTGCAGAAGAATACACCAGACTTCAACAATCATTCTCCGCTCTTCTCAAGCAACAATCAAGATAAATAAATAGTTTCCATTTAGCAACGCAATTTTTCAGTACTCAAAAATCAATCTCCTTGTGAAGGATACCGGAACAGGAGGGAGAGAGAGGGCTTCCAAGGAAAAATGCAACACAAAAAGTGGAAGGGAACTTGCATATTCCTCCGTTCAAAGTATGCGAACAGAAAATGGAACCCATTTTGTGGGAATATGGGTGCTTCAAGAGGGCTATAAAACCCTTATATGAGTCATGAGTGGTAAGGGAGTGCTATGGGAGTGCTATGGGTGTGGTATGGATATACGACCGAGATTCGAGGCTGATTGTCCTATACTTCTCCTAATCATGAAGTGAGGCAAGTTTTATAGATAAATCTGCTGATAGTTGGTTTATTTTGTGTGTACAAAAAGAGACGAGAATACACGGAAGAAATGGAATCGAAGACCGATAGGAAATGGAACTGTTATACACCACAAGAGTGCTTTTTCAACGGTGTTCTCTGACTTTGCACCATAACTTGCATTTGCTATTGGACAGTACAAATCAAGAAAAATACAATGAAAAAGAAAAATAATTGTATCTATCGTAGACTTTTATTATCTTTGTCGCCGAAAAGAACTAAAAAGGACTACGAATGAGTAGTCTGTCTTTTCGAAAACATATATTGGTAGCAGTTGCTATTTGTTCGTAACATGTCTTGAAACCTGAGAAATTTCTTTCTCGTGATTACGCTAACAAGTATCAAATGCCTGCGCCGTAGGCATAGGTATTTCTTGTTTCGTAATCATAGGTATTCTCAGGACCTCAAGGCATGGATAGGAAGTATCTATGCCTTTTTTGTGTGGCTATGTTTTACGGTATAGATGTAATCTGTTTCAGAAGAGCAATGGAAACGCTATAGATGATATGTTCTATTCTTTTGCTGCAATATGACTGGGTGCTACAAGAGAATATGCTATTAGCAAAAGGACTAAAAAGGACTTTGTACACATGAAAGCATTACACTACTTTTGTCAAGAAAAATAAATTCTCGATATAGAAGTGAAACATAATAATTAAATAATAACCCTTAATTTTATATTACTATGAGTGTAGAATACTATCGCAAGCGCATTATCGACCTTCGTGCTGCCCTTGCCAAAGAGAAAGAAGCCAAGAAACACGACAACGAGTATTATGCTGGCTATATCCGCAGTGCACAGCCGTCTGCAAAAGCATCGTATCGCAAGTCGAAGATTGACCGTGCAGCAGCACACGACAGCAAAATAGCAAGTATCAAATACGAGATCGATAAGGCGAAAGAGAGCCTTGCTCGCGAGCGTAAAAAATAAGGTCTTATGAAGGGACTCTCATTCTCTTGGAAGCGTGCCGTCGGCATATCCGGGCTGAAAACCAAAGTCGCCCGTGCCACAGGCATACCCACCACCCGACAGGGTGTAGAACGCAAAGTCGGCAAGGCAGTGATTAACATTCTCTTGGGAAGCAACAAAAAGAAAAAATAGTACAAGGAAGCCGAAAATTGCATATAGAGTAGGCGATATCTCTCAAAAAAATAGATTATGGGATTTTTCACAAAAGGTAAAAACTCCGGTCTCTTGGACGACCGCCGCAAAGATGTCAAAACGCTGAAAAAAGTGATAAAGATTGCTACATTGGGTATCGTGGATACCACAGGCAGCAAAAAGAATTCTTCCATTCTCAGCAAGAAAAGAAAATAAACAATAAGGAGGTTGTCGAAAATCCAGAAACAGAGTAGACAATAATAACTAAATACCCATTATTATGGCAGAAATCAAAATGACAGGCAACAAGCGTGTAGGCACGATTTGCAAAGAGTTCAAAAAGGCTTTCGGTAGCACTCTTCGTGTTTACAACGGCACTAAGTTCGCAGACGAGAACGCCACACTGGCTTCTATCCGCAAGGGCAACGCCAAGGGCGGCGAACTGGCTGTACGCGGCAACATGCAGGTCGGCAATTTCGAGAACAAAGTGAAGGAGTTGTATGGTATCACCGTACAGGTGGCTAATGCCGACAACACCAAACTCGCCGACAACAGCATCACCATCACCGCTTCGGGCAAGTAATCGCCCAGCGCACATCGGGCAGGCAGGACTTCGGTTCTGCTTGCCCGCGATGCCGCGTTTTTACTCTGTCATTACGCCGACAACTACGGTACATACACGGTACATACACGGTAGATACACGGTAGATTATGCTAACCACGCCGTATCCTCATCGTACTCATCCTGTATCTTGTC
>CAVEIE010000027.1:0-18791 GCA_963615895.1 Bacteroidaceae bacterium | reverse complement strand
AAGGGTTTTATAGCCCTCTTGAAGCACCCATATTCCCACAAAATAGGTTCCATTTCCTATTCGCATACTTTGAGCGAAGGAATATGCAAGTTCCCTTCAAATTTTTGTATTGCATTTGTCCTTGAAAGCCCTCTCTCTTCCCCCTGTCCCGGTACCCTTCACAAGGAGATTAGAGAGATTTTTGCGTACTGAAAAATTGCGTTGCTAAATGGAAACTATGCCCTTTTGAAAACGAAACTTCTATAAACTCACAAACAAGCCAGCCGAACACCAGTGCCACCTCGAGATGTATCATAAACTGCGAGGCGAGTTCGGTATTGATAAAGCGGGTCTCGAAATCGCCCAGGCAGAGCGACTGTCTGCCGGTCTTCTCTGCCTATGTCCGCCAACGCCAACAGCAAATTCTCCTGTTTATGCCTAAAATGGGGAATATCATGTTGTATCAGGCTACCGATGTCTTTGTTCTCCGACTACCATTGATACACCTTCACCTCATTATATGGAGAATGCTATGAGAATACAAGGAGGATAGCAACAATGCCCAAGCAGAGAATTTACAAACTTACAAATTTTGTAGTCCTCTGTTTGGGCATCGGTGAAGTGCACTATGTCGGTATAGCAGATATTGAGTCGCTCCACTCGGAGTACGAACAGGGCGATGGCACATATATACTACTGATAAAGTCTCCCAAGAAAGTTAGTAGTTTCACATTTACTCCACAAGTTGCGCTGCAAGTCCACAGGTTCGGGGTGCTGCAACATCTCACGCAATGTGTTGATATGGATTGAATTCATAGGAATAATCAAAGAGCAAGGACTAGTTAGTTTTCTATTTGAGCGTTGTATAACTCGGTGAGATGTACTGACTTGTTTCGTATATAGTCTTGTATCTCGGCATAGAGCGTGGCAAAAACCTGTGGATCAGTGATAATGAGTTCGAACTCATAGCGGTTGCGCTAATCATCATACTACCATTTGCACACTTACGCAACATTTTGTATCTTTGCACAAAGAAAAATCAATTCAACATGCTAAAAACAAAAGACGAAATAGTACAAAACTGGCTACCACGATACACCAAACGCCAATTAGAGGACTTCACAGACTACATCCTCCTCACTAACTTCAACCACTATGTAGACTTGTTCGCCCAACAGTACAATGTACCTGTCATAGGCAAAGAAGGAAATATGCCCAACGCTTCCGCCAACAATATGACTATCATCAACTTCGGAATAGGAAGCCCCAATGCAGCCCTCATCATGGATATGCTAAGTGCCATACATCCCAAAGCCGTTCTGTTCTTGGGCAAGTGCGGAGGATTGAGGGATAAAAATAAAATAGGCGACTATATCTTACCCTCTGCTGCGATAAGAGGAGAAGGTACCAGCAACGACTATTATCCACCAGAAATACCTGCATTGCCCGCATTCAGTATATTACGGGCTGTTTCCACCAGCATTCGGAACTATGGACACGATTATTGGACTGGCACCGTCTATACCACCAACCGAAGGGTGTGGGAACACGATGAAAAATTCCGCCAATATCTGCGCTCCACAAGAGCGTATGCCGTCGATATGGAGACCGCCACACTTCTCACTGTCGGATTCCATAACAGCATCCCCACAGGAGTACTGCTCCTCATATCCGATATGCCACTACAACCCGACGGCATCAAAACAGAAGCCATGGATCGGAAAACCACCGAACTATATGCCAAGGAACATCTCGAAATAGGCATCGATGCACTCACCGCTATACAAAACAACTCATTCACACTCAAACACCTACGGTTTGAGTAATACAACATGACCACCTACGACCAACTACTGTTGCAACTACAAAAGGGGAACTATGCTCCGCTCTATTTCCTCTATGGCGAAGAACCATATTATATAGATCTCATCGCCGACTACATCGAACAACATCTGCTCGACGATATGAGCCGTGAGTTCGATCTGACCATCGCCTACGGAAAAGACTACGAACGAGATTTATCTCCCATCATTGCCGCTGCCCGACGATTCCCTATGATCGCACAACACCAAGTCATTATTGTAAGAGAGGCACAAAACATACGCAACTGGTCACCTCTTGAACTCTACCTAAAGCAAATCGTACCTACCACCATCCTCGTCTTTTGCTACAAATACGGAACTCCCGACCGACGACGATCCGTCTTCGCTAATATAGAAAAGAACGGAGGAGTTATGATGGAATCAGGAAAACTACAGGACTATCAGGTACAGAAACGGATTCTCGACTACATCCGACAATACAACACCGATAAACGAACCAACATCACTATCGACGAGCGCATATCGGCACTCCTCGCTGAAAGCATCGGCAACGATATGCAAAAGATTGTAGGAGAACTCAAACGACTGATTGCAGGACTACCCGAAGGCACCAACCATATAGATGCCGACATCGTTCAACGAAACATCGGAATATCAAAAGACTACAATATATTCGAACTCCAATCGGCTATCATCAACGGAGATATCTTAAAGGCAAATCGAATAACCCGCTACTTTGCCGACAGCAAACAACATCCCATTCAAAAAGAAATCATTCCCCTGTTTAATTTCTTTGCCAATCTACTGTTATACCTCTATCTGCCAAAAGAACAAAAAGACGAACACACAGTGGCAAGCATCCTCAAAATACGACCATACTTCGTAAAAGACTACCAAAAAGCAGCCACACGCTTCTCCAAAGGAAAAACATTCCGAATCATCGGCTATATCCGACAAGCCGATGTCCGTTCAAAAGGCTTCAATAATCCAAGCGTCACTGAAACCGAAATCTGGGAAGAACTAATCTATCAGATAATGCACTGACAACCGTTGCGAAAGCACCATCAACGAACATAGTTCGCAAGATACTTCCCCAACGCTTCACCTGCGTGCTTGTGGCCGTCGCCAATCAAATTGGTTATCGTACCGAAAACACCGCCGTCTGCTGCTATATACTTACTGTAAACTACCGTCCCACTCTCCTTCTCAACAAAATCTACAGTCGATACAAAACGACCCTTCTTGTTAAGATACTCTACATTCACCACTGCCTCGTATGCAGCCTTAGGGAACGAACCTACCAAAAACTGATGACCCTCCAACTCCTCATTAAGTTCGTTGGTAAATTTAGCCTTCCACTCTCTTGCGATATTCACCCAAGGTTCATCCGCCTCACTTTCCATAAACGGAATAAACTCATCCTCCTGCATAGAACAAAGACTGCCTTCTGTATAACGAATCGACAGGTCTAACTTACTCTGATCCTGCAAAAAAGACAGAGGATTCTGCTGAGCAAACATACTCAACGGCAGCAACGCCAAGAATAATAGCAATTTCTTCATATCGTATAAGTGTTTATGATAATACTTTCTTCATCGAATCATCAAACGACTGCAAAGATATATAAATATCTCTTTCCTCACAACAATAATTAAAAAAACTCCATCGTCCCTTCCTAAAAAGAAACAATGGAGAAACACATTACACTTTTTTTCCACCCTTAATCAAAAGAAACGACTTCCATTGTGAGATCCGTTCCCTGTAAATGGCGTATCATTTCCTACTCATAATCAAACAACAGCACAACTTGAGTACTGCCGTTATCCGATGTCCTCGTTATCTCGTACGGATAAAAAGCATATATGGTACTTGTGTACACCCTCTGACGCAGCACTTGATTCCCGTTCCCTCCGTTCTTATCACTCCAGTACACATATATGTCGTAGTAATCATGTTTCGCAATATTACTTAATACCACCGGTGTGACAAATATAAAGTCGTATGGCATAACCGCATTGGAAAGCAATGTATATGTACTGTTCGCCCATGTCTTGACGCTATACGGACCACTATCTTTCAACTGAAACTTATAGTACTTGTTATCGTACGCCACTCTGTTGTAACGCAACCCTGCAAAGATAATCTTTGTAGGTTCCTCCACCGTCACTTTCTTACTGTAATAACTTACCTCCCCATCCGCATTGAAGGCTCTCAGTGTAACCTTATACGCCCCTTTTCCCGTGTAACGATACACAGGACTCTCCTCTTTCGAGGTGTATCCATCTCCAAAATCCCATAGATATTCCACCGCATTACTCGACAGATTCGTACAATCTATCGTCAAGGGTTTGGTTACCTTCAACGAGAACTTCGCCTCAGGAGAAGGCAACTCCTCCTTTTGCGGTGTCGTCGGATAATAGTTCTCATACGGATCATCGCAGCAACAAAAAACGAATGTCAAAACAAAAAGAAAGATATTTCTATACATAAGCCTAAAATTTTAATTCATTCCTATAACATCCTCTATTCATCCCTGCCGCTTCTTAACCTCTATCTTCGGAAAAACTTTCATGCTGCAACCGTTGTACATATCCGCACCCTGCTGCAGCAGTGCATCATCTTGCAAACATTCTGGCAAGTGAAAACTGACACGAGCAAAATCTAACTTGCGGACACCACCTCGATGCTCACTCTGTGGAAGATAGTGTACAGCTTTATCCTTCAATGCATTCCGGAAAGTACTATTGATAATACTCATCTGTTTGTCCAAGTTCTTACGCGAGAAGTCAATCAAATGGTCTATCGTATCACACATATCACGGTCAATACGCTTCTTCTGAATGGCAGCATACAGCAATAGTAATTCGTCCCTGAAATTGGCAATCTGCTTCCGATAAAAACCCTCTTCATGACGCATATAAAGCATATAGACCGACTTTGCTAAAGGAGGCAGATCCAATGTCAGTTCGTACAGAGGAAGCCGTAGGCGTAAAGCGGAATCAACAACAAGGGGACTCAACCCTTCTTGCTGCAAAATTTCAATATACTTGCGTATATCATTGGCAAACACTATCTCTATTGACCCGTCCTGACTCACCTCCTCTATCTTGTGCAAAATATCACGCGCTATCTCCAAGTTCGTAAGACGGCTCCTCTCATTCAGCATCACCTCACTTATACCGCTTATACACTGATCTTTGCTTAAAACAACAAGACAATCATATTCGGCTTTCTTCATACTTTCTATACTTTTGATATGCAAAAATAAAGCATATTTATCAACCCTACAAACCAAATACGCACTTGGTAACCATAAACACGCATTTATGGTAACCTAACAAACATACCGCCTCCCTCCGTCATACAAACTACACTATTTTCTGACAGATTTTTGCCAAATCAGAAGAATGTTGTACCTTTGTCGAGAAAATAGAGGAGAATGGTAGCATATTGTTTTTCCGTTCGAATGGCGATGCTTAAAGGGATGTATATCAGCAAACAAAGCCGGCATTCTCCAATATAAAATGTACAATCATAATAACAACAACTTTCGTCTTTGAAACAATGGATAAAATACTGGATGAGTTGGATCGTAAAATCCTGAAAATTATCGGTCAGAATGCGCGCATACCCTTCCGTGAAGTGGCGGAGATTTGTGGCGTATCACGCGCAGCAGTACACCAGCGGGTACAACGAATGATGGATATGGGCGTCATCATCGGATCTGGCTATGTCATCAACCCAAAAGCATTAGGATATCAATTATGCGCCTATGTCGGAATCATACTCGAAAGAGGAAATCAATATCAGTCTGTCACCGAAGCATTGGAAAAGATACCTGAAATAGTCGAAAGCCATTTCACATTGGGAGCATTCTCCTTGCTGATTAAACTATATGCCAGAGATGACGAACACCTGTTCGAACTATTGAACTCTAAAATACAAGTCATACCAGGTGTGGCGAGAACCGAAACACTGACGGCACTCGACCAACGAATCAAACGGGATCTGCCTATCTGCAGCGATGACGAACAACAGCAACAGTAAACAAGAATAGCGCACAAAAAGCAACAGCAGTCTGAGTATGGAAAAAGTAATTTCGGGCATACGCCCTACGGGAAACCTGCATCTTGGCAATTATTTCGGAGCAGTAAAGAGTTTTCTGCAAATGCAAAACGAATACCAATGCCTATTCTTTATTGCCGACTGGCATTCTCTCACCACACACCCTACACCGGAAAATATACGCAACTCCGCTAAAACAATCTTAGCCGAATATCTTGCGTGCGGTATCGACCCCAACAAAGCACCTATCTATGTGCAAAGCGATGTCAAGCAAGTACTGGAGTTGTACCTCTATTTTAACATGAACACCTATCTCGGAGAGTTGGAACGCGTAACATCCTTCAAAGAGAAGGTGCGACAAAATCCGAACAATGTCAATGCAGGGTTGCTCACCTACCCCACCCTCATGGCAGCGGATATCCTCGTACACAGAGCCGACAAAGTACCGGTTGGCAAAGACCAGGAACAGAACATGGAAATGGCACGCCTATGCGCAAGACGGTTCAACCGTATCTATGGCGTGGAATACTTCAAGGAACCCGAATCTTTCCACCTTTCCAATAAAGCAGTCAAAGTACCGGGACTCAATGGTACCGGCAAAATGGGTAAAAGCGAAGGCAATGCACTCTACCTCTGCGACGATGAGAAAACCATACGGCAGAAAGTCATGAAAGCCGTCACCGACGCTGGACCTACCATGCCCAATCAGGAAAAGCCCGAAGTCATACAGAACCTTTTCACTCTCATGAACTTGGTTTCTACGCCCGACACCTATAACTATTTCAACGACAAATACAACGATATGTCTATCCGCTACGGAGATATGAAAAAGCAATTAGCAGAAGACATCAACGCTTTTTGCGCACCCATTCGGGAGAAAATTGTAGCATTCCGAAGCGACGACGATTACCTCAACAAAGTAATGAGCGAGGGAGCGGAACACGCTGCCGCAAGTGCGCAGAAGACCATTGAAGAGGTGCGCCAAATAATTGGTTTCCACGCCTGAACCTTGCAGCAACAAACACAAAACAAATGCAATGAAAACAAAAAAGTATCTGCCTCTCATCATGCTACTGCTCACCTCCACGCTCACTACCTATGCGTGGGATGCTGTGGGGCATCGCATTGTCTCCGAGATTGCATACCAAAACCTCACCAAGAAGGCTCGCAAACAGGTTGACAACATCTTAGGCACAAAAGGCATAGTCTATTACTCGTCTTGGGCGGACGAAATCAAATCTGATACCATCTACCCACATTCCTATGGCTGGCATTTTCAAAACCTGCCCGCTGGACTCTCCCGTCAGGACATCACCGACCTCTACAACAATCCCAAAGCACAAGGAGAACACCTGTTCTACGCCTTGGACAGTCTGACCAAATTCCTGCAAACCGACAACACGGATGTTGATGCCCTCAAATTTATCGTCCACCTTGTAGGCGATATGTTCCAGCCTATGCACTTGGGACATCCCGATGACAAGGGAGGGAACAAAGTCCAAGTACGATGGTTCGGACGGGGTACAAACCTCCATTCTCTCTGGGACAGATGGCTTATCGATAACACGCAATACTCCTACCTTGAGTATGCCTCCTACCTCTCTGATAAGTACGCATGCCAAAAGAAGCAACTGCAACAACTCTCGCTCTTGGATTGCCTGTTCATCACCTACGACCGGCAACAACAAATCTATGCCTATCAGGAAACGGGCGACAAAAACAACTATCACTATGCCTACCGCTTCCGCAACGATTTGGACCTCAGTCTTTACACGGCAGGACTGCAACTGGCTAACCTGCTCAATGCGTTGTATAAATGAAACGGCTGCTGTTCATATTCGGTTGTATGCTGACCGTCTGCCTTTGCGCCGACAACCAATATACCGACGACATCTACTACTATCCCTCACTGCATACCGCCGACACCCTTTCCACAACGCCTAAACCGTACTACAACACCAGAAAGATGAAAGAACTGGTATTCATCGATACCCCTTCCGACGAGGTCGCAGATACGATTCCATCCACAATCTCTGCCCAACCCACAACAGCCGACTGACCATACAATGAGACGCCTACCCCTGTGCATACTGTGTCTGTCTTGCATCGCATCACATCTCATCGCACAAGACTTCGACAGGCTCTTGCTTACGCAGCAGGATATCACAGGCACGGCACGCTATGTCGCTATGGGAGGAGCATTCACTGCATTGGGAGGAGACGCCTCTGCTATTAACGACAACCCCGCTGCACTGGGGCTTTACCAACGCAGAGAACTCTCTTTCACCGTCGATGGACAATACTTCCAAAGTTATTCCGCTGCCGAAACATCACGCAACAATATGTTTCGCCTGCCGCAACTCTCTTGGGTGTTCGGCTTTTCCTACGACAATAAACAAGCAGGACTACTACGCCACAACTTCGTTCTCCAATACCACCGCCTACGATCCTATAACCGTTTCTATCGCACCACAGCAGCACTGACCTACTCACAAACCGACTTGATAGCCCGTCTCACCGAAGGACTGGCACCCTCCGTATTCAAAGACGGAAACGATGTGTGGAACAATGGCAATGTAGGCTGGCTCTCTGTCATGGGATACGATTGTGGAATCATCACCCCCGATACCACAACGGCAATAGGTCAGTGGTACAGCATATTGGATAACGACGAAGCCGTACAAGCCAACACGCAAGTAAAGGAAATAGGGTCTGCCAACCAATATACTTTGGCGTACGGAGCCAACATCTCCAACCGTTTCTACTTTGGCGTATCACTCAACCTGCTGTCTATCTCACACACCAAAGAAGTAACCTACGAAGAAGACTTTCAGAAAGGAGGTGGCTATTCCTATACTTCGACGGTCTCAACCAATGGGCTTGGCGGAAATGTGGCAGTGGGACTCCTATACCGCCCCCTTGCATGGTTCCGCATGGGCGCATCCGTCTATTCACCTTCCTACACCTACCTGCGTATCACGAACTATGTGCAATACAACAATATAACATCCTACACCAATACTCTGTCCGTTGACAAATATCTCCTCCCCATGCGGGCAACAATGGGCGTAGCATTCCAATTCACCACCAAAGGGTTGCTCTCTCTGGAGTACGACCTGCGATGCGGCTTGCGCAATCATCTGCCATACGAACATACACTCAAAATAGGAGCAGAGACTGTCCTGCGTACCAATTGGTACTTACGGATGGGGTACGCCTATCGGTCATCCTTCAAGCAAACTGACTTCTCTTTCGTTCCAGGCGCAACAGACACCCGAACCGATACAGAGTATTTCAACAATCGGCAAGCACACTATGCAAGTACAGGCTTTGGGTATCGCTCCAACCGTTGGTTTATTGACTGTGCCTATCAGTTTCGCATAGAACAAATCAACTTCTTTGCACACGCCTACCAACTGCAACCCAATGCAGTGGACCTCACCTCCCATCGTATTGTGCTTACGGTAGGGTTCACTCGTTAAGAAGCGTAAAGATTCCTTCCGTAAATACAAATTCCCCCACCCTGCCTCACAGATCGCCCGATCATACTGTGAAGCCTCAGCCTACGCCACTGTTTACTACCCATTCCGAAGGTTTTATATACGATCTATATAGGATGAATATAGGAAGAATATAGGAAGAACCTACAAAACACTTACCAACAACATAGAAAACACCCCTCTCCGCACATTAATCATTAACCCTTAATTCTTAAATAACAATAACCACTCACTACCCTCATATTGGCTGTAGAGCCATAGCGTACTATGGCTCTCATACCCTCCTCCAACCCCCTAGATATTCTAGACCGTCTAATTCCCCTATATACCCCCAAAAAACTGCCACCTACTCCACACCCTCAACTGCTCTCAACGCTCACCCAGAAACACTCAACCCAAAAGTATTTCCTTCACAAAAAAATACCATTATTTTGGAGGTTTATACAGAAACCCTTATCTTTGCCGCGCTTGCGCCTTTTCCGCATATCTCAAGGAGCAAGCATAATACTTATGTTTAACACTAAAAAAAAGTAAGGTATGAGAAAAACAGGAATGGCAGTCTTGGCTGCCGTGGCACTTGCAATAACAGGCTGCCACAAACAATCACCGTATCCCGATGACCTAATAGGATATTGGGCATCCAAAAACCCCTCAACAGGCTATACTGCTTCGTTGGAAGTTCCACCCACCGACAGTGCTATCGTACAAGTGGCATCTCCCACAATGTTCGTAGTCAAAGACTTGCACGGAGCATTGTCGTATGACAAAGTTAGCGGCAAGGGCACTTTTACGACTTCAACTGCCAATGCGCCTATAGTCACCATACAAGCCCGTAACAAGACCTCTATCAAAGTTACAATTACGGCAACCGATGAATACAATAGCGTACTGTACGAGGGTATATTTATGCAGGAAGAAAAGTCCGTAACACCAACTCCGAATCCGCAACCGGACACCGAAAACAAAACAACCAACATCGCAGTACATACCTTTGGCTTTGTGGACTACTACGAAGATAACGGCGATTACAACCTTGTGTTGATAGGAAAAGACAGCACGGGCATCGAATACTACGCCACATTCTGCGTAATTCCTCAACAGGCTTCCTTCGTAGGACATTTCGCTTTGCTGCAAGGAACAATGCGAAAAGAGTACTGCAACTTCCTACCCCACTATACCTATAGTTCGGGATCAAAAGATTTCCTATTCCCCGATACGATGTGCATCACGGTAAGCATGCAGGGCGAAAAATACGATATAGAGGGACGAATCACCTATATGGGAACGACCTACATAATGCAAGCAACCGATATTGCAGGCTTCGACCAGCGGTGGGGATACGAACCTGCCGAGAAGAATATGTTCAACGAGGTCTATACAGAGTTTATCGGATTCGATGACATCGAGCAATATCACGAGGTGCAAATAACACTCGACAACAAAAAGACCTTTATGCAACTCACTTTCTTTGCCAATACTGCTCTACCTGCTGGAACTTATCCCGTCGATTTCTCCTACAAGGAGGGTACTGTGGCGGCTTCAAAAGGATACAATGTGTCCTACCAGCAAGACAACACATCGTATATGGGCGTCTATTTGGAAGACGGTGAAAATTGGAAGGACACCTATTATTTCGACAGTGGCACCGTCACGGTGTCCTATCCTTCGGAAGGTACAATCTCTATCGTAGGCGATGTGAAAACCCACTATGGCTCGAGCATCCAATTCTCCTACAACGGGAAATACGACTTCGAAGGCTATCCCGAAGACACTACCGGAAAATAGGACACTCGCCCCTCCGGGCTCTCTCCGCCGATAGAGGATACTGCTCCGTAAACCACACAAGGAAAGCAGTATAGTCTGCCTTATCTGCGAGCAATCTTTCACGACGCACAGACCACTCTTTGTGGAGTGGTACTGTGCCGAGCGAGAGCAGTTCCTCTATCTTTCGGAACATCTCCTCCGATTGTTCGGGGCGGAAGCCATAGGTCAGATTGTATTGGTGTTCCTCTTCCTCCAAACAGTGTATGCGCCCTACGAAAGTATTGCAACGGATAGCAGGCGTACCCAATACTGCCGCTTCTGATGTCATTGTCTGACTATCCCCCACCAACATCGTGGCGTAGTACATCAGTGAGTGCGCTTTCTCCGGCGACACCCGCAACTGATACGGCAAGAACTCCTCGTCAATATTCCGCTCTGTGGTGATAAACACTCGTCCGTGCCGACTCAGGTAGTCCACTAACCGGCGTTTGTTCTCAATAGTCAGTCCTACCACGCCTACATCGTGGTGCGCTTTGAAGGCATTAAACCGCAACACAAAATATGGCTCTACTTCGCTCACTATTCCATCTATCTTTGTGTAGCGAATGCCCGCATCGTCCAGCACCGACGCATCTGGAACAAAGCGATTCGGGTGCAGGTACGCCAACTCGTGGTAGGATGGATAGTAAATGGTTTTCTTCGACTTGCGAGGCGTTCCTTCGGGCGAAAGAATCACATCCGCAAAGGGGTGCGCATACTTTGCAAACAGCGGCTCCACCGCATCATCGTCATCGTCGAGGATAATACTCTTCATCCGACACACCCGACTCACATGCGCCAAGGTGATAGAAGAGCCGATACCGATATCGATATGTTCCCGTCGTGCGATACGCCACACTTTCCAGTTATAGCGTAGTTGCTCTATGGCTTTCCCAGCCAACCTATCGGACTTCTTTCCTAAGAAGATATACGGAATATGATATAAATCCAGCAGTTGCCGTGCCGCAGGAATATCCTTGACGGTAACGATTACTTTGTGTTCCCTTTGCGTCATCTCCGCATAGAAATTCCGCAGCAGGTGTACATGTGCTGGGTGCGCTATGTCTATCAGTATATTCATTTTTTTACTACGCTATCGCTTCGCGTATATTCGCTATGTATGTTAATTATTAACTATTCAAGACCATTCTTCAAGAACTCACGGATATGCAGAT
This sequence comes from Bacteroidaceae bacterium, assembly GCA_963615895.1. Lineage (GTDB taxonomy): Bacteria > Bacteroidota > Bacteroidia > Bacteroidales > Paludibacteraceae > Colicola. Next base: position 6,446 of record CAVEIE010000027.1, on the reverse strand, counting down.
GTGTAATACCTTCCACATCGCTACGCTTTAGCAGAGGCGTGGCAGAAATGACATACTTGGGATAGTCGTCGGCTATCAAACGCAAGTTCCCAAATTCGCGTTTGGCGGTCTCCTCACCACTAACCAAATAGGCGACCTGCACATACGCGCGTTGGTTCATTTTGGTGCAAACGAAATCGATCTCCCCTACACGCAATTGTCCGACATGAACAGTATAGCCCAACCGAAGGAGATGAAGATAAACCACATTCTCGAGCACTTTCTCTATATCTTGGCTCCGATCGCCCCCTACTATCCAATTGCGCAAGCCCGCATCGCCGAAATAGCACTTCCCGTTGTTCTCCAACATCTTCTTACCGTGCATATCGAATCGCCCTACCTGATGAATCAAAAACGCCTCACCGAAATAAGACATATAATTCAATACGATATTCGTCGATGCGTCTATCTGTTGCGCTTTCAAGTATTTGGCAATACTATTGGCGGAATTGAGTTTGCCCACATTATCAGCCATAAAAGAAATCAGGTTGTTAAGGAACACCACATTCCGAATGGTGTGCCGCTCCATCACATCTTTCAGCATAATGGTATTGAATATGCCCGAAAGATAATCATTTACCATTTCTTCATTCTCCAACCCTATATTTCGCAACCCCGGCAGTCCGCCATACTTACAGTACAGCACCAATGCATCTTCGTTATCCGTCAAACCGTGAAATTGCAAAAACTCCGTATAACTAAGGGGTAGTACATGGATTTGCTGATAGCGCCCGCTCAATAGGGTACTCAACTCACCGGACAATATTTTGGAGTTGGAGCCTGTCAAGATGATGTCCGTGTTGTCTTCTGTACGATAACTGCGCACCGAATGTTCCCATCCCTCGATATTCTGCACCTCATCGATGAGGATATAGTTGTGGTATCCGCTCTTCCATTGCGAGTCGATGTAGGCATTCAATTGCTCGTAGGTTCGAATAAAGTTGAACTCTTTTTTTTCTTTGTCTATAGCAATGATATTGACTCCTTCTTCGTCCTTATGTCGTACGACAAAGTCTTTCATTACATAACTCTTCCCTACCCGACGCTGTCCGACAAGCACAATAATTTGTCCTTTCCCTAACCAAGCATCCACCTTGCTCGCATAGTCCAATCGTGAGATTACCTCCATAATTTTGCAGTATTTACATGCTTTTAGAGCATTACATTTTTATTGCTTATACGCAACAAATTTTGTACCAACTGTTATTTTATTGCGTATGCGCAACAATTTCTACACAAACTGCCTTGGGGGTGTGTATTTCCTTTATCTTGTGTGCGGGGTTGCCGGCTACGATGGTGTATGGCGGAACATCTTTTGTTACTACTGCACCTGCGCCCACTACGCTGCCTTTGCCTATCGTTATGCCGTTGAGAATGATAGCGCCTGCCCCTATCCAACAATCATCTTCTATTCGTACCCCCCCCTACGAACAGGGATGTATTTGCGAATAAAAGAGGCGTTCGCGTGGCTGATAAGCGTCAATATCACGCAGGGCGCAATCGATACCCGATTGCCAATGTAGAGCGTTCCACGATTTTCTGTAAAGTTCTGTGTGATAGTTAAATCGCCTGCGATATAGACTTGTTCGCCAATGGTGTACCCTAATCGGCGCATTGCCCATATCCGCACGGGATTATAGGGAAAATGCACCCCTACCTTGTAGAGGAGTGCGTTTGTAATGCGTATTGTCCAAAGTCTTGCCGTCATCTCTTTTTCAGTATCTTAACGCCGAGCGTGCCAAGGCGGTAGAGCAGCGGATGGCAGACGCAGAGATAGCGCCCGTGTTCCACTTCTTTGCCTCCGAAGCGTGCCTTGAAATCCCGTACCCCGTAAGCCTCATCGGGTTTGCCTGCTCCCATCATGTCAAACAACGGATAGTCGCCCTCTGCCGCATGGCAAATACCCAGATAGGTGGCATACGACGAGGGGAAGATGTGTTCGTATTTTCCGTCTTCGCCACAGACGAACCACTCGTACACGCCTTTCCCATGCAGACAGACACAAACCGTTCCGCCGATGATACGCCCCTCGTAGGTACAGAGCAGAAACCGCCCACCCTCTGTTTGGTAGAGTTGCTCGAAGAACGCCCACGAGAAAAGAGGCGTTTTAACCTTGGTGCGATAGAGTGTCTCCAAAAGAGTGTAATACTCCCGCACTTGTTCCCAAGTCGGTTCCTGCACGGGGATAATGCCATCGCGTATCGAAGTGCGGATGTCTCGTTTCCGGCTCTTGCCGAGGTTTTGTTCCACTACAGCAAGCGAGGAGGTGTCGATATGGAAATTCAGGTGTGGCTGATAGGTAAAACCATTCGCCTCGAACACACTCCGCCAGCGGCTGTAGTCGTGGAAGTTGCGCAGTTCGATGTAAATAGCCTTCCGTTGCAGCCCTTGGCGCACGGCAGTGAGTAATGCGGTGAGTGCTTCGTTTGTGATAGCCTCAGCCAGCATAGCCCCGCCGATAATAATGGCACGGCGAGTGAAGAACTGCTTAACCTTGCTTCGCGTCTGCGTGATATAGCCAACCACGATGCCCGTTAGCCGAAGGGAATGGATACATGCTGCTTTCTCCTGTATTGCGCTTGGCAGACTGCTACCTTCAGGAGTGGTTCGGCGTGGTTGTTCCGCTACGGCATACACAAAAGGTGTCATCTCCTGCGGCAGTGAGGTGTAGAACCGATAGGCTTCCGCGGTCTGGAACCAAGTAGCCGTATCGCTTTCCTGCACAAGCCTATCCCACGCCTGTGGGTCTATAGTCTCGTATTGGTCGTATATCTGTATCGTGTGTGTTGTCGCCATTGATTGCCTGTTTTACTCCATTAAATTCCCATTAAAAGGTTTCGCCAACCCAATACTTGAAAAATTGATGCAAGTAGAAACAAATATGCCGTTCCGTTGGTTGGTATCATTCTGCATTCGTACTTCTCGCACATCTTGCCGCCGAAAAACGACCGTTTTTCTGCGGCAAAGGAATTGTATAACTTTTCTTGAAATATGCGGTAACCATGGTTATCTAACCGCAAATAGAACATCCCTTATCGTCCAAAATCCAACTTAAGGGATCGTTTTTTGCGTTTACGCTGCAAAGGTACAACTTTTCTTGCAGACCTCCAAATAAGTAACCATTTCATCAGGGCAACCGCATCAAAATCAGTAAGAGAGTTAGATGGCGTATGGTGTGAATAGAGGTGTTTGCGAAGATGCTATTCTATTCGGAAGACACGGAGCGATATCTTTGTAGTTTCCATTTAGAAACGCAATTTTTTCAGTACTCAAAAATCAATCTCCTTGTGAAGGATACCAGAACAAGGGGGGGAGAGAGGGCTTCCAAGGACAAATACAATACAAAAAATTGAAGGGAAGTTGAATGTTTCTTCGCTCAAGGTATGCGGACAGGACATGGAACCCATTTTGTGGGAATATGGGCGTACTAAAAGGGCTATAAAACCCTTATAAAAGTAATGGGTGGTAAGGTAGTGCTATGGGAGTGCTATGGGTGTGGTATGGGGATACGACCGAGATTCGAGGCTGATTGTCCTATACTTTTCCTAATTATGTAAGACAAGTTTTAACTTATGGTTTCTGGATGGTTCCTTGATAGCGCACAAGGAGAATTTTGCCGACTCCCTGCCGATAGAACGCCTGCGGGTTGATAGCATCGTATTGGCTGTATATGTGTATGGAGGAATGTGCCATATTCGCAATGGGTTTCTATCCGGTCGGGATATAAACCCATATATATGACGCAAGGGTAGTAGAAATGTTGCGCATACGGAAGTTTCAGATGAGAGTTTATAGTTTAGTGTGTAGTGTAGTTGTGAGTGTGTGGTGGGAGAGGTAAGGGGTTGATGTGTTTCGGACGAAGTCGTATTTTTTACCTTTTAATTATTTATTGGTGTGTTTGCATTTATTGTTGATATGTTGTAATTTTGCGCCCCGAAATATTAGTCTGAAAAATGCGTACAGAAAAGGTTTGGCTACGCCACTTGTCTATGGCGTTGGCGTGTGTTTGTTGGGGACCGATGGCTCCCTTTACCAAAGATGCGATGCGTGTCGATTTTACGGGATTGGATGTAGTGTCGTTCCGTGTAGCAGGTGGTGCGATTTGTTTTTGGTTGACCTCGTTTGTTTTGACGCTTTGCGGCAAGAAGCAAGAACATGTTCCCTTGCGAGATATAGGGCTTTTCTTTTTAGCCTCGTTGTGTAGTTTTACTTTCAATCAGGGGTTGTACACGGTGGGTATCAGTTACACCTCACCTGTTAATGCCAGTATTATGACGACAACGCTACCTATTATCTCGTTGGTGCTGTCGGCGATATTTCTTCATGAGCATATCTCACTGCAGAAGGTTGCAGGTATATTCGTTGCTCTTTCTGGCGCATTGCTGGTTATATTGAGTTCTCATACTGCGTCCCCCCACCCTTCTGCTAATCCTCATACAGACGCTATAGGTGCTACGATGTGCGTGTTGGCACAAGTGTCGTTTGCAACCTATCTAATGCTATTCAGCAAGTTCGTTCAAAAGTACTCGGTGATAACTTGTATGAAGTGGATGATGTTGTTCTCGTCTCTCACATTATTGCCATTTACAGCCCCGCATATTATATCCTTAGAGTGGCAATCGATTACGCTGACATCGTATTTGGAGGTAGGTTTTGCCGTTATTTTCGGTACCTATTTTGCATACATTTTACTCACTTTTGCCCAACAGGGACTACGACCGACCCAAGTAGCAATATACAACTACCTACAGCCTGTCATCGCCAGTTTGGTGTCGGTAGTAATGGGTCTTGCGGTGTTTGGATGGATACAGGCATTAGCCATCTTGCTGGTATTTTCGGGTGTATGGTTAGTGATCCATACTCATCATGTAGCACAGGCAGTTACGATGTAGAAGGTGTGGAGGTGCAGGTATAAGCCTTGAAAGGAAGAGAGGGGCTATTGGTTTAGTGCCTGATAGTGGCAAAGCATAAGATTGCCTTCTTCGTCCCTAAGGTGCATACCGCCTCCCTCACAATAGCGGAACATTTTGCAGTTGTTGCATGGTGCCGATTGCTTCATCCAATTGCGTTTGCGGTAAGGTTTGAACCTTTTCTCCCATACCTCCCAGAAATCGTCTTTATAGATGTTTCCTTGATAGTATTTTCCTCTTATGCTGGTGCAGGCAGAGATACTGCCATCGATGAGTATGGACGCTACACTGATGCCTGCAGCACAATGGAACAGGTGATCACGCACCTTGCCTTCGTAGTTGTCCAGAAAGCCTTCGCACGAGTAGGATATATGCCTACCTTCTTGCCGGTTCTTCTCTATGAAATCGAGTACATTGCGTAGTTGTTTACCCGATAAGAGTAATTCGGGATTATTCTTTGCCCTTCCCATCGGGTCGATACTAATAAGTCGCCAATTGCGTACGCCCAATGACCACAGGTAGTTGCGTATTTCTGTCAGGCTGTTGATATTGCGCTGATTGACACATGTAACCACATCCCAGATAAGGTCGTTGTCGGCTGCAGCCAACTGTATGGCACAGGTAGCGGCTTGAAAAGCCAACGGGTGTTGGCGCAACCAGATATGTTGCTCTTGCAGTCCATCACAACTGATAGATATTGATGTCAAGCCTGCTTGCCGCAATGTGTTAAATCGTTCGTGGGTGAGTGCAAGTCCGTTGGTTACCATACCCCATGGAAATCCCCGTTGCTTGAGTTGTAGTCCTATCTCTTCGAGGTCTTTGCGCATAAGCGGTTCTCCTCCTGAGATGATAATCATGACCTGATTGGGATTGATATGCGGTATGATGGAGTCTATTACACGCAAGAAGTCTTCTGCGGGCATATCGGGAACTTGCGAGGAGGAAGTACAATCGCTGCCACAATGAAGGCAGTGTACATTGCAGCGTAGGGTTGATTCCCAGAATAATTGCCGTAGCGGATGCAATTCTTGGAGATTGTGTCTTCGAAGTCGTTCTAATTCTAAAACGATATGTTGTCGGGTGTTCACAGTTTTAGGAGCGTTAGTTGTTCTGTTTGCTGCGCAAAGGTATGCTTTTTTCGGCATATCGGCAAAGGATTGCGATTGAAAGTCGGGAGATGAGAGTTATTTATAGTTAAGGGTGGAGGGCTGTGTGTTGAGGGCAGTTTTTTTGGTTGATGAGTTGATAAGTTTATGTGTTTATGCGTGGTTTAATGGGTTGAAAGGGGGTTGAGAGTTGATAGTTGAAAGTTGAGAGTTGAAAGCGATTGTAGTAGGGGATGTAGGGGAATTAGACGGTCTAGAATATTTAGGTGTTTCGGGGAGGTGTTGAGAGCCATAGGACGGTGTTCTTCATTTCTTTTGCATGAACAATGGGGAAGCCTGGTGGTTTGTCCGCAGGCGAGGCGCCCGCGTCCCCAGTGTGTTTAAGTTGAGA
>CAVEIE010000026.1:0-20054 GCA_963615895.1 Bacteroidaceae bacterium | reverse complement strand
GGTTGATGAGTTTATGAGTTTATGGGTGGGGTAGTTGGTAGAGGAAGTAGGAAATCTAGGAAATCTAGGGGACCTAGGGGGTTGGAGGAGGGGATGAGAGGCATAGGAGGGTGTGGCTCGACAGTGGGCAAGAGCGCAGCAACGAACCATTAAAAAGGCAGTAAGGAGTTATTGTAATTTAATAATTAAGGATTAAAGATAAATGTGCGGAGAGGGGTGTTTTGGAGGGGGATTATAGGTGTTTTGTAGGGTGTTCCTATACTCATCCTATATTCATCCTATACTCATCCTATATAAATCCTATATAAATCCTTTGGAACAGGTAGTGTTTATCGGGCTTGACGGATGGGAGTTTTGTAGAATGAGGTAAGGAGGGGGATGGGTGGGAGAAGGGACTATATTGGTATTGTTTAATAAACAGAAGGGAGTGTTTAATGAATTTAGTGTGGGATATAGAGGGAAATGGGATGTTGAGGAAAGTTTTTTGTGATGATATTGCGGTTTCCTTTGATACAAATTTGTGTAATTGGAAAATAACCCTTACTTTTGCCGACACATAAAGGTATATAAAGACGAATGGAACATTATTTTTCACACTTTAATGAAGTATTTCACTCTCAGTGGGATAAGCCTGCTATTTCGGACTTTGACGGAGATGTCAGTTATACTTATGGTGAGTTGGCAGAAAGGGTAGCCAAATTGGGGGTGCTGTACGAACTATTGGGCTTGCATGCTGGTGACAAGATTGCTATTTGCGGAAGGAACTCTTCCCATTGGGCATTAGGATACATTTCGATAGCAGCGTTCAAGGGCGTTGTGGTTTCTATCTTGCAGGACTTTAACGGCGAAGACATACAAGGGTTAATCAATCATTCCGACGCACAGGTACTCCTGGTATGTCCGTTTGTTTGGAAGACTATCCAGCCGGACAAGATGCCTAATCTCCGAGTGATTATCTCGTTGACGGATTTCAGTATTCTGTATTCGAAAGATGGGTCTTATTCGGATGTGGTTGAGCGTGCAGAGGTTGCTTTTGCGGAGCGTTACCCTACGGGTTTTCATCGTGAAGATTTGTCTTTCCCGACGGACAACATAGATGATTTGGCGTTAATCAATTACACTTCGGGTTCGACGGGTACGCCGAAAGGTGTGATGCTGACTTACAGGAGTTTGAGCAACAATGTGGAGCAGGGTAAGTATGTATTGCCCAGTAAATACGGTGAGGAAGTGGTATCGATGCTTCCGCTTGCGCATGCTTACGGACAGTTGTCAGATTTTCTTCTGCAGTTGGCATCGGGTTGCCATATTTATTATCTGCGCAAGTCGCCTACGCCCACTACTTTGATGAAGGCGTTCCAAGCGGTGCATCCTTATATGATTGTAACCGTTCCATTGGTGATAGAGAAACTTTATAAGAAGAACATTCAACCGATTATTCAGAGGCCAGTGATGCGGAAACTGTGGAATATGCCATTGACTGCGCCTTTTATCCGCAGGACGGTGTACAAGAAACTGATGAAGGCTTTTGGAGGCAATGTCCGTTATTTCTTGTGCGGAGGTGCCGCCATCAATCCGGAAGTGGAGCGTTGTTTGATGGATATTCATTTTCCTCTCACGATAGGATACGGTATGACGGAATGCGGTCCGTTGGTGAGTGGTACGCCGCCTAAGAAGTTTGTGGCACGGTCGAGTGGTCAGATCCTGCCGAATATGGAGGCGAAAGTGATTCCGTTGGAAGAAGGAAACCCTTGCGGAGAGATCTATGTGCGTGGTGCCAATGTGATGTTGGGTTACTACAAGAATGATGCAGCGACTCGTGAAGTGATGATGGATGACGGTTGGATGAAGACGGGTGATGTGGGTATAATAGACGACAAGAATTACATCTTTCTGAAGGGTCGTAACAAGAACATGATCTTAGGTGCTTCGGGTCAGAACATATACCCGGAGGAGATAGAGGACAAACTGAACAATCTGGAGGGGGTAGTGGAGTCGATTGTTGTTGAGCGCGACGGTCGTTTGTACGGTTTGGTTTTCCCGGACTACTCGAAAGATGGCAATCCTGACAAGGGCGAGAAGAGCATTCTTGAGATGATGAAAGACAATCTGAAGAAACTCAATGAGATGTTGCCGTCTTACAGCAAGGTGTCGAATATAGAGATAATGGACAAAGAGTTCGAGAAAACACCGAAGAAGAGTATCAAGCGCTTCTTGTATAAATGATTGACGGTGAACGATGTTGCGAGGGTGCGGAAGGGGCTGCTTTGATTATTTTACGAATAATTTAGCCTAAGGCTTGTGCGTTTCAAAAAGTTGTCGTACCTTTGCGCCGTCGTTTCGGACAACTATGGTGCTATCGTCTAGCGGTCTAGGACAACGGCCTCTCACGCCGTAAACTCGGGTTCGAGTCCCGGTAGCACTACAAATGAATACGCAATTGCTCACCCATCGGAATGCTTGCAGTTGCGTGTTTTGTTCCTATTAAAACGGTATCTATATGAAAGCGAAATTGTTTTATCTTGCATTGTGTGTTTTTGCTATCGGTTTGAGCAGTTGTTCCCGTTGTGATTGTGACCCCTACAAAGGGGTGAACAAGATTGTCCGTGATTTGCAGGTTAATGCTGACGAGTGGCAATATAGCAATGCTGCCAACAATAATTATTACTATGCCACATTTACTATCAAGGAATTGGACGCAGAAAAATACAATGACGGGGAAATAACCGTTTGCCGTGAATATGATACAGGAACGGACCATGCGACGCAAATACAGTTGCCCACTATCCGTCACAAGGAGTATGTTTCTGATGAGACAACCTCAACATGGAGTTTCTATACAGAGACTATAGATTATGAGTATGGATTAGGGACTTTGACAATCTTCTATACGGTCAGCGACTTTGCGTACGAAATAGATACAAAGATTGCCCCAGAAGCCATGCATTTCAGATTAATGATAGTTTGGTAACAGAGGACTTTATCCGAGAACATCGAGATGCCGATGTGTATGCATTGGCTTTGCAGCGTGGTCGATATCCCCAAGTGGATATCGATTTTGCATTACGGCAGATAGAAGGATACCAGCGTGCTAAAGAAAAGTTGCCGACACTTGCGGAGAAGGAAGGATGGCGGTTTCCTGCACGATTGAACATAGAACAATGTTCGTCGGAGGTGACGGCTCGATATAAATCTTCATTGGTTGAGGGAGACAGTTTAGCGGACTTGACAGGCGGATATGGTATTGACAGTTATTATCTTTCTGAGAAATTCAAGCATATAGACTATGTAGAACAGCAGTCGGAGTTGTGCAGGACAGCCGAACATAATTTCCGACTGACGGCTCGTGCGATTGCTGTTCATAACGCGGATGCATTGGACTATTTGCAGACGATGGCGCCGGTGGATTGTATCTATATGGACCCTGCAAGGCGCGGGAAAAAGGGAGAGAAGGTGGTTCGTTTGGAGGAGTGCCAACCGGATGTGACAAGCATTTACTCGTTGCTGCGGGAGCGTTGTCGGGTGCTGTTGTTGAAGTTGTCTCCTATGCTGGATTTGGATATGGCTTTGCGTGCTTTGCCTGCGGCGGAGGAAGTACATATAGTGGAAGTGAATGGGGAGGTGAAAGAGTTGCTGGTACTATGCCGATTTGGTGGGCATCGTTCTCTCTCCATCAAGGCTGTGCAACTGACGGGAACGGTGAGTCGTACATTTTGCTTTACGCTTGATGAGGAGAAGGAGAGCGTTTGCGTAATGGCTTCACGGTTAGAGCGTTACCTGTACGAGCCATCTCCTTCGATATTGAAAGCAGGTGCCTTTAAGACTATTAGTTCGAGGTATGGTATTGCGAAATTGGCAAGGAATACGCATCTTTATACATCCGATGAGTTGATTACCAGTTTTGCCGGTCGTATTTTTGAGGTTATAACCTTGACGCAGAAGGCAGCCATTCGAGGTCGGCAAGTGAATCTTATAACACGGAACTACCCTGAGACGACCACCGCATTGCATCGGAGTCTGCAATTGCGTGACGGGGGAGAACAATACTTGATTGGCACAAGATTGGGTGCGCAGCCTGTTATGATATTGGCAAACAGAGTACAATGAGTGTTGTGAAGGGTGAGTGGGTCTATCTGTTAAAAAATGGAGATGATGTTGTGCAGATATAAAATTAGTCGTACCTCAGCAGCCAGATAGGTTCGTTTATGTCCCTGATTTTTGTTCTTATCCTATGCTACAACGAGGAGGCTTCTCTCTCTGCTTTGTACCAAGCCCTCTGTGTAGTATGCAGCCCGTTGCAGTCTTTGTATTAGGGTATCAGAATGCCATAAGACTATTCATATAAACAAAGTTGCTAATGCGCCTCTGGCTTGTCGCAATAGCATTTTGTTATTGAAAACAATACAATAGTTACGAATTGTAAAATTATATCGTAATAAAATAGCATTATGGTATATTTCTTGCTATATAATAATCCGTAATAAACTATAATTATTAGAACATATCAAGAAACGATTACGGTATGAAAAAGGTATTATTTTTAGCCACACTGTCGGTGGCACTCTTGGGGTGCCAGACCAACACTCCGGAAGAAGACAACAACGACTCGGGAGGTACTTTCCCGAGCGGCGGCGAAGTAAGCAGCGACACGGTCATCGGCAGCACCGACCTTGCCGATTTTGACATCGCATGGAGCAATGTGCCCCTCACCGACGAGCCTTCCGACCTCGCCATACTGCCCGACGACGGCGGCGACTTCCTCGAGAACTGGGACGCATACAACGAAGGCGACCTGACCCAAATTGCCCTCGAGTGGAGCGAGAGCGGCGTTACGCAGACCGGTACGGCGAAGAATGTAACGGTCACCATCGACGGCACGGATGTCGTCATCGTAAGCACCAAAAAGAAGATACAATATGTTCTCTCGGGCGAGTGCACGGACGGCAGTATCAAAATCTACTCGGACTACAAGTTCCTGCTCACGCTCTCGGGGTTAACACTGACCAACCCGACAGGCCCTGCCATCGACATCGAGAAAGGCACCACGGCTGACGAGGACGGCTCGTACCCGCACAAGACGGCGTATATTCAACTCACGGACGGCACGACGAACACCCTCGCCGACGGCACGACCTACACCACGACCGACGGCGAGAAGCCCAAAGCCTGCCTGTTCAGCGAGGGACAACTCGTCTTCTCGGGCAGCGGCACGCTCAACATCACGGGCAACTACAAGCACGCCATCTGCAGCAACGACTATGTGCGTATCCGTCCGGGCGTACAACTGAACCTCACCACCTCGGCGGGGAACGGTATCCACGGCAGCGACTACATTATCGTGGGCGGTGGCCTGACCAACATCGAAGTCACTTCGGCGTCGGGCAAGGGCTTGAAGGCAGATAGTATTTACATTGCCGGCGGCAAGACTACGGTGCTGACTTCCGGTATGGGCGAATACGACAGCGACGATGCGGATGTGTCGGCGTGCGCAGGTGTCAAAGCCGACGGGCTGACTATCGATGCAGGCGAACTCTATCTGAAGTCCACAGGCGCAGGCGGCAAAGGTATATCCGTGGATGGCGACCTCGCTATCAACGGCGGTACGGTACAGATTATCACCTCGGGTGCTGTCTATCAATACGGCAGCCTCGACACCAAACCCAAAGGCATCAAAGCCGACAGCAGTATCGTCATCAATGGCGGCAATATCAAGGTGCGTGCCACGGGTGCGAAAGAGGGCAGCGAGGGTATCGAGTCGAAGAATACGCTTGCTATCCACGGCGGCGTGGTCGAGGTCTATACCACTGACGATGCTCTCAATGCGACCAACGACATCACCATCGACGGCGGCTATGTCTATGCTTATGGCTCGGACAATGACGGTATCGATTCCAACGGCACGCTCCATATCGGCGGCGGAGTGGTTATCGCTTCGGGTACAAGCACACCCGAAGGCGGCTTCGACTGCGACGAGAACACCTTTGCCATTACGGGCGGTATCGCAGTAGGCATCGGCGGCGACAGCAGCACACCTACCGCCAACAGTTGCTCGCAGAACTCCGTACTCTATAAGGGCAGTTGCGCACAAGGCGCACTCATCACGCTTACCCAAGACGATGCCCCCGTGCTCTCCTACACGCCCGAGAAGACCCTCTCGCAGATGACGCTCCTGCTCACCACACCGAGCCTCACCACAGGCACCTCGTACGCACTCGTTTCGGGCGGCACGCTGAGCGGTGCGACCACCTTCCACGGTTTGAGCATTGGCGGCACGCTGAGCGGCACCACCACTTCGGTTACGACCTTTACGCCGACCTCGGTAGTAACGCAAATCGGCACGAGCGGACAGGGCGGTCAAGGCGGTGGCGGCAACCCCGGAGGTAATCCGGGCGGCAACCCGGGTGGTGGTCCTCGTTAAAAAGGGAATATCAACCTACTAACAAAGAGGGAATGTCCAAGATGGCATTCCCTTTTTCTTTATCTATCCATCTCCGATTTACAAAGATACTACACCCCACAACCACCATACACCCCATTTAGGCACTAAGGTGACAGCCGCATACGCACACATAACACATCCTCATCTCCTCCAAAATGGAAGCATACAACTCCCACTCTTCCATCGAGCATTCTCTGTCAAACGAAGCCCACGGGATCAACTACAATCCCAAGCATCTCCAAAAATCCAACTTACCGAAAACTATAAAGAATAAAGGTTGCGCTGTACTTACGCGAGAAAACTCCTAATGATAGGATTTTAGGTGTCGCTACTCTTTGTAATCTGCCCACCTTTCCTGAAGAAGTAGCAGCACGCCATCGAAGCAACGAGAGGCCTTTGATTAATAATACTTGTTGAGTTTTCCGGTCTCTGACAGCGCAACCTGTTCGCTTTTGCAAAGATACTATATTCGCACCAATATCACAACCCCTACGATGTTTTTCTGCAAAAAAAAGTATATTCATTGCTTTTTATGGAAATAAAGTAGTACCTTTGCAAAATCGAATCGTGCGCCCATCATAATACGGCACAACGACCAGTAACAACGAACTAATAAACTGAATTTAATATGGCAAAGAATGTGAAAAAAGAGGATGGCCTTGAAAATGTACAAGAGGCACTGACCACTTCCGGTAGTTGGATTATCAAGCACCAAAACGCTATCACTTGGGTGATAACCGCTATCCTTACCGTCGTGCTTATCATAATGGCTGTCCACAACTACTACTTGAAACCAAAAAACAACGAGGCTAATAACGAAATCGGAAAAGCAGTTGTCTATTTTGCTGCACACGACTATCAAACTGCGCTCAACGGTGACGATGCCGACTGCATAGGTTTTGAGCAAATCGCTGACGACTACGCACTGACTAACGGAGGCAAACTTGCCGCACTCTATGCAGGATTATGCTACTACAACCTCGAAGACTACGAAAGTGCGGTCAAGTACCTTAAGAAATTCAATTCCAAAGACCTCAATGTCGGTCCTGCTGCCAAAGAGAAGTTGGGAGATGCCTATGTCGCTCTCGGAGAACTCAACAAAGCTGTCAAATGCTTCGAAAAAGCAGCCAAATCTAAGAACAATGTCATTGCGCCTATTAGTCTGAAAAAAGCAGGGCTGGTCTATCTCGAACTCGGCAACAACAAAGCAGCAAAAAAGGCTTTCCAATCCATCAAAGACAATTACCCCAATAGCCAGGAAGCGCAAGACATCGATAAGTATATCGCTAATATCAACGACTAAGTTATGGCGACGGTCTTTCATAACTTGTCCCAGTACGATCCCGAACAACTGCCAAACGCTAGTGTCCTCCGACACCAGCGTTTCGCTATTATAGTGGCTGATTGGAACTCCGAGATAACCTACCCACTCCTCGAAGGGGCGTACCAGACACTAATCAAACACGGGGTCAAAGAGAACCACATCAAAGTGCTGCATGTGCCGGGTACTGTCGAACTGACTTATGCGGCTGCCCAATGTCAGAGATACGCACCGAGACACCGATTCTACGATGCCATCATCGTCATCGGATGCGTCATTCAAGGCGACACCCCCCATTTCGATTATGTCTGCCAAAGTATCACGCACGGGGTAACGGAACTCAACCTGCATGGGTTGTCGCCGGTCATTTTCAGCGTCCTCACTACCCTCAACCGACAGCAAGCACTCGACCGTGCAGGAGGCAAACTCGGAAATAAAGGAATCGAAGGTGCCTATACCGCTATCAAAATGGCGAACCTCCAAAATGCCGACACCGAGTAACGACTGCACCGACAACACTGTGGAAAACTTCAAAGTATATAAGTTCGGAGGAGCCTCTGTCAGCGATGCTCCAAGCATCCTTAATGTGCTAAACATCGTCCGCAACGAGCAGGCACCGCTCATCATCGTCGTCTCTGCCATGGGCAAAACAACCAACGCCCTCGAACGAGTCGTCAACGCTGCTTTTGCGTCCAACCGAACTCAGGCGGAAGAAGAACTCGCACACATTCAGGAGTACCACTACACTATCGCACGAAACCTCTTCCCCGTCGGCTACACTTTCCTGCAACACAAGATTCAACTCCTCCTCGATGAGGTACGCAAAGTAGTACAAACCGTGTGCGACGATGTCCTCTCCGAAAGAGACAACCGCTTCTACGACTATTACTACGACCAGATTGTCTCCTACGGAGAACTCATATCCACTCGTATTGTCAGTTACGCTTTCGATCGCTCTGGCATCGACAATGTCCTGCTCAATATGACCGAATGTCTCCGTACCGACAACACTTGGCGCGAAGCGAAGGTCAATATGACCGAGTCTGCACATCTCTTGCACCGGCTCATGCAGCAGCGACCATCCCGACACTATATCGCGCAAGGATTCATCGGAGGAACGGCAGAAGGACTCCACACCACGCTCGGACGGGAGGGAAGTGACTATACTGCCGCCATCATGGCAAACATACTCGATGCACAAAGTGTCACAATATGGAAAGATGTGCAAGGTATTCTCAACGCCGACCCTCGGTTAGTCAAACAAACAGTCCTCCTGCCCGAACTCACCTACTACGATGCCGTCGAACTCGCATACAGCGGAGCGCAAGTCATCCATCCCAAAACAATTCGACCGCTCGAAAACAAGAGCATCCCGCTGCATGTACGCTCCTTTGCTAACCCCGACCTGCCGGGAACGCTTATCTCCAAAACGATAAGCCACCCTGTCAGCGTACCTGTCTATATCTGGCGCAAAGAACAGGTATTGCTCACCATACGCCCCAACGATTTCTCTTTCGTCCTCGAAGATTCCCTCCAGCACCTTTTCGAGGTCATCTATCGCCACCACCTCAAAGTATCGCTCATCCAAAGCAGTGCCGTCACCGTTTCCGTATGCGTCGATGCCTGTCGCTACCTCAACGAAGCAATACACGAGTTGGAGCAGTCCTACCGTGTAACCTACAACGAACACCTATCCCTCCTCACACTACGGGGTACCACACCCCAAATCCTCTCCGAATGTGTGCAAAACTACCAAGTCTTGCTCTCCCAAACCACTCGCCGCACAGCACGATTCGTCATCAAAGAATCTGAATAACACGGCAATCGCAATTCTTTTATATCTCCTTAAAAGATATAAACATTTTTGATAGGGCAACAAGTGGACTTTGCTTGGCTGTCTGATAAAACTACTCTCCGCAAAGTCCCGTCATTCCTACCTGTTTCAAAGGTTTTATATAGGTTCTATATAGGATGAATATACAACGAATATAGGATGAATATAGAACGACTATACCAAACACCTACCCAAATACTCCCGTTTCCCTCTCGTCTAAATATAAACGCCGTATATTACAATATCAGCATATCTCAATACTCCTTTGTAATCATATTCAAAGCCCCGTCTGTCCCCCTCTGTCAATGCTTTAACCCTCAACCGATACTTATTTGTCAATAATGCTGTTTTCTGTTGCCAACTTGCAGAAAAATGTGTAACTTTGCGAGGTTTAAGCAATGTATCACACAACATAGAAATATAAGGATTAAAATGAAACCTACATTATTCGTATTGGCGGCCGGTATGGGCAGCCGTTATGGAGGTCTGAAACAGTTGGATGGACTCGGACCTAATGGAGAAACCATCATGGATTACTCCGTATTCGACGCTATTCGCGCCGGTTTTGGAAAGATTGTATTCGTTATCCGAAAGGATTTTGAAAACGACTTCCGCAATATCGTATTGAAAAAATACGAAGGAAAAGTACCTTGCCAAGTCTGCTTTCAATCTATCGACAAAGTACCAGCCGGCTGCACCTACAGCAACGAAAGAACTAAGCCGTGGGGTACTAACCACGCAGTACTAATGGCGAAGGACATCATCAAAGAGCCTTTTGCAGTAATCAACGCCGACGATTTCTACGGCAAAGAATCTTTCGAAGTCCTTGCACAATTCTTATGCAGCGTAGAGGGCAAACAAAATGCCTACTGCATGGCAGGTTATAGAGTAGGAAACACACTCTCCGAAAATGGTAGCGTCAGTCGTGGAGTATGCAAAACCGATGCTGACGGATTTCTCACCGATGTAGTGGAACGGACTTCCATCGAGCGTATCAATGGCAACATTCTATTCAAAGACGAAAACGGAGAACTCGTCCAACTTCAAGAGAACACCCCTGTAAGTATGAATATGTGGGGTTTCACGCCCGAATATTTCACCTATTCCGAAGAAGCCTTCAAGCAATTCCTAAAGGAACACGGACAAGAACTGAAAGCCGAATTCTACATCCCTACAGTAGTCAACGACCTCATCGGGGCAGGCAAAGCAACTTGCAAAGTACTCGATACACCTGCGAAATGGTTTGGCGTAACCTATGCACAAGACAGGCAAGGAGTAGTCGACAAAATAGCAAAACTTATTCAAGAAGGTGTCTATCCTCATAAATTATTCTAATTCAAAAGGAAACAATGGCAAGAATTTTAGTTACAGGAGGAACAGGTTACATAGGGAGTCACACTGTAGTCGAACTCATCAATAGTGGCTACGATGTACTGATTGTCGATAACCTGTCTAACTCCAATATAGATGTCCTTGAAGGCATAGAAAAGATAACAGGAGTAAGACCCGACTTCGAAAATATCGACTGCATGGACTATACAAGCATGGACAATCTCTGCGAAAAATATCCCGACATCGAAGCAGTCATACACTTCGCTGCAAGCAAAGCAGTCGGAGAATCTGTCGAGAAACCTCTCCTCTACTATCGCAATAACATAAGCAGCCTTATATCGGTGCTTGAACTGATGAAGTCCCATCATATAAATAATATCGTATTTTCTTCCAGTTGTACTGTGTACGGACAACCCGATATCTTGCCCGTAGACGAAACGGCACCTATTAAACCCGCACTCTCGCCTTATGGCAACACCAAACAAATCAACGAAGAGATAATACACGATGTATGCCATGCCGAAAACGAACTCAAGGCAATCCTCTTGCGTTACTTCAACCCTATAGGAGCCCACCCTTCAGCACTCATAGGCGAACTGCCTAACGGAGTGCCACAAAACCTCTTGCCTTATGTTACGCAAACTGCTGCTGGCTTGCGTCCAGAACTAAAGATATTCGGAGATGACTACAACACACCCGACGGCAGTTGTATTCGTGACTATATCTATGTAGTGGACCTCGCTAAAGCACATGTCATCGCTGTCAAACGAATGCTCGAACGAAAGTCCTCCGACAATGTAGAGGTATTCAACTTAGGCACGGGACGGGGACTGAGCGTCTTGGAAATAGTCGAGACCTTCCAACGGGTAACAGGCGTTAATCTGCCCTACAAAATAGTTCCCAGACGAGCAGGAGATATCGAGAAAGTTTGGGCAAACCCTAAAAAAGCAAACCAAGTACTGGGATGGAAAGCCGACACATCCGTCGAAGATACACTGCTCAGTGCTTGGCGTTGGCAACAACATCTTGCAACATTGAAAAAATAACAGACCTACTCGCAACGCATCTCGGTAAGATATACCTTTTATATGCTCTATCCACTCAAATTTATACCCGTTCTTAAAGAGAAAATCTGGGGAGGAACTACCCTCTCCAAATTTGGGAAATCGGTTGCAGATGACGCACACATAGGCGAAAGTTGGGAACTGTTTGCTTTCGACAATACAGCATCTGTCGTGGCAAATGGAATACTCGCAGGCAACGACTTGGCTGAACTGGTCGAGGTCTATATGGGAGACTTGGTGGGAGACCATATCTACGAACAATATGGCAACTATTTCCCCCTCTTGTTCAAACTCATCTCGGCTGACGACAAACTCAGCCTGCAGGTACATCCCGACGACGATGCAGCCTTCCGTAAACATAATTGCTCTGGCAAAACGGAGATGTGGTATGTCTTGAGCGCAGAACCAGATGCAACGCTCACATTAGGATTGAAAAAGAATACTGATTCCGACGAGTTAAAAGAAAGCATCAACAATGGAACTTTCTCCGACCTGCTATGCACCGTCCCTGTTCAAACGGGCGATGTGGCTTTCATCCCCTCTGGACGATTACACGCAATAGGTGCAGGAGTCTGTCTATTGGAAATACAACAGGCAAGCGACATCACATATCGGCTCTACGATTACAATCGCATCGACGCTGCAGGAAACAAACGCGAACTACACCTCAATCAGGCACTCGAGGTTCTCGACTATTCCGCCGTCACCCAACCGCTAATCCGATATACACCCAAAAACAATGGAGCCGTCAATCTTGTTTCTTGCAACTATTTCACAACCAACTTGCTCTGTTTTAACCAACCTGTAGCACGCGACTATGCACCACTCGACTCCTTCGTGGTCTATTGCTTGCTCAGTGGTGCCTGCACCATCGAAACCGACTTGGGAAATGCTACTCTCCAAGCAGGAGAAACACTCCTCCTGCCTGCCGTGTGCAACGATGTAAAACTGATTCCTGCTACAACACACACACAACTGCTCGAGGTCTATCTACCATGACTCATTAGATGTATATCTGAACTAACTAACTATTAATAAAATGAAACATTACAAATTGTGGAATAGAATATTTGGATGGCTTGCCTTCATCGTTGCATCCACCACATATCTACTCACCATCGAACCTACTGCATCCTTCTGGGATTGTGGCGAGTTCATTTCAACTGCATTCAAATTAGATGTGGGACACCCGCCTGGAGCACCCTTTTTTATGTTGATGGGGCATTTTGCAAGCCTGTTTGCTGCCGA
Source organism: Bacteroidaceae bacterium (assembly GCA_963615895.1). Lineage (GTDB taxonomy): Bacteria > Bacteroidota > Bacteroidia > Bacteroidales > Paludibacteraceae > Colicola. The sequence continues at coordinate 6,819 of CAVEIE010000026.1, read as the reverse complement.
CACAACCAAAGTGGCAATGTGCGTCAATGCAATGTCCGCCTTGGCATCTGCATTTACTATTCTGTTCTTGTTCTGGACAATAACGGCACTCGCTAAAAAACTCTTGGTGGGAAACAAAGGGGAACTATCTCTCTGGCAGGGAATCGCTACAATAGGCGCAGGACTCGTAGGCGCATTGGCATACACATTCTCCGATACCTTCTGGTTCTCTGCAGTAGAGGGCGAAGTATATGCCTCCTCTTCTCTGTTCACGGCTATAGTATTCTGGCTCATATTCAAATGGGACGAGAAAGCCGACGAAGAGGGAAGCGACCGCTGGCTCATACTGATAGCCTACCTCATGGGACTGTCCATCGGAGTACACTTGCTCAACCTGTTGACCATACCCGCACTGGTCTTGGTTTACTATTTTCGCAAGTACGAATTTTCGTGGAAAGGGGTATGCTTGGCACTCCTCGCTTCCATCGCTATCTTGGCAATAGTACTCTATGGTATCATACCCGGTTCAGTACAAATGGCTTGTTGGTTCGAACTGCTATTTGTAAACATTCTCGGATGTCATTTCAACACGGGAGTTATCATCTACCTTGTTCTCGTCTTGGCAACTCTCGTATGGGCTGTAGTAGAAACCTGTCTCGACCAAAGCAAAGTCAGAATGAACATCTCCTTTATTGCAGCGGTAACACTAATGGGGATACCCTTCTTTGGAGAGAATGTACTGCTTGGAATCATACTCATAGCAATACTCACTGCACTGTTGTTCTGGAAACGAATACAAATATCTGCACGCGTGTTGAACACTGCATCCCTTATGCTCACAGTTATCCTCATCGGATATTCTTCCTATGCTACAATAGTCATACGCAGTAGTGCAGACACACCAATGGATCAGAACTCCCCTGATAATGTATTCTCACTCAAATACTACCTCAATCGTGAGCAATATGGCGACCGACCCCTGCTCTATGGTGCTACCTACAACGCACCTGTCGCACTCGAAATCAAAGGCAATATCTGTATTCCGATCGAGCAGGTAGGACACGCACAATATGCACCGGCACCCAAAACTTCCGACAAAGAAAAAGATAAGTATATCGTAACAGGACATAAGTCTTCCTATAAGATGCAGCCCGAATTCTATATGCTTTTCCCTCGTGTCTATTCACCTGATAACCGGCATGTACAAGCCTACAAAGAATGGGCAAACATCAAAGGATCAAAGGTGCGCTATGAATATTGCGGACAGAAAAAATCTGACTACAAACCTACTTTCTTGGAGAATATGCGCTTCTTCTTTCGCTATCAGTGCAACTATATGTACTGGCGCTATTTTATGTGGAACTTTGCAGGACGGCAAAACGATCTGCAAGGCTATGGCGAACTGCACAAGGGCAATTGGTTATCGGGCATTCCTTTTATCGATAACGCACGATTGGGCGACCAGGAAGCACTGCCAAAAGAACTACGGGAGAACAAAGGACATAATGTCTATTATATGCTGCCGTTGCTCTTAGGTATCATAGGCATAGTGTATCAGTTAGGCAAAAGAAGGGAAGGCTTTCAAAGTTTCTCCATCACATTTCTCTTGTTCTTCCTGACAGGCTTGGCAATCGTAATCTACCTCAATCAAACGCCCTACCAACCTCGTGAGCGAGACTATGCTTATGCAGGCTCATTCTATGCCTTCTGTATATGGATTGGCTTGGCTGTACCTGCTTTGGTCGAAACAATCGCTTCACTCTTCCGTAAGAAAGAGAATGATAGCCAAACACTGCGAGTAGTCTTGTCCGTACTAATAACCATCCTGTGTCTTGGCGTACCCGTACTTATGGCACAACAGAACTGGGACGACCACGATAGAAGTGGACGCTATTCATGTCGCGACTTCGGTGCAAATTACCTCAAGTCATGTGACTACAACGGAGTCATCTTTAGCAATGGAGATAACGACACTTTCCCTCTCTGGTACAACCAGGAAGTCGAAGGCGTCAGAACAGACTTGCGTGTATGCAACCTCTCCTATCTGCAAACCGATTGGTATATAGGGCAAATGCAAAGACCCTACTACGAGTCCGAAGCCTTGCCCATCAGTTGGACACCGGCGGATTATTTGCCCGGCAAGAACGAGATAGCCATGGTAGATAACAAAATAGGAACACCCATAACCGTCAATACTGCCTTCCAATTTGTACGCAGCAACGATCCTCGGACCAAACGGGAGGGTGAACCCTATATCCCCTCTAACAAACTCTATATCCCGATAAACTACAAAGATATAGCAACCTCACCGGCGTTCTCGAAAGATGCTGCCTGCATCTATTCACCTGAAATGTTGGCAGATAGCATCGACATCTCTCTCGGAAGACGACTTACTCGCAGCGAGATGATGGTACTCGAGATGCTCTCTACCAACCAATGGCAACGACCTATCTACTTTGCTGTCACCGTCGGAAACGACTACTATCAGGGTATGGAGAAATTCTTCGAACTTACAGGGTTAGCCTATCAGATTACGCCAGTTGCTTCACCCGACGGACAACCAAGGGTCAATACCGAAAAGATGTACGACAATATGATGCACAATTTCCGGTATGGCAACATGAATCAGAAGGGGATATATATCGACGAGAACCTAATGCGCATGTGCCGTACTCACCGCATGATGTTTGCTCAGTTGGCTGAGGCTCTTCTGCAAGAAGGACAAACCGATAAGGCAAAAGAGGTACTCGACTATGCCGAGCAAGTCCTGCCGGAATACAACATCCCCTATGACTATACCTCGGCTTCTATGGCGAACTACTATTACGCCTTAGGAGATACTGCAACGGCAAACCGTATGATGACCATCGTGGCTGACAACTCTGTCGATTACTTGAATTGGGGCAATGCACTCAACAAAGAAAATCGCCAGTATGTCTATTCCACGCTCCAATATCATGCCGCCATCTTAGGTAATATCTTGCAAACTTGGCAACAGACTGCACAAGAAGACCTTTTTGCAAAGTATTACCCCTATTACGAACAGTTTGTAGCACCTTTGCGGTAATAGCGAACGAAGAATGGGCTGTCTGACATCTTTAGACAGCCCATTCTTTCTAATCCCAAGACGAAACACACTCCCGCCCGCATAACATACCTGCATATTATCTGTCAGTCATACTTCCTATGCCAACTCCACCCGCCAAGCAACGAAACATACCCGAGATAGTCATCCACTACCTCTGGCAGCACTGCCTGTGGGCTGGATTTCCACAAACAACCACCTACGGCGAACAAGTCAATATCCTCTCGGTCGGGCGACACAATCTTAACGCAGGCCCTGACTTCCTGAATGCGCATATATGCATCGGGCAACGGGAGTGGGTGGGAAACATAGAGATTCACATCAACTCTTCCGACTGGTACCGCCACCGCCACCATACCGACCCTGCCTACGATACTGTCATCTTGCATATCGTCCGCAATGCCGATAAAAAGATCTACAATTCCAAAGGAAACGAAATAGAACAATGCGTCCTCCAATATCCTACCAACCAAGACTATCTCACCGAACTCATCCAATCTGCCCAACGGATGGACTCCGCTGCATCGGTTGTCGAGTGCAGTAAACGCTTGCTCTCCGACCCGATACTCCTTACTCAAGGATGGCGAAAAGCCCTCTTGCACAATCGCCTCGAATGTAAACGACAAGCCATCTCCGACCTGCTCACCATCACAAAAGGTAGTTGGGAACATGCCTTCTACATCACACTGGCGCACAACTTCGGTTTTCACACCAACGGTATTCCTTTCGAGTTGTTAGCCATCCAAACCCCGCTGTCTTGCCTCCAAAAACATCGCAACAGCCTTTTCCAACTAACGGCAATCCTTTTTGGGCAGTCCGGATTGTTATCTCGGGAAACTGCCACCACCGAAGACGATAAAGCCCTTCTGCGAGAGTATCTCTTCCTGCAAAAGAAGTTCAGTCTTACTCCCGTCGATGCTTCGATATGGAAACATGCACGCATGCGCCCGCAATCGTTCCCTGAGGTCCGTATTCGGCAGTTTGCACAACTCATCTACCAAGCCGAGTTCCTCTTTTCCAATCTGATGGACGCTGCTACAATCAACGATTGTGTCAGATTGTTCACGCTTTCTGCTGGCACTAAATTAGGGAAAGCAAGTATCCACATCTTACTCATCAATACCGTACTTCCCTATAAATATACCTTCGCTTTGGCGAACAACAATCTTCTTATGGAGCAACAGGTCTATACCCTCCTCCAACAGATCCCCCCCGAAGATAACCATATCATACGGCAGTGGAAACTACTCGGACAATCTATCCAATCTGCCGCCGACACACAATCGCTCATTCATCTCTACCAGAACTACTGCCAACCGCACAACTGTATCAATTGCGATGTTGGGTACCGTATTTTCCAAAATCAAACCTTTATCCAATAAATCGTATTACCTTTCATTGTATCATACTATTTTTATTTATACCTTTGCAGCACCACTGACACTAAACAATAAATCTACTATATGAAAAAAGAAATCCAATTTTCACTTGTCTATCGTGACATGTGGCAAAGTAGCGGCAAGTATGTTCCCCGCAAAGACCAATTAGCCAAGATCGCTCCCGTCATCATCGACATGGGCTGTTTCGACAGGGTCGAGACCAACGGCGGTGCTATGGAACAGGTGAACCTTCTCTATGGCGAAAACCCGAACAAGGCGGTACGAACCTTCACCAAGCCTTTCAACGAGGTGGGCATTAAGACCCACATGCTCGATCGAGGACTCAATGCTCTCCGAATGAACCCCGTACCCGCAGATGTCCGGCAACTCATGTATAAAGTCAAACATGCACAAGGTGTCGATATCACGCGTATCTTCTGCGGACTCAATGACCCGCGCAATATCATTCCCTCCATCCATTGGGCAAAAGAGGCTGGAATGACGGCACAAGCAACCATGTGTATGACCTATTCTAAGGTGCATACCGTTGAGTACTATATCAATCTCGCAGAGCAACTCATAGAGGCAGGCGCACAAGAAATCTGCCTCAAAGATATGGCAGGCATTGGTCGACCGGTCATGTTGGGGAAGGTCGTGGCGGCTATCAAAGAGAAACACCCCGACATCGTCATTCAATATCACGGGCATACAGGTCCGGGCTTCTCTGTCGCTTCTATGCTCGAAGTAGCCAAAGCAGGATGCGATGTACTCGATGTCGCTATGGAACCCCTCAGTTGGGGCATGGTGCATCCCGATGTCATCACCATACAGGCAATGCTCCGTGATGCGGGCTTCCTTGTCAAAGACATCAACATGAAAGCCTACATGGAAGCACGAAGCCTGACACAATCTTTCATCGACGATTTTCTTGGCTATTGGATCGACCCTCGTAACTCAAAAATGTCTTCCCTGCTCGTAGGGTGCGGACTACCGGGAGGTATGATGGGTTCTCTCATGGCGGACCTCAAAGGCATGCACGCCGCTATCAATTCCAACCTCATCAAACGCGATGAACATCCCCTCAGCGAAGATGAACTACTCGTCGAACTATTCGAGGAGGTACAGCGTATATGGCCGATGCTTGGCACCCCATGTCTGGTTACGCCGTTCTCGCAGTATGTCAAGAATGCGGCACTAATGAACCTCTATTCCCGCTCTATGGGAGAGAAGCCGTTCACCCGTATGGATCCAGCCATGTGGGGCATGATTCTCGGCAAGTCTGGCAAACTCCCCGGCGAATTGGCTCCGGAGATTGTCGAACTCGTCAAGGGAAAAGGATTGGAGTTCTATACCGACGACCCGCAAGCACTCTACCCCGATGTATTGCCCAACTACATCGCAGAAATGGAAGAACTCGGGTGGGAACGCGGAGATGATGACGAGGAACTCTTTGAGTTCGCTATGCACGATAAACAGTACCGTGAGTACAAGTCCGGACAAGCAAAAGAGCAATTCAACAAAGACCTCCTCGAGCGTATGGAAAAAGCCGCCAAAGGGGGGAAACAAGTCACTTTCCTGTCCGCTGCCGACAAGCGTGCCATTCTGCACCCCAATAGTGAACCCGTCGATGCTCCCAAATCGGGCAAAGTTCTCTGGGAACTCGACTATAACGAGCAGAGCCATGCACCCGCCTTTGGAACACTGTTCGCCAAAGGAGAGGTCGTTTGTTATCTGCAAACCCAACACGGTATCGAGCCTGTTACGGCGTTCGACCATTGCCGTATCGTCGCTATCGACAAAGAACAAGGGGCAGTGGCAACAAAGGGTGATGCTCTTTGCTGGGTAGAGAAAGCCGACATTGTTGATACGGTCAAAGAAACGGTCAAGAGTACGGTCAAGAGAGTGAAATCTGCGGTCAAAGACGCTATCAATACGGCAGACTCCGAAGTCATTGCGCCCACCAAAAGCAAATGGAAAGAGAGCATGAACGCAAAGAAATAAAACAATCTGCCTATGCACCCGTTGCATAGTGGATTACCTTCCCTGACAACAGAGGCTGCCCGACCAATTCAGGCAGCCTCTGTCTTACCCACTGTTTCCTACCACTTCCAAAGGATTTATATAGGATCTATATAGGATGAATATAGGACGAGTATAGGATGAATATAGGAAGAACATACCAACCACCTCCCAACTCCATAGAAAATTGCTCACCGTAGAGCCACACCGTCCTATGCCTCTCATCCCCTCCTCCAACCACCTATATCCCCTAGATTTTCTAGATTTCCTACTTCCTCTACCAACTACCCCACCCATAAACTCATAAACTTATCAACCAATAAACTAACAACCCACTCACTTTCGGCCTTGTGTCGG
>CAVEIE010000025.1:0-20246 GCA_963615895.1 Bacteroidaceae bacterium | reverse complement strand
AGCCTATGAGCAACGAGCGGTAGGACCGCGTGACATACATATTTAACCAAGTGTTATAAGCCGAACTTGAGTCTCCTGAAAACTTCGACAACTTTCAGAAAACTATTTTTGATGTTCAAGCAAAAGCCCAAGCACTCGCGCCTACGGCGTGAGCTTTTGCGTGGATTTTGAACATCAAAGGTAGTCGAAGACCTCAGGAAACTCAAATGAAGCGAACGAAAGTTCACGCTTTATTTTTTATATACTTGTCGCAGAAAAAGAACTAAATAACAACCTATAAATTTATACATTATGGCAAAGAATGACAAACAATGGAGTTCAGCCACTCCTGGTCTGCTGATTATTCTGCTTGACCAATCTGGCTCAATGTTAACAAACTACGAGGGTACTACACGTACTGCATTTGCATCTTTGGCTGTTAACAAGGTGATTGACAATATTATTCAGAAGAACTTTGATGGCGAAGAACCGAAGAATCGTTGTTTTATATCTGTTATCGGATACAACCACGATGTTAAAGAGTTGTGCTCGGGTTGGCTTAAAGACCTTTACGCACATCCTCTTCGCATTGAAAATCTCAAAAAGAAAGTTCTTGATGGGGCTGGAGGTATTATCGAGATAGAGGTAAAGCAGCCTTTGTGGGTTGAGCCAATCAAATCCGATGGTGCTACAAATATGCTAGGAGCATTTCGTTTGGCAAAAGATTTAGCAAACAAATGGATGGCAGATAGTGCAAACCAAGATGGTCCTGCTCCTGTTATTATCAATATATCGGACGGAGTACCATACTATGACGGAAAAGATCCACGTGAATGTATGAAAGAAACGACAGCGCTTGCACAAGAAATAATGGCAATGACTAATAAAGATGGCAATGTCCTTATATTCAATGCTCAGATAGATGATTCTAATGGCAAAGTAATATTTCCGACAGATAGAAACAAAGTGTCACAAGAGGAGGCTCAGTTCTTGTATGATATAACGAGTGAAGTACCTGAATCTTACAAAGATGCTGCAGCAAAAAATGAGTTACCGGTAAGTGCCGGCTCCCGAGGCTGCATATTCGGTGCAGATGGAGTTCAATTAATTCAACTTATAGACTTTGGTTCTTCCAAAGGACAAGGAGATAAAGGACTTAATTAACGATGAAAATACGTGCTTTCATAACTCATAAAAAAGCCGAACGTTTTGAAGATTGCCAAGACCGATTTAGTATCAATCGTGATACTAAATCGGTGGCAGTCTCGGATGGTATGTCGCAATCTATATTTCAGAAAATATGGGCAGAGATTTTGGTTGATGCTTACACAACAGATATACGTTGGTGTCCATCAGAGGATATAGAAAATAAGAAAGTCCATGAGGAACTTTCGGCAATATGGCAGGAACGTGTCGATAATCGTTTGCGTGAACTACAAGAAGAGGGTAAACTCACTTATCTAGCCGAAGGAATGTTGGCAGAGGGAAAATCCGCAGGAGCGACCCTTGCCGGCATACGTTTCAACGAACAAGCATGGAAGGGGGATGTTTTAGGCGATACGTGCGTCATTGAGGTACAGAATGATAAAATCGTACAGATACATACGTCTCAAGACACTGATACATTTGACAACTATCCCGATTACTATGATAGTAATCCTCAGAAAAAAGGGAAAGGAAAATCGAGGGCGATTAGTGGTCAGTTACCCCCAAATGGCTTATTGTTGATTGTTTCTGATCCATTCTCTGATTTGTTTTGTGAACTACTAAAGCAAGATGAGGAAAAAGTGTCTGTATTGTTAGTACGACTACTTTCCCTAAAAACGCATGAAGAATTCGAGAGACTAATCTCTGACTTACGCACCAATGCTCATATGCATAACGATGATAGCACACTTATTATTATAGAATATGATGCAGACAATGAGTTTAACATAGATGTCTTTGATAATATCAGAGATTTAGTATCTGCAGAGGAAACTCCTATTATGCGACACAATCCGTATCATACACAAATGTCTCTATCTGAACAGGAAACATCATCTGTCAATAATGAAGATACCCAATTAAAGACGGAAATCGTTGCATTGAAAGAGGAGATTAAGGCTCTAAAACAGAAAAATATGGAATTGAAGAAGAAAGTAGATGAGTCAAAAAACGGCTGCTGGTATAAAATAAAGAAAAAATTTAGCCGTAACAAACATAAGAAAAAATAGATATGCCATTACCTACCATTCCGGATTATAGCAATGCTATCGTAAATCCTGCGTTAGTGCTGCCCGCGGTTCTGCGAGGAGGACACACGATAGAGAAAAACGACCACCTGATTAGATATTCCGGTGGATTCTGTGTTGTGTTTCCATATCAAACACTCTCAAAGAAATATGCAGTACGGTGCTGGCATGCAGAGGTCGCTGATATAAAAAAGAGGACACAGATTATCGCAGACACACTGAAAGATAGCCATTTACCTTATTTTGTAGGCTTCGATTATTTTGAAAAGGGCATCATGACAACACAGGGTATACAACCCGTCGTTGTGATGGATTGGGTTGAGGCGAAAGCACTCAAAAAGTTCATAGCCGAACATGTCAACGAAAAAGACACACTTCTTCGTATTGCTGAAAATTTCAAGACAATGGTTACCGATTTGCATCAACATCATTTGGCACACGGGGACTTACAACATGGCAATATAATGGTCCGACAAGATTATAGCCTTGTACTTGTTGATTATGACTCCATGTACACACCGATGCTGAAAGGTATGAAAGACGAAATCAAAGGGCTGTTGGGGTATCAGCATAAATCAAGATGGGTAAATCAATATGTAACAGAAAAAGCCGACTATTTTTCTGAATTGGTAATCTATTTGAGCTTGTATGCACTCGCAAAACATCCCATATTGTGGAACGAGCTGAAGATGGAGGATTCCGAAACAATGATATTTAGTGCTGAAGATATATCGTCAATGGGATCATCCTCTATATTTAGAAGGCTAAGGGCAGATGAAGATTTAGCACCGTTGGTGGATAAGTTGTGCGAATTTATGCATAAGGATTCCATTGAAGACTTGGAGCCATTGGAAGATGCTATCATACCCCGTTCGGAGAAAATCATAGGAGGTATAGTTGGAAAATGGGGGAATGGTAATATAAGACCTACAAAACTCATCGGTAAAAGCGATAGTGCAGATGGCATTGTCGAGAAGTGGAAAGATGGTCGTACACAGCCAACTGCTTCTTCCATAAAAGAGACGATGGACAGATTATCAGATAATATCTCGGAAAAGTTTAGGAGGCAGGAATAATGCCAAACATTTCAAGTATTCGAACTTCGGTAGAGAACCAGCAAAAGTTGGTTCTTGACCAACATGCGCAAGGTGGAACCTTTTGTAGAGGTCGTCAAAACCAATTGATTGCCTATACTGGTGGCTTTTCTGTAGTATTCCCATATGCCGCGAATGGCGAAATATGGGCTTTTCGTTGTTGGCATACAGAAATGGGTAATATATGCCATCGTATTGAAACCATTTCAAAGGCTATTCAGGAATCAGGTGCAAATTACCTATGTGATTTTACCTACGTGGATAAAGGTATAATTGTTGATGATATAGTGTATCCGACTACGCGTATGCGTTGGATAGATGGAGTAACGATAAAAGACTATATTTGTCGTAACAGGTCCAATAAAGTTGCGTTAGAAGCATTAGCCGATAAGTTTATGGCTATGGTACAAGATATGCATCAACGGGGCTTTGCGCATGGTGATTTACAGCATGGAAATATCATTGTTGATAACTCAGGACGATTATTTCTTGTTGATTACGACTCCTTCTATTGCAAAGAACTGCAAGGCGAACCTGATATTATCACAGGATTGAAAGACTATCAACATCCACTTCGCCAAAACAACAAGATTGTTTCACAAAAACTTGATTACTTTTCAGAGTTAATAATTTATTTGAGCATTATTGCTATTGCGGCTAATCCAAAATTGGTCGATGAGTTCAAAGTGGAAGATGCTGACCATTTACTCTTTGAAGCATTGGATTATGTTGATTTGCAACATAGTAAGATATATCAAGAACTACACAATACGTCTTATGAGATAGACTTGTTACTACAAATACTTGAAATCTACTTATCCAAGACAAAGTTAGACGATTTAGAGCCCTTTGATATCCTGTTAGATCGACTAAACAAAGAACCTCAAATACAGACTTTCACCAGTTCTTGTGGCAATGTTTGCTTACAAGGGGATACAATAGAATTGCGATGGACGGTAAAGGATTACACAAAAGTACTGCTTAACGGAGTTGATGTAACCGACCAAAACTTCATAACTCAGCAGGCAACCTCTCATGATAATACGTTCACACTACGTGTGCGGAATGGACGCAAAGAAACATCACAATCACTATCCGTTAAGTCTTATGCAAAACCTCACATCGCGATTACGGCTACTAAGACAAAATTGCACAAGCATAAAACAGAACCCGTTACATTGACATGGGGAGTGCAAAATGCCTACAAAATATCTTTGTTGCAGGACGGCAATGTAATCAAAAAAGATTGTGCAGCGGATGAATCATATACTTTTCAGCCCGAGAGTTCTACTACATTTACGATTCAAGTTACTGCTCTTGATACACAAACAATATTCGAAGAATCTTTCTGTATTTATGTTTATCCTGATGCCACTATTGAGTTCCATGCAGACAAGGAATATGTTTTCCCATCAATACCTTTTACACTTTGTTGGAATACACAAGATGCTAAAGATGTGAAACTTGATGGTAAAGTCGTTCCACCTCAAGGTTCGCTATGTATCACAGAAGGTATTGCAGACGAAACGAAATATACATTGTCAGTCATGGATGAGTTTGGTAAAAAAGAACAAACTCTGACCATAAAAATATTGCCCATTCCTAGAATAGAAATACTTAAAGCACCACTTCCGTACATTAATCAGGTGACAAACGTTCAAGTAGGCTTAAATACCTTCCCGATAAAAGCAGATATACCTATTTTTAAGACTAAGAGATTAAGTTGCCATAATCCCTTTGTAAATGAACGCCTTACAGGGCTATGTAAATGGATTTCGATAAGAAAGAATGATACCAACAATGCCAATCTATGGCACAATATCAGATGTAGAATAAATAAACACTTAAAATGTAATGAATATGAATGAATCAAATAAAAATCGTAAGCCGACTATGCTGCAAAGAATGTTATGGTGGTGCGCCGGTGTTGATACAGAGATTATAAAAAAATGTCCTCATGAATGGGCGAAATATGCCAGTATGGGTGCTACAATACTTTTTACCGGAGTATTAGCAGCTTTGGCAGGTGGATATGCACTCTATACCGTATTCCGTAGCGGCGAGGTTGATTCTCACGGTAGTATTCCTTTCGATACTACAGCATTGTGTGCAGCCATTGCATTCGGTATCTTGTGGGGAATGATTATCTTTAATTTGGATAGGTATATTATCACATCCTTCAAAAAATCAGATGCCGACAGCGGATTAGTTCGCTTTCGCAAAGACTTCCTGCATGCCCTGCCTCGTATAGTATTAGCTGTTATTATTGCAATTACGATATCTAAGCCTATAGAGATAAAATTGTTTGAGAGCCGATTAACACAGCAGATAGAAGAGAATAAGAAAGCGAAGATGGAATCCAATGCAGCAGATTTTGACCGGATAAATGGATTAGATAGTAAAGAAGCAGATATAAGACAAACAGAAAGTGATATCGAGAGGTTAAAGGAAGAATTAAATACATGTCCTCCGTATATTCAAGATATGGAAAGAATACTTGAGGAACTTAAAAAGAAAAACGCAGATGCTATTCGTAATATCGAAAGAGAACAAAAAGCAATGAACGATTTATTATGCATAGAAGATAATTATGAGCATACCTGGGATTCAAATACTCAATCAAGGGAAAGAACACATCTAAAATCGGAGCCTCGTCGCAAATATAATACTCATCAATCGAACAGCAATAAATATCAGAAAGAAAGTAAGAAACTAACAGCGGATATATCGCAAAAAGAAACTGAAATAGACGCTGCAAAAAGGGAATATCGGCTTTCAAAACAAAAAGAGATAGCAGATGCTGATTCTGTTAAACGGAAACAAAAGCAGATCTTGGCAGACTCAAAAGAATCTGCTGAAGAAATGACAGATAAAGCCAATTATGTTGCAGAAATCGCATATAGAAATAACTTTATTACTCAACTTGAGGCTTTAAGTGATTTGAAAGAAGCAAGTATTATGGATGGAGATTCTGAAATTGTTATTGCAGAAAAAAAGAAACAAGCCAAAATATTCACCTTGATTAGTTTGGCTCTTACCCTGTTATTCTTATGCATAGAACTAGCACCAATGCTAACAAAACTGATAATTAGTAGAGGTGCTTATGATGATTTAATAGACGCAACAGATTATGAACTGAATAACATTGCTCGTGATAGTAAATTAAAAACAGATGCACAAATCCGTATATCTTCAGGACAATATGAAGCCGAATGTAAAGCAAATGTCGCAGCGAATGAAGCGTTAATGAACCGCATCTCCGAAGTGCAAGTAGAATTACTAAATACTGCTATTGAAGAATGGCGTAAGGAAGAATTGGAGAAAATCAAATCCAACCCATCGCAATACATTAAGAGCAATACGACAGAAGTATGAAAATCGACTCTACCCCCAAACGTGTCCTTGCAATGATAGGCATAGGGGCTGTATTGGTACTCATCTTCTACATAATAGGAGTACCGCACAGAACTATTGGCACACTAACCGGTGGCATTCTTTTCTTTGTATGGATATGGTTCGGAGGAAGATGGTGCCTAAGTTCATATTAGAAGTGCGAAAAAAACATTCAGTTTAGGTGCGTAAAGATACACACTATAAGCCCCTAAAAGGATCGTCCAAAATGGCACTATATGAATCTTAAAATTCAATAAGCAATGCTAAAAATAAAAAAGGAGACCGAAATCTCCCCGGAAATTAGGCATTGCAAATGTACAAACATCTAACTTCGGAGCAAAGGTACACATTTTCTATCTTACTCCAAAATAATATCGGGAAAAAACAGATAGCGACAGAACTGGGTGTGCATATATCCACCCTCTACCGCGAGTTAAAAAGGAACACAGCACCACTTGGTAGATACCATTGGGACAGTGCGCAAGCCAACGCTGATTATAAGCGTAAGGGCAAGCCCAGTAACCGTTGTATAAAGGATGATACTGTCGCCCTTGTGAAGGAAAAACTGACCCAAGAGGAATGGTCTCCGAAACATATATTAGGGCGGTTTGCCACACAGGGAGTAAATGTCAGCCATGAGACAATCGGATACGCCAAGATAAGAAGCAAGGAGGCACTCTATACACCTACTGTAGACATCGACTAAAACACCGCAGACGCCCTGTTGGCGGGAGTCTTCAGCGCATACCTAATCGTGTCAGTATAGCGGAGCGTCCCCGAGAGGTGAATGGCAAGTGTTGGGGCGACTGGGAGATGGACACCATCGTAGGGAAAGGCAATAAAGGGGCGATTGTAACATTGGTGGAAAAGAGTACCGGCAAGATTGCTTATGCGCAATTGCCGTACGGAAACAGCCCAAAAAATTAGCGCAAACGGTAAATAAACTATTGTCGCCATATAGGAGAAAGATACACACGATAACGACCGATAATGGATTAGAATTTGTGTGTCATGAGAAGATAAGGAAAGATACGGGAGCGGCTATCTTTTTTGCGGATCCATACTCCTCGTGGCAAAAGGGCGCCATCGAAAATCCCAATGGGTTGATACGACAGTATATTCCAAAGTCCACCGATTTTTCGACTATAACTCACCAATAGATAACCAAATTTATGACAAAAATTAACATGCGCCCAAGAGAACGATTAGGCTTCAAAACGCCACAAGAGTGCCTCTATGAACTAACACTATAAATTCGCACTTGCTTGTTGAATTCACCCGTCTTTAATCTTCTGCTCTTGGGTCAAGATAAATAAATGATTGTGGCGCGACAAAATCATTTGCAAAGTACATCAATACCTGCTGTACTGAACACTTTTGCTCTACCAGAATGAGTACATTACCTGCATTATACAAATTAGGGGGCAAATATACGAAAAGTTACTGATCTGTAGAAATGGCTTTCATTTTTGCGAGGGTACACGCTACGGAATAACAGCATTGTTTGTATGAGTTTGTGCCGAACTGATTGTGGACGAGAGGACAACCAACTAAGAAAGAGGCTGCTCTGTCGTAGATAAGGCTAATAGGGCGAATGAGAAGAATAAGGCAAGTGGGGGAAATAGGGTATAGGTCTCTGTCAATTGCCGCTAATCGGTCATTCATACAGAAACGAGCGACACTCCACTAAGAGCCCAAAAAAAATCGTGTAAAAGTATTGTCGGAATTGCTATGAACGGGCGGATACGCCGTATTATCGCAAATGGTTCGTAAAACGCGAAAGATACACTTCCTTCAGCGCAATTGCAGATGATGGTGCGAGATGACAAGGAGTTCTACTCAAGCCACTGGCTTTCGCTTCGCTTGGAGTTCCCCTCTATGTCTTCTGTCTTGCTCAGGTCAGCCACAACGGGTACAATGCGCTTCTCGGAGAATGCGGCGGCCAACTGTTACAATCGCTCTTGTCGGCGGGCGACTACCCAAATCTCTTCAATATCGGGGAATACTCTAGTAGTGGCTTCTACATACGCCTTCCCCAATCCGGAGGAGGCACCAGTAATGATGGCTATTGACATAGTTTATCGTATTTGTTGAATGTATATTGTCCGTGTTTTGCGGTGCGGTGGTCGTACTGAATGGCAAACTTGGGGCAGTGGTGCAGACAGCGCAGGCACATCGTGCAGTGTTTCTGTGTCCATTGCGGGCGTTTGTCCACCATACGGATGGCTTGCACAGGGCATTGCTTGGCGCAAAGTCCGCAACCGATACAACTATCCGTCAGGCGGAAATGTCGGGTCTGCCGTGCCGAGTCGTAGAACGCATAGCCGATTTGGGCAATTGGCGTAGGGATGGGGTGGGGAATATGGCAGCCGCGTGTCCGTTGGCGTACCTGCAGCGCTACCGCTACGGTCTCGTCTTTGGCTCGTGCCACACGCTGAGCCACTTTCTCTTTGTCCAACAGGTCGAAGATGGGCGTCCAGATATCGGGCATACTCACCCCGAACGAAGCGTCCAACCCGTGCCCGGTGTGCTGCCGCAGAAGTTTGTCTGTCTGCCGTGCTATTTGCCCCGATGTCGTGCCGTAGGTAGCAATCAGAAAACAGTAGGTGTCGGCGGGGAGGTGAAAATTGATCCGCTCTATCCATTCCTGCACGATAGCAGGCAAGCCCCAGATGTGTGTCGGTACGACAATTCCGAACACTTTGTCCGGTGTCTCCTGCTTGTTCGTGTTGTCTTTTTCGGCTGTAGCGTGTAGTGCCTCAGGCTTGTTATATGAGTCAGCGGGTGAGCCGGAGTAGGTAATCTCTTGGCACCCATCGCCTATTGCAGCGGCTACTTGCTGTGCCACATAGCGTGAGTTGCCCGTCGCCGAGAAATAGTAAATCATAGTGGTTGGTTTGTTATGTTTGCCTATACGAAAAGCCCACCGAAATAGTGGGTCTATTCTCAACTTTGCAATATCTGTGCCATTTTCTTTACGGACAATCGAGTCAAAAAAACAGTGATTACGATCTAACCTCTAACAGCCGTAGGCGGTTTATGTTACAAATAATGCTTTTTTCTGTGCTCGCTGCTTGGTTATGGCAGGAAATAGCTGTATCTTTGCAGCCGAAAATGCAACTTCATACTAGTACAAACACTAATACAACTCCAAATATTACTCCCAAAAGTTCCCCTTATGGCTAAACAATCTACCGCATTGCTATTCCGCTACTATATATGGTTGGCGGAGACTATCTACTCAGCGGGGCATATCTCCCGCGAGGAGATTAACCGTCGTTGGGCGCGTAGCCGACTTAATAGCGACCACTCCTCCGAGATACCAGAGCGCACTTTCCACAATTGGAAACATGCTATCGAAGAACTGTTCGAGATTATCATCGAGTGCGACCGCAAGACCGGTGCTTACTATATCCTCAATGCCGACGAAATGAATACGGGTGGTATCCGTACATGGCTGGTGAATACCTTTGCCGTGAACAACCTCATCAACGAGAGCCACCAAATAAAGGGGCAAATCCTTTTTGAGCATATCCCGTCGGGGCAGCGGTTCTTGACACCCATTATTGAGGCCATGCGTGACCACCGTCGTATCCGCTTGACCTATAAAAGTTTCCGCCACGATGAACCGTCTACTTTCTCTGTTAGCCCCTATTGCGTCAAAGTTTATCAGCAGCGTTGGTACTTGCTTGCGCAGTCCGATAGGTATTCCACACCATATATTTATGCGCTCGACCGTATGGAGGGAATAGAAGTACTTGATGAGGCGTACGAATTGCCTGCGGGCTTTGATGCCGAAGCGTATTTTCGTCCTGTGATGGGGGTGAGCGGTATGGGTGGAAAGCGCGAGGTGGTACAGATTCGGGTGTGGGACTGGCAAGTGCCTTACCTGCGTACGCTGCCGCTGCACCCCTCGCAGCAAGAGACGATCATACAGGACGACTATTCGGTATTTGAGTACTATTTGGTGCCGAACTACGAGTTCCGCCAAGAGGTGTTTCGGAATATGAGCGGTATAGAGGTGCTGTCGCCTGCGTGGCTGCGCGAGGACATACAAAAAGAGGCGGAAGCGATAGTCTGCCAATACCGACAAGCACCCGAGCAACAATCCCCACAAGGGAATCCCGACACCGATACTGCCGGTACGGAATAAGATTTGTTGTCTGTAGAAAAGTGCATAGATAAGACATATTGTTTAATCGTGGGATAGACCCAAAAATATAATAGACTGATTGTGAAAGACTTTGTAGCCATAGATTTTGAGACCGCCAATGGCAACCGTTCGTCGGTTTGCTCGGTGGGAATAGTTATTGTCAAGGAGGGACAGATAGTGGATTCTTTCTATTCGTTGATTTGCCCGACACCGAACTACTACGCTTGGTTCTGTCAACAGGTACATGGGCTGAGTGCGGCAGACACCGATACGGCAGAGGCGTTTCCTAAGGTGTGGGCACATGCCGTAGAGAAGATAGAGCAGTATTTCCCCGCTTTTGAGGCGGGCGATGTGCCGTTTGTGGCGCACAATGCCGCTTTCGATGGCGGTTGCCTGCGGGCGGTGTTTGCTGCCTACGAAATGGGGCTGCCGCCCTATACATTCCTCTGTACGCTGGTGGCAAGCCGTCGCTGTTGGCCCGATGCCCCTCGCCACACCCTGGATAGTATCGCTACCCTCTGTGGCTACGACCTCACGAATCACCACCACGCTCTTGCCGATGCCGAAGCCTGCGCTGCCATTGCCTTGGAGATACTATAAAGCCGAGGATAGTTCTTGTATAAATCTGTGATTAGTCACCGATTTATGCTATACATAGGGTGGCTTGATGTACTTTTTCTGTAAATAATACGCTTTTTGTTTTTCTTCTGCTGTTTTGTGGCAGTTGGTCGGTGTATCTTTGCAGCGTCTTTCAAACGAAGGCGCTGCTTTTTATATGTATAATCAACTACTAAAAAACTCTTTACCCTCAACTCTCTGCACTTAGCACGCAACGCTCAACCTTTGTTCTATTCATAAACTTCTTTCACCCCTTAACCACGCATCAACGAATAAACTTATCAACTCATTAACCCAATCATCCATTATGGCACGGAAAAAAGATATTCAGACGCTCAACATCATGCAATTGTTCGAGCAAATTATTGACCTCACTGCAGGAAAAGAACTGCAGGCAACGAGCATTACGCAAGCACGCCCCTATCTTCGGGTTATCGGCGGACGACTGTCCCTCAACGAAACAGAGGCACTCATGCTCTCGGCGTGCGTCAATCTCTGTTGCAACGGCTCTGCTGATGTTGGCGACTTTGCCAAGCACTTCGGCTGTAAGAATATCCGTATTCAGACCCACTGGGCGGATTTACTCTCGCTCGAAAAGAAACGCTTCGTAGTGAAGAAACAGGAATATAATGGTGAAGTCAGTTTCGCCATGCCGCCCTCGGTACTGAACGCCCTGCGCGAGAATACCGTCCCGACACCGCCGGTGATGGACGGGTTGTCCATACTCGATTGGTTCGATATGTTGGGGTCGCTTCTATATGCTAAAGACAAGGGACAACTATCGTACGACGGTTTGACGGACGAACTCGACAGATTGATAACCTCTAATCCTACGCTGCCTGTCACACAGCGTATTCGTTTCTACGGCATTGATTCGGTCAATGCCACGACGGTGCTTTTTCTCGCTATGCTGCATCTCTATGTGCAGAACGCCGATGACCATGTTATGCAACACGATTTGGAGGACTATTACGAAAATGACCATGGTGGGCGGGCTATGCTACGACATGAGATGCGTTCTCTTGAGTTGGGAGTACACCTCTTGCAGTACTACCGTCTGGTGGAGTTTAGCTGCTCGGACGGACAAGTGGACTCGAACGCTTGGAAACTGACCGACAAAGCCAAGCGGGAGTTTCTCGAGGGGCTGAACTATTGTAAGACGAAGAATGCCGGTCTGTTGCAGGCGGATACGATCGTGGAGAAATCGCTCTATTTTGCTCCCCGTGTGGAGAAACAGGTGCGTCAACTCGCCGATTTGCTCCGCCCCGAACGCTTCGTCGCTGTTCAAAAACGATTAGAAGAACACGGTATGCGGCGTGGTTTTGCGTGCATATTCTACGGCTCCCCCGGTACGGGCAAGACGGAAACTGTCTATCAGTTGGCTCGTCGGACGGGGCGTGCAATAAAGATGGTCGATGTGCCGAACCTGCGCTCGAAATGGGTGGGCGAAACAGAGAAGAACATCAAAGCGGTGTTCGACGACTATCGCCAACTCTGCCTTGTGTCCGATGTTGCTCCGATACTGCTCTTCAATGAAGCCGATGCGGTGCTCTGCAAACGCAACGAGGGGGCAGTCTCGGGCGTGGACAAGATGGAGAACGCCATGCAGAACATCATTCTGCAGGAGATGGAGAGTCTTGAGGGTATCCTTGTGGCGACCACCAACCTGACGGGCAATTTGGACGCAGCGTTCGAGCGGCGTTTTCTCTACAAGATTGAGTTCCCCAAGCCCACGGCTGCGGAATCGTGTCATATATGGCACAGCATGCTGCCGGAACTGACTGAGGCAGAGGCGCTTACATTAGCGACAGACTATTCGTTCTCCGGCGGACAAATAGAGAACATTGCCCGAAAACATATCGTGGATGCTATTCTTGCCGATGAAGACTATGCCGGCGAGGGGTCACGGGAACATCTGCTGTCCGCTATCCGAGAAGCGTGCGCGGCAGAGAAATTCCACGGCGGCAAGACGAAAGTGCTGGGCTTTGCGTAGGATTTTCGTTCGGTTTTTGTTCGGCACTCGTTCGGCTTTTGGATATAAATCACATAAGAATCACATAAGAATCACATAAGAATTACATAAGAATCTCATAGGCTTGGATGCTTGTTGTTTGCTGTCTGCCGGCTCGCTTTTTCGACGAAGATAGTTCTTGATAAATAGTATTTATATGGAAAGTATATGTTTGGTAGTTTTTGGTGCATAA
Organism: Bacteroidaceae bacterium; assembly: GCA_963615895.1. Lineage (GTDB taxonomy): Bacteria > Bacteroidota > Bacteroidia > Bacteroidales > Paludibacteraceae > Colicola. The sequence goes on along the minus strand of CAVEIE010000025.1, from coordinate 6,571 downwards.
GGGATAGGGCGTTTCTATGGGATAGGAGAGGGCAGTGTGCGGACTTGGGTCTGTGTCTGTTGGGCTTTAGTATGCGTGTGTGTGGAGTTTGTATGCGTGTGTATGGGCTTGGGTTATGTTTGTGGAAACAGTATGCATAGCCGTGTATGGAATCGCTACTCTGTGTACTGCGATTGGAGTGTGCGTATAGAGATGGTATTCAAGACCGTCGCTATTTTATGGTGTCGGAGAAATGATATGAAAGTGAAGAAACGATATAATGGTGAAGAAGAGATGATATAATGGTGCGGAAAAACGAAGTGTATAGGGAGAAAAACTATGCTTAAGAACATGCAAGAAAATAGAGTGCGCATTTGTGAGAAAAAAGAATTAATCGTATCTTTGCAGCGGAAAAATATAAAAGGCGTTTATTGACGCTTGTTTTGGTGTCCTGAATCCTGCAAAATTCATCAACCACCCAAGACAAGATGGCAATGGATGTCCTCGTGATATGTATATCACCTGCCCACAAGGGCAAACATACATATCGGCGTGGACGGATGTTGTTTATTCTTGTGGTAGGGTCTTGCAGGAACCTAAGGACAAAGAAAAACAGTTCGTATCACGCTTTTTTTGTATGCAAGCGATATTTTTCTTTATGCACTGCCGTGTTGTGGCAGTTAGATGGTGTACCTTTGCGGCGGAATGGAAATTTGACAAACATATACATAATACTAACAAACAAATCTATTATTTATGAAAAAGTTTTTAGAAAAGCAACAAATCAAGATTGCCGGCTATGTTGTCCTGGCAATACTGATTTTGGGTATCTTATTTGTGTTTCTTCATCTGTTTTCCTCCAAAGATTTCTCATACGAGATTTGTTGTGCGCTCATAGGTACCATAATCACGATTGCCATTACGGCAGTTTTACTTGAAGGACAATCATCCGCTGATGAAACAAAAGACAAAAACATCAAAATCTACGAGAATAAATTGGATGTCTATTCTCAATATATCCAACAAATGTGGGAAACAATTTGCACTGACGAGGAGTTAGATGAAAAAGAATGGAATGAGATTCGCAAACAGACATTCGGTAAATTGGTGTTTTATTTAGATGCTGATGCCATAAAAGAACTCAAATCATGCATCGGTGAGATTGATCAACAACGGCGAGATAATAAAATACAAGGAATAAGAATAGGTTTTGCAAAAATAACCAAGTTATTAACTGACGACATAGCCTCTAAGAAAAGGGGGGATGCTAGTTGTTATGTGGATTTGTTTAACAAATTCGGTATTGACATAAGTGAAATACAGTCAGATAAAGAAGAACACTCTGCTTGTGCTCAATCTGCTGCACAACCCGATACAGAAAGTGGTGTTTCAGAAACATCAGTAATTCCCATTCCCACTCCAACTCCAGTTCCAACGGAACAACCCTCTATCTCACCAATATATCAACTTGGCAATAGTGTATGGTCACATGGATTTTGGCATTTCTGTGCATTAAACATGAGCGTACAGATGGAACACCTCAACGCATTAGTAGCGATTGAATATGGAGAAATATGGCGTACAAACAACATCCGTAAAGTAAAAGAAGGAGATTTGATATTCTTGTTCGCCAAAGGCGGATGTGGCTACTATGGCGTATTCAGAGCGAAAAATGTAGAGGGTACTAACTCTCCGGCATTGGTATTTGAGGTGGATTATAATAAATATAAGGAACAGGAATACCAGGAAAACAAAGATGCAGAATATAAAAAATATGGGGAAGCATTTGATATATACAATGCTTTTGCAGACAGGGCTACAGCCATTTCTGCTATCAATGTGGAGACTGTTTATTTCAACAAAAACGGTATAGGCAACCCTGTTGCAACACGCCGACCAACGATTGTTCCGTTCCTTGTTACTGAAGACCGATACGCACTACTAAATGCATTCGACAAGGCAATGTCTGAAAACAAATAACCTTCACAAAGAACAAACTAAAACAATAACTTAAAATTCAACTACTATGGCACAAATGATTCAAGTAGGCAGAGAGATGATTCGTATCAATCCTGCCAAAAACAGTATTGAGTATTCAACCAACGATGGGCGTACATGGTCTTCTCGTTGTACAAGTTCTATGTACGGAACATTCATCGATTTACTTCTCTATGGAACAGATATTTTTGCCGTAACAAGCAAGGGTATTTATTGCAGTACCAACGACGGTCGTACTTGGTCTTCTCGTTGTACTAGTTCTATGTATGGAGAATTTCAAAGTCTGATGGACAGCGGACGCGAACTGCTCGCACAGACTTCAAAAGGACTTTATTGCTCAACCAATGGCGGACGATCGTGGTCTAAACGAAACTAAAAAAACTACTTTTGCGAGGGAGTCTCCCCAGCAGGAGCGTCTGTGATTTTGTATAAGAAATGCTCTTTTTAAGGTGTATGGGTCAAATTGCAAAAAAATATGACCTATGCACTTTTTTTCTACTCACTGCAGTGTTGTGGCAGTTAGATGGTGTACCTTTGCGGCGGAAATTGATCAAGGGGTGAATTATAGAAGTAATAAATATACATTTAATACGAACATGGAATCCAATCACGATCTTAATTCAATCAATGGAATTATTTTTATACTAACTTACTCAAATCAAATTCATTATGTGTAAAAATGAAGTGAAAAACAATTTTGAGGTGTTGAGTTTCTGTCACCTATTGGAAAAGAAATTCAACATCCCCTCTTATCAACGCGGTTATCGGTGGGAGAAACGCCAAGTAACAGAACTCCTGAATGACTGGAAAGAGTTTATTGAGACCGTTGATAAGGATGAAGAAAAGCGACAATTCTATTGCTTGCAACCGATTGTCGTACGGCGTAATCCGCAACAACCGGATACATACGATGTGATAGACGGGCAACAACGCCTAACCACTATCTATCTGATAATGCAGTATTTGCACACATCTATACACAGGCCTATTTACTCTATTGAGTACGACAGACATCTGCAAGAAGATGAGTGCTATTTGAGCAAAAATCTTTTCTTGGATGATAATGACGATAAGGGGTTATACAAGAAAAATGCAGACAATTTCTACATCTACAAGGCATATCAAACCATCGCCGATTGGTTTGATAAGAATGAAGTGGATAAGCAGAAAATGGCTCAACTATTGACAACAGAGAACGGAAATGATGTTCGAGTGATTTGGTATGAATTGCCGCAAAGTGATGACGACACGCAGGCTATAGACGCTTTTGCTCGTTTGAATGAAGGCAAAATCGCTCTGACGAATGCGGAACTGGTAAAAGCACTCTTGTTGCAATGTGCTAATGAAGATCGTGTGGCACAGGAAGTGGCTATGCGCCGTGCTATGGAATGGGATGCAATGGAGAAACAACTGCAAGACCCGTTGTTCTGGGCGATGCTTACCTCCACAAAATATAGTCCGTCTTCGCATATTGAGTTAGTGATTGATTTTGTGGCGAAAAATATAGCTGTCAAGGACAAAGATACATATCCTTATCAAGAAGACAAGAATTTGTATTCGTTCTTGGTTATCAATCAAGCCATTGCTGTTAATTCGGAAACGGTAGAAACAATATGGGCAAAAATACAAGATACCTATACTATTTTCCGTAATTGGTACTACGACTTGGAAACATATCATCTCGTAGGTCTATTGAATTTATTGAATGGTGATGATACTTTGCATACCATCCAAGTAGTGTATGATATGTGCAAGGATAACACCAAAACAGAAGCAAAAAATCAATTACGCAGAAAAATTGGTGCTGTTCTTAAGGTGGATAATTTGGAGAGCATCAACTATATGGAAAATGCGAAACAGATTATCCAAATTCTTGAGGCGTTCAATGTATATCAACATATATCTCATACGAGTAGCACAGACAGATTCCGTTTTGATTTGTTCAAAAAATTCAATGTAACCAGTTTGGAACATATCCACCCGCAAAATCTGGATACGGATAGTATGACTTTGGATGAAATCAGTAGTTGGTTGAACCAACGCATAGAAGCTATCAAAGGCTGTGGCAGAGATGTAAATAGTGCGGCTGAAAAGTTGCAAAACATACTGAATAACAAAAATACGGAAAACAACAATACATCGGAAGATATTCTCTCTCTGGTGAAAGAGATTGATAAAGAGTTTGATGAGTTGGCAGGTATGAAGCCGGAACTGATGCACACTTTGTACAATCTCGCATTGGTGGATAAGGATACAAATGCTGCTCTAAGCAATAACTTTCTCTATGAGAAGCGCGCTACTCTGTATAAGCGAGAAAAAGAAAATAAGACCTATGTTCCGGTCGGTACATGGGCTGTATTTAACAAATTGTATTCAGACAAAGTGTTGGATATGAAGTTTTGGTCGCCGAATGACCGCAATGCATATTTCAAAGAAATAGAAACGGCTTACCATTATTTTGTTAACGACTAAAAAGTAGATACTATGAAAGATTTCAATACTTTTGCGCAAGAAAATAAGGTGCGCATTCCTCTCATCCAGCGGGATTATGTTCAAGGTTTGGATGCTAATGCCGGAAAACGCGACAAGTTTCTCAATGCTCTCTTGTCCTCACTAAAAACAAGTACTCCATTGTCATTGGATTTTATTTACGGTTCGGAAAATAGCGCATATTTCGAACCATTAGACGGGCAGCAGCGTATCACTACACTATTCTTGCTTTATCATGTACTCAGAAGTATTAGCTCTATCCGACCCTACGAAGAGTTAGATAAGCAAATACAACAAGTCACCTATACCACCCGCAATAGTTCGACGGCTTTCTGCCAAAAGTTATTTGCCGTCGGCGAAAAGCATGTACAGTCAAAGGATATTATCGACCAATCGTGGTTCTGCTCAGAATGGCTGTTAGATCCCACCATCAAAGCAATGCTCAATATGATGGATGCAATATATGCGCAGTTGAATAGTGATGAGTACAAGAATGAATGGGACACGATAGCGCAGAATCTATATGGTAATGAACAGAGTTGTATTCTGTTTGAGTACCTCAACATAGGTGAATATAATTTGGATGATTCGCTATATGTTAAGATGAATGCTCGCGGTAAACAATTAACCGATTTCGAAAATTGGAAAGCCGAATATATCAAATATCTAGAAATAAATTGGAAAGACGAAAACTATAAAGGAGTGCCTATCCGTACCTATTTTGAACAACATATAGAACACGAATGGGCAGATATGCTCTGGGCGTATACAGTAAGTGAGAGAAAAGAGAACTATCCGCAAACGGATGCGTTGTTTATGAACCTCTATGAGTATCTTTTACGCATGACTTTCTTTGTCAATCATCCAAAAATTGATGGGCGTGATGTAGTGATAGAAGACTTCAACAAATACCAAGCGAAAGCCATTGATATGCAGAAAGAGGAACTGGACTTTCTTTTTAGTGCCTTAGATTTCTTCGCTGCTATCAGTAAGACTAATTTTTGGAATGAGTTGTTCTATTTGGAGGGCGATGAATATAGTACAAAAGTGCGTTTATTCGGTCCCGATAGTACGGATATGTTTAGCCTTTGTGTACACAAAGATAACTCATTTACAGTTAATCAACAGGTTCTGCTCTATTGCATTTTATCGTATTGTATTAAACATTCTGTGTTCTCTGTCAATGAAGAACTGGTAAAATATGTGCGTGTATGTCGTAATCTCATCGAGAGTATAGTGCAACGAGAAGGGGTCTATATCAGATCGAATGTGCGTTTGACAGAACTGGCAAAATACAACACAATTATTACGCAACTTATTGCGTCCAAGGATGTATACGAATCGCTTGCCAGCATAGAAAACACTACGAGATTTGGCAACTTGGTTCATGAAAAAGACAAGGCCTCATGGGCTGCAGATGTTCGTGCTATTGAGGATTTCTCTTTTATCCGTGGAAACTTGCAGGCATTTGATAAACAACAAATTGTAGAAGATACCGAAAAGGTCTTAGAAGTGCTACAATTGTTCGATGATGCTCTTAAGCAAAAAAACACTACCATAGAAAATAATATCATTAGGCTACTTATCCTGCAAGGTTTCCAGGGTATAAAGTGTGGCGGGTGCAAACATGGAGAGCGCTATTTCTTTGGGACATTTAGCAAATGGGATACTTTGTTCTTTCCCCAAGACAAAGATTTTAATTCTGCTCTTAAGTCTTTCATACAGATCTATCATAAGGAAATAAATATGAGCCAACCAATGGAGAACTTCCCTTGTCCTGATGAGGAGGTGCTTGCAAATGTGAATCCACCTGTAAGTATACTTACTAAATATATGTGGACATATCCTTCGTCTATGCAGACCTATTCTTCATCCTATCCGACGAACTACCTCTCCATTGCGCATAATGATCGTAATTCTTATGACTATATCGTGTTGAGTACTTATAGTTCGAATCCGTTAATGGCATACCACTCCGATATATTTTCCAATGCGGTATATGATAAACTGCATAATATACTTCCCGAAGATACTTTTAGTAAAGTTAGTAAAGTGCTTTGTCAATATGCAGAAAATAACTCGGGACTATTGGTAAACAAAGCAT
>CAVEIE010000024.1:0-20843 GCA_963615895.1 Bacteroidaceae bacterium | reverse complement strand
GTGGGAATATGGGTGCTTCAAGAGGGCTATAAAACCCTTATATGAGTCATGAGTGCTATGGGAGTGCTATGGGAGTGCTATGGGTGTGGTAAGGGGATACGTCCGAGATTCGAGGCTGATTGTCCTATACTTTTCCTACGTATGAAGTAAGGCAATTTTTATGGATAAATCTGCCGATCGTGAGGCATTTTGTGTGCAGCAAGAGACGACAGATACAGAAGAAATGAAACCGATGCCAACGAGAAAAATGGAACATCCTCACACCGCTTGGGGGCTTCTCCAAACATTTTTGCTAACTTTGCAGGAAAATGGCAGTTGCTATTGGATAGTACACTTCTGCCGACAGACCGAGGTCGTCCGAGATCACCAGCAGCCCCGTAATCACTATCGAGCCGTCTATGCCGATAATGAGGTAACTCATCAACGCCAGTATCAATATCGCTCGTTCCTGTCTATTCATTGTCCATAAGTTTTTTCTTGGGAAAGTAATGGTTTTCTTTTGTTTCTATTATCGATCTAAGTGGCGGGAGTGGAGCCAGCGGACGAGGTGATCGGCGATGGCGGCGTTGTTTAGGTCGGACATCGGGAAGTGGGTGTTGCCGTAGATGCCTATCTCGGGCAGATGCACCACCGTCACATCGCCGCCCATACCGTTGAGCAGGGTTGCCCATTGGCGCATAAGTTGCAGGCGGCGTGTCCATTCGTAGAGTTCGGGGCGTTCATCGGTAGTCGGCAGGTTATCGCCGTAGTAGATGATGATAGGCACGGTGGCGAACTTGCGGAATACCTCCATAGGCACTTCCACACCTTCGGTCTTGCCCGACAGGGTTCGCACCTTCCCCTCGGGTGGCATCTGTCCTGCTGGGAAAGGCACATTGCTCCCCGGCTCAAAGGCGACCATCGCCCGTATGTTGTCCGTCTTGGGCAGCGTGAGCCTGCCTACGCCTCCACCCCGAGGTTGCGGAGCGAGTTCTCGCACACACGCCTGATATGATTACCTCAATCCACGGAATGAGTACCCCTATTACAGAAAATGCAAAGGGAAGTTGCAGATGTTCGACTTTTTGTCGTACCTTTGTTGTGGATATGGTGAGGTCAAACCGCTGCATGGTTGGTATTTGGAGAATTGCGGTTAGAGGAGGAAGCAGCGTGTGAACCATAAACAGATCACCATTAACCTATAACAACAAACGCTTCAATAATAGACCTTTCAACAATAAACCCTTCAACAATATGTTTGGCATTGGATTACCCGAGATTATCTTTATCGCACTCATTGTCTTGCTATTTTTCGGAGGCAAGAAGATACCCGAACTGATGCGTGGTTTGGGCAAGGGCGTGCGCAGTTTCAAGGACGGCATGAACGACATTCAGAACGAGGTGGAGAATGCCGCCCCGACCAAGACGGAGAGCTCTGAGAAGACAACCGACACCAAGTCCGCCCCCTCTGCTACAACCGACAGTAAAACGGACACTCCGCAAGATTGACCCCACCCGATATGGAGGAACAGATGTCGTTTTGGGAACATCTCGATGTGCTGCGCAGCGTGCTTATCCGCATAGGCGTTGTGGTGTTGGTGTGTGCGCTGCTATCGTTCTGCTGCGGGAATAGTCTCTTTTCACTGCTGCTTGCGCCCAACAGCCCCGACTTCTTTCTCTATCGTCTGTTGGCACAGATACTGCCCAACGATACGCTGTCTGTCGCTCCCGTCGAGATGATCAATACGGGGTTGGCAGACCAGTTCACCATTCATATCAAGACCGCTTGCTATGTGGGGCTGCTGTGCGCTTCACCGTACATCCTGTATGTGCTGCTGCGTTTCGTCGCCCCCGCCCTCTACGATCGGGAGAAGCACTATGTCTATCGCCTGGTAGGTTGGGGATATTTGCTGTTTATACTGGGTGTCGTGATATGCTATAGTATCCTTTTCCCGTTTGCGTTCCGTTTCCTCGGCACTTACCAGGTCAGCACCGATGTTACCAATAAGATAACGCTGCAGTCGTATATGTCCACGCTATGGACAATGCTCCTGCTGATGGGCTTGCTGTTCGAGGTGCCGATTGTCTGTTGGACGCTCGGACGGATGGGGCTGCTCACTTCGCCCCTCATGCGCCGCTACCGCCGCCATGTGGTGGTGGCTATCCTTGTCGTCGCCGCCATCATCACGCCTACCACCGATGTCTTCACCCTGCTGCTGACGGCTGTGCCTATATATCTGCTGTACGAGGTGAGTATCCTGCTTGTTCCGAAAGGGTAGGGAGATTCCAAACCTCTAACAGCATCAGGGTCAAATATACCATTACCGAAGCAATCTCGCAGGAGGCAATCGACATGCTCCGTGGGGCGGGCAGTTGGAGAATATCGAATAATGGTATGGTTTGGGTTGGTATGGTTTGGTATGATATGGTTTAGTTACCTTTTGTTGGCGTTGGTGAGGTCGGTGTAACGGCGGAGGCAGACGCGATAGGATATGTAGGCATCCGACAACTCGTTCTCTGCCTTGAGCAAGGTGGTCTGCGCCATGAGCAAATTGGAGATAGTCACCGTGCCGGCACGGTACTGCACTTCGCTCAAGCGATAGTTCTCCTGCGCTGTGGACAAGGCACGCTGATTGTTCTGCCATAGCAGATAGGCCTCTTGCAGTTTGTCGTAGGCCTGCTGGTTGCGCAGCGAGAGCAGTTCGTTCATATTGTCACGCTCCAGTTCTGCCTGCTGTACCGAAATGGAATGTTCGTGAATCTTATGGCTCGTCTCCCACCACGATGTGATAGGCACCTTGACCACGACAAACACCATTCCGTTGCCGGTATCGTTTCCCCACATACCATCCTTCAGCAAATTAGCCTGCGCACGGCTGTACCCATAGTGCGCTCCTACGGCTATGTTCGGGAGTGCTTCGGCAATCGTCATCCGACGCCGCAATTTGGCAGCCTCCACTTGCATATCCAGCAGCGTATGTTCCGGTGTCGTTTCTGCCCCGTCCACATAGAGCGGTGGCAGGCTGTCCGTCAGCGCATCTTTCATATTCACCGACGGCACACGCACGCTGTCGCACGCCGACTGGGGAAGCCCCACCGACTGCACCAAGGCACGGGTCGACAGACGGATGCCGTTGGAGAGTTGTATCTGCGTGCGCTCCATTTCGGATCGGCGCAACTCCACCTGCATCAGGTCGGTACGCAACGCAAGCCCTGCCTCTACCGCTGTCTCTGCCGTGCGGTGAATGGTGTCTATCAGTGCCAGTGCCGCATCCACGGTGGCTTGTTTTTCCTGCAGCCCCACCAGCAGCCAGTAACTCTCCTCTACTTGTTCCAACAAGTCACGGTCGCCCATTTCCGCCTGTTTCTCGGCAGCCTCTACGCCGAGTTGCGCCAAGCGGTTGCCTGCCACAATCTTGCCGCCCATATAGACAGGCTGCAGAGCCGTCACGCCCACCATGTAGCCATACTGACACATAGCGATGGTGTTGGGCAACCCAAGTGCTGCGCCATAGTTGCCATACAGCGTGGTCAGCAGGTCGCGCACCGTTGCATTGCCGATGTCGTTGATGTCAAATTCGAACATCGGGTCGAGTGCATAGAATGCCCCCGCTTGCGCATGCACTTGCGGGAAATACTTGGTGAATACCTGCGCTTTTACCTCCTTTGCTTTCTCTATGGCGAGTTCCGACTTACGGATGTTGCGGTTGTTCTGCGTTGCCAGCGAGAGGCACGAATCGAGTGTCAGGTAGGTGGCGGTGCTGTCGGCTGTCTGCGCCCATGCAGGGCAAGACAGACAGATAGCCGCACACACTATATATAAATAGGGATGTTTCATTTTTGTTTCTTGGTTAGAGCAGCCCACTTGGCTTTTTGTTTCTCATGACGCTCGTAGATTTTCCAGTACGCTACGGGCAGGACGGTGATAGTCAGGGGCAGCGTTAAGAGCGAACCGAAGCAGATAACAACGCCCATCGGCATCCAAAGACCGGTGTGTGCCACAATCATCGGTATCACACCCAACGCGGTCGTTGCCGTAGTCAGGAATATCGGGCGCATACGGCGGATACCCGACTCGAATGCCGCCTCACGGAGCGGCACATGGTGGGTGCGCAGGTCTTCGGCGTACTCGTACATCATGATTGCATTCCGCACGATGACACCTATGAGGCTCACTATACCCAGCACCGCCGTGATAGAAATGTCCAAGCCGAACAGATATAGCCCCGTGAATGCGCCAAAGAGGCAAAGGACACTGCTCGACAGCGTGAGCAACGAGAGCGATAGGTCGCCGAAATGGTAGAGCAACAAGACAAACATAACCAACAGCGCAGCAATGACAGAGATAGATAATTTCGGTATCATCTCTCCGTTGACGGTAGATAGACCGCCGTAAGTAATCGTTACGCCGTCTGGGAGGTCGCTGAGGTTCTCTTTGACCCACTTCTTGATTTTGTGTTCTGCCACCACTTGGCTTACATCGCCCTGCAAGTCGCTAGCCACCGTGATGGCACGCACCGAGTTGCGGTGTTCGATACGGGTGTGGTGCCACTCAGGCTCCAGCGTTGCCACTTGGCGTAGAGGCACCCAGACCGAAGGATAGGCGGTCGGCACCATGATGTCCTGCAACTCGTCGATGGTCATGTCTTTCGCCCCCGCCGTATAGAGCATGACGGGTATCGCATAGTCGCCCTCCCAGACGGTGGTGAGTTTCGCGCCTTGCGTCAGGGTACGCAGATAGAGCGAAAGTGTGGTTTCCGTAATACCGAGGCGGGTCGCTTCCTCTTCGTTGAGCGTGATACGCGTCTGGCTCGCTACATTGTCGTAGTTGCAATGTACCCAACGGAATTCGGGTTGGCTTGCCATATACTGCTTGACGCTGTCGGCATAGACAGACAGCAGGTCCAAGTCGTTGCCACGGAATCGCACCTCGATAGGGCTCATCACCGCCTGATAGTCCAACTGCTTGAAGCGGACATACGCATTGGGGAAGTAGTTCTCATAGCGGGGCGTGTATTCTTTGAGCAGTTGCGCCGTTGCCTCTTTGGACGAGGTATTGACGATAAACTGTGCGTAACTGGAACGAGGCATCTGCGGCGTATAGGTCGCATGAAAACGGGGACTTGACTGTCCGACAAACGAGGTAATCGAGGTAATGCGTTTATCCACCCGCAACATACGCGCAAGGCTGTCGGCTACAACGGTCGTCTCCTCTATGGACGAGCCTTCGTTGAGGTGAATCTCCACGGCAAAGCACTCCCGCTCCGCCTTAGGCAGCAGTTGCAGGTTGAGGCGTGTAAACAAGAAGCATCCCAGCACGATACACCCCACACAGGTTACGATTGCGCCCCACGGGTGATTGAAGCAAAATGTCAGCAAGCGGTGGTAGCCGTTTTGCAGCCAGCCGAAGAAGTTCTGCTGCCGACGCTCCAGCCAGTTGAGTTTGTCGGTCTTGCGACGACGGATAAACTGTGTTGCCATATAGGGGGTTACCCACGTGGCGTAGAATATACTGGCGCTCAAGGCAAAGAGTATCGCCCATGGGAAGTATTTCACAAAGTCACCCAAGGGACCTTTGATGATGAAGGTCATGGGGAAGAACATACCCGATATGGAGCAGGTGGCTACTGACATAGGGACGAACAGTTGCTTCGTGCTGACCGCCGCCGAGTACCAACGGCTGTGTCCGTGCTCCAGCAGGTCGGTGTAGCCGTCTATGACGATCACCGAGTCATCGACAATCATACCCAAGACGACAATCAAGGCTGCGAGCGTTACGGTATTCAGTTCGATACCCGTCAGGTACATAATACCTACGGCAACCGCCGTGCAGACAGGTACGCCCGTGCTGGCCACCAGTGCCGTACGCAGCGGGAAGAGCACCAGCATGACAATGATTACCACCACGATGGACAGCACAATGTCGTGCATAAACGATTTAATCGAGTCGTTCACCACTTTCGGCTGGTCGGTGATACGGTGAAAATGGATGTCTGGCGGCAATTCGCTGCTGATTTTGTCCATTTCACGGTCGATTTTCTTACCGAACGCCACGATGTTGTTTCCCGGAACCATCTCCATATTCACTATCAGGCACGATCGGTTGGGCGAGATGTCCACTGCCGCGTCGCCGGTATAGTACTGCACGGACTTGCTCGGGTCGGGGTAGTGCCGCTCGATGGTGGCAATGTCCTTTAGGCGTATCGTTGCGCCCGACACGGGGTTGAACCACACTATCTGTTCGGCTATTTCTTGTTCGCTTTTGAAAGGAATCGCCACTTGCAGTTTCTGTATGCCTTCGGTGCCGTCTAACGAACCGCCTATGGTGCGGAAGCCTTGCAGCAGGAGTGAGGCTTGAAGCACCTTCTGGTCGATGCCGTAGGCGGACAGTCGCGCCGGGTCAACCTCGACGGAGATTTCCTCGTTCTGCGTACCCATAATACGAATCTTACCCATTTCGGGTATTGTACGCAGGCGGCGGCAGAGTTGGCGGGTGTATTCCTCCATTTCGCGCGGACTGCGGTCGTTGCTCTCGACGGCGAGCAGCAAGGAAGAGGTGTTGCCGAAATCGTCTATCACGACCGTTTGCAGCACGCCCGCCGGCATATAGAGTTTGCGATACAGGTCCAAGCCCGCACGAATGGCTGTCCATGCTTCGGCACTCGACTCTACATCGCTGCGCAACCATACATATACATACATCAGTCCGTCCTCTGTTACGGAACTGGTTCTCTCTTTGTCTATCTCGACGAACCCGTTCAGGTAGTCCTCCATCGGGCGGGTAACCTGCTCTTCTATCTCCTGCGCCGTAGCACCCGGGTAGACCGCTGCCACAATGCCCTGTCGGATAGTGAACTGCGGAAACTCATCCTTGTTCATGCGGGGCAGCGACCAAACGCCCAACAGGGTCAGTACCAACACGGTGGCATAGACCAAGTTGTGCTTGCGCATCGCGCTCTCTATGTGATTTCGTTTCTTCACGACCGTTCCTCCTTATTCAATCACAATCGCTGCGCCGCTGTACAACTTCTGTTGCCCCTCGACGATGAGGGTATCGCCTGCGTTCAAGCCGCTTGTAACGAGCACACGGCCTTGGGCGTGCATACCTATTTCGACCGCACGGCGCTGTGCCTTGCCGTCCGCAACTACCCAGACGCTGTGTCCCGACTGCAGAATCTGTACGCATTTCGTAGGAACGGCGTAGCCCTTCGTTACCTGTGCGCAGAGCCAAACCTTGCTTACCATACCCGGCAGCAGCGTCTTCATATACGCCTCGTTTGCCAGCACCTCTGCTTTGACGGTGTAGGTATGGGCGATGGTGTTCGCCACAAGGCTCTTCTCTATGACGCGAATCGGCAGGGTATCTTGCCCCAAGGCGGCAACAACGATGCTGCCGTTATCGCCTACACGGATCTGTGAGATGTCCTGTTCCGCCACATCGAAGACGACATGAAAACCATCGGTATGCAGCAGCGTGGCGACAGGCAGCACGGGGCTGACTACTTGCCCTACATGCACATCGCAGTCGCCTATTACACCATCGCTCGGCGCCCGCAGTACGCAGTCGTCCAACGACTTTTTCGACATATTGACCACTGAGCGGGCTTGCTGCAGTTTGCTTTGCAGTTCGACCATTTTCTGCTCTGTCACACCTCCCTCGGCGAACACTTTCTGTGCCCGTGCATAGCCGTCTTCTATTTCCTTGAGTGTGGCGTCGGCGGCTTGCAGGGCGTCTTTTGCCCGTGTGTTGTCGATACGCAGTATCTCCTGTCCCGCCTTGACACGGTCGCCCTTGCGGACATAGACTTGTGTCACTTGCCCTGCTGACTGCATAGTAAGCGGAATTCTCGCTGCACTCTCTATCTTGCCCACATAGGTGTGGGTGTATTGGCTCGTGGTGTGCGTCATCACCTCGGTGTGTACTTTGAGCGGCGCTTGCGTGGTTTTCTTGCTTTCCGACTCACCGCACCCTGTAAGCACGAGGGCGCATACGATACTGATATATACTGTTTTCGTTTTCATTCGATCCGGCTTTTTTTAGTTCATTTTGGCCACACAGACGATGTCCTGTCCCCGTAGGGCAAGACCGCTCGACAAGCCCTCTCCATCGTAGGAGAAGGAATAGATAACGGTGCCATCGTACACTTTGCCCGCTCCTGACACGCTGATGCGGAAAGGCTCCGTCACGGTATGCTCGATGGCAATCAGTGCGGAGTCGTCCACATAGGCGTAGGAGAGCGTGATGTACCGCGTGAACGGGTAGAGGACGATGGAATCGCCCGTGTACTGCCCTTTGGTGGTATAGACCTTGCTACCCAATGTATTCATAGTGATGCATACCTCCTTGTCTTTCTCGCGGAGGACTTGCATAGCCCCCTCTTCGTCTGGCAGGACGAGACGGGTGGAATCGTCGATGGTTACTTGACCGCTGATTTTGTAACTGTAGGTGCCTATGACATCCTTGACGGAGTCTTGGCAGGCGTTGAGCGTAACGAGAGCGAACGCAAACAGGGCGTAAACCGCTGATTTAGTCAATCTTTTCATACCTTATGTTGTTTCGTTGTTTTCTTTTTTTTCTATCCCCAACAGGGCGGGAGGATAGCGAATATTGTCCGCTTTGCGGGCGAATTATTCTGCCTCCGCTTTTAGTTTTCCTCCCCTTTATTCTTCATCGATAGGTAAATCGTTTATTTCCTACTCAGAAATAGATGCAAAGGTACGCTATTTCTTGCTAAGAGCAAGCAGTGTGGGTGAAAAAACTTACTTTTTTTTATTCTTTTTTGCAATAAGGAGGAGGGAGGCACAGTGCATGACGGCGTGTGCTTGGTATAATTCTTGAATAGCATAAGGAAAAACAAAAACTATGTCACCTTTTCGTATGTTGCTTATTTCTGGGGCAGTTTTATCGCTTCTCGTTGCTCTGCTGCCCCATATAGTTTGGTGTGTTTGGCGTCTGCTGGCTCTCTCGGGTGTGTGTGCCCGCCCTGTGTATGCCCCCTTCGGTTGGACGACTTTGGCTTTGGTTTGCGCCTTGTGGTTGGTCATGCTGTATGGCTATTTTGTGGGGCGTTTCCAGTTGCAAGTGGTGCCGACCACCTATCAAAATGCAACATTACCCGTTTCTTTTGACGGGTACAAGATAGTTCAAATCAGTGACTTGCACCTTTCTACTTTCGACGACCGTCCGCAGGCTCTGCAGCGAGTGGTCGATTCGGTCAATGCGCAGCACCCCGATTTGATTTGTTTCACGGGCGATTTGGTGACGATAGGTGTGGCTGAGGCGGCTCCATACGGGGCTATCTTGCGCCAGTTGCAAGCAACAGATGGTGTGGTCAGTGTGTTGGGCAACCACGATTTTATGATTTATACCGGTTTGACGCCCGCCGAGCAAGCCGCCGAGGTGGAGCGTTTGGTCGCATTTCAGCAGCAGGAATTGGGTTGGACGGTCTTGCGTAATGCACACCATATACTTACTCGCAACACGGATACGCTGACTATTGTGGGTGTGGATAATTCCTCTTGTGGTAGCGAGGGCTTCCGAACCATCCATCGTGGCGATTTGCCCAAGGCCTTAGCGGGAACGAACGGCTTCCGTGTGTTGCTCTCGCACGATCCGACGCATTGGCGTGCGGAGGTGGTGCCGCAGACGGATATTCCTCTGACCCTGAGCGGACACACCCATTCGGGGCAGATTCGCTTGCTGGGTATCCCTCTCTCGCGTGTGTCTTTCCGAGAAAATGCAGGCTGGTATTTTGCGATTCATCGGACCATTTCTGAACACCGAACCACTTCTGAACATCGGACCACTTCTGAACCTACCCAAGAGGTACGGACTGTTCCTACTTCTGAAGCCTTCTCCCCATCTCCATCGCCCGTACAGCAGGGGTTGTATGTCAATTCCGGCATTGGCTGTACGCTGCCCATTCGCTTGTTCTGCCCGAGTGAAATCACGGTGATAACCCTCCGCAAGTAACCGTTGGGCATCTGATTCTGTTTATGCAGGCAGTGCTGCTCTTGCGGGCGGAATGGGGACAAGCCCCGCCCCTACAATGCGGCGTACAGCGAGCCGCTGGTGTTCCTTTCGCGGACGAGCCGTCTGCGTACCCTTGTCGTTCGTTGCAACTGATTGACGGGGCGAAGTTACAACAGTGTGCAAGGGTGGTTTCAGTTTGCGTCAGTTTCGTTCAGGATTTTGCAGTATTCTTTAGGATATTGCAGTTTTCTTCAAGATATTGCAGTTTCGTTTAGGATTTTGCGGTTTTCTCTTGTGCGTGGTGTTCGTTTGCGAGTGCAAAGTTACGGCGGAAGTGGTGCGGGGGGGGCGGTAGTTTTGAGTTGCAAAATGTAGATAACAAAAGAAAAGCCCACATTACTGTGGGCTTTTCGGGAAATATGATTACGAAAATTTGGTTAGAGTATATCGTTGAGGATTCTTTCTAAATCTTCGGTAAGGTTGCCGTTGTAGTCGGTATATGGAATACCGAAACGGTCAAGCACTAACTTGAAACGCTTATATCCTTCTGGGTCTTTGAGTGCAACCCAAGACACGCCAAGCGAATCACATTGGTTCTTATTTTGTTCTGACAAAGTATCTGCCACAAATACATTGCTATTACGAGCAATAATGGCGTCTGCACTTTCGGGGTTGCCCTGTCCCATTAACTTAACCTCACACTTATACTGCTTGCCGTTATTCTTCAAGTAAAAATCAATCTCCCTATCAAAAGCAAGTTTGCGGTTGCGTACAAAATGTTCTGCATTATAATACTTTTCATCTACTTGGTAGAGTCTGCAGAGTGTAATCATTAAGTATTTTTCAACTTTCTTGCCCATAGTACTCCATGCGCCTCCACGCAAAGCAGCACGCTTAACAGCCAAAGTGTTTATAACAATAAGACTTTCGCTAACATTCAAATCGACGCTAACGCCTTTAAGTTTGATAGTTAGTGTCAAATCTATTTCGGGTTTTGATTCGACCAATGCTAAAATGCTATTGTACAATGCTTCAAAGTGTTCGCTTGAGGCTTCAATAACAATTTCTTTGGTAGAACTGCGGTAGATATTATGAATGGTCTTTTTGTTCAAACCTGCATTTATAGCGATATCATCGGCAGGTAAATTTTCATTCATAAATGCTTTACGATACCAATCAATGGTAATGTCCTGCGAATTGAGTTTCTCATCTACTACTTTCTTAAAGAAATCAACGGCAAACTGCAAAAAGTCAGCGTTAATCATATTAACGATCTCGGCTCTATGGTCTTGCGACTGAATTACCCGAGCCACGATGTTTTTTACAACTTTTTCTTTCAGTGTCATAGTTGTATAGAATTTTTGAATTGTTCAAGTGTTAAGAATTTTGCAGGCTTATTTTCAAATGCAGATCGGTTTTGCTCAAAAGATTTCATATATTCAAAATAAGTTGGCTCCATTTCTGTAAGAAAGGCATATCTGCCTAATGCTCTTGCGGTTCTGCCCAAAGTGCCACTACCTCCGAAGGGGTCAAAAACTAAATCGCCTTTGTATGAGTAATACTCCACTACTCGTTTGCAAAGTTCTTCTGGGAATACTGCGGAATGCACTTTATCAGACTTGGGAGAGATTGCCCAAACATTGGTAGTTTCAAATTTGCCCTGCACTTTGCTTTCTTGTACGGTTTGGCAATCGTATTGGTGCATATTCCAATCAAGCAATTTATCGGTATGTTTGCGGTAAACCATTAAATACTCGGTTACGGCATTGGGTTTGTATGCAAGTGGTTTACGGTGTTGCTCAAAACCTCCGACACGATTTTTAACGCTATATTCGGGTTTGAGCCATACAATGTCATCGATAAAATCCCACCCCTGTTTTACAAGAATTGCATGCAAATCAAAAGGGATTGGATAGCGTATTGATTGGTGCTGACGGCTTATGCGTGGCACTATTACGGGCGAGGTATTGACGATTAAGAATCTGCCCTCTTTGGTTACTCGGTGGACTTGCTCAAATACTTTGCCTAAAAATTGCAAATAAGCCTCGTAACTTGGGTAAATGGAATAATCACGGGCATTGTAATAAGGGGGCGAAGTGAATGTTAAATGTATGCTATCATCTGGCACTAACTCTAACACTTTCAGCACATCAGCATTAACAACAACATTTTGCAAAAAAGGATAACTATGGGTATGGGGCATTACCTGCTTTTTGTTGTTTTGCTCACGGAAATACTCTTTGCGGATTACCGAAGTAACCATTTCGTTTGGGTGGTTGATAAGAGCTTTAAGTGCGTTATCAACTTTGGGGTCTCCTTTGAAAACAAGTAGTCCGCGTATTGCTTGGCACACAACTTTTGGGTCTTCTTGTTGTAAGATTTTAATCAGGCTATCAATAGTTTGCGGTGTGCGCATACGACCGATTGAACTTACTGCTTCACGCTTAACTATTGTGCTTTTGTCGTTCTGCACTATCTCGTTGAAACGGTCGAGGAATTCAAGGGAATGCAATTTGCCCAAAGTTTTAACGGCTTGCGCGCGCACGGATTCATTGGGATAGTAGAAAAGTGGCACAAGCGAATTGCCGTCGAAGGTATCATTTTGTGAAGCAAATTGCTCAAGATCGTTGAGTAATTCAGGGATTGTGGCTTGTGGGTGGTATGAAAATGCCAAATTGCTTTGCATGAGGTAGTTGAATTAGGCTACAAAAGTACAAAAAAAAACATTAAACTACTCAATAAATTGTGCTTTTTTACTCAAATGAAACGATTTAACTTGCTGAGGACTTTGCGGGTTTGGTTTGCGTCAGTTTCGTTCAGGATATTGCAGTATTCTTTAGGATATTGCAGTTATGTTTAGGATATTGCAGTTTCGTTTAGGATATTGCAGTTTTCTTCAAGATGTTGCAGTTTTCTTTGGGATATTGCAGTTATGTTTAGGATTTTGCGGTTATGTTTAGGATATTGCAGTATTCTCTTGTGCGTGGTGTTCGTTTGCGAGTGCAAAGTTACGGCGGAAGTGGCGTGGGGGGGCGGAAGATGATTTTGTTGTCGGAGGTTGCGCGGCTGCTCCAAGCCGCTACAGGGTCGGTTAGAGGTATTTTTGCCATTGCTTCAAAGTATTAAGAAAGTATTCATATCTTCTGCTTATCTTCTGCTTATGTTCTGCTTATCTTCTACGCTGGTCTGCAGGAAGACAGGGCAGAGGTAGGGAGATTTTTCGAGTTGCGAAAGGGCTTTGTTGGGAGTAATCATTACCAGATAATAATGGACATTCGGAGGTGGTGGAAAGAAGGAAGGCGGGAGTATGGACGGGGGTGGAGGGTCTTTGAGAGGTGTAAGGGATGGAGCCGCAGAGGCTGGTTGGTGCGGTGGCATGGTGTTTGCGGGTGAGATATTTGTTTATATGGCAGATATTGTCTATCTTTGCCCAATAAAACTGTAGCACTATGGATTTCAAGACATACTGGAAAGAGGGGAAGTTCCCTTTTGTTATCAAGAACCTGTTGGTTGCCTTGCTGCTTGGGCTTGTTCTGCTGTTGGGTATCTATTTCTGGTTGAAGCACTATACTCGTCATGGGCAGGAACTGCAAGTGCCGAATGTATGCGGAATGTATATAGAAGAGGCGCAGGTGACCCTACAGTCGAAGGGGTTGTTGCTGCAGGTGATAGACTCTACCTATTCGAACAAAGTGCCGTTGGGTACAATCGTAGAGCAAAATCCTTCGGAGAACTCATTAGTGAAGAAGGGTCGTGCCATTTATGTGATTGCGAATGCCCGTACAAAGCGACAGGTTCCGGTGCCTGACCTGCGTGATGTATCTTACCGTCAGGCAGAGACGACCTTGAAAGCCTTAGGGTTGAAAGTAAGCAGGGTTGTCTATGAAGCGTCGGAGTACAGAGATTTGGTGTTGGATGTACGGCGCAACGGTGTTTCGGTGAACAGCGGAACACGGTTGCCGGAGGGTGACTCGGTGGTGCTTGTCGTAGGGCGAGGGAGCGGGAACAATACGGTGGCTGTTCCGAATCTTGCAGGAAAGACGCTCGCTGCTGCCCGCGAAGAACTTTTGGGTATTCATCTGATTGTAGGCGCGATAGAATACGACAATCCTCAGGAAGCAGGGAAGGAGTATTATGTTTATAATCAAGACCCTGCGACGGGTGTATGGGCAAGAGAGGGTGACCATGTGGATTTGTATTTGTCGGAGGACCCAAGCAAGCGCGTGAAGACAACCTCTTCCACAGACGAAGAAGACTTCTTCTAAAGTATGATGCAGTGCGGCGAAATGACGGATGATGAATTAGACATAATAGAACAAGTCGAACCCTTTGAGCGTTACCGTCAGGAAGTGGACAAGGGTCAAGCACCTTTGCGTATAGACAAGTACTTGTTTCTTCATTTGAGCGGTACATCGAGGAACCGTATTCAAGCGGCGGCGGATGCAGGTAATGTGTGGGTGAATGGGAAAGCGGTAGCCTCGAACTACAAGGTGAAGGCGGGTGATATTGTTCAGGTGCTGCTCAACCATGAACGGCGGGACTATACCCTTACGCCGGAGGATATACCGCTTGATGTGGTTTATGAGGACGAGAGTGTGCTGGTGGTTAACAAGCCTGCGGGTTTGGTGGTGCATCCTGGTCACGGCAATTGGACGGGGACTTTGCTGAATGCTCTTGCCTATTACTATCAGGGCAGGATGGATATGAACGACCCATCGATAGGTCTTGTTCATCGCATAGACAAAGACACGAGCGGTCTATTGCTGATAGCCAAGACCCCTACTGCCAAGACATCGTTGGCGTTGCAATTTTTTGAGCATACGACAGAGCGTACCTATAACGCCCTTGTGTGGGGTACATTTACGGAGAACGAGGGGACAGTGGAGGGTGCATTGGCACGCGATAACAAGGACAGGCAGATATTCCGAGTGTGGGATGCAGAAGAGAACCCTGCTGCAAAGCCTGCTATTACACACTGGAGGGTATTGGAACGCTTCCCATACGTGACTCTTATCGAGTGCCGACTTGAGACGGGTCGTACTCATCAGATACGCGTTCATTTGCGGCATATAGGTCATCCGCTCTTTGCCGATGAGCGTTATGGCGGCAGAGAGATACTAAAAGGCTTGCCTACGCAGAAATACAAGCAGTTTATACAGAATTGCTTTGACCTTTGTCCGAGACAGGTGTTGCACGCCAAGACATTGGGCTTCACCCACCCTGTTACAGGAGAGCGTATGCTCTTCGATTCGGAATGGCCGCAGGATATGACAAACCTAATCAATAAATGGAGAAACTATGAAACAGCAACGAATTCTTTGGGCAGATGACGAGATAGTGTTACTGCACCCTTATGTTCTTTTTCTGCAACAGAAAGGCTATGATGTTGTAACCGCCAACAACGGTACAACGGCGATAGAACTATGCAATAGCCAAGTGTTTGATATTGTCTTTTTAGACGAGAATATGCCGGGCTTATCGGGTTTGGAAACTCTTTCGGAGATAAAAGCGATGCACCCTACATTGCCTGTGGTGATGGTAACGAAGTCGGAAGAGGAGAATGTGATGGATTTAGCGATAGGGGAAAAGATTACAGACTATCTGATAAAACCTGTCCATCCGAATCAGATACTCCTTACACTCAAGAAGCATATACACCAGCGGGATATTGTGTCGGAACACACTAATTCAAACTATAGACAAGAGTTCTCGGATATTGCCTATATGATAGATACTGCGACGACTCTCGAAGAGTTCTTCGCCATACACAAAGTTCTGGTGCATTGGGACCTTGAGTTGCAAGGTATCGACTCGTCGATGCGGGAAATGCTTCTTCTTCAGAAAGAGCAAGCGAACAATGCCTTTGCCAAGTTCATCTCGCGTAATTATGAGAAGTGGTTTGCTGACTCTCAGAAACGACCGTTGCTCTCGCCTGATGTGTTCAAGACATCGGTGTTCCCCGTTTTAGACAAGGGCGAGAAACTGTTCATGATAGTGATTGATAACTTCCGTTATGACCAGTGGAAGGTACTACAACCGATGTTGTCGGAGTGGTTCAATGTGACAGAGGACAAACTGTATTGCTCTATCTTGCCTACTGCTACGCAATATGCACGGAATGCCATCTTTTCCGGCTTGATGCCGTTACAGATCAAGGAGATGTTTCCTGACTTGTGGGTAGAGGAGGATGACGAAGAAGGCAAGAACCTGAACGAAGAACAGTTGGTACAGACCTTGATTGACCGCTATAGGAAGTCTTACCGTTTTACCTACAACAAAGTAAACGAATCCGACTATTGTGAGAAACTGATAGGTCGTTTGAAGGGTTTTAATACGCCACTGAATATTATCGTTATTAACTTTATAGACATGCTGTCACATTCGCGTACGGACAGCAAGATGATGCGCGAACTGATGGGTGACGATGCGGCCTACCTGTCGCTGACGCAGAGTTGGTTCAAACATTCGAACACGGCACAACTGTTTCAGCGAATAGCCGAGTTGGGGTATAAGATGTTGCTAACCACTGACCACGGCACGATATGCGTCAGTAACCCTGTTCAGATAGTGGGGGACAAGAATACGAATACAAATCTTCGCTATAAGGTGGGGAAATCGTTGGCTTGCAAAGACAAGGATGTATTTATCATGGAGAAACCCCGTTTGTGCGGGCTTCCTGAGCCGAACCTGTCCAGCACCTATATCTATGCGACGGGGAATAAGTTTTTTGCGTATCCGAATAATTTCAACTATTACGCTCAATACTACCGGAATACTTTCCAGCATGGAGGTATCAGCATGGAGGAAATGCTCGTGCCGCTTATCATGATGGAGCCGAAATGAGCGTGGAGGTGCTGTTGTTCCACTATTCTTCCTTTGTTGCAAATCGGCGATAAGTTCGCAGTACCTTGCGTACATAGGCATTGACGCTTTTTGCATCGCACGAGCCATACAGCACGACGCTATCTTGTGCGTAGGTATCGTTTTGCAGTTGTGTCAGCCAATACTCGGTGTTATCCGTCCAGATGTATGCGCTTTTGCCATAGCGTTTGGCGAGCCTGCGTGCATCCATGATGTGTGCAGGTCCGGCATTGTATGACGCTAAGACGAACTTTGTTTGTTCCTCCTGATTTGAGATGAAAGAGAATATCTGCTGCAAGTGCGCAATATACTGCGTTCCTGCAGCGATATTGTGTTCCGGTATGAAGACGGTGGAGTCGTTTAACCCAAATCGATAGGCGGTTTTAGGCATTAACTGCATCAGTCCCAAGGCACCAGAAGAAGATTGCGCCAAAGGATTAAAGTGGGACTCTTCGTAGCACAAGGCAGCCAGCAACTTCCAGTCCCAATCGATATTCGGTGCATATTCCTGAAAGATGGCGGCGTAGGGTATAGATGTGGCGGGTATCTCTTCTTCACCCTCCGATTCTTCTATCCACCCTATTCGTAGTCCCCTTTGAAAACCGACGGCAGTGACGGCAAGGAAGAACAGGAGTAATAGGAGGACAGTAACTATCTTTTGGGGGTTATGCATGAGGAAAAGAGGGATTAGGTGTGTTCGATGTTTTTTTCTGCGATGAGGGGCAACCCGTTGAGGCGTAGAAATACTTGTGTGGTGGCAACGACATCTTTCTGACAATAGACGGATATGCGTGCGAAGTCTTTCGTTTTATAATAGACGCCGGCTACTTGGCTTCCGTCGATGTCATCTTTGGGTGTGGGTATTCCGAAGATGGCGGTTAGCAGTTTCAAGGCAGTATATGCCTTATTGTCACCGAACTTCCACAGATCCATTGTGTCCAAGAAATGCAACTCCCAAGGTTTCTTTCCGGCAATCTGCAGGCAGTCGGGCAGAGCAAGTCCGTTTATCAATGCTCTGCGGCATACAAACGGTATGTCGAACTCTTTGATGTTATGCCCGCACAGGTTGTGGTAGGGACTAACCATAAAGCGACCCACCAACTCGAGGAAATCGGCGAGGATAGACTTTTCGTCGCTGCCGCAAAAGGACTTGGTTCGCAGATGCCACTCGGTGTCTTTACCCAAGTAGCAAACCCCGACGGAGATACAAACGACCCGTGCGAACTCCGCATAGATGCCTGCTTGTTGCCAATTGGTTGCTGCATCGCCGGCGTAACGCTCCGGCTGGCGAATTTGCAACTGTTTGTGTTTATCCTCCCATAGATGCTGCATCTCGTCGGATAGTTCGTCCATCTGCTCCACTACGGGTGCGGTTTCGATGTCGAAGAACAGTATTTTGTCGATGGATACATCCATATTCTAATCGTGATGCTCGCTGATTTGTTGCTTGACGAACTTTGTTAAGATGTTGATTGCCGCCTTGTTGTGACCTCCCTGCGGGATGATGATGTCGGCATAGCGTTTGCATGGCTCGATGAATTGCAGGTGCATGGGTTTGACAATGCGAGAGTATCGTTCCATAACTGCTTCACTGGTGCGTCCGCGTTCGATGACATCGCGTTGAATGACGCGTATGAGTCGATCGTCGGCATCAGCATCCACGAAAATCTTAAGGTCCATCTCGTTACGCAATTTCTTGTCGCATAGTGCCATAATGCCTTCTACAATGACAACTGCCCGAGGCTCCACATGAATGGTTTCCTTCTGCCTTGTGCAGGTGATGTACGAGTATGTGGGTTGCTCTACTGACTTGCCTTCTTTTAGCATCTTCAAGTGTTTTTCGAGCAACGGCCAATCGAAGGCATCGGGATGGTCGAAGTTGATGTTTTGTCGCTCTTCGACAGGAACATCGGAAGAATCTTTGTAGTAGGAGTCTTGTGGAATGACGACAACCTCTCCCTTTGGGAGTCGCTCAATGAGCCTTTTAACAACGGTTGTTTTACCGGAACCTGTGCCGCCCGCAATGCCAATGATAAACATAAGATAAAGATTTTGATGCGCAGTTTTTCGTCCTGCGCTGATTGGTTATTACGGACTACAAAGGTAAAGAGTTTTTTTTATATGCCAAAACTTTGCCCTCACATTTTATAGCCATTGTGTAAAAAAAAGACGATAGAAGGCTTGTGATGGGGTGAAAGGAGGTTTGGGGGAGGTGTTTTGTTCGATATTCCTTCGGATATGATTCGAGGAAGGTGCAATGAATGATTGGTAATAGATTGAATGTAAAATAGTTGTGATGTATAAATATCACAAGCCTAAGATGGGCTGTTACTTTAGAGTTACCTTGAAGTGCAGCGACATTATTTGTTGATCGTTGAGTGTGAGGTTCAGTTGATAGTTTAGAGTGTTGGGGCAGGGAATGATTGATTTGCCTTCTTTTCGTATGCGGCGATTATGCGTTCTACGAGCGGGTGTCGCACCACATCGGAACGGTCGAAGCGGATGATACTCACCCCTTTGGTATCGTCAAGAACCTCAATGGCATCCCGCAAGCCGGAGCGTTGCGTAGCGGGCAGATCGATTTGCGTTAGATCTCCCGTGATAATCATTTTGCCTTGTAGTCCTAATCGCGTCATAAACATTTTTATCTGCGGAATGGTCGTGTTCTGTGCCTCGTCCAAAACCACGACTGCATTGCCCAATGTCCGTCCCCGCATGAATGCCAGTGGGGCGATCTGTATTACTCCTTTCTCGATGTATTCCTGCAGTTTTTGTTTTGGAAGCATATCCTCCAAGGCGTCGTATAGAGGCTGTAGATAGGGGTCTATCTTCTCCTTCATATCGCCTGGTAGAAAACCCAACTTTTCCCCTGCCTCAACGGCAGGACGAGAGAGGATGATTTTCTTTACCTCTTTGTTTTTCAAACTCTTCACAGCCAATGCAATCGCCGTATAGGTCTTACCTGTGCCGGCTGGACCTATGGCAAACAGAAGGTCGTTCTTTTCAAAAGCCTTGACTAAGGCTTGCTGGTTCTTCGTGCGTGCTATAACGGATTTGCCGTTCACACCATGCACAATGAGGTTATCAAGTTGCACCTCCTGCGGTTGCTCTCCGTGTAGCAACTTCAAGATCTGTTCTTCGCTCAAAGCATTATGCTGAATGCAGAAGGCTTCGCATAGGCGTAGTCTTTCCTCGAACTTCTGTACAGATTTTTCTGCTCCTACCACCTTGATTTGATAGCCTCTCGCCACGATACGCACATCGGGGTGTTGGCTCTTCAAACAAAGAATATTCTGGTTGTTCACGCCATAGAAAGTGGCGGTATCGAGGGCTTCATTCAACTCAATAACTGTTTCCATTGGGGTATATCATTTAGATATTCATATCGGTTGGGCAGTACATGCGCCATAATGGTCTGTCGACCGTTACTAAGCATAAAATAAGGGACTTGCAAAGTATGGTTATACACTGCTGCTTGGTCGAACACCACTTGCGAAAGAGGCACTGTTTCTGCCTTGAACTCTATCAGTACGAGGGGGTTATGCTCTCGGTCGTAAACAATAGCGTCGCAGCGTTTAGGCACTTCCCCTATGCGGATAAAGACCTCCACTCCTATCAACGAGTGAGGATAGCCATAGTTGTCTTCCAATGATTGTAGCACCTGCTGACGGACCCATTCTTCGGGCGTTAGACGGACATATCGTCTACGCCAACGGCAGAACACTTCTTCTTTGTTTTCGTTTATTCGTGTACGCATCATTATTGTTGGCAAAGGTACAAAAATAACTTCAATCAAGCAATTTCTTGAACCGTTGTTACAGGGAGACATTTTCACCATACAAGATATGTACTGTCCAATAACAAATGCTATTTATGGTGCAAAGTCAGGGAGAATCGTTGAAAAAGCACTCTTGTGGTGTATAACAGTCCCATTTTTCTCTCTGTCTTCGATTCCATTTCTTCTGTATTTTCCCATCTTCTTTTGTACGCACAAAATAAACCCATTATGAGCAGATAAATCTATAAAACT
>CAVEIE010000023.1:0-20896 GCA_963615895.1 Bacteroidaceae bacterium | reverse complement strand
AGCCTCGAATCTCGGTCGTATATCCATACCACACCCATAGCACTCCCATAGCACTACCTTACCACCCATGACTTTTATAAGGGTCTTGTATGGGTTTTACTATTCCTTATGCACAATGTTTTTAGATAATATGCATAATTATATAGTGAATGGCGGTTATTGTTGCTTTTATTAAAAGTGATTAAAAATCGAGGAGAGGTTATCTGTGAATACAAAATAAAGTTATTACTTTGCAACCGCTAAATCAAGAACCTTAAAGTCATACACTATCTTCCACTCAAATAAGGATTAAGACTCCTATGGGGCTAGTACATCCCAGTCCTTCTTCGCCTTGTCATACACTATCTTCCACTCATTTGATGATAACGGTAGAGGGGAAGAATAGAAAGAGTATTTGTGGAATATGCAAATAAATTATAACTTTGCGGGTTGTAAATTACGCAGAGAAGGACGGAGTATTGTATGTAAAAGCAGAGAAGAACTGTAAAGGGAAAGAGGAATAGATTATGTTGTATGTAAAAGAATAGAGGAAGGGATTATGTCGCATATAAAAGATTTGACATTACCCATTGCTATGGTATTAGGGGTATTATCTTACCGATGGTTGTATCAGTTTACTCCCATAACCCCTTATCTAATATTCGTAATGCTATTCTTTACTTTCTGCAAAGTGGATATCCGTGCTATGAAGATACAGCGTTGGCACGGGTTGTTGTTAGCCTTTCAACTGATAGTAAGTGTAGCATTGTTTTTTTTATTGCGTCCGCTCAATCTGTTATTGGCACAAGGCATCATGCTTTGTGTGTTTATGCCTACTGCGACAGCTGCTGCTGTTATTACGGGTAAATTAGGCGGAAGCGTTGAACAACTAACGACCTACACGCTCTTGAGTAATTTTGCAGTAGCATTATTAGCACCTGCATTCTTCCCTATGATACATCCCGAAGCACACATCAGTTTTGCACAAGGTTTCCTAACCATATTAAGCAAAGTATTCCCTCTATTGGTAGGTCCTTTTGTGGCAGCACTTTTACTGCGAATTACCTATACTGCAATCGCTCATAAGCCTCTTCGCATGAGAAGATTTTTTGCTAACCTACCCTTCTATTTGTGGGCTTTCTCGTTGGTGATATTAATGGCAAACACTACACATTCATTGATTTATGAGGAATACGACATTTGGACGGCCGTATTATTGGCAGTGGGAGCACTATGTATGTGTCTGCTTCAGTTCGTTATTGGACGATGGATGGGCAAGCGATATGCAGCAACCATCTCAGCAGGACAGGCATTAGGACAAAAGAACACGATCTTAGGTATATGGATGGCACACACATACCTATTGCCTTTATCGGCATTAGGTCCTGCAGCGTATATCATCTGGCAAAATGTGTTCAACAGTTGGCAACTATGGAAAAGTGCAGAACGAAAAAAGGTGCAAGAAAAGGGATGACTGCTTCAAATAATACACAATACTACACTCTGCAGGGAAATATGCTCTCGTTGCAATATTCCAGAAAATATATACCTTTGCGCATACACAAACAGATAAAATACTTATGATGATGACTCCAACACTCATACTGACAGTTATTGTATTGTATTTCTGTCTTCTCTTTGCTGTCAGTTGGTGGGCAGGTAGGAAGACTGATAATGCGGGTTTCTTTTCAGGTAATAGGCAGAGTAATTGGGTACTTGTGAGTTTCTCTACGATAGGTGCTGCCATCTCAGGAGTAACATTTGTGAGTGTCCCGGGTATGGTTAATGGAGCAGGATTCTCTTATATGCAGATGGTATTAGGCTTTACGGTGGGGCAGTTGATAGTGGCATTTGTGTTAGTCCCGTTGTACTATAAGATGAATTTGACGAGCATTTATGAGTATTTGCGTGAACGATTTGGTGTATATACCTACAAGACGGGAGCGTGGTTTTTCTTTATTAGTAAGTTATTGGGAGCCAGTGTACGGTTATTTGTAGTGAGTGCCGTGTTGCAATTATTGGTGTTTGGTTCTTTGGGTTTACCCTTTGCTTTGAATGCTGTTTGTACCGTAGGAGTGGTTTATTTATGTACATTCAGGGGTGGCGTTCGCTCATTAGTGTGGACAGATTTACTCAAGACACTATGTTTGATATTATCCGTTGTATTATGCATTGTCTTTATTCTAAAAAGTGGCGTTGGTTTTGAAGGCATAGGTCATTCCGAAAGAGCCCGTTGGTTCTTCTTTGATGACATAAAAGACCCTCGTTACTTTTGGAAACAGTTCTTGGCGGGTATATTCTTACTGATTGCTACTACAGGATTAGACCAAGACTTGATGCAGCGTACTTTATCTTGCAAGAACTATAGGGAGAGTCAAAAGAATATTGTAGTGGCAACCATTGTGCAGTTTTTTGTTATCCTGCTGTTTCTATTGTTGGGGTGGTTGCTCTATACTTGGGCAGACAGCAAGAACATAGACTTGAGTGGTTTGCAAGGTGATGATGTATTTCCTTATTTAGCGACAGGAGGTTACTTTCCGATTGTTGTTGGGGTGGTGTTTATAATAGGTTTTATAGCCTCTGCCTACTCCGCTGCAGGTAGTGCCCTTACTGCATTAACAACGAGTTTTAGTATTGACATACTGAATAGTAACGAGCATGAAGCCGACAAAGTAGCAAGAACAAGGAAGGTGGTACATATCGTAATGGCTGTTCTGATGGTTGGATGTATATATGTCATTTGGCTGCTGAATAACGATTCTGTTATACAAACGGTTTATAAGATTGCATCCTATACTTACGGGCCTTTATTGGGTATATTCTGCTTTGGTATATTAACAAAGGCAGAAGTGCGCGACAAATGGATACCATTGGTTGCATTACTGTCGCCGATATTGTGTTTGATCTTGGATATACACTCCAAAGAATGGTTTTCGGGGTATGTATTCAGTCATGAGCGATTGATATTGAATGCACTATTTACCTTTTTGGGAATGTGCTGTATAATCAAAAGAAGCAAGTAGCAGAATAGCCTGATAGAACGAAAAGAGAATGTTCGACCTATCCGATATGGTAGTATTGGTTTCTATCATCTAATTAAAATCGTCGTTACAAGGTAAGCAATACTTTTTATTTGAACTTAACAGAGGTGTAAAAACAATAAGTGGTGGGGGTATCAGTCTTACATCATACCTACACAGGACGGTAGAATACTGGATGTCAGATTGTGTATAGTAGGATTTGACAGCCCTTTTTGATATTCTTTTTTTTTCTTACCTTTGCACGGAATATTCTTAGAACAGAAATACAATATGGATAACTCAAATTTGGAACAAGAACCTCGTATCGTCAGCCCATTTGCACACGCAATGCGTTGGGGGTTGCTTGTAGGTGTATGTCTTATAGTCAATTTCTTTCTGTCGGTACCTAACATATTGGTATTGTCGTTGTTGACATGGGTTTTGAATATATTTATCTTGTATTTTGTATATCGAATAACTTGTAATTACAGAGATAGGGAATGTGGAGGTCAGATCCGCTATGGGCAGGTGTTCTCTTATGTTATACTGCTAATGTTTTTTGCCGCTCTAATAGCAGGCGTTGTTAAGTTTATCTTCCTTCAGTTTATATCCCCTGATTATTTGTCGTCGCTATTTAATCAGACAATGTTACAATTGGAGAGCATAGGTTTGGATATGCCTGCTGATTTTACAGACGAGTTTCAGAATATGATGCAACCCATACAATACACTTTTCAGAGTATCACTGCCGATTGTTTCTTAGGTTGTATTCTTGGGCTTATTTATGGTTTTTGTATTCGTCGTACCAAATAATTGATGTTATGAATATATCAGTAGTAATACCTTTGTATAATGAGGCAGAATCGTTGCCGGAGTTACAGACATGGATAGAGCGTGTTATGCGTGAGAATGGTTATTCTTACGAGGTTATTTATGTGGACGATGGTTCGACGGACAACTCATGGAAGGTGATAGAGCAATTGGCGAAGGAAAATAGTGCAGTACATAGTATCAAGTTTATGCACAACTATGGCAAATCGGCGGCTCTATATTGCGGTTTTCGTCGTGCAGAGGGCGATGTAGTTATCACTATGGATGCAGACTTGCAAGACTCACCGGATGAGATACCAGGACTATATAAGATGATTACGGAGGAGCATTATGACCTTGTTAGTGGTTGGAAGAAGAAGCGTTATGACAATAAACTAACAAAGAACTTGCCCTCTAAACTATTCAATGCAACTGCACGCAAGGTTACAGGTATTCACTTGCATGATATGAACTGCGGGCTAAAGGCTTATCGTAAAGAGGTAGTGAAGAATATAGAAGTATTCTCTGAAATGCACCGCTATATCCCTTATCTTGCCAAGACGGCAGGTTTCACCCGTATAGGAGAGAAGGTGGTGCAACATCGCAAAAGAGAATATGGAACCAGTAAGTTTGGTATGAACCGCTTTGTTAATGGTTATCTTGATTTGATGACCTTGTGGTTTCTTACCAAGTTTGGTAAACAGCCTATGCATTTCTTCGGATTTATTGGTTCACTGATGTTCCTTATCGGTCTTATTGCAATTATTGTGGTGGGGGTTAAGAAGATTATTGCAATAGTACAAGGACACATTGCAATTTTGGTAACCGATAGTCCCTATTTCTATCTATCTATTTTAGCTATGATATTAGGTATGATGCTATTCTTGACCGGTTTTTTAGCGGAATTGGTACTACGAAACTCGCAAGAACGAAACAACTACCTTATTGACAAGGAAATCTGATACAGGACTTGCATTGAAATGCTGTATGCAGGTAGGCACTTTATCATAGTAGAACCCATCGGGCAATAAGGGATGAAAGTACTCTTTCTTAGTGCTTGGTATCCGACCGAGCGGGATGCAATGGCGGGACTTTTTGTGCAGAAGCATGCTGAAGCCGTTGCACAACAAGGGGCGGATGTGCGTGTACTCTACTCCGATGCCACTGGTGTACGATGGCTATGGGAGATGGTACGCGCATGGATGCGACTGCACCGCGATTGGGGACTACCGGATGTGGTACAGATGAATGTGCTGGACAAGAATGGTGTATTGGCACTCTACCTACGGCAACGCTATCATATCCCATTTGTCGTTATTGAGCATTGGAGCGGATACCTGCCCGTTCACTTCTCTTTTCGGGGCGGGTGGCATGGTAAAGTTATGCGCTATATTGCGAGCAAGGCTTCATGTATTATGCCCGTCAGTTGTATGTTAGAAAAAGCGATGAAACAATGCGGAATAGTATGCCAACGATGGGAGAGGGCGCACAATGTGGTGGACGATTTCTTTTACACGCCTCCTACAGAGCACATTCCACGAAAGGAGAATAGAGTGCGATTGCTGCATGTCAGTTGCTTTGACGAGCAAGCCAAGAATATACAAGGTCTGCTCCGTGCCTATCGGAATGCCCTCACACAAAATGAGAATATAGAATTAGTTGTTGTCGGTACAGGAATAGACTTTGAAAAAGACAAGGAATATGCTGACAGCCTGCAATTTCCCAAAGACAGCATTCGTTTCACGGGCGAAGTTCCTCCGATAGAGGTATGTCGGTGGATGTACGCAAGCGATGCGTTCGTGCTGTTCTCACGCTACGAGACTTTTTCCGTCGTACTGGCAGAGTGCCAAGCCGTAGGACTGCCGATTATCACTTCACGCGTTGCGGGAATAGCAGAAGACCTGCCTGCTGAATGTGGCATAGTGGTAGAGATAGAAGACGAACAAGCCCTCACCAACGCCATACTCGAGATGGCAAGCCACTTGGATGATTATTCCGCAGAGCGTATCCGTCCATACGGAGAGAAATACCGCTACGAAGCAGTAGGCAAAGAACTAATGGCGGTCTATCATTCAGTCTGTAACCCTCGCTCGTAGGTGTGTACAAGGGACAAGTACCACAATAATTGTACGCCGATAACAATAGCACCGGCTATACTATAGCCCGCAATGGCATAGAAGAAACTATGCTGCCAAATACCCATTCCTAATCCTAATAAACGCAAAACGATAAGCAGTACCTCTAAGTACAGCCCTATTTTCTGTTTCTTGAATATATCACTCAAAAAGCAGATAGGTGCGACTAAAACGGACATCAGTAGCCACGGCAACATAACACGGATATAAAGCCCGGAGATTTCCCATTCTGCCCCAAGCAGCCAACGAGTAAGTACCGGCAGAACAAAATACAACGCTGTAAAGCACGGTATGGCGACAGCAAGCGTAAGACACAGGAAGCGCACGATAGTAGGGCGTATCGTAAGACGCTGATTGACACGATGTGCCGTGTTCTCGAACAGTACCTGATAGAGCGACTGGGAAATCATATTAAGAGGGCGGAAAGCAAGCGTCAGTGCCATACCCCAGAAGCCCAAGTTTGCCAAACCGAAGAACGGAGTCAAGAGCAACGAGGGCAATGCGCCGCTCAGATTATTGACTAATGCACGAGGGAGGGAGTACTTGGGAAAATTGGCGTACTCTCGAGCGGCGGTGCGACATTCCTCCCTGTCGATATGCAAGAGTTGGCGTAGTCCTTTTTTCCAAACAGCAGCGATACTCATGGCTATGGAGCATAGAGGGGCAAGCACCGTGGATAGTAGAAGTCCGCTATGCAATAAACCCGCAAAGCCGAAAGACATCTTTGCCCCTGCATTGAGAACCGATTGCGAGAGTTGGTAGCGACTGATACGCCCGAACTGCCGTTGGCGTGTGTAATAGTAATTCAGCAGTATCCATAGCCCCGACACGGCGACATAGAACGGCATTAGCCAATAGAAATGAGCCAAATCAGGCGTGTTGAATAGGCGGGCGATAGGGTGTGAGAACGGAACGGAAAGCAATACCAAAGCGACTACGCCGCATAGCACAAGCAAGCCGACTTGAAAAACGGCCGTTGCCCGTTTGTCGTCCTTTGGGAGAACAATGGCGTACTGGTACTCCGCCGTAGCGAGAATAACCAGTACGCCTGCTATACTCAAAAACAGATTGAGCAACCCGAAGTCGTCGGGGGTATAAAGTCGGGTAAGCACAGGATAGACCAACAAGCCTATCACCTGCGCTACGACATTAGCCGACAGCAACTTGGCAAAGTTGCGCGCACCTTGCGAGTGTAGATATGTCTGCAGTTTTGTCATAATCAGCGCAAAGGTACAAAAGAATAAGGTATTATCAAAGGTAAAAGAGATTGTGGTTTGTTGCAGTTGCAATTGAAATGCTTCTTATAGGCATTGTTTACGGGTTTTGCGGGGGATAATTGTGTATCTATTCTCCTATTATTCAAAATCGGGCGTATCGGAAAGGTTTGAAACAGTTTATTGGAGCGAACTATAAACGGGATTCTTTGTTTCTTTCTTTATAATTAGATAATAGAAATTATATTATTGCACAATAAGTTAAAGTATCGCGTAATATCAAGTGTATGAAGATTGCAGGCGATTTCTATACTCTTGGTATATTCATCCTATATTCGTCCTATATTCATCCTATATAAAACCTATATAAATCCTTTGAAACAGGTAGTATATATTAGGCTTGGCAGAGAGTAGTTTTAATGGAAGGTGCAGGGAGTGCTTTTGATATTTTTAAGAATATACCATGCAATCACATTCGACCCTTCTGCTTTGTGATGACAGCGGGCGTGCGCAGTGCAGTTGAATTGGTGATTCTGTTATATGGAGAGATATTGCAGGTGACGACTATGCAGACGGTGAAAGAATTGTTGATGTGATAGATTGACAATCGTGAAGCAAACAAAAAGAGACTGTCTAACAAGCATAGACAGCCTCTTTGGAATACATACCTGTTTCAGTCTTTTGGGGTGTTGATAGAGAGTTCCAACTCATCTAATTGGCTCTGGTCAATAAGTCCCGGTGCGCCTAACATCACATCTCTCCCTTGGTTGTTCTTCGGGAATGCGATACAGTCGCGGATAGAGTCCAATCCTGCAAAGAGTGAGACAAATCGGTCGAGTCCGTAAGCAAGCCCGCCGTGAGGTGGAGCCCCATACTTGAATGCGTTCATCAAAAAGCCGAACTTCTGCTGCGCTTTCTCTGGTGTAAAGCCTAATATCTCGAATACTTTCTCTTGTAGAGCCGCATCGTGGATACGAATACTGCCACCGCCAACTTCTACTCCATTGATAACCATGTCGTAGGCATTAGCACGAACACTTGCCGGATCGGTGTCCAAAAGGGGTATATCCTCTGGTTTAGGGGCAGTGAACGGGTGGTGCATTGCCATGAGTCGCCCTTCCTCTTCTGACCACTCGTACATAGGGAAGTCGATGACCCATAGGCAACTATACTTATTTTTGTCGCGTAACCCTAACTGATTGCCCATTTCGAGGCGCAGTTCACAGAGTTGTTTGCGGGTTTTCATTGCATCGTCGCCACTCAGTATGAGTATCAGATCGCCAGGTTCTGCTGCAAAGGTTCTCTTCAAGTCTTGAAGGGTATCTTGGCTGTAGAACTTATCAACGCTTGACTTAACCGTTCCGTCCGCCTCTACACGCGCATAGACAAGTCCCTTTGCGCCAATCTGCGGGCGACGGACAAAGTCGGTCAATGCATCGATTTGCTTGCGAGTATAAGAGGCGGCACCTTTGGCGCATATACCTCCTATGTAAGCAGCATTGTCAAAGACCGAAAAACCATAGCCTTTCAGAACATCGTTGAGTTCCACAAAGCGCATATCGAAACGGGTGTCGGGTTTATCCGAACCGTAGTACTTCATAGCGTCTGCCCATGTCATTCTGGGTAGTTTAGGCAAATCGATACCTTTGATTACCTTAAAGAGATGGCGTGACATTCCTTCGAACATATTGAGGATGTCTTCTTGTTCTACGAAAGACATCTCGCAGTCTATTTGAGTGAACTCCGGTTGTCGGTCGGCACGAAGGTCTTCATCGCGGAAACATTTCACAATCTGAAAATAGCGGTCAAAACCGCTAACCATAAGCAGTTGTTTCAAGATTTGCGGGCTTTGCGGAAGAGCATAGAATTGACCCGGATTCATACGGGAAGGAACTACGAAATCTCTTGCACCTTCGGGCGTAGAATTAACGAGGACGGGAGTTTCCACCTCAAGAAAGCCTTGCTCATCGAGATATCGTCTCACTTCAAATGCCATCTTATGGCGAAGTTCGAGGTTCTTTCTTACACAAGTACGGCGAAGGTCCAAGTAGCGATATTTCATGCGCAAATCGTCACCGCCATCTGTTTCGTCTTCGATAGTGAAAGGAGGAGTTGCCGCAGGATTAAGCACTTTCAGTTCTGTAACCTCTAACTCGATTTCGCCGGTAGGAAGTTGGAGGTTCTTCGAGAAACGCTCCTTGACCACTCCAGTGGCTTGCAATACATACTCACGCCCTAAGTGGTTTACTTGTTCAAATATGTCAGCATGAGTTTCTTGGTTGAATGCCAATTGGGTTATTCCATATCGGTCTCTTAAATCGATAAAGGTCATCCCCCCCATTTTACGGATACGCTGTACCCACCCTGCAAGAGTGACCGTGCGTCCTGCGTCCTGCAAACGCAGTTCTCCACAAGTATTTGTTCTATACATAGGATATACTGTTAACTTACTATTACTGTAGAATCTATTTTATGAATCAGTCCCTTCAATACATCTCCCGGTCCAAATTCACGGAACTCGGTTGCCCCATCGAGTATCATGTTCCGTACGGTTTGTGTCCAATGTACGGGAGACATCAGTTGGGCTACAAGATTTTGTTTTATCAAGTCAGGATTGGTTTGCGGATAGGCATTCACATTCTGATAGATGGGGCAGAAAGGAACATTGAAGTCGGTTGCGATGATGGCTTCTTTGAGTTCTTCGGCAGCAGGTTGCATCAGTGGAGAATGGAACGCTCCTCCTACATTGAGTTTAAGGGCTCGTTTTGCACCCAATTCTTTCAGTTTTTCGCAAGCAAGGTCAACTCCCTCGATGCTGCCCGATATAACAATCTGCCCAGGACAATTGTAGTTGGCGGCTACAACGGTGTACTCTTTGATATGCTCGCACACTTCGTCCACCACATCATCGGCAATCCCTATGATTGCAGCCATAGTAGAAGGCTGCAAATCGCATGCTTTTTGCATTGCCATAGCACGCTTTGATACCAAACGAAGTGCATCTTCAAAAGCCAGTGCACCACAGGCTACCAAAGCACTATATTCGCCCAATGAATGCCCCGCGACCATGTTAGGCTTCTCGGTTGCTAATACTTTTTCTGCGATAACAGAGTGCAAAAACACAGCAGGTTGAGTGACCTTTGTCTCGCGTAAATCTTCAGGCGTACCGCTAAACATGATGTCAGTTATTCGAAAGCCTAATACTTTGTTGGCTCTTTCGAACATTTCTTTTGCAACAGGATAAGTGTCGTACAATTCTTTGCCCATTCCAACGAACTGTGCGCCTTGACCCGGGAATACAAATACTTTCATATTACTTAGATTACAAGTCTCTTAAAATCATATCCTAATAGGGTCTCTATTAGGTCTGCAAAAGTACGCTTTTCTTTTCAAATACGCAATAGAACAATAGAATAGTGGAATGGTCGTTTATAGTATGTCGAAAAAAGTGTATCTTTGCGGTCGAATAATACTATAATATATGAACGACTCTTTTACTCAATCGACTATAGTGGCTGAGACCGATACTGCACTGAGAATGGGATCTGGTTCACTACAGGTATATGCGACGCCTGCTTTAGTTGCATTTATGGAGAATACTGCCTGCAAACTATTAAATGACATTGAAGAAGGTTATACCACAGTAGGTACTGCGATGGATGTAAAACACTTGCGTGCATCTGCAGTAGGCGAACAAGTGAACTGCACGGCACGCTTAACCATGCAGGAAGGACGCAAGTACACTTTTGCCATAGAGGTATATAACCAGAAACAAGAATGTATAGCCACTGCTGTTCATGAGCGTTTCTGTGTTAATATCGAGCATTTTATGCAGAAGTTGAGATAATCGTCCAACTGCCTATAAATACACAAATAAGCCGGCTAAATCGTTTAGTCGGCTTATTTGTTATGTTTCATCAAGTTCTATCTGCGTGTACTCCCTGAGCGAGAGGATGTTCCTCCTGTAGAGCGTGAACCTCCGCTTGATACAGAACCTCTGGAACTTCCACCACTATAGGAACTACCTACTCTACTGCCGGATGAAGAAGATGAGCGAGTACTATTGCTTACCGAAGAACTGCGTGATACTGGAGTACTGCTGCTTCTACTTACAGAAGATGTAGAACGAGTGGTTGACTGTACATTGTTGCGAGAAGATGAAGTGCGTGAGATAGAACTGCTTCGTGTAGCACTCGTATTCGCATTACCACTGCGTACCGTAGATGATGTACCTGTAGAACGATTCACTGTTGCAGAAGTGGCAGCTCTGCTTGTTGTACCCGATGCTCGACCGGCTTGTGAGGTAGTTGCACTGCGGGTTGTTGTAGCGTTAGTCGTTGCAGATGTTGTAGCAGAACGGCTACTTGATGCAGCAGTTGCTCTGCGACTACTCTGAACCGAATTAGCAGCCTCTGCAGGACGAGATACGGAAGTATTAGCGGTAGCAGTGCGACTACTTGTGGCTGCTCCATTTACACGAGTTGTACCTACACCGTACGAACTATCAAATGTCCTGCTCCGTGTAGGAGATACCGTACCTCTTGCTGTGCTTGCATCACGCGTGGTACGCTGTGGATGTAAGTCGCGAGCATTGTGTACATTAGCACGACTTGAATTTCGTTGTGCGAAACTGCGATCTGGGTGCAATGTAGCATAGTCGTATCTTGATACATTGGGACGCATAGTAGCATATCGTGGGGCAGGTTGCGGGCGTGTACGATAACTGCAGTAAGGATGATGGTGGTGGAAATCATATATGTGGTGCCAATAATTGTGTATTACCCAGCAATCGTATGCATGCCAATAACTTGGGTAATAGCCCCAATAATAAGGCGAATGCCAACAGTACCAACTTGGTCCCCAGAACCAATCATAGATAACCGGAGTATATATGTAAACCGGTTCTATTACATAGTTTGTACCATACAGGTATTCATCTCCAATAATTTGAACCGTTACTTGTTGTGTAGTCTCATCTTTTTCGACATATATACTGGCTACATCTTGATAGATGTCTTTTGCCAATACTGCTTGAAGTACTATAAGATGGGCATTATTATCTGTCGTTTCTACTACACGCAGGTAATCTACTTGACCGTCGCCGTTAAGGTCGAGGTTCGAGATATGTGTTTCCGAGTCATTGAGTTTCTGTTCAAATTCTTCCAAGTTCTTTGCTTCCCCGAACAGAGTAGCAACGGCTTTCAAGTCCAAGTTCTCCGAAATGTCACTATCGGTGGCAGTGACTGTAATCGTTTCGTCTGCAAACAACACACATGGTGCCAAGAATAGCAGACCTAAAATCCATGTTGTTAATTGTGCTTTCATAATTGTGAAGTATTAAGTGTTACTGAATGTAGTGCAACTATTGTGCCAAAGGTTCGTTTTGTTTGTTTCTATCCATCGTTATGGCTTCTTCGGCGTGGTAACTTGAACGCACCAGCGGACCACTGACCACATAAGAAAAACCTTTCTCTTTTGCTATTTGCTTGTAGTGAGCAAACATATCGGGAGTTATATACTCCTGTACGGGATAATGTTTGCGTGACGGCTGCAAGTATTGTCCGAGCGTGAATATCTCTACTCCTGCCTGCCGTGCGTCGTCCATTGTTTGCAGCACCTCTTGGTATGTTTCGCCTAAACCTAACATAATGCTTGTTTTGGTTCGTGCGCCTAATTTATGCGCTGTGTATAATGTTTGCAAACTTGTTTGATAGGTGGCTTTCGTGCGGACTATCGGTGTAAGCCGCTCAACGGTTTCAATGTTATGTGCAAATATATCGGGCGAGGCTTTCAGTATCTCCGCAATGAGTTCTTCTTTCCCATACAAATCGGGTACAAGTGCTTCGATGGTGACATTGGCACATTCCTTTCGTATTGCCTCGATGCATCGTCGCCAATGGTTTGCCCCTTGGTCGGAGAGATCGTCACGCGTTACGGATGTAAGGACGATATGTTGCAGATGCATTGCCTTGACAGTGTCCGCTATATGTTGTGCTTCCTGTTCATCAGGGGGCAAGGGACGACCGGTGTTGGTAGCACAAAACTTGCACGCTCGTGTACAGATGTCTCCAAGCAGCATAAAAGTAGCCGTACCCCTGCTCCAACATTCCGCCTGATTAGGGCATTTGCCAGAACGACATATTGTGTGCAATCCTTGTTGGGATAACAAGTTGCTGACTTGAGCATATTGGTCGTGTGCTGCACGACTAATTCTCAACCATTCCGGCTTTCTCTGTATCTGCATATAGGGTTATACTAACTTGAGATTGTGATGCATCTTTTCTTTTTTCGTCCTCATATAGCGTTCGTTGTACGGATTAGGTGTTATCTCCAACGGTACATTTTCCACTATTTCAATGCCATAACTTTCGAGTCCTATGCGTTTAACAGGGTTGTTGGTCATCAGTCTCAGTTTCTGTACGCCCATATTGCGAAGTATCTGTGCGCCTATACCATAGTCCCTTTCATCTGGCTCGAAGCCCAAGTGGATGTTGGCTTCAACGGTATCGTCGCCTTGTTCTTGCAACTTATAGGCTTTAATCTTGTTCATCAGACCAATGCCCCTACCCTCTTGATTCATATAGACAAGAATACCTTTTCCTTCCTTCTCAATCAGTTGCATGGCCTTGTGTAGTTGCTCGCCACATTCACATCGTTTCGAGGCAAATATATCGCCAGTCATACAAGAAGAGTGTACTCTGCACAAGACCGGTTCATCGGGTTCCCAATGTCCTTTGACCAATGCAACATGTTCCAATCCGTTGGAGAGTTGGCGGAATGGAGTAAGCATAAAATCTCCATACTCGGTTGGAAGGAATACCGTCTCGCCTTTTTCTATCAACGATTCCGTACGAAGCCTGTATGCAATTAGATCCTTTATTGACACCAAGCATAGATGATACTTCTCCGCAACTTTCTCCAACTGCGGTATGCGTGCCATTGTACCATCTTCGTTCATTATCTCGATGAGTGCGGCAGCAGGGTACAAGCCTGCAAGACGCGCCAAGTCAATAGCCGCTTCGGTATGACCTGCGCGGCGCAATACTCCCCGTGATTTGGCATACAGGGGATTGATATGTCCAGGACGCCCGAAAGTAGCGGCTGTGGATGCAGGGTCAGCCAATGCACGAATGGTTGCGGCTCTGTCGTGTGCCGAGACCCCTGTGGTACAGCCTTCAAGTTTATCGACTGTTACCGTGAACGGCGTACCTAATACCGATGTATTATTCTGCACCTGATGAGTCAGTTCCAACTCTGCACAACGCTCTTCGGTAAGAGGTGCGCATAATACACCTCGCCCGTGCTGAAGCATAAAATTGACTTTTTCGGGCGTTATCTTTTCTGCAGCAATAATGAAATCCCCCTCGTTCTCACGGTCTTCATCGTCCACAACAATAACGAACTTACCTTCTTTGAAATCTGCTATAGCCTCTTCAATTGTATTCATAACTGATTGTTTATTTGTTATATTCCCATTAGAATACAGGTATTCAAAATACAGAGCAAAGGTAAATAAAAAAAACGGAATATCCAAATTTTGTATTCGACCGCTACATTGTCCGATTTCGAAAGGAAAAAAGTGGATATTGGGTAGATTTTGGGATTGAAAACCTGACGATTTTGATATGCTCTTCCTATATTCATCCTATATTCATCCTATATTCGTCCTATATTCATCCTATATTCGTCCTATATTCATCCTATATAAAACCTTTGAAATACATAGTATTTATGGGGCTTAACGAGGGGGCAGTTTTAGCAGTTCGTAAAGGACGGATATTGTGTGTGATTGTTAGTTGGTTATTGGAAGGAATGAAGCAAGAAAACAATCAAAAAGTAATAAAAAATAATCTCCACAGGCATTGTATATTCGGAAGAAAGATATAACTTTGCCGGCTTTTGCGACCTTCGTAATAGAAGGAAAGAAAAAAGGATATTAGTTTGTTTGACAATGAATTACAGTAGTAAACGACAATACTTGTTGCCCTTGATAGGACTAACCTGCTCGACATTTGTGTTCAACACATCGGAGTTTGTACCCATTGGGCTTTTGACCGATATTGCTCTCTCCTTCAATATGACAGAGGCTCATGTCGGAATGCTTATTTCAGTTTATGCGTGGGTGGTGATGCTCTTGTCGTTACCTCTTATGTTGCTGGTTTCCA
Organism: Bacteroidaceae bacterium; assembly: GCA_963615895.1. Taxonomy (GTDB): domain Bacteria; phylum Bacteroidota; class Bacteroidia; order Bacteroidales; family Paludibacteraceae; genus Colicola. Next base: position 5,573 of record CAVEIE010000023.1, on the reverse strand, counting down.
AAGTTCCGCTTCGACGCTTGTTGTTGTCAGTTATATTGGGCTTTACTATCTTTCAAGTACTCTCTGCGGTGTCGAGCAGTTACACGATGCTTATGGTATCGAGAATTGGTGTTGCCTGTACGCATGCCATCTTCTGGTCGATTGTTTCCCCTATCGCAGTCAGCATCGTCCCCCCTCAACACCGAACCCTTGCACTGAGCCTAATCGTGACAGGGACCTCCGTTGCCATGATTGTGGGCCTGCCTTTGGGACGCATAATCGGACTGCAGATTGGTTGGCGGATGACTTTCCTTTGTATCGGAATCTTTTCTTTGGCAGTGCTACTCTATCTGTTGTTCACACTACCCAAAGTGCCGGCTCATAAGGGTTTCTCTATTAGGAGTTTGCCATCGCTACTATCGAATAAATCGCTGTTAGGTATTTATCTGCTCACATTCGGCTTTGCCACCTCTTACTATGTCGGGTACAGTTATATTGAGCCTTTCCTTCAGCAAATAGCGCACCTGTCGGCAGATACGATTACCTTTACGCTGATGCTGTTTGGTGTGGCAGGAATCGTTGGCAGTTACCTCTTTTCGCGGTTCTACACCCATAACCCTGTGCGTTTTGTCAGTAGCGCACTCATGGGCATCTCCTGCTGCTTGCTATTGCTCCTGCCTATGGCGCACTTTGGATGGGCTATTATTCCTCTATGCGCCATCTGGGGAATGGCGGGTACAGCCTATAATGTATCGTTTCAGAACGAAATAATAAGCCTGACGGACGAGGATGCGTGTCCTGTGGCAATGTCGATTTCGTCGGGAATATTCAATATGGGTATTGCTATCGGAACCATGATTGGAGGGACAATATGTACCCACTCTTCCATAGGCAATATCGGTTATGTCGGCGGCATTATTGCTATAGGTACATTGCTCTATTGGCTCTTTTTCCTGTCACGGCTCATCAAAAAGGCACATCTTGTCTATCAAAGTAACTCACAGCGTTAAAGCGTTGGTATAGAGAGCAGAGTGCGTGTTGGGCTTTCCGTTGTGGCAACGAATGAGCATACTCTGTTGCCCACCTTTGGAAAAATCTATACCTTTGCACAGAAATACTTTTGACTATGTTAGCAACGACCGACACACCGTGCGAAGACTTGTTCCCTCGCGAAAAGATTGTTCTTCGCTATCTTGAAGAGCATCATATTCCATTTTCTTACTATCATCATCCGGAAGGCAAGACGATTGAACAAGCCATGCAATGGTGGCACAAGGATGGAAGTGTCCATTGCAAAAACATCTTCATGAGGAACCACAAAGGAAATCAACACTATCTTATTTGTTTTGACAGTCAGCAAGACTTGGCAATCCACGACCTGGAGCAGCGACTGAAACAACAACAGCAAGCAGCAGGAAAGCCTGCACCGGGCAAACTGTCGTTTGCAAGTCCTGAACGGATGATGAAATACTTAGGGTTGGAACCCGGCAGTGTTAGCCCCTTCGGACTTATCAACGATGAAGAACACCATGTCATCCTCTTTCTGGATGATAACCTTCAAAGGGCAGAAACACTTAGTTTTCATCCGAATGACTGCCGCTCGACAGTGGTGATAAAAAGAACCGATTTTGAAAGGTATCTACAGACCATAGGGAATACGGTTGAATGGATTACTCTGTATTAACTTCCCCCAACCTGACTGCAAGCAAAAAGCAAGCACCCTGCCAACGAAAAAAGAGAAACCCCTATATCAAAGGTTTCTCTTTTCTTTTCACAAACGAGTCAGTTCGTTTTCTTACTATCTTCTTTTTCCAACGGTTTGAGGTGTTGGTCGGTAAAACGATACTGCAGCATTCCTAACTGTTGGTCAGGCAATGTCTTTACACCATAATGGCGTTTCCATTGACTTTTCAAGGAACTGAACCAACCTTTCGATACATAGGCGTACACATAAGGGTGTACATACATACATAATCGTTTCCCAAACTTCCGGGTATAAGCCTCAATCTCTTCTTTCAGTTGCTCCGTAAAGTTAAGCGAGGACTGTACCTTTCCTTTTCCTAAGCATGTAGGGCAGACTTCACGCACATCAACCTCCACCGCAGGGCGCACGCGCTGGCGAGTTATCTGCATTAGTCCAAACTTCGACAATGGAAGGACATTGTGTTTTGCCCTGTCTTGTCCCATCAACTTCACCATGTACTCGTAGAGTGCTTGGCGATGTTCTGCGCTTGAAAGGTCGATAAAATCAATAATGATAATACCTCCTATATCACGCAGACGCAATTGGTGCACTATTTCTTCTGCCGCCAACATATTAGCGTTGAAGGCATTCTCTTCCTGGTTATCGCCCATCTTCTTGCTGCCACTGTTCACATCTATCGAAAACAACGCCTCCGTTCGTTCGATAATCAGATAACCGCCACTCTTAAAACCGACAGTGCGACCTAAACCGGTCTTCATCTGACGAGTCACATTGAAATGGTCAAAGATGGGCTGTTCTGCCTTGTACAGACGAACAATGTTCGTGCAATCGGGGGCTATCAACTCTATGTATGTCTTAACCTCGTTATAGACTTCCTCATCGTTCACTTGGATACTTTCGAATGTCGGATTGAACACATCACGAATGATACCTATCGCACGACCTATCTCTTCCGAGATTAAGTCCACACTTTTCTTGGTGTTCAACCTACTGATAGTCTCCTCCCAACGCTTATACAAGAGTTTAAGTTCACCGTCGAGTTCTGCCACGCGCTTACCCTCTGCCACCGTACGGACTATCACACCATAATTGCTTGGCTTGATACTCTGTATCAATTGCTTCAGACGACTACGCTCCGACTCTGCCTTAATCTTACCAGATACCATTACCTTTTCGGCAAAAGGAATAAACACTATATTACGACCCGCTAACGAAATCTCTGCGGTCAGGCGAGGTCCCTTTGTGTTGATTGGCTCTTTTGATACCTGAACCAACAACATCTGACCCACACTCAAATAGTCTTCTATCTTCCCTTCTTTGCCAACCTCTGGCAACGACTGATACTTGTTCATACTCGTCCTCTTGGACCCGTTCTCCAATACCGACTGCACATAACCATTCAGCCTATTAAATCCTGCACCTAAATCAAGATAGTGAAGAAAAGCGTCTTTCTCGTAACCTACATCTACAAATGCCGCATTCAACGACGGCATCAACTTCTTTACTCTGCCTAAATAGATATTACCTACCGAAAAGGTCTTTTCGCGAGTATATTGATTTATCTCCTCCAAACGACCATCTTCTAACAAAGCAACCGATACGCCTGTAGACTGTACATCTACTACTAATTCACTTTTCACTCTATTCAATATTTTATGGCATTGCTACGCACTGCACTACGCCCCGTGCCGTGATGTCAATCTAATGACTGTCCAATGCCTATTCTCTATGCTGCCTATCTATTTGACAGCAACGCTTTTTTACAAGAACAAACTTAAACTCACACCAACAGATGGAATTTAAGTTCGTCCTAATCCTATCGCCTTACTTCTTCTTATGACGATTCTTGCGCAAACGCTTTTTACGCTTGTGCGTAGACATCTTATGTCTCTTGTGCTTCTTTCCGTTTGGCATAATCTTTATTGTTTTATTGATTTAACGAATTCCTTCGATGGCTTGAACGAGGGAATAGTGTGCTCAGGAACAATCAATGAGGTCTTTCTTGATATGTTTCGGGCAACTTTCTCTTTACGCACTTTCGTTATAAAAGAACCAAAGCCACGAAGATATACGGCCTCACCGCCACATACATTGTCTTTTACATTCTGCATAAAAGACTCAACAATCTTCAATACAGTCACCTTGTCGTAACCTGTCTGAGCAGCAATTTGATTAACGAGTTCTGCTTTTGTCATTGTTTTAGTTTATTTTATATTATTACTTCTTTTATCTTTTCCTAACTTCACATCACAATCACTACATCACACCACTCTCCGCCCATAGTGACAAATCGACTGCAAAAGTACACAAACTTTTTGAATACCACAAACTTTTAGACGAAAAAAGTGTCGCTTTTTCTTTCTTATCCATTTTATATCACCACCAAACCACCTTCTCGCCTTTTTTTATCTACCTTTGTCCGAACTCATCTCAACTACAATAACAATAACACTGCAAATCGCAACCCAAAACCGACTTCCTGCATATCATTTCCATGAACATTAAATACCTGCATACACAACTTTTCGATTGGTACGAACACAACAAACGGATCCTGCCGTGGAGAGAAACCACCAATCCTTATTATATATGGATTTCAGAAGTCATCCTCCAACAAACAAGAGTCGCACAAGGAATCAACTACTACCTTCGCTTTATCGAACGGTTTCCTGATGTTCAGGCACTTGCTTCCGCTTCAGAAGACGAAGTCCTCCTCTACTGGCAGGGGTTGGGATACTATTCCCGTGCAAGAAATCTGCACAAGGCAGCCCGACAAGTCGCACAAAAAAGCGGCTCGATAGGAGGAGAATTTGCGCAAAAAATCATTACGGCTCAACAACCCTACCCCATCTCCAAGACAGAGCAAGACAACATCTTCCAAAACCTGCGCACTATGCAAGGCGTAGGAGAATATACCGCCGGCGCCATTGCGTCTTTTGCGTTCAATCTCCCTTACCCTGCTTTGGACGGGAATGTCTATCGCGTCTTGGCAAGACTGTTCGACTGCGAAGTAGTCTTCGACACAACCAAAGGAAAGAAGTTCTTTCACCAACTCGCAGAGCAAATCTTGGACAAACAAAACCCTCGCCTATTCAATTCGGCAATTATGGAATTCGGTGCCCTCTTTTGTACGCCAAAAGCACCTGACTGCGACCATTGTCCTATTGCCCAATCTTGTCTTGCCTACCAACACCATACGGTCGAACTCCTGCCCTTGCGCAAGCCTCGTCCATCTTTGCGAGACAGATATCTCAACTACACTGTCTATCTCACACCTGCCGAAACAACTCTGCTTCAACAACGAAAAGCAAAAGACATCTGGCAACATCTCTACGAGTTCCCGCTGATAGAGACCGACCACCTTATACCTGTCGAACCCACCACCCATACGATCGACCTGCTGCATGTTCTTTCCCACCAACGACTGCACGCTCGATTCCATATTGAGTTCGTTACCGAACTACCTTCCATCCCTGACACTTTCCCTATTGAACTGTCTGCCATCGACGACTATGCGCTTTCCAAACTCACACTCAAAGCAATCCAACAACTGCTTCCCTCATAGACCTTATTTATATATACCCACACTCAACCACACTCTCCTCTACCCTCAACCCTCCGCTGTTGGGGGTCTTTGTATTGTAGATTGCCAATAAGTAAATAACACAAGCATAAAATCGTCATATTGTCAAGTTACAAACAGCCTGTTCATTAAATTTCACTTGCGTATCATATCTCTTACTACTCCCTTCACCTAACCCCCTAGAACTTCTATATTTTCTAGTTTTCCTAGTCCCTCTACCAACTACCCTCTCCCTCACTTTCGGCCTTGTGTCGGTGCGTCAAAAATGGAGCGAGTACTGCGAAAAGCGGAGGTACTGTCTGAGCG
>CAVEIE010000022.1:0-25454 GCA_963615895.1 Bacteroidaceae bacterium | reverse complement strand
AAAAATGGGACTGTTATACACCACAAGAGTGCTTTTTCAACGATTCTCCCTGACTTTGCACCATAAATTGCTTTGTTATTGGACAGTACAACATACTACCATACGCATTGCTATAGTCATCGGTGTGTCTTTATTTTGCCTATTCAAGAAAATTACACTACCTTTGTAGCATTCTATATATATGCCAATTTGGCACTGCTTGCTTTGGCGCATTTTTTGTAAATGTACTGGTAGGAAAGATAATTTTTTGAAACAAATATACTGAATGAAAAAAACAGAAACGACAGTCGAACAACTCAGGGATGCTGTAGTTGAGGCTATTCGTAACAAGAAAGGCAAACAGATTGCTGTCATTGATATGCGCACACTCGAATCTGTGCCATGCCCTATGTTTATTGTGGCGCAAGGAAATACCAATACCCAAGTATCGGCAATCGCCGATGAGATAGAGGACTATGTCCGCAAACAAACAGGAGAAAAGGTCTTGGCTGTCGTAGGACAGGAAAATGCCGAATGGATAGCAATGGACTATGCCGACATTATCGTGCATATATTCCAACCCTCCACCCGTGAGTTCTACGACATCGAACACCTTTGGGGTGATGCAAAAATAACGCTTCTTCCCGATGAAGACTAATACATAAACATCATATCTATGAACGAACCGAACAATAGGCAACAACACAATATGCGCCAGCAGAAAGGAAAGAAAAAAGGTCCTAACCTGTCGTGGCTGTATATTGCTATCATCATATTTCTCTTGGGGAGTTATTTCTTCTCCAACGATTCTTCTGTCTCAAAGGATATTTCCTATACACAACTCCAGTCCTATATTGAACAAGATTGCATCGAGTCAATTACGGTATTCGATAATGGCACCGTCAAAGCTACGGTGGCAAAAGATGCGGTAGGAGTAGTGTTTGCCTCTTCTCCCGATAAGGCAGCCGAAGCAAAACAACCGCGAATATCTGTCGCCATACCTTCAGTAGAAGAGTTTAATAAATACATGACCGAGATTAACTCGCAACGGCAAGCAGATAATAAAAAGACAATCGACCTCACATTTGAAAAGGAACACGATTGGTGGCTTATTCTCATCAATGTCCTGCCATTTCTTTTGTTAGTGCTATTCTTTGTAATGATGAGTCGTGGACCTATGGGGGGAGGAGCAGGTATATTCAATGTAGGGAAAGCCAAGGCACAAGTGTTCGACAAGGATAAGAAAGATAAAGTCACTTTCAAAGATGTCGCAGGCTTGGCAGGAGCAAAACAAGAAGTGGAAGAAATAGTCTCTTTCTTGAAGAACCCCAAGAAATATACAAACTTAGGCGGTAAGATACCTAAGGGGGCATTGTTGGTTGGCCCTCCGGGGACAGGTAAAACACTATTGGCGAAAGCAGTGGCAGGAGAGGCTAATGTACCTTTTTTCTCTATGTCAGGTTCAGACTTTGTAGAGATGTTCGTTGGAGTAGGTGCTTCTCGAGTACGCGATTTGTTCCGACAAGCCAAAGAAGCAGCACCATCCATTATCTTTATCGATGAGATCGATGCTGTGGGAAGAGCCAGAGGAAAGAATATTATGAGTGGAGGCAACGATGAACGCGAGTCAACACTCAATCAGTTGCTCACCGAAATGGATGGCTTTGGAACTAACTCTGGTGTCATAATCTTGGCAGCCACCAACAGGGCCGATGTACTCGACTCTGCACTCTTGCGTGCAGGACGCTTCGACCGACAGATACATGTCGAACTTCCCGACTTGCAAGAACGCAAAGAGATATTCGGAGTACACCTGCGTCCTATTCATCTCGACGATACAGTCGATATCAATTTCTTAGCCAAACAGACTCCTGGCTTCTCAGGAGCCGACATCGCCAATGTATGCAACGAAGCAGCACTCATTGCAGCCCGCCATGATAAAAAGGCAGTAGGCAAACAAGACTTCATGGATGCCGTTGATCGTATCATAGGTGGTTTGGAACGCAAAACAAAGATTATGACCGAAGACGAGAAACGCTCTATCGCCTATCACGAAGCAGGACACGCTACCATATCGTGGATGCTGCGATGGGCAAATCCTCTTGTCAAGGTCACTATCGTACCGCGAGGCATATCTTTGGGTGCCGCATGGTATTTACCCGAAGAACGGCAACTAACCAATCGGGAACATCTCTTGGATGAGATGTGTGCTACGCTCGGAGGAAGGGCAGCAGAAGAAGAGTTCCTGTCGCAAACAAGCACGGGTGCTCTCAACGACCTCGAAAGGGTCACCAAACAAGCCTATGCAATGGTCGCTTACTATGGTATGAGCGATAAATTGGCAAACTTGAGTTACTACGACTCTACCGGACGATCCGATTATGGGTTCGCAAAGCCTTATTCTGAGAAGACTGCCGAGACCATCGACAAGGAAGCAAGCACCATCATCTCTCAACAGATGAAACGGGCAAAGGAGATTCTTGCACAGAACGCCGAAGGGCACCACCGCATAGCCGAATTGCTTATCGAAAAAGAAGTCATCACCGCCGAAGATGTGGAGAATATATTAGGTCCCCGTCCTTGGAAATCACGACAGGACGAGATTATCGAAGACAACGAAGCGGCATTGGCTGAGGCTAACAAAGAAGAATCCATTGGACAACAACAAGCCAATGCAGCAGACCCCAACACGGCTGCCACAGATACAGAGGAACCAAAAACAAAATAATTGTATGAAAAAAATCATTTTATCCATAGCAACCATAGCACTATGTGCTGTGGCTTATGCTCAACAGTTACAACAACTGCCTATTGATTCTGCAGTGAGGGTAGGGCATTTGGAGAATGGACTGACCTATTACATTCGGCATAACGAATATCCCAAACAACGCTGCGAATTCCATATCGCTCAAGCAGTAGGGGCTATTCTCGAAGAAGACCATCAAGACGGCTTGGCGCATTTCTTGGAGCACATGGCGTTCAATGGTACCGAGCATTTCCCTGGTAAAGGCATAATCAATTACTTCGAATCCATAGGGGTTAATTTCGGAGGAAACATCAACGCCTACACTTCTCTCGACGAAACCGTTTACCGTCTCTCCGATGTACCGACTATTCGTTCTGGTATCATCGACTCTGCGCTGCTCGTCATGCACGATTGGGCGTGTGGATTGTCCCTCCTCCCTGAGGAGATTGATGCAGAGCGTGGTGTTATCCGTGAAGAGTGGCGTACAGGTGCCGACGCCAACCGCCGTATGTGGAAAAAGAGCCTCGGACTCGAATTTCCTGGAAGCCAATATGCAAAACGCGATGTGATAGGAGATACTGCCGTCATCAATAACTTTGCCTACGATGCCCTGCGCGATTACTATAAGAAATGGTATGGCCCCGACAACCAGGCAGTCATTGTTATCGGCGATATCAATGTCGATACCATCGAGGCAAAAATTAAAGCGTTGTGGGCAGATGTACCGGCGCGGACGAATCGTGGAGAACGACCAATCTACTCGGTAAACGATAACATCGAGCCTATTGTTGCTGTTGTAACAGATCCCGAAGCGCAAATAACCCGCATCCAACTCATCTTCAAAAAAGACACCCTTCCACAATCATTCAAGGGAACAGTCGTGAACTATGTCCTCAATCTGACCAATTCCCTCATCACCGATATGATCGACAACCGTATGTCGGAACTTGCGCTCGACCCCAATGCTTCTTTCGTGGCGGGAGGGGCTTACTATGGCGAATTAGTCAAAGCCAAAGATGCTTTCAATGCAATCTATATCGCTAAAACTGGTAAAGAAAAACAAGCCTATTCCGACCTGCTTTTCCAGTTGGAGAAGATTCGCCGCTATGGCTTTACCAATGCCGAACTCGAACGGGTAAAGGCAGAAACGCTGTCCGCCTACGAGAAAGCCTACAATGAAAGAAACAGCACTCGCAATATCAGTTATGTACAAGAGTGTAAGGGTCATTTCTTGGATGGAGAAACCATGCCGGGTATCCTGTGGGAATACGAAGCAATACAGCAAATCTTGCCCAATCTGAACATCAACGATGTCAACTCTGTGGCACAGGCATTAGTCACCGACAACAATGTGATTGTTTCTATCCAGGCACCCGACAAGGCGCAACTGCCTTCCGAACAGGAAATACGCAACGGACTCAAGCAAATGTCATCCCTCCCAGTAGAGGCACCCGAAGAGGAAACATTGCGCACTACACTGGTTGAGAAAGAACTTAAGGCGGGTAAAATTAAGAAAGTCATCCACAACGATGTCTTGGGTACAACCGAATGGACTCTCTCCAACGGGGTACGGGTTATACTGAAGCCAACTGCATTCAAGCAGGACGAAATACTCTTCTCGGCTTATTCCTACGGAGGTACATCCCTAATCAGTAATCTATCCGACCTTCCTTCTGCCTCTTTGGCTACCGATATTGTGGAATATTCAGGCATAGCCGATTTCTCTTACAACGACCTGCAGAAAGCCTTGGCAGGAAAGCATGTCAGCCTTTCTCCCTCAATCAGTGCTCTCTCCGAGTCAATGAGCGGCTCCTCCACTATCAAAGACTTGGAAACACTATTGCAACTGAACTACCTCTACTTCACGGCACCTCGCCGCGACGAAGATGCTTTCAAAACCCTCATATCTTTGTTGGAAACTTCGTTGGAGAACAAACAACAGAACCCCAAATCTATATGGTACGACTCCATTAACATTATGGCGAACAATTACTCCCCTCGTACTATCATTTGGACTAAAGAGACACTCCAAGAAGTTAATCTTGACCGTGCATTGGCTATCTACGCTGCACGATTTGCCAATCCTGCCGACTTCACCTTCACTTTCACGGGCTGTATCAATCCCGACGACAAAGACTTCCAAAAGTTGGTGTGCAAGTGGTTGGGAGGAATGAAAACCTCTAAGGCTCGTGAGAACTTTGTGGATAACAACGAACGGGCACCTGAAGGGGTACAGAAAAACTATTTCTCGTGGCGTATGCAGACACGAACAGCCTCCAACTATATCCAATACACCTCCTATAATATCCCCTATTCCTTGTCTAATCGCCTCAATATGATTGCTATAGGCAAGATATTGGACATCCGTTACTTGGAGTCCATCCGTGAACAAGAAGGAGGCTCCTATGGGGTAGGAGTGCGAGGCTCCATGAGTCTTCATCCCGTACCGTGTGCCGAACTTTTTATGATGTTCGACACCGACCCTCTACGCCAGGAACATCTGATTTCTATCATCCATAAGGAGATTGAAACCATCATTAACGACGGACCTTTGGCAGACGACCTTGACAAAGTGAAAAAATCGTTCTTGAAAGACTATGAAGAAGACCTCGAGAATAATGGCTATTGGTCTTCCACTATACTGCCACGCTACTATCGTTTTAGCGAGAACTACATCACTTCTTTCCAAGATGCAGTACAGGGAATCACGGCGGAAACCATACAACAAACTCTCAAACAGTTGGTCGATTCAGGCAATATGTTTGAGGTTGTCATGAATCCCGAATAACCGATTCTTCCCACTTAACAAAGAAAGAGGCTGTCTGGTAACTACCGGCAGCCTCTTTCTTTGTATCAAATCAATAATGATCTCATTTCAAATAGTTCAAAAGCAAATTCCATTTGCCCACCGTAGAGCCATTAGCGTCCTATGCCTCTCAACTCCCTTTCTCAACACCATCTTTATATTACCGTTCTACCTCTATTCTCCTCCCTACATTCTCTTCTTTCACATCCTCACCAACTGCCTATTCCTCCACCAACACAAACTTATCTACATCTTTCCACAATGGCAACCGCTCCCTGAAATGATGTATCGCCTCCACATCAATATCCGCTATACGAACACCTGCCTCATCTTCCGCAAAGTCTGTCAATGGGTGCAAATAAGTGTCGTAAGCAATCGAATGTCCCGAATAATGCAATCCGCTCCCGTCATCGCCTACACAGTTCACACCACATATTGCGCACTGATTTTCTGTCGCTCTGGCTGGCAGAAGCGCATCCCAGTAGTGTATCCGTATATCCGGCCAGTTCGCACAATAAAGCAATATATCATAGTCGTCGCCACCGCAATTACGGCTCCATAAAGGGAAACGCAAATCATAGCAAACAAGCAAACAGAAGCGTACGCCTCTGTATTCCGAGATAATACGGTGCTTGCCTCTGTGGAAAAACACATCCTCTCCTCCGTGGGCATACAGATGCCGCTTGTCGATAAAATCGGTCTGACCGTCAGGACGAACAAAGAACCCTCTGTTGTAGAGTCGGTCTTCCTCACGCGCAATAAAACTGCCCGTAATGGCAAGATTATATTCTCTTGCCCAACGCTTCAGTGCTTGGATGGTCTCTCCGTCATTCTCCTCTGCCAAGTCAGGTCTGTCTGTGCAGAAGCCCGTAGTAAACATCTCAGGCAACATAGCCACATCCGCCTTTGTGGCTAATGTGGCTAAACGCTCGTGGGTCAGACGAAGATTGCTCTTCTTGTCTTCCCACACGATAGGATACTGCAAAAGGGCTATCCGCATTATTTCTTCTTCCCCTCACTCGGCTTGCCTATCGCCTCACGCATGCTCGTATCTGCCTGTATATTCTGCATACGATAGTAATCCATTATGCCCAAGTTCCCACTGCGGAAGGCATCAGCCATAGCCTGCGGAACAAGTGCCTCCGCCTCTATCACCTTCGCACGAGCCTCCTGTGCCTTGGCTTTCATCTCCTGCTCATTGGCAATAGCCATCGCACGACGCTCCTCTGCTTTGGCCTGGGCGATATTCTTGTCGGCCTCCGCTTGGTCCATCTGGAGTTGGGCGCCGATATTCTTACCTACATCAATGTCCGCAATATCTATACTCAATATCTCAAAGGCGGTACCCTCGTCCAATCCTTTGCTCAACACCAACTTCGAGATGCTGTCCGGATTCTCTAACACCATCTTATGACTCTCGGCGGAACCAATGGAACTGACGATACCCTCACCCACACGGGCAAGTACCGTGTCCTCTCCTGCACCCCCCACCAACTGGCGGATGTTCGCACGAACCGTTACACGAGCCTTTGCTATCAACTGTATTCCGTCCTTCGCCACTGCTGTCACAGGAGGAGTGTCTATCACCTTCGGATTTACCGACATCTGTACAGCCTCAAACACATCTCGACCCGCCAAGTCTATTGCTGTTGCCATCTGAAACGACAAGTCTATGCTCGCTTTGTTCGCCGAAACAAGGGCATGCACTACGCGCTCAATATGCCCTCCTGCCAGGTAGTGAGCCTCCAAACCGTCTCTCTTCACATCCTGCAAACCCGCTTTATGCGCCTCTATAAGGCAGTTCACAATCTTGGTTGGCGGCACCTTGCGGATACGCATCAGAAACAACTGCACTAAGGATATCCTTACGCCGCTCACTTGAGCGTTTATCCATAGCATGAAAGGCACATAATAGAAGAAAATGATAACGGCTATCGCAACAAGTACGAGTACTACAATACTGAGTATATTCATATCGGGTAAAAATTAAATGATTATTCCTTTTCGTTTTCAGACTCTGCCTCTTTCTCTTCGGCTTGCTTGTACATCTTTTCCGCACCCTTCTCCAAATCCTCTATCTTTTTGCCAGGGGACGCCAAACTCACTTTCGAGTCGATAGTCGTATCCAAGCCCATCTTCTCAAGAGCCTTACTCTTGATGAAGCCGTATATCGACAGCCCCGACAACACTAACACTGCCCCTAAGGTGATATGCCCTGCCATTGCCCCTATGCATAGATATGCTGCGGTCACGGCACCCGCCAAGCATACAAACCCCATAACGCCCGCTATACCAAAGCCCGGCAACAGAAACATCTCCAACAGCAGCAGCACTATACCTGCCACAGCAAGAAGAATAACTAAGAGTAGATTCATGATAAATAGATGTTTTTTCTTGTGACTGCAAATATACTGCAATTCTCTCTTCTACCCAAACAAATGCAACAATTTTTTTAACAGATACAAAAAATCTCCCTTCCTTTTCTCTTCCCTCTCCCTGAAAACTCCCCTCCGCCAAGCCCTCTATTTACTGCCAATTCCAAAGGATTTATATACGATCTATATAGGACGAGTATAGGATGAGTATAGGATGAACATACCAACACCCTCCCAACTCCATAGAAAATTGCTCACCGTAGAGCCACACCGTGCTATGGCTCTCATCCCCTCCCCAAAACACCTATATCCTCTAGACCGTCTAGTTCCCCTACATCCCCCTCCAAAACCCATAAACTGAAAAAATCAAATTTGCAACATTAAAAAACTTATACTACCTTTGCCGCGTTTTTTCGAGCGAGGTTATCGATATATATATAAAAGGTATGAGCAAAAATCTTATAATAGTAGAGTCTCCTGCAAAGGCGAAAACAATTGAGAAATTCTTGGGACAAGACTATCATGTGCTTTCTTCGCAGGGACATGTAAGAGACATCACAAGTAACGGAAAAAATAGTATCGGTATCGATTTTCAACACAACTACGCACCTCACTACACCATCGAACCTTCCAAAACCAAAATTATCGACAACCTCCGTAAAGCCGTCACTCAATCTGAACGCGTCTGGCTCGCAAGCGATGAAGACCGGGAAGGGGAAGCCATTGCATGGCATCTCAAAGAAGTACTCAACCTCTCCGAAACCAACTCCAAACGAATCGTATTCCACGAAATAACCCCGAACGCCATACAAGAGGCTATTCTGCATCCGCGCGACATCGATTACAACTTGGTCGATGCACAGCAAGCACGAAGAGTATTAGACCGTATAGTAGGCTTCGAACTCTCACCGGTCTTGTGGAAAAAAATAACGCCCGGACTATCTGCCGGACGAGTACAATCTGTTGCCGTACGGCTAATCGTGGAGCGTGAACGCGAAGTGCGTTCTTTCACGCCCGTACCCCATTACCGCGTCCTTGCTGATTTCATAGGCATCGCTGCCGATGGTAAACAGCAAACCCTGCACACCGAACTCAACCACCGGTTTTCTACCAAACAGGAAGCACTTCATTTTCTCGAACAATGCAGCAACCAAACATTCACGGTCGCTTCTGTTTCCAAGAAACCCGCTAAGCGCACCCCTGCACCTCCGTTCACAACATCTGGGCTGCAGCAGGAAGCCGCACGCAAACTGCATTTCCCCGTCTCAAAAACAATGAGGGTCGCACAAACGCTCTACGAGGCTGGACACATCACATATATGCGTACCGACTCACTAAACCTCTCATCACTCGCTATCAACACCGCCAAACAACAGATACTTTCACAATTCGGCGAGCAATATCACAAAACCCGTACTTTTCACACCACCGCCAAAGGCGCACAGGAAGCACACGAAGCCATACGGCCTACCTATATCAACAAACTGCAGGCAGGCACTACTGCCGACGAGAAACGACTCTACGAACTGATATGGAAACGCACCGTCGCCTCACAGATGGCAGATGCACAATTGGAGACGACACGAATAGAAATCACAGCACCTGCGTTTCCCTATGCTTTCATCGCAACAGGAGAAGTGGTACTTTTCGATGGCTTCATGCGACTATATGTACAGAGTACCGATGAGGAGAACGAAACCGAAAGCAATATCTTGCCTCGCTTCGAAAAGGCAACGCCGATGACCTATGCTGGAATAACCGCACAAGAAACTTTCACCAAAGCACTGGCACGCTACACCGAAGCCTCCCTCGTCAAAAAAATGGAGGAACTGGGAATAGGACGACCTTCAACCTACGCCTCTATTATAGAAACCATCCAACAACGCAACTATGTCGAAAAAGGCACCGTCGAAGGTAGCAAACGCAATGTAACGGTCATCTCTCTTCAAAACGGGAAAATAACCGACACCGCCAAACAAGAATCTTTCGGCGCAGACTCAGGCAAACTTATGCCTACCGACTTGGGATGTGTCACCAACGATTTTCTCACCAAAGCCTTTCCCGATATATTGAACTACGATTTCACAGCCGATGCAGAAAACGCACTCGATAATATAGCAGCCGGAAAAGCCAAATGGGTGAACATAATCGATAAGTTCTACAAAAAGTTCCACCCCGCAGTCGAAGCCGTACCTGTCGGCAGAATCGAAGGACGGCACTTGGGAACAGATCCCAAGACGGGACGGACGGTAACCGCCAAAATAGGCAAGATGGGACCTTGTATCCAGATAGGAACCCCCACCGACGAAGAAAAGCCGCTCTTTGCCTCACTCAAAAAAGGACAATCTATCTACGACATCTCTTTGTCGGAGGCACTCAACCTATTCAATACTCCTTTCCCCTACACCGTAGGAACCTACGAAGGCGAAGACTTGGTGGTAAGCGAGGGACGCTTCGGACCCTATATCAAGCAAAACAAAACCTTCTACTCCATTCCGAAGACTGTAGATGCCCAACACCTCACTCTGCCGCAGGCTATCGATATTATCGAGAAAAAACGACAAACACAACTGCCTATACATACCTTTGGAGATATACAGGTCCTGCAAGGCAGGTTCGGTCCATACATCAAGTATCAAGAACAAAACTACCGACTGCCTAAAAACATCGACCCGCAAAACCTTACCGAAGAATACTGTCGCGAACTGATAGCAAACAACAAACCGACTACCCCTAAAACAAGAAAAACAACCGCACAAAAAACGGCAAAAACAACAAAAAAGACAAATAAATCCCAAAAAGCAACCACAAAGGTATAGTTTTTGCTAATAAAACAACGGACTTTGTCCATTCGAGAAGTAGCGCAGTTGGTAGCGCACCACGTTCGGGACGTGGGGGTCGGGCGTTCGAGTCGCCTCTTCTCGACTACCATAATACAAAACATACAAAACGCAAACAGCAAAAAATATCGCAAAACATTTGCACAACCACCCTATGTTTTGTATCTTTGCAGCCGTCTTGTAAAGACGGAAATGGCTTGCGGAAATAGCTCAGTTGGTAGAGCACGACCTTGCCAAGGTCGGGGTCGCGGGTTCGAGTCCCGTTTTCCGCTCATATCACATTGATGCCGCGATGGTGGAATCGGTAGACACGAAGGACTTAAAATCCTTTGGTCAGAAATGACTGTGTGGGTTCAAGTCCCACTCGCGGTACTCCACAAAAAGATAGATCCAATACACAGAGATTGCCTGACGAACTCAGACAACCTCTTTGTGCTTGTTCAACCCTCTGCAAACAAGCAACGGAATAAACTTCCCACTTTGATAGGACCTAATGGCATACACATACTCTGAATACTACTTTACAACGACATCTATGTACGGAAAAACAAGCACTTTCGATACTTTTTCCATTAAAACATATTTTTTTCTTACAAAAAGTAACTTTTTTTCTCGAAAAGTGTACAATGTAACAATTTATATTGTATCTTTGCAGCGGCAGGGTATGCCCCTATACGAAAAATAGGAGATACTATTACCGAAAATTAATTGTATTACCTTGATAATTAGAGGTTAGCGCGTATGGTAAAATTATACATTCAAAAACTCTTTTGTTTACTATTGTTGGTTGCCATCTCCTATACCGTTTCTGCCCAAACGGCTGCTACGGTGGCTACTGCACCATATTTCTGTGGATTTGAGGATGTCGCTGAAAACGCCAACTGGGTACTAAACCCTGGCACACCGGCCATTGTCAATAATCCTAACTTTGTCAATAAATGGACAATAGGTCAAGCCGCCCACAAGCAAGGATACAACGGCTTGTATATATGCAAGGACAACGATGCCACCCTCTCTGTTTATGCCGAGAAGTCAGGATATACCTACGCCTATCGGGAGTTCAGCCTGCCTGTAGGCGAATACGATCTTGCCTTCTCTTGGCGTTGCTTGGGGGAGTTTAATGCCGACGAGGTCATTGCTTACTGGATGCCGGCATCCGTTACTACCAATGCCGGCTTGGTGGCTGCTGAGCCTACTGCTGTACGCCCCTATAAAATTACATTGAAAACGGGAGTACAAAGCGACTCTCTGCAAGGCTCGTCCGCATGGCGATATGCAACAGGTACTGTCAGGGTAACCAATGCAAGCCAGAACTATAAATTGGCATTCCTGTGGCGCAACAACAACGACCGCACCTACAACCCGGGTGGCTGTATCGACAATGTACAACTCGCTAAAAAACCACTCTCTACCGATTGTAACCAAAAGCCTGCAGATCTACAGGTCAATATGGACAATGTCGCAGGAACAATGACAATATCTTGGTCGGGAATCACAGGGAATACCTACGACATATTCTATTGGCTCGACAACTCAGGCGTGGTCGATTCTATTACCGGACTCACCAATACATCCCACACGATTTTGACAAGCGATATGAATACGGGGCGTTATACAGTCTGGGTGCGTACAGTATGCCCCGATGGTACGACCAGCCTTTTCTCGGAAGTATCAGGCGTTAAAGTCGTGGGTAAGATTAACTCGCTGACAAGTGCTTGTCCGGAGGTGGCTATTCCATATACATCTTTTGACGCCGACGGAATGAAAGTACTGAAGATGAATTGTTCCGACGGGGGTAACTACTTCCTGAAAGCCAATGCTGTCTGTGTAGGAGGTAGTATTGCAGGATATATGGTCGAAGAAATTCCTTATGCACCACCATTCCCATTCAATGCAGGTGTACCATTCAAAGTAGACGGGGGTTGGAAAGACGATATATGGAGTCAAGTGGTCGAACTGCCCTTTAGTTTCTGTTTCTTTGACGGAGTCTATAATCAGGCACAGGTGGGTGCTAACGGCATCGTTACTTTCGACGCTACACATCAAGCGGGAAGTTATTGTCAATGGAGACTTACTGGGCAAGATAATATACCGAACCCTGACTTTGTTTACAAGAATAGTATCTTTGGTGTTTACGAAGATGCACACATGGGTAGGCTGTCAGGCAATGGGGGTATGTATTTCGGCGTACTCGGCGAATATCCTTGCCGTACATTCACCGCTTCTTGGTACGATGCACCTTCATATTCTTGTCTGGAGTACAAGAATACATATCAAATCGTGATGTACGAGGGAACCAATGTTATTGATGTCTATGTCAAACAGCGGCTCCGTTGTGCTGGGTGGAACGACGGTATAGGTATCATAGGTATTATCAATTCCGACGGTACCGATGGCATCGCAGCACCCGGCAGAAATAAAGACGATCTTTGGGAGGTAACAGAGACAAACTCGGAAGCATGGCGCTTTATTCCTCTCTCTACCCCTACTTACGAGATAACTTGGTATAAGGGCGTCGGATTTAACGGACCGGTTATAGGTAAGTCCGATAGTATATGGATCACACCTACCAATAAAACACAAGATACGGTCACCGTGCGTATGCAATTCTCGGCTTGTAATGGAGAGTATTTCGATATAGCCGATACCGCTATTATTCAATATCCGGTGATAGACTCACTCGATCTGTTAGAGGTAAGTATATGTCCGGGCGAAGTCTATCAGGACAAGTATATCGAAACCGACGAGATAGGCTATCACGAAGTAGTACTGCAAGATGTCATGGGGTGCGACTCCCTTGTTTATCGACTCAACCTGAAAGTGTACGATGCAATAAAAGAAACAATCGATACCACCGTATGTTATGGAGATACTCTCCATTGGAGAGAAGCAACCTATACCAAAACAGGTACCTATACTTATAGCGAACGCTACCATTCCGGATGCGATAGTTTGGTACAGACAATCCATCTGACCGTATTGCCGAAAATAAACTATTCATACACGGTCACCGATGCAATGAAAGGACCTAATTCTGGGGCAATCAACCTTTCTGTACAAGACCGTACCTACTACTATACACTCAACGGCGTAAAGAATGTTCCGCTCAACAATCTTTCGGCAGGAGTCTACGAACTGATAGTCTATAATCAACAAGGCTGTTCGGCTGCTCCGGAGGAAATAACCATCATAACCGAGTGTCTCGAAGGCGAACTGACATTACCTATCGAAATGATTTGCGCCGATGATGCTACTTTTGTGATACCATTCACCAAAAAATCAGGCTACTCACCTGCCTATACATTATCTT
This sequence comes from Bacteroidaceae bacterium, assembly GCA_963615895.1. Classification (GTDB taxonomy): domain Bacteria; phylum Bacteroidota; class Bacteroidia; order Bacteroidales; family Paludibacteraceae; genus Colicola. Next base: position 11,398 of record CAVEIE010000022.1, on the reverse strand, counting down.
TCTCGAAAGAGGCACAACAAGCAGGCTTTCAAGACATCTTAAAGAACGAAGAATTAGATTATAACGATGCCGATGAGGCGGAAATAGTGGTCACCATACCTGCTAAAGTACGACCAGGATACTACTCGGCTACTCTCAATATGCAAGACCTCAACTGCGAAGACAAACACTATCCCTTCGAGTTCGCTGTCTTCTATTCTTCTTCCATCGTGGCACAAAAATGGGACGATGTACTCGGCGTGCTGAACACAAGTGGCTACAAGTTCTCTTCTTACCAGTGGCTAAAGAACGATAAGCCGATAACAGGCGCAAATGCTTCGTTCTACTATCTCGGAGAAGACAATGTATTCCAAGCAGGCGATATGTATCAAGTCTTGCTGACAAGAGCGGGCGAGAACAAAGCAGTACCTACTTGCCCGTTCTACCCCGATGTAAATAGAATGGCATCAACACAGCCCTCTATAAAACAAAGTGCAACCACATGGACGGTGGACGCTCCAGATATAGAGAATGCAACGGTTACAGTATATAATGCAATGGGAGTTCCTGTTATGCAAGCACCTATGAACAATGGTTCTGTGTCATTCCCTAAACCGTCGCAATCCGGACTTTATCTAATCGACATTCAACCGGCATCAGATGCTCAGAAAGTCACACTCCGTGTGATGGCAGGTCGATAAACCAACCTGCTATTTCGCAGAGAGAACAAACAAAAAACCGATATTAAACAACGGGATATCGCAAGTATATCCCCTAACCATTTTTCAATTATTTAATTTTTATGCCTATGAAAGGTTCTTATTCTTCTTTGTTGGCATCGAAAACTTACCGACGGGCAATTTGCCTGCTTGTGGCGTTATCAGCAGTATTGTTGACCTCGCAAACCATACAGGCAGATTGTACTACCCCTACCGGTCTATCGGTGTCTAACTTAAGTACTAATGCAGCAACCTTGCTATGGACACAATTAGAACCCGGTACACAGACGGACTACGACTATGCCGTCTCCTCCAACTCGATTACGGATGCTGATTGGTCAACGCTTTCTGCCACAACAGAAGGCATAGTAGCCTATGGAACTGCGCAAACATTGAATCTAACGCAATTGCCTCTTACAGGGCTGCAACCAGGTACAACCTACTATGTACTATTGCGCCAAAATTGTGAATGGGACTATGCAAATGCGTCGGAATGGGTAACCACCTCATTCAGTACGATGTGTACTCCGGTTGCGTTGCCAATCGACACAATGAAGTTTGCATCCAGCACTTTCCCTTCGTGTTGGATGACGGGTGGTGGCATCCTTCCTGTTCTGCAATTATCTTATCGCTATGGCTCTGAGGGATATGCCGTAAAGTTACAGAACTCTACAGAAGCAAACTCTTTGCTCATTTCTCCTGCTATACAGGGGGGAACATCTGCTTCAGAGATAGTGTTCCGTGTTTATTCAACCTCTTCGGCAGGAAAGCAACGCTTTGTAGTGGGTGTGGCAGACATCAATAGCGATGTTACTACCGAAATGGTGCCTATCTACGAAGATTCTACTGTCGCAGGACAATGGATAGAGTTCGTGGCATCAGACAATACAAACATGTTCACCAATGGTTATGTGTATGTTATCTATGCAGAAGCAGGCAACTCATCCATTTTCTATGTAGATAATGTCATTATCCGTAATGCAACCACTTGTCCAAGACCTTCCAATCTAAAGGTAAGTAATGCGACTTCTAACTCGGCAACTTTTGCTTGGACAGAGAATGGTACGGCTACTGCATGGGTACTCGAACTGACCCCTAAAGGAGGTACGGCTCTTACGGTACCTGCCACTACGAATCCATTTACCTATTCTTCCTTAAAGGCGAATACGCAGTACACTGTGCGTGTAAAAGCCAATTGCGGAACAGAAGAAAGTGAGTATTGTGCTGTTTCTGCTTCTTTCAAAACGCAGTGTGGTGAAGTGGGTGTCCCCTATTCCAATGACTTCGAAAGTTCTTCCGATGGCGATATCCCCGACTGTTTTACTACTCACTATTCAGAAAGTAGTACAGCAACCGTTTACACCTATTCGTCCAATAAATTCTTGCGGCTGAATCATTATGCTAATACATCGCCTGTTTATGCCGTATTGCCAAAGTTCGATACCCAACTGAGCCTACTCAGAGCAACCTTCAAATATCGTTATGAGAATACTGCTTATGGTCGGCTGGAAATAGGTTATATGACCGATAATTCCGATGTATCTACTTTTGTGGTTTTGGATACACTTGCACCAACAACTACTTTCACTTCTAAAGTAGTATTCTTCGATGCCGTTCCTTCTGCTGCATCGTATATTGCATTCCGCTTTAGTGGAGTAACTTCTTCCTACTGGTATGGTGGTATCGACGATTTGGTAGTCGATTTGGCACCTACTTGCAAATCACCTACCGACTTGGTAATGTCGTCTTATGGTTCCGATAAGGCTACCTTCACATGGAAACAATCGTCTTCTGTTTCCAAGTGGGAACTGAAGTGGACCAATGGTAAAGATTCGGGAACAGAGATTATCACGACTACACCTTCCTTCACTTTGTCGGGATTAACAGAACAGACAGTGTATGCACCGGTAATACAAGTGCGTGCTATTTGTCAAGAAGGCGATACCAGCGAGGTCTTGTCTTCATCGTTCTCTTTCAAGACCAAATGTGCGACTATTGCCATTCCTTACTACAACTCCTTTGAGGAAAGTACATCAGCAATTCCTTCTTGTTGGGATAACTCACAGGTTAAAGGCACAAATAAATGGAGTCCTTCTACTTCGGGTTATGAGGGTACAAATGGTTTGGAGTATAAGATTCCTTATTCCTACTACTCCTCCTATTCAGGAAATTACAATCTGCTGATGACCCCCACACTCTCGCTGACGGAGAATGCCCGTTTCTCTTTCCGCTATAGGAATACCATCTCTGACCAAGCGCGTCTGGATATATTGCTCTATGTAGATAATGGTCTTACGGTTGTTACCGATACATTGGATTCGGTCTTGACAGCGTCTGCATGGACAAAGAAAGAGTATGACCTGTCGGCATATACCGGCAAACAAGTAGTTGTAGGGTTCTCTGCTACAGTATTGTCCAGTGACGATGGTTATTATACCAGTTATGTCTATTTGGACGATGTCGAGATAGAACCGTTGAGCACTTGCCCTAAACCGGAAAAGGCATGGGTAGGCGATATTACGGCTACTACTGCCAATGTCTATCTACAAGGTGGTAACGGTACGATTATGGTTAAGTATGGCGAAGGGCTGACAGCATCGGCTACGAAATCAACAACAGATACCACTATTGTGCCGTTAACAGGTCTGACGAAAATGACTAACTATAAGGTTGTAGCGTATGCTGTATGCGACGCTACACACAAGTCACGCGAGTTAGATACTATTACTTTCCAAACAGACCAAGACCCTACTACTATACCTTATGCAACAACCGATTTCTCCGATTGGATACTCAAGAATGGCGACCAAACCAACTATTGGAAAGTTGTAGATGACTCTCTATGCATTGTGTATAAAAATACATCCAGCACAGAGGTAAAAGGGTATAGCGATGTTATATCTAATGTGTATGCTACTCGTTCCTTCACTATAGAAGAGGAGGGTATGTACACCTTCTCTTTCAAATGGAGAGCAAAAGGAGAAAGCAGTTATGATTATATGTTGGCATTGGTAGCACCTGTCAGCGAGGCAGTAGAGGCCGGTCGTGATATCAGGAGTTCTATCCCTACTACTTGGACTAAGTTAGGCTCTGCAGAGCGTTTGAATCTACAAACAGCGTTGCAAACTTTTGAAGCCGACCTGAATATGACCCCCGGCACTTATCGGGTAATGTTGTATTGGAGAAATGATCGTTCTGGCAACTATCCACCTGCGGCTATTGTATCGGATTTTTCGATACATCAACAGATGTGTGCTTATCCTAATAAACCAACAGTTGCTGAATTGTCTCATAACTCTGTATCGCTGTCTTGGAATAGTACAGGTGCTGAGTCTTATACACTGAAAGTGTTCGAGGGAACATCTGCCCCAGCAGATATAGACACCACCACTGTTGCATTCGAGATAGTGGATACAGATCAGACAACTGCATCGTTCACAGGACTGCAGTCGCAGAAAGATTATGTGGCTGTTGTACGATCCAACTGTGGTGTAAGTGGGGAGTCGAAATGGTCGGATGTAGTTTCCTTCAAGACGCTATGCGCTCCGAAGACCCTTCCTTATACCGAAGGTTTTGAAACAAGCAATACTGAATTTGACTGCTGGACGAAAGTAACGGCAGACGGAGGTTCGTATTCTATAGGTACTTACACAGTTCATTCCGGCAGCAAAGCCTTATATGGTAAGAAGACGACCTTCACTACAATGGAATTGAGTTTTGAAGAAGGTAAGAACTTGTCGAATTACTTGATTGCAGGTTATGCAAAGCCTTATGCAGACAGTCTGAAATTTACTATAGGTATTCAGAAATCGCTCTCTGACGCAACTTCCTATCAACTTGTAACAACAGTCTTGTTGCCATCAACCAATGAATGGACAGAGTTCTCTCAATCGTTTGCGCCATTAGCAACATTGCCCGATGCGGCTGACTATAAGTATATAGTCATTAACTTCGATGCTGACCAGAATATCTATTTGGATGATATCACTATAGATGAGATTCCTTCTTGCCCGAAGGTGGCTTCTATCTCTGTTGAGGATATTACCATTTCGTCGGTTTCTATAGATTGGCAACCGAATGGTACAGAAACCAAATGGGAGGTATGTCTTAAGAGTGGTGATAACACGGTTAAGACAGAAGTTGCTACGGAGCATCCTTATTTGTGTACCGATTTGCAAAGTAACACTGCTTATACGGTACAGATTCGTGCTATTTGTGGTGTAGGCGATACAAGTGAAGTTAGAACGGTATCCTTCAAGACGCTGTGTTCTACTGTATCGTTGCCTTTCTTCGAGGACTTTAATTCGTTGACTTCAGGTATTCCTGATTGTTGGGATAATACAGAAGGAACAACTACTACTGAAAGTCATCGTTGGAATTATTATTCTACAGGTTATGAATCGACTCCTTGTGTTTGCTTTAATGCATCATACAACACATCAGGAAATACCAATTTCTTGAAGGTAGTACCTATTCACATTGCAGCGGCAGCGCGTGTGTCGTTTTCTTATAAGAAGCAAGTATCCTACTACTCATCATCTTCTTCTCGCTTGGATGTGTATATATCGACCGATGGTGGTGGTACTTATGTAGATACATTAGCCAAAGATATTCCTGCTACCGGTAGTTCGTTTGTGGATACGATTATCAATTTGGACAGTCGCTTTATAGGGAAGGATATTACTTTGGCGTTCAAGGGAACATCCAACTATGGATCTTATAATGTATATATAGACAATGTGAAAGTAGAGGCGATACCATCTTGCGAGTTGTCGAAAACATTAGAGGTTAAAGTGTCGGATGTAACGACTACAACGGCCAAGTTTACTGTTTCTGATTCGCAACAATCTGACTTGCAGTGGGAATATGTATATGGAAAGCAGGGCTTCGATATAGCCTCTGCAACTCCTATTACGCCCGCTTCTAATGAGGTTGTGCTTGAAGGATTGGATCCCAATACGAAGTATATGATATATGTGCGCCATTATTGTGGTGGTTCGGATGTATCTACTTGGCACTCGGGTACCTCTTTCAAGACTGCTGCTGTATTGCCTTATGCAGAAGACTTCAATAGTTTAACTACGGGTATTCCTGACGGTTGGGATAATACAGAAGGAACAACTACTTATGAAAGTTATCGTTGGAATTATTATTCTACAGGTTATGAATCGACTCCTTGTTTGCGTTTCAACTGTTATTCTAATTCTTCTGGTAACAACAATTTCTTAAAGTCGGGACCTATATATATTACGAAAGATGCGAGAGTATCGTTTGTATATAAGAAACAAGCGTCTTCCACTTTGGATGTATATATATCGACTGACGGAGGTGTTGCTTATGCCGATACTTTGGCAGAAAGTCTGCCGGGTACTAACAGCACATTTGCAGAGTTCTCTACCAACTTAGACAGTCGCTTTACAGGACAAACTATTACGATTGTTTGGAAAGGTATATCTGATTATGGTAGTGATGATGCCTATATTTACATAGACAATGTTGTAGTAGATGCGGCTCCTGATTGTGATACGCCAAAAGAAGTGAATTTGGTAGAGCGTTCGTCCGATGCGGCTAAGTTGGTCGTTGTTCGTCGTGACGGTCAGGCTGAATGTACCTACGAATATGCGTTGGTGGAAGCAGGTGGTAATGTCGATGAGACTACGGTGGTGGCTTGTCCGTCATCTGATACTATTGTGCTTTCTGCTCTGCAACCGCAAACAGATTACGAGTTGTATGTCCGTACAGTGTGTGGAGAGGATAGTCGTTCTCTTTGGAGTAATGCGAAAACATTCACTACGCTTTGTACACAACAAAGTGTACCTTATTCAGAAAACTTTGGTACGACTACAATCAGTCAGTATGACGATGTATTGCTTCCTTCCTGTTGGGTAGTTTTGAATGGAGCAGATAAGATTACTTCTTCCAATTCGGGTAGTACATCTTATGTGAGAATTGCAGATGAGAATACTCTTGCTTCTTCTTGGAGAACCAACTACTATGGTGTAACGGGTGATTATCTGTTGTTCAATGCTTATTCTACGACTTCTTCAGGCAAGATACTCTATGCAGTTATGCCCGAGTTTGCTGCCAAATTGGATAAGTTGAAAGTATCGTTTACGACAGCCTTTGAGTCGGCGTCTACTACGGATACCTTGACTTTGGGTTATATGACGAATATTGCAGATGAGAACTCGTTTGTACCTTTGGTGAACATACCAAAGAGTACATCGAATGTAACCCATACTATTGTGTTGGGTACTTGCGATGTACCTTCCATCTATGCTTCGTTGGCACTGCGTTATAAGTGTAGTTCTTCGTACTACAGAGTAGGTGTTGATGATTTGAATGTTACGGTTGTTAATTATCCTACGGGTTTGAAAGCAACTGATGTGACTCAAACCAGTGCTACCATAAGTTGGAATGCTTATGAAGAAGCGATCGGTTATCAGAGTCTGTTGGTAACGGGAACGGATTCCACTCGGAATATCTTGACTGCAACAACGGAGGCGTTGAGTGGATTGGATGTTAGTACCACTTACAAGTATCAAGTTCGTGCTATTATAGCAGAGGGCGATACAACTGCATGGTCGCAAGTATATACCTTTACTACAAAATCTGCTGCGATTGTATTCCCATATATCTGTGGATTTGAGGATGATACTGAGAATTCGCAGTGGCGTTTTGTGAACGGTTCTACTAACAAGTGGTATATCAGCAGTAGTAGTACAGATGCGGTTAAGAGTGGAACAAAGGCCTTGTATATTTCGAACGATGGTGGTGCAAGTAATGCATACACAAAGAGTCCTACAGCCGTGTCGTATGCTTATCGTACGGTTGACCTTGATGCAGGCGACTATATCATATCGTTTGACGGTAAGGCTTATGGCGAGAAATCTTCTTATGGCAGTAATGTATATGACTATATGGCAGTATTCTTGGTTCCTTATCATGAGTCGCTGACTGCGGATACCTATTCCGGTTCGTCTTCTGCTGCTCCTACAAACTGGACACCTATTACGATTGACGGTGCTATGGTGTTGGCAGGAGATGCTAATTGGCATCATGGTGAGGCTATTATCAGTATTCCTGCCGATACAATATGCAATCTTGTGTTTATGTGGCGTAATGATTATTCTGGTGGTACAGATCCGGCCGCATCAGTTGATAATGTGCGGATAGAGAAGATCTTGTGTATGCCGTTGACCAGTCTTTCCAACACCGATGTACGCTCTACGAGTGCTTCCTTTGTATGGAACAAGACTGCAGCCGAGAGTTATCAGGCGGTATGTCTTCCTTCGGGTGTAGATATAGAGACGGCTTTAGCCACTTATACATTGAACAATGTGATGGATACAGTACTTACGGTTGATACATTGCGTTCGCTTACATCTTACGATTTCTATGTTCGTGCGGTGTGCGAAGACGATGAGAAGTCTGCTTGGAAGCCGATATCCTTTACTACTACCGATGTGACTGCAGATATTCCTTATAGCACAGGCTTCGAGAGTGGTGAAGACCAGTCTTGGCGTTTCATACAAGCTAATGAGACCGGTCATCATAACTGGTATATCGGTTCGGCTGCTATTAAAGATGGTTTGAGCGGAATGTATATATCGGGTGATGGTGGTGTTAATAACACAACTGTTGTTGCCGCAGATATTGTTTATGCTGTTCGTACTTTCAATTTTGATGAGGCCGGCGATTACACGATAGAGTTCGATTATAAGTGTCAGGGTGATTATTACGAAGATTATGATTCCTATTACGATGAGTATTATGATTATCCTACTGCTTATCTGAGTGCTTATATAGTGCCTGGTTCTGAACAAATCAGTGCAGGAAGTTCCAGTTCTTCTTCTTGGATTGCTATGATGACGAAGAAGTATAATGTAACCGAGTGGACACATATCAACAAGACTCTACAGATATCTACTCCGGGTGTTTATGCCATAGCATTCCAGTGGGTAAGTACGATTTCCACATATTATGGTTCGGTAACTGCAGGCAAGACTGCTGCTGCTGTTGACAATGTGAAAGTAGAGAAAGTGCTATGTTCCTCTCTGCGAGAAAAACCTGTTATAACAGATATAGGTTCGCAGTCTGCTACTATCTCCTGGACTCGTGAGTCGGATGGTCTGCAAGTTCGCTTAGGTTCGAGCAGTGATATTACATCGAACACGAGTACCAATATCTTGGTAGATACGGTGATTATGGATGCTACAGCGTATCTGTTCGAGAATTTGGAAGATAATCAGAAGTACTATGTAGCCGTACGACCCGTATGTATGGTTGATGGAGAAAAGGTATATAGTGCTTATTGGGAGTCGCTGAATTTCACTACTATGTGTTTAGCAATGAATATGCCTTACGAGGAGAACTTTGATGATGATGTCTTTGGAACATCTACCACTGTTTCTTGTTGGAATAGGTATTCAGGTTTGTTCAATACTGCCACCATCAATACATCTGACTTGACCACTACTTCTTACGGTTGGGTTCATACAAGTGAAAGTGGTGGTTTGGACGGTAACCATGTGCGTTTGAATGTATTTGGTACAAGTGTGAAGACTTGGATGGTAACTCCGTCGATTGTTATCAATAGTGCTGACGCCAATCTGATATTTGATATGGCACTGACGACATATTACGGTGCTACAACCAATACTCCTGTTACGGCAGGTCGACAGGCTGATGACCGCTTCCTTGTGGCTATATCGGCGGATAATGGTAATACTTGGATGCAAAGTAATACTCGTGAGTGGAATAATACCGGTTCGGTATATGTATATGACGAGATACCTTCTACCGGTGCTACCGTGACGATACCGTTAAGTGCTTACAATGGTGATACTATCCGTATAGCATTTTATGGTGAGTCGACTGAAAGAGATGGCGATAATTACATGCACATAGACAATATCAAGGTGTTCAGTGGTGTGGTAAGAGATGTACACGATACGGTATGTGCGAACACCAGTTATTCGGGCTACGGGTTTGTTATCTCGAAGGATAATCTGACGCCCGGCACTACTTATTATCACTCCGGCTTTACGGAGGAAGACGGTGTGACCACGCTTTACAATTTGGCACTGTATGTTCGTCCAGAGGCAAAAGCAGAGGTTAGCGATACTGCTTGTGCCAATGTACCATACGAGAAGTATGGTTTCCAGATTGCTTCTCCTCAGAGTCGTGATTATATCTTGCCGACAGGCAGATTGTACACGGAAGATGGTTGCGACAGTATCGTTGTATTGCATCTGTATGTCCCTCAGATAGAATATACCCACAAACTGTCTATCTGCCAGAATGCTACACCGTATCGTTTCGGTGAGTTGGATATTACCGAGTCGGGTACTTATACTCAGACCTTGCAAGGTGTAATGTGCGACAGTATAGTGACATTGGAAGTGACGGTATTGCCGACAGAGACCGAGTTGCGTCGTACGATCTGCGAAGGCGAGTCAGTTATGGTTGGCGAACAGTCGTTCAATACTACCGGCCAGTATCAAGTAACCTTGAAGAATGTATTGAACTGCGACAGTACTGTTCATTTGTATCTGACAGTTCTCGGTAAAGAACGGTACACCTATACGGGTTACTTGTGCGAAGGTGGCAGTTACACAGACAAGAACTTCTCTTCGCTGACGGCTGCCGGTAAGTACACGGTTACTTATACTTCTGTTTTGGGTTGCGACAGTATCGTAGAACTTGACTTGGTTCTTGCAATGCCCAAGACTGAGACGATAAACGAGAGTATCTGTGACGGCGAAGTATATACCTTCGACGGTAAGGATCTGGCTACTACAGGTGAGTACAAGGGTACCTTTATATCGTCGGTAGGTTGCGACAGTATAGTAACCTTGAAGTTGCAAGTATTGCCGACGGCAGAGGATAGTCGGGAACTCACTCTGACGGTAGAACAGTTGCCATATACCTTTGCTGTAACGCCTGATTCAACCTATATTATTGATAAGTTGGAAGAGGGTACTCACTGGTTGGAGATTCGTATGGCCAATGCGGCTGCAAATGGTTGTGACAGTGTGATTAACTTGACACTGCATATTAAACAACCGGAGTCGATAGACTATGTGAGCGACGGTGTATTGCAGATCGTTCCTAATATAATCGAGCGTGACGGAACGGTATTTATCCGCAACACCTTCGGTGCGACGAGCAACGAGACATTAACAGTTGAGTTGTTTGATGCCGTAGGTCGTCGTGTGAGCCAGAAGGCCCTATCGGGTAAGGATATGGCAGTGGACGGTTTCCACACGAGCGGAATGTATATGGTGCGCGTAACAGATTCGAACAAGCGTACCTATATCGGTCAAGTAATCGTGAAGTAACGATTTAATTGGTTAGTGGAAGGGGAACCCGTAGCGGGTTCCCCTTTTTTTGTGGGGTAGTTTGGAGATGGGGGTTGGTGGTGGGTTGGTTGGGGGATGTAGGGGAACTAGAAAATCTAGAGGATATAGGGGGTTGGGGGTGGGGATGAGAGGCATAGGAGGGTGTGGCTCTACGGTGAGCATAAACCCATTAAAAATGAACGATTGATATGTGAGTATGTTCTTCATTTCTTTTGCGTGAACAAAAGAAACGAAGCAAAGAAAATTCATCGGCTGTGTGTCGGGCGTTGCCAAAAATAATGGTCGCTCGTCCTGCGGCTACGGCACAACTCGCTACGCTCAGACAGTACCTCCGCT
>CAVEIE010000021.1:0-29728 GCA_963615895.1 Bacteroidaceae bacterium | reverse complement strand
AGCCGATGAATTTTCTTTGCTTCGTTTCTTTTGTTCAGGCAAAAGAAATGAAGAACACCGTGCTATGGCTCTCATCCCTCAACAATTCTCAACATAAACCACACTGGGGACGCGGGCGCCCCGCCTGCGAACAAACCACCATGCCCACCCATTGTTCAGGCAAAAGAAATGAAAAACATACTCACATCTCAATCGCCAATTCTTACTTATCAACTAATAATTATTGAATTCATAAAGCCTGTGACCTTCAATAATCATTGCAGGTTCAATCGGCAACTGAATTTTCGGTGCTTCAACACCACTACCTACCACCATCGGTGCCACTTCCACATGCACCTCATCGTAAATACCCGAATCAATAATCGATTGCAATAGCGTCCTGCCACCTTCCACCATCACACTGTGTATCTGTCTGCTTGCCAAATCTTGCAAAATATACGGCCAATCGGTATTATCACGATAGACAATCGTTGGTGCCTCGTCCGACAATAGATGCGAATCCATCGGCAAACGCCCGTGTCTATCTACCACAATGCGTATCGGATTACGACCCGTCCAATGTGTCGTCAGCAAACGGGGGTTATCCTGCACTGCCGTGTTCGTACCCACCATAATAGCCATATTTTCCGCACGCATCTTATGCACTATCTGCTTGGTAACGGCATTCGAAATCTGCAAACGCTCACCCCGTTGCTTAATCTGCTCCTGCGTATAACCCATATACCCATCCGCTGTCTGAGCCCACTTCAACACAATATACGGACGATGTTTTTCGTGCAAACACAAAAAACGCTTATTCAACTTACGGCACTGCGATTCAAGTACACCGACCGTCACATCTACACCCGCTTCACGCAAGATACCCACACCACGACCCGATACACAAGGATTCGGATCCAAACAACCTACCACCACACGCCGTACCCCCTCTTTTAGTATCAGATTAACACAAGGAGGCGTCTTCCCATAATGACTGCAAGGCTCCAAACTGACATACAATGTCGCACCCGCACAACTCGGATAAACCGACCTGTCCACACTGCCAAACGCCTCTACCTCAGCATGAGGACCACCAAAACAACGATGATATCCCTCCCCTATTATCTTATCCCCTGATACCAATACTGCCCCTACCATAGGATTGGGTGCTACATAGTACTCCCCTGCTCTGGCTAACTGCAAGCAACGGTGCATATAGATTTCGTTATCTGACATTTTTTACTTACCTTTGTCGGCGGTTTATGAATACTATTGTTCAACAAATAGAACACCTATTGTGCGACTATGTCCCCGACAACGAACGAAAAGCAATAACCTATTGGCTACTCGAGGAAACAACAGGAATGAGCCGTACTGATATTCTGTGCGGCAAATGTACAAAGATTGTACCAGACACCCTGAAGGCTATCGAGCGCATCCGACAACACGAACCCGTACAATACATCTTCGAACACACCTACTGGCGTGGAATAAAGTTGAAGGTAAATCCGTCGGTACTGATACCTCGTCCGGAAACATCCGAACTAATCGACTGGATACTCACCGACAATACCACTCCGTCCTTCTCTCTTATTGATGTCGGCACAGGAAGCGGCTGCATCGCTATTGCACTAAAGAAAGAACGACCCGACTGGCACATACAAGCAATCGACATCTCTCCCGATGCCCTCGCTGTCGCAAAGCAGAATGGTGCAACGCAGCATACCCCTATACAATGGACACAAGCCGATATGCTGCATCTGCCAAAAGACCTGCATGCCGACATCGTAGTAAGTAACCCGCCGTATATATTGAACAGCGAGAAAACAACAATGGAACCCAATGTCCTCAACTACGAACCTTCCATTGCCCTCTTTGTCGAAGACAACGATCCCCTATTGTTCTATCGTGCCTTGATCCAGCAACACATCGCACCTGTACTCTACTTCGAAATCAATCCGCTAATGCTTTCCCCATTGTCCGAACTACTAAAAAAAGAAGGCTACCCTACCATCAGCGTAAAATGCGATATGCAAGGCAAACAAAGAATGCTCAAAGCAAGCCTCTGAATTCTATGGAGCAAAAAGAAGAACAATATAGCATACTCAAGCAGAAAGCAGGAACCTATTGTAGTCTTGCAGAGCATTGTGAAAGCGAAGTGCGTGATAAACTGATAGTATGGGGTGCCGACAACGAAGAATGTATCTGCCAAGTCATAAACTACCTCGTCGAAAACAACTTCATATCACCTGCACGCTATTGTCAAGCCTACGCACACGACAAACTCATCTACCAGGGATGGGGCAAACGAAAAATAGAGATGATGCTCCAGCAAAAACAACTGCCAACACGGAACATCCAAGAAGCACTAAACGCAATCAGTAACGAGCAGTATAGGGATATATTGTTGTCACTGTTGCAAAAAAAAGCCCGCTCTCTCAAAGGAGAAACGGGCGATATATTGCAAACGAAACTGCTACGCTTTGCAGCCTCTCGAGGATTCGACTACGCAAGTAGCATCTCCTGTATCAAAAAGTTAGGGCTTAAAAACAAGATCTAACATAATCTGAGGAACCTCCGTATTGTCGTGCCAACCTGTAAAACGCTCAGCCCCCACACCGATAGCAAACACAGGTACGGCAGCCGCTGTATGAGAACGAGTTGTCCAACCCACCTTCGCTTTCTGGTTAAGCAAGGTAACTGCAGCGTCCGATAATTTCGAGAAGTGCTGATATAGCGTCTTCACATCATCTTGCTGATGTTTCCTGCTCTCCGCAAACAGTTGCTGCAACATCGCATCTTCTTCACTGCTTATCGCAACATCCTTGTAAAAGCCCATCTTCTCTTGAAGAAGCGACTTCACTTGTTCCCATTTCAATTTCTTTCCATACTGTTTCTGTAACAACCTCAACATTCGGGACAACTCTTCAACACTGCACAACTGATATTGAAGCAACTTCAAATTAAGAGTATAGTCCGAATTACCTAACGCCAAGCCACCTGTCTCATGATCTGCAGTAATCACGATCAATGTTTCATCAGGGTGTTCTCTGTAGAAGGCAACCGCTTCCGCAATGGCAGCATCAAACTCCTCTATCTCACCAATAACCGTCGCAGCATCGTTGTTATGACAAGCCCAATCTATCGCACCTCCCTCAACCATCAGAAAGAACTGCTTGCGAGCACTCAAATGCTCTATTGCAGTATGCGTTATCTGAGGAAGGGTCAAATCATCCTTATTCTTGTTAATAGCGTAAGGTAACATACCAGTACCTCTGTAATCATCCGAAGTGCCTTCATTCTCGGGGATAAGAATAATCCTCTTCGTATTACCCAGCAATTTCGGCACTTCCCTCATACCATGAGCAATGGATATATTAGCCTGTTCTGCCTCATAATAAAGCGAAGGCGCAAAAGGATTCTCCTTACTGATAGGTTGCAAGAAGGTAGAACCACCAAAGAAATCATATCCTGAATGTATCAACTGCATACCTATCTCATAATAATCCTTCCTGTTAGGTACATGGGCATAAAATGCGCCGGGCGTAGCATGGTCTATGCTGACAGATGTCACAATGCCTACACCCCAATCTGTATTATGTAGCACCTCCGCTACAGACTTCATAGGATCACCATTGGGGGCCATACCCAACATACTATTATTAGTCTTCACGCCCGTTGCCAATGCAGTACCTGCAGCAGAAGAGTCCGTAATACCGTTACTCTCCGAATAAGTGACCAACTGACCCGAATAAGGGAACTGCGTAGCATGCAACGGGATTCTACCTATCTCCTTGTTCACTTCAGCACGATACATCTCTGTAAGCAACATCTCATTTGGACCCATACCATCTCCGATGAAGTAGAAAATATAACGGGGTTGCGCTAAAAGCGACCATACAGAGAATAATACAAAAACAATAGACAAACCTATCTTTTTCATTTCTGCAAAATCTTTTAATTATTTTATTTGTATAACTTGTTTATCTCATCCAACAAGAGCTCCCGTTCCACACACAACCCATCCTGCACTCTCGCTGCAAAGATACAGATTCTTTTTCGCTCACACAAATACCCCAAAAATTATCAATCTCCCGACTCTCAACACGGAACACTCAACTCTCAACTGACCGACAATCGTTTCTGACAGCATTTATCCTCCTTCTGCAAGACAATCTCGAAATAAAACATTTTACACTATTGCTATTCCAAATAAATTTCAGTACCTTTGCAGGGTGAATAATAGTGGCATCACATACACATAACAGAATAAGAAAAACAATAAAAACGGATATGGAAGAAAAAGAACAATATGGAGCGGAGTCCATCCAAGTACTCGAAGGATTAGAAGCAGTGCGCAAACGCCCTGCAATGTACATAGGCGACATCTCACAAAAAGGACTACACCACCTCGTATATGAGGTCGTAGATAACTCTATCGATGAAGCATTGGCAGGATTCTGTAATCACATAGAAGTAACTATCAACGAAGATAATTCTATCTCAGTACAAGATAACGGACGCGGTATTCCAGTTGATATGCACCCTAAAGAACACCGTAGCGCATTAGAGGTCGTAATGACTGTCCTACACGCAGGAGGCAAATTCAATAAAGACAGTTACAAAGTATCTGGCGGACTACATGGAGTGGGCGTCAGTTGTGTAAACGCACTCTCCACTACAATGCATGTCGAAGTATTCCGCGACGGGAATATATATATGCAAGAATATGCCAAGGGAAAACCTATCTGCCCCGTACATCAAATAGGCACCTATGGAAGCGAACGCGGCACAGGCACATTCGTGCAATTCTGGCCAGACAACACGATATTCACGGAAACGGTATATCAGTACGACATTCTTGCCAATCGTATGCGGGAATTGTCCTACCTGAATGCAGAAGTCAAAATAACACTCACCGACCGCCGATATCCCATCACCGAAACACCACAATCCCAATCAGGAAACGAAGTACAAACTGAAAAAACAGGTGTAACAGCACCCAATGGAAAACGATACAAAGGCGAAGTATTCTACTCCGAAAAAGGATTGAGCGAATTTGTTCGGTACATCGATGGTTCACGCACACCACTCATATCGGAAGTCATACACCTCAACACCGACAAATATGGCACCCCCGTAGAAGTGGCAATGGTTTATAATACCGACTTCAACGAAAATGTACACTCCTATGTAAACAACATCAATACCATTGAAGGAGGTACACATGTGGCAGGTTTCCGTTCTGCACTCACTCGTGTAATGAAGAAATATGCAGAAGACAGCAAACTACTCGAAAAAGCCAAACTGAAAGATAAAGACGGAAATGCCACAATCGACCCGAATGACTTCCGCGAAGGACTGACCGCCGTCATATCAGTCAAGGTCGCAGAACCGCAATTCGAAGGACAAACCAAAACCAAACTGGGGAACTCCGAAGTAGCCGGTATGGTGTCTTCTGCCGTAAGCGAAGCACTTTCCAACTACCTTGAAGAGCACCCCGATGATGCTAAAAGGATTGTAGAAAAAGTCATCCTTGCTGCACAAGCCCGTATTGCTGCGCGAAACGCACGACAAAGCGTCTTGCGTAAATCGCCGCTCAGTGGAGGAGGATTACCCGGTAAACTGGCAGACTGTGAAAGCAAAGACCCTGCAGAATGTGAGTTATTCCTTGTAGAGGGAGACTCTGCAGGGGGAACCGCTAAAACAGGACGCGACCGTAAACACCAGGCCATCCTGCCATTAAGAGGTAAAATTCTAAATGTAGAGAAAGCAATGGAGCACAAGGTGTTCGAAAGCGAAGAAGTTCGAAACATCTTCACTGCACTCGGCATCACATTCGGAACCGAAGACGACCCGAAAGCACTCAACCTAAGTAAGATCCGTTATCACAAAGTAATAATAATGGCAGATGCCGATGTAGATGGTGCACATATCGCAACTCTCATCATGACACTATTCTTCCGTCATCTAAAAGAGGTCATCGAACAAGGACACCTCTATATTGCTATGGCACCCCTCTATATGTGTTCAAAGGGCAACTACAAAGAGTATTGCTGGAACGACCAACAACGACACGACTTCATTATGAAGTACGGAGGAGGTGACGAGAAACTTATCAAAACACAACGATACAAAGGTCTGGGAGAAATGTCCGATGAACAACTATGGGAAACGACAATGAACCCTGAACACCGCCTACTAAAGAAGGTTACCATAGAAAATGCCGCCGAAGCAGACCGCACCATCGCTATGTTGATGGGAGAAGAAGTAGCACCGCGCCGTGAATTCATAGAACAACATGCTACTTATGCTAAGATTGATGCATAACACAAACCATAAATAATGAATATCGCAGTATATTGCAGCGCAAAAAACCAGATACCCGACAACTACAAGATGTTAGGTGCCCAATTGGGTCAATGGATAGCAGATGCTGGACATACGCTTATATTCGGCGGAGCAACAGGAGGGATAATGACTGCAATATCAGAGACAGTATTCCGCAACAAGGGCAGAGTCATTGGAATAATACCCAAGCGCATCGTGCGGGCTGGTAGATTGTCAAATGCCTGCACGCAACTCATTGAGGTGAACTCAATGGCCACACGCAAACAAGAAATGCGCAATATGGCAGACATTTTCGTTTGCCTGCCGGGCAGTTATGGAACACTCGACGAAATGTTCGATGTAATAGCAGCAGGAACTGTAGGAGAACATCACAAACCCGTTTATATTGTCAATTATGACGGGTTCTTCACTCCACTGCAGAACCTTATCGCTACAATGAAACAACTGCAGTTCATTCCCGCAGAAGAAGCCTATAAACCGGTTTGGGTCAATAGTATCGAGAACTTGATAAAGCAACTGGAACAAATAAGTTAACCAAATAAAATACATACCTTTATGAACCTTTTTTTCAAAAAGTTAACAGGGAAACTTCAAAGTACGGAGAAGTTGGAAGCCCTCATTCAGCAAAACAAAGATATCGTTGTTCGTTACCGTAGAGTCGAGAATTCAGCAGAATTAAAAGAATATAATGAACTGAAAAAAGTCATAGAGGCTCCCGAATTCAAAGAAAAGAAACGCATTCTAACTCAGACCAAATATCACGATACGGAAACATATCGTCAACTCCGCAAACTACGCGATATGGATAACAACAAGGAGTTGCAACTCTATTTCTTTGTCAACGACAGTAAGATACTTCCCGAATACTTGGAGTTCCGCAAGTCCGAGAACTACATAAAGTTAGCCGACAAGTTCTCTCTGATCCGCTCACCATACCTTCGCCGTATGAAGAAGTTCGAAGGGTCACGCGCCTACAAAAGTTGGCTCAAACACAACAACTCCGGACTGCCACAGCAATACAAAGAACTGCAAGCAAAAATAGATTCCAACGAGTTCCAGGAAGAAAGACGGTTCTGGAAGAACCCGCGTCGGTGGTTAACCACACAAGAATACAAACAGGAATGTCGCTTTGCTGAATTGGCAGCACTCGACGATATACAGTTCTTCTTCGCACAACGCAAAGAAAAAATAGAAAACCTCGAGTCCTATAAGACAATGTTTTCCGACGACTTCAACTGGCGAAAAATGAGCGATTCTGCATGGCAACCCGGATTTGCCTACATCAGTGAACAACTCAAGCAACAACACTCTTTCACCAACGAACATCAAGCCTACAACGGAGGGCATAACACGGGTACTGTCAATGGATATCTTACTGTCCTGACACACAAAGAAAAAGCCACTGCTCCTGCGTGGGACGAAAAGAAAGGCTTTGTCAATCAAACCTTCGACTATACCTCCGATGTCATTCAAACAGCCAAGTCATTCGAACAAAAAGAGGGAATATTCATGGCGAAAATACGCTGCACAGGCAAAGTACACCACACTCTCACACTAAACTGCCGAGAAAAAACACCGCTCGTTCACCTCTTTAACTTCAACGGCAAAAAAATGCATGTAGGATACACCTCCCAAAATGGATTCGTGGGTACCACTGTCACGGGGCTATCATGGGCGAACTTCTATGTTGTTACACTCCGTTGGACTCCTACCGAAATGATATGGTATCTCAACAATATCGAAGTGTTCCGTGTGAATAGAAACCTGCCTAAGCAACCGCTGTATTTTTCCATCGCTTCTTTCTTGCCGAAGACAGAAAAACCCGCAGAAGGACATCTCGATGTCGATT
Source organism: Bacteroidaceae bacterium (assembly GCA_963615895.1). Lineage (GTDB taxonomy): Bacteria > Bacteroidota > Bacteroidia > Bacteroidales > Paludibacteraceae > Colicola. Next base: position 21,549 of record CAVEIE010000021.1, on the reverse strand, counting down.
GGGTTCGAGTCTATAAACAAGCATGAGAATAGCCTTTACCATCAAGTCTGTCAACTTGGGTGGAGGCTCCGAGCATTCCGCCATTGATTTGGCAAATGCTTTAGTAGAACGAGGCAACGAGGTGGCAATTATCAGTTTTACGGGAAGTAATACGAAACCGTTTTTCCAGATCGATTCTCGTATCAAACTATTCTATTTGGCTCCGCAACACGACCCATACCCCGTTTTGTTCCGAGAGGTAAGGCGAATAAAACGACTTCGGGCAATCTACCGGCAACTCCAACCCGATGTCATTATCGTGGTCGGTACAACACGAGCCTTTGTCAATATCCCCGCCACACGAGGATACAAGGTCATTCATCAAGAGTATTTCACCGTAACACACCGCGCACAACTCACCTCGAACCTGTCGCGCCGATGGACGGCAAAGCACTCCGATGCGGTAGTCGTCCTTTCCGATTACGACGCCGATGTCTATCGCAACCGATGGAATGTCAAATGCGTTCGGAAAATACCGAACCTGCTGACCTTCAACAATCCAACGCCCTCAACGCTCCAACGCAAAGTGGTGATGGCTATAGGTAGGCAAACACGGGTAAAGGGGTTCGATCGCTTGTTGGAGGCATGGCGACATATCAAACATACCGACTGGGAACTGCACATCGTCGGTAGTGGGAAAGAACATCAACATCTGCTTGCGCTGTCCCGACAATACCGGTTCAGCAATGTCGTCTTCATACCGGCCACGCCAGATGTTCTCCCCCACTATCAAAATGCCTCCCTCTTTGTACTCCCCTCGCGCTCCGAAGCCTTCGGCAATGTACTCACAGAGGCTATGTCCGTAGGCCTGCCTGCTGTCTGTTTCGACTGCGGAGCAGGAGTAAGAGAAATCCTGCAAGATGGTATCACGGGCTTTCTCGTTCCTAATGGCGATACACAAGGCATGGCAGATGCCCTCGATAAACTGATGGATAACTCCCAACTCCGGCAAGATATGGCTGCAGCAGCCTTGCAACGGGTCAAAAAGTTCGATACCGATGCCACCCTACACGCTTGGTTCGACCTGTTTCACACCATCTGCCAACCTGCCACCTAAACTCCGATTACCTGCCATGGATGCCGTCATCACTTTTGTCAATGGAAACGACCCCGTCTGGCAACGCACCTATGCACAGACCAACTCAAACAAAACGATATTGAACAAACGATACCGTGACTGGGGTTTTCTACCCTACCTCCTAAGGGGGATCGAAAAGAATATGCCATTCATCGAAAAGGTATTCCTTGTTGTCAGCACCGAAAGTCAGGTACCCGAGTGGATAAATACCGACACCACACATATCATCCTCCACAAAGATATTATCCCGCAAACTTTCCTCCCCACTTTCAATAGCACCACCATCGAACTGTTCCTGCACCGGATACCCGACCTCTGCGAACAGTTTGTCTATTTCAACGATGACCTTTTCCCTGTCAACCCCATGCAACCATCCGACCTGTTCCGGGAGGATAAAATCGTAACTCGCTTCTCACGACATCTCTTCGCCACAAACCTCTACAAACAACAAACACGCCGCTCCGACCAGATGGCACGGCTCGCTGCGGGGCTAAGCACTACCCGTCTGTTCCTGCGCCCACAGCACACCATCACACCTATGCTGCGCAGTGTAAGCCGACAGGTTTACCAACAGCTGGAAGACGCACTCGCTATGCATATAACGCCCTTGCGCCGAAAAGACAATTGCAACCAATATCTCTACACCGACTATCTCTATCATATCGGCAGAGTATTCGAGCAGACAATACCTACCAAGCACTGCTCTATGGCTGTATATAGCGGAAAGAAAATTGCAGACACCATCCTCCATTGCAAACGCTCTGTCATCTGTATCAACGATGTAGAAATGTCTGACGAACGACAGCAAACCATGCAGACAACTATTCTGCAGGCTTTTGAGACGCACTTTCCTCAGAAATCGCGCTTCGAGAAGTAAGTAAAAGAATGCACAGACAATATAGCAACGGTGCAAAGAAAGAATCAAAACACGATTGTATCACAAAACACAGCACCACCAACATGCAATATGGTCTGCTCTTTCTCGGCAACAAATGCAGTGGATACAAGAATATAATCACCAAAACCGCTAATCCCAACACTCCAAACTCCATCCACGCTTCAAGAAAAGCATTGTGAGGCTGAACCTTCTGAAAATCTCCTTTCTGCTTATCATGAATGTGTGGAACATAGAACGCACTCAGCCTTTCATCGTTCTTCGCCTCATAAATCAAGGCCTCTTTCGCATCGCACACACCATGCCCCCAAATAGGGCTCTCCGAGATGATATGCCAATCCGATTGCCATATCAACCAGCGAGGCTCATGCTCCAAACAATCAGAGGTCACGCGGTTATTATTCATCAACACCAATGCCGCAAAGCATATATAAGCGGCAAGAATAGGAGTATACACCTTCCAACCGAAACGGAAAGAAAATATCGCCACGAACAGAGCAACAAGCAACAAACAAGTGCCTAAACCGACACGGCCTTCCGTAATGCACAGCAAGTAGAATATCCACAACGACAATGCAACCACCGCCACGATCTCCCAACGATTCAACTTGTTCTGCGTCAACAACCAGAATACGAACACGAGAGTAATGTTCAAGTATAAATTAAACTGCATATGCGAAGCCACATACAATATACGAGCATCCATAAAAGCCAACGACTGCTCTGGCAAAGGCTTCAGAAAATAAGAGAAGCCTGTCCCGCGAAGAATAATGTACCACGACACCGCAAAACAACTCAGCAACATCACATATACTATCGGCTTTAGTTTCACATCCTTGCTCAAACCCAATAAGCCTATAATTCCGCACAAAAGAAATGGCGCACGCTCTTCCAATACAAACGACAAACGAGGCGTCAACTGCTCATCTGCCAAATGCCACAATGGAATAAACAAATAATACACAATGCAGAGCAACCAGAAGAACTTGTTGATACCCCAACACCAACCTTGCCAACGCCTGTTCACTACATAGTCCAACAAGTAAAACACGCCCGCCACTACCATAATGACACGCTGAAAAGGCATAATACGAAAAGGCAACGATGCCATCAGCAACCAAAAAGTCAGCACTTGCAAATAGGCAAGCAACCGACGGAAAGGAATAGAACAACCAACCATATTCAATCGCATCAAAAAGAAATGAGCAAAACGCCCGCAAAGATACACTTTATTCTTTGTAATGCAAAAAAAAACAATTACTTTTGCAGTCCATGTCAACGCTTTTCAACATACATCGCCTGCGCTTTGCACATTGGGTATCTCGTTGGATCCTCTACCCGTTGCTCTACTATATCGTCCGATACCGCAAAAAAGTAGTTCGCAAGAACCTCCTTATCGCCTTTCCGCAACACTCCAAGCAACAGCGGCTCCAATGGGAACGGGCTTTCTACCTCGCATTCACCGATATGATTGTCGAAATAATAGTCGGACGGAACTTCAACGAAGAAACGATGCAGAACCTCGTACACTTCGACCATAAACCAGAAGTCGCACAATGTTGCAAGCAGCATGGAGGTGGCTTTTTCATGTTGGGACATTTCTTCAACTGGGAATGGGCTATCGACTATGCCAACCAGTTCGCACACTACGACCTGCAATGCGCAAGCATCTACAAAAAACTCACCAACAAATTCTTTAACAACCTCATGCTGAACATCCGCAAACAACGGGGAGGACTGTTGATTGAGATGGACCAACTTCTGCGCACCATGATAACCAACAAGAACAATCACACCACCGTCGCCTATGCCATGCTCGCCGACCAACGGCCACGCAAGCAATCTGCCAAGATACCGATGGTTCTCTTGGGGCAGGATGTCAATATGCTTTTCGGTACCGAACAGTTAGCAAGACGCTTCGCCTATCCTGTTTACTATGTCTCTTTTCTTTCAACCCAAAGAGGGCACTACCAATTCGACTTTCACTTGATATACGATCCCGATACCGAAGCCGATACCCAGCAAGGTGTCATCACGCAGCGTTTCACACAACACCTCGAACAGAACATCTTGCAAGACCCAAGCCATTGGCTTTGGACACATCGGCGATTCCTGAACACCCACCCCCATACACCCGTCACCAATTCCTGATAGTTCATTGCCACCCTTATGCTCACCGCATAGCCATACAGCCCTATGGCTCTCAACACGCCCCCATAAACTCCCCCACCTCTCAACTTCCCTCATCGCCCACACAACACTATCCAAACCACTACCGGCGCACCGAACAATGCCGACACCGTCGATATAGGCAGAGGATAGGTAAACATATTCGAGATAATATCGCAAACCAACAGAAGATCCGCACCGATCAGAGCAGAGGCCAACATCGTCACCCGATGGTTACTCGTCTGAAACAAACCGCGAGCAATGAACGGAACTGCCACACCCACAAACGCTATCGGACCGCAAAAAGCCGTAATACCACCTGCCAACAATGCCGTTGCCAACACAATCAACACACGGACACGGCGCAACGAGATACCCACCCCCTGAGCATAACGCTCGCCAAGCAGCAGACCGTTCAACGGTTTCACCAAGCATAGCGCACACAACAGACCCGCTACCACTATCGGCACCAGCACACGCATCTCTGCCCAACCCACCGAACTCAAACTACCCAAAGTCCATACAATGAACAGTTTCAGCGAATCAGGATTAGCAAAATTCTGCATCAGACTGACCAACGCACCCGCTATGCTTCCGAACATCAGTCCCACTATCAGCAACGACACCGTACTCTCCACACGCCACGACACAGCCATCACACACAGCAAAACAACCAACGAACCCGCTATCGCCGACAACACAACAAGCCAACTGTTGGCTACAAAACCAAACAACGAACCGCACAGCACCACTACCGCCACACCGAAGGTCGCACCAGAACTCACACCCAACACATAAGGACCCGCCAACGGATTGCGAAACAATGTCTGCATAATCAAACCCGCCAACGATAAAGACACACCAGCCATCACTGCCGTCAACGACTTAGGCAGACGGAAACTCAGGATAATCTGCCTGTAAATCGGATTGTCCGTGCCGAACAACTCCAACGGCGAAAAATTCACCGCACCTACGCACAAGTCAGCAACAAACAACAACAGCAGACCGACCGTCAACCCTGCATATAACCACAAACGGCGCTTCATAAAAACAACTGCTCACGAAGGACCTTCAAAAAGGCTTCCGACGACTCCTCATTGCTGTCCCGTCGATAACGAACCTCCGTAAACACCTGAGCCAAAGTCTTTTTACCATTCTCTGCGATAAACTTCGCCGAACTTTCCAACTCCTCTTTCTCTCGGTAGGCATTGTCTATATCCGTCGGCGAATAAGCATGATAAGTCTCTCGGTGAATGATTGCGTCTATCGGCAACCGGTCTGGCTGTTCCGGCATCTCTGCAGGATAACCCAAAGTAAGCGTGCAGAGGGGAACAACACGCTTCGGCAGATGCAACACACGAATTATATCTGCCGCATTATAGGTCGTCGTTCCCAAATAACACAAGCCCAAACCCCGTTCCTCTGCTATGTTGGCAAAGGTCTGGGCAAACAACGAAGTATCTATAGCACCGCCCGTAAACGACTGGAAATTATCGAAACTCGGCTCTGCTTCCCGTTGCTCACACCATTGCGAGAAACGATTGAAATCTACGCAAAAAGTCAGTACCACCGGTGCTTCCGTCACCATCGGCTGACCGAAATGAGCAGGAGCCAACTGCGCCTTCAATGCCTTGTCCCGTGTCACCACAACGCTATAACTCTGCATATTGCCCGTGTTCGATGCCCTGCTGGCCAACTGAAGCATCTCTTCCAATAACCCGTCAGGTACATCCTGTTCCGTATAGCGTCTGATTGTACGCCGACTGCTGTAATCCATCATATCTTTTTCTTTTATTTACCCCGCAAAGATAACAATTATCCCGCAGAACAACAAACACGCTCCAACCTGCCTTCCCCACCCCATGCACCTGACTTGCCATCCCTTCTCTACTCCTTGTAATTATTAAAATGCCTCCTTCCGCCTTCCGAAACACCCACCCTCCGCCAAGCCCTCTGTTTACTACCCCTCCCAAAGGATTTATATACGATCTATATAGGATGAATATAGGACGAGTATAGGATGAATATAGGATGAATATAGGATGAGCCTGCAAAACCCCTCCAAACTCCATAGCAAATTGCCCACTGTAAAACCACACCATCCTACACCTCTCGTCCCCTCCTCCAACCCCCTAGATCCCCTAGACCGTCTAGTTCCTCTACCTCCTCCACCACACCCACCACCTCCTCCCTACGCTCTTGCTCACCGTAGAGCCACACCGTCCTACACCTCTCCTCCCCTCCTACAACCACCTAGATCCTCTAGACCGTCTAGTTCCTCTACCTCCCCCAACAAACCCACCACCTCCTCCAACCCCTAAACACTGTTGCCGCTGTCGTCCCACCTGCGAATAAGCCCTTATTACCCTTGGATAGCGCTCAACTCCTCAACTAAAAAAAACAACTCCCGCAAACCACCATCAAACGGTTTGCGGGAGTCTATCTAAATACCTATCCGGCTTCTCTTACTTCTCATGCTCGCTGATATAACCCGGACTCATCTGTGTCTTACCCTGATAATTAGCAATCTGGGCAATCACAGTAACAACATCACCTTTCTCAATGACGGGATCTTTATCGGTGTACTTTACATTGTCTATATAGTACATCCGATAGCAATACAATGTTTCTGTTGTCGATTCATCCGAGATAGTGAATGTTACATTACCGTAACTTGTACTTGTCTCTTCCACATCAGTAATAGAACCTACAATCTTATACTGATTGTCACTCTTTCCACCTACTGCCAATTCAGCACCAATCTCCAACGCCTTTGCTATGGTTATGGTTTCTATCTCTATTTCACCTGGATCAAATGTATTGGTTGTACGAACAAGACTTGCGTCCTTAAACTCTTTTGTATTATTGTAATTAGTCACTTTACCCTTAACGGTAACAATATCACCTTTCACAATCTGTTTAGCATGAACAAACTTAGCACCGTCAACGCCATAAGTCTGGAAGCAGTAGAATGTGTTCGTACCATCCGAGATATAGAATGTTGCATTACCGAAACTCAAATTTACTACAGGGTCATTGCTTACCACACCGCGAACAGTATATTCTGTAGTAGTGGTCTCACTTTTTTTAAGGTTCTTAATCTCATCCACTTCCACAAATTCACTAACCGACATCTCTCCGTCCTGATAATCTATCGTACTCGGATCTATATCCGATTTCTCCACCACCTTCACTCCGTTAAGGTAAGCATCATCTATGCCAACCACACCACCTATACTGCAGTATGTCTCCACAATGCCATGCAATAGCACTTGCGCCTTTAGGTTCTCTGGATGATCAACCAAGTTCAAAGCTTTCTGATAAGTTGTGTTTGCTGTCAATTTAACAGAAGCCACCTTTGTATTATCCGAACACTCAGCATCATCTGCAATTAGCAAATTGCTACTAACAGTAGTCGTAGGTCCTAAAGCATAGGTAGAATTATCACCGTCATAATTATACACACCTACTATGAAGCCCTTAACATAATAGGATGTCTCTCCCGCATCCTTTGCAGGAAGAGTCCCTGCTTCTTTCATCGCCAAAATATCGGCTACACTCAATGTATCACCTACAACAGACGGAGTAGGCTCATTCCCACCTCCACCACCGGGAGTAGGAGTTACAGGGATATTGGAATCACACGATGAAACTCCTAATCCAAGCAAAAACAGCAGCGAAAACGCTGACAACATTCTGTTAAACTTCATACGAATTCAAATTTTTAAGTTTATAAAAAGTTAATTGTGTGTTTACCCGAACATATCGATGACCGCCCCTAAACCTTCCTTCCGCATATCTCATCTCATCAACCGCAAAGATACAACCGATCCACATATCTCACAAGAGATATACACAAAAAAAAACTTTTTATTCCAAACTCTTTGGCACATAAAAAATATGTCGTACCTTTGCAAGTCGTTTGCCGTCTGTAGAAGCATACAATATGCCACAACCAATAACGACACTGTATATTAACTAATTAACATTTTAGGAGGAAACAAACTATCGCAAACCCACAACAACCTAACGCCAACAACAGAAGAGGGCGCGTAGTTAAAGAGTTGCCCAATCGTATCAACGACGCAATTCGAGGAGTAAAAGAAGTTCGCTTGGTAGGCGACAATGTGGAACAGGGAATATACCCTTTCGATGTTGCAATGCACATCGCCGATGAACAGAACTTGGATTTAGTTGAGATCTCTCCTAATGCCATACCACCGGTATGCAAAATCATCGACTATCAGAAGTTTCTCTATCAACAGAAGAAAAGAGAAAAAGAGCAAAAAGCCAAATCGGCTAAGGTAGTCATAAAGGAGATTCGATTCGGACCGCAAACTGATGAACACGACTATAATTTCAAACTAAAACACGCACAAGAGTTCCTAAAAGAAGGCAACAAAGTCAAAGCCTATGTATTCTTCAAAGGACGCTCCATCCTGTTTAAGGAACAAGGAGAACTGCTATTGGCTCGATTTGCCAACGACCTCGAAGACTACGGCAGAGTAGAACAGTTGCCCAAACTGGAAGGCAAACGAATGATAGTCAACATCGCACCTAAGAAATAAATACAACAAAGCAACTACAATACTTTGTTGAGATAATAAATAACTAAACAATAAGTACAATGCCTAAAACAAAGACTAATTCCGGTGCCAAAAAGAGGTTTGCCCTTACCGGAACAGGTAAAATCAAGCGGAAACACGCTTTCAAAAGTCACATTCTGACTAAGAAGACAAAAAAACAAAAACGAAACCTGACACACTTCAGTATTGTGGACCACACAAATACAAAGTCTGTTCGCGAAATGCTTCTACTCAGATAACTACTAATTTATTAACAGAATGAACAGCAGAAAGTTTGCCCTGATAAGCAACGCTGCCATTCAAAAAACTAACAATTATGCCAAGATCAGTCAACCATGTTGCTTCACGCAACCGTCGTAAAAAGATTCTAAGCCTTACAAGAGGTAACTTTGGAGGACGCCGTAATGTATGGACCGTCGCCAAAAATACTTGGGAGAAAGGACTTCTCTACGCTTATCGAGACCGCAAAAACAAAAAGCGCAATTTCCGTGCATTATGGATCCAGCGTATCAACGCCGCTGCTCGATTGGAAGGAATGTCTTATAGCCAACTGATGGGAGCCTTGCACAAAGCAGGAATCGTCATCAATCGTAAAGTGCTCGCAGATCTCGCAATGAACCAACCGGAAGCCTTCAAGGCTATCGTCACCAAAGCGAAAAACGCATAAGCACCATACACCCGCAGTGGGTAAACAAACAAGGAGGCTGTCTAACAAGTATTGTCAGACAGCCTCTTTCCATCCTCTATCAACACACCCCCTGCCTTCCTTCGAATCTCCTCCAAGCAAAACACCTACCCCAAACTGCTCTCGCGGCACACGCCAACCATTCCTTTTCCTGCACTTGCGCACTCAAAAAAATATCCGTACCTTTGCTCCCCGAATATAAGAACACAACTAAAACCATCCTTTTTGCACACTATGCACACCAGTGTCATTATCACCATCATCATTGCGCTTATCCTATCCGCATTCTTCTCCGGTATGGAAATAGCCTTCGTCACTGCCAACAAACTCAAATTCGAAATAGAGAAAGAACAGAACGGACTCATAGGACGAATTGTCAGTTATTTCTACAAGCATACACAGCAATACATCACAACAATGTTGGTCGGAAATAACATTGTCCTCGTTGTATTCTCTATACAAATGAATACATTGCTCACACCCGTATTCTCCTTTATGAAAAGCGGAGCAATCATATCCCTGACCATATCACTCATAGCCACACTTGTTGTCTTGTTCTTCGGAGAATACTTGCCCAAAACAATCATGCGCAATAATCCTAACGCATGGCTTGCTACTATGAGCCCTATACTGTTCATCATCTATATTATCCTCTACCCCATAGCATGGTTCTGCACACTTCTCTCCAAACTAATGCTACGCATCACCGGAGAAAAGGTAACCCTGAAAAATAGCGACCTCACCTTTTCGCGCGCCGACCTGAACTACTTGGTTCAGGAATCCATCTCCGCTTCATCCAACAACAACGATGCTCCCTCCGAGAACGAAATTCATATCCTCCAAAATGCCTTGGACTTCTCGTCTGTTAAGATTCGCGATTGCTATATCCCAAGAACAGAGGTGGTCGCACTACCCTACGAGGTCGATACACAAACACTCAAAGAAACCTTCCAAGAATCAGGATACTCCAAAATACCTATCTACAAGGGAGACATCGACAACATCATTGGATACATCCACTGCCTTGAAATGTTCGAACATCAAGACTCATGGCGCGAACATATCAAACGAATGCCTTTTGTTCCCGAAAATATGGCAGCACAGAAACTAATGAGCACCTTCATGCAACAAAAGCAATCAATAGCCGTCGTTATCGATGAATTCGGGGGTACCGCAGGCATCGTCACACTCGAAGACTTGATGGAAGAAATCGTCGGCGAAATAGAAGACGAGCACGACAATCAAGACTACCTCGCCAAACAACTCAACGAACACGAACTGATCGTCTCGGCAAGGTGGGAGGTCGAAGAACTCAACAAAAAATTCAACTTGCACCTACCCGAAAAAGAAGAATACGATACCTTGGCAGGACTTATCCTCAACGAAACAGGAGGCTTCCCGAAAGTAAACCAGACCATTCAAGCAGGGGGATACCAAATGAAGTGCTTGAAAATAGCAGACAACAGAATAGAAACCGTAAAAATTCTAATATAGATTTGGCTCAATACATTTTTTTTACTAATTTCGCAGGCTGAATTTCCGATGGACATAACCACACCCTCTGAAACAGCAAACAAATACATACGGAATACGAATATTATAAATAACATAATGCAATGGCAACATTAGAAAAAATCCGCAATCACGGTGCGCTCTTGCTTATTGTAGTAGGAGTCGCCATGTTAGCCTTCATCTTAGGAGACTTCTTCAGTTCAGGAAGCACCTTCGCCAATCGCTCACGAGAAAATATCGGAAGCATCGAAGGCAACGACATTCATTACACCGAGTACGAAGCAGCACGCGAACAACTCACTGAAGTCATGAAGATTGAAACAGGTAGAAACGATATGAACGACGAAATGCAGTCGTACATCAACAATCAAACATGGCAAACAATACTGGCGAAGTACACTCTCGAAACGCAAGCAGAAAAAATTGGAATGACTGTCACGACCAACGAACTGTCCGAACTCTGCATAGGCGAACACCCACATCAGATTATCCAACAACGGCGCGCTTTCTACGACCAAAGCGGACAATTCAATCGCTTGGGACTTATCCAGTTCTTGAACAGTATAGACGCCGACCCTGAAGATGCCGAGCAAGCAGCAAGCATCGAACAGGCACGCTCCTACTGGAAATATTGGGAAAACGCTGTACGGCTTAACTACCTGCAAGAGAAATACATCAATCTGCTCAGCGAACTCATTGGCGCAAACACTGTAGATGCCAAATATGCCTTTAACAGCAGGCTCACTACGGCCAATGTCCTGTATGCCGAACAGCCGTATTATAGCATCCCAGACTCTACCATCAAGATAAGCAACGGCGACATCCGTAAACTCTACAACCAACGGAAAGAACAGTACAAACAAGAGCCGAACCGTGCTATTAACTATGTCATATTCGACATCGTCCCCTCGTCCTACGACTACGAAGAAGTGGAGCAGTGGATAAATCGCTTGCACGATGAATTCATCAACGCCCCGATAAGCGAACTCGCCGCTATCGTCAACTCTAATTCTGACATCGTTTACGATGGCAAGAACTATTCCGAAAGCACCATACCTGCACGCTACAAAGACTTTGCTTTCAGCAAGGGGGCTAAGGCCGGCAATGTAACGGAAATCAGTTTTACTGACGACACCTATTCTATCGCACGGCTCATTGAAACCGGATACGCTTTGTCCGACTCGGTTAAACTACGCTATACCGTATTGGCAAACGCAAACCAACTTGACTCTCTCAAACAAGAATGGGCAAAAGGAGCCTATGGCGACGCAAGTGAGTTAGGCTGGCTCGAAGAAACCGATATGCCGAAAGAAATGGCAGACCAAGCCTTTTCCCTTGCCAATCACAGCATATTCAGTCTGCCCTACGGTACAGGACTACAGGTCGCTCAAATCATGGAGAAAAGCCCTGCTACACCCAAAGTAAAGATGGCTATACTCGAAAGAAAAGTAACGGCTTCCAGCAAGACTTATGCTGCACTCTACAACGATGCAAAACAGTTTGTTATCAACAATAACACCGAAGAGAAATTCTTTGCCGCCGCCGAAGAAAAAGGTATGACCGTCCATCCTGTTTTCAATATCGATAAAAACGCCAACAAAGTGGACGACTTGAAGCAATCTCGCACCATCGTACGCTGGGCATTCGGGGCAAAAGACGGTGCCGTTAGCGACATCTTCGACTGTGGTGACAAATATGTGGCTGCTGTATTGACCGAAGTACATGATGGCGAATATCGCACTTTCGACGAAGTAAGTGCCGACCTCCGCCGTGAGGTACTGCGAGACAAGAAAGCCGAACAAATCATATCATCCCTGCAAGGAATCAACACACTGGAAGAGGCTGCAGGCAAAATGAACTCCGAAGTACTCACTGCCGACAATGTAACCTTCAACGCATACCGTTTCGGCAATGCAGGTGTCGAGCCCGCTGCCATTGGTACGGCACTCGCACTCCAAGAGGGAGAAACTTCTGCCCCTGTTAAAGGCAATAACGGAGTGTTCGTATTGCGTAGCGTTAGCAAAAACACTACCGAAGGCACCTTCGATGCCGCTGCCGAGATACAGCAACTCAACGCACGCTATTCCTATAGTCTGCCCTATCAGTTGGTAAACCTCATCGAAGAGAAAGCAGATATCACCGATAACCGTTCCAACTTCTATTAAACAGAAGAATAGTCAGTTTCCATAATCGTAAATGAAAGGCGGAATGAAGATACATTCATCCCGCCTTTCTCTTTCAGCCAACATACTATAAAACAGAAAAAGAGCAAGAACACCTAACCGTGTACTTACTCTTTCTTGTCGGGATAGCGAGATTCGAACTCCCGATTTCCTTTTTACTTGTGGGCGTTTACGGATTCGAACCGCAGACCCTCTGCTTGTAAGGCAGATGCTCTAAACCAGCTGAGCTAAACGCCCTTTCGTTTTTGCGGTTGCAAAGGTACAACGATTTTCTTATACCCGCAATAGTTTCGACATTTTTTTTCAAAAAAAGTTATAAACCACTATCGCTGAACGATCCAAATACCTTCTTCTCTACCGCAAACACGCTATATTCCTTCTTAACCTGTTCTTATTGCACAACTACTTGCACGGTCCTTTGTTCTCCATCTTGTAAAACGATATGGAGCATATAAACCCCGGACCTACTCGGAGCCTTCATCTCGCTATATCCCGTGCAACGCATCGACTGCTGAGGCATACCCAGACTGTTATATAGCACAACACTTGCTTCTGTATTGCTCTGTATCGTAATGTTCTCACCTCCTGTCAATAGGGTGGGACGAACGCTCACAACATTTTGCTTCGATTGGGTAGTTATCTTGATAGGGCAACTGAACAAGTCGGCAGAACCATCGCGACTAAGCAACACACTATACTCATCGGCAGCATTCAAAGGTTCATCGCTGTGATAATAAGAGCCGGTCGCTCCATCAATAGGCTGACCATTCTTATACCACTGATACGAAGTGAAGGTATAACCGCCATTCTTGTCTGCATTGTAGAGTGTGAGTACATTGTCCCATTTCTGTCGGATAATGTCGGATGGATACAATACATCAAAACGGATAGGCAACTCAAGTACCTGTTGACAAACAGTGTCCTCTATCGAAATCGTAGCCTCATAATAATTCGGCGAGAAATATTGCATATCTGTCACAAAATTCCCGTTCTCTTCACGCACAGGGATAGTCTTGCCCTGACAGGTTATCCACATATCGCCTATATCTCCCTTTACATGAGTATAGTGGAAATACAACGATTCGTCATCGCTACAGAATGTCTGCTTCTCATTGGAGTTCGACAATTCCAAACAAGTCAAGACATGTAAGTTGAGATATACCGTACTGTCACATCCTGCTGCATTAATGCCATGCCACTCGTACTGACCAGATTGGTAATACATCTGTCCGTTCCAGTAGCAACTGTCGTGCGCCGTCAAAGCAATAGTACTATCAGTTTTCAGTCCTACTTCCAGATTGAATATAACAACACTGTCGCAGTCAAAATGCACGGTATCTGTAGTAGCCTCCGTGTATGTCTCTCCGCCGTAATTAAATGTCTCTCCCTCACAAATAAAGAAGTTCCGTTTAACCGTGTCCGGTCGAACAACATGAATGGCTATACTTATATCTTCTGGAGGATAGGTAGTCAAAGGACAATCCTTGTGGGCATACACAGTGGCTCTAATATCGTACCAACCAGGTGATTCGTAAGTGTAGTCAAACTCGATGTTAGGATTTTGCATACTGCCTTTTTTGCTGGAACCATCACCCATATCCCAATCGGCATAGTCGATAACATCGCTACCCACTTGCGCATTAAGGTGAATAGGCTCTCCAATACAATAGGTTATATCAGAGGTACTACCATCTTGCCATGTCCGATTGGCAATCTCTATACCTCTGCGCACGGCTGCAGAACCGACGCTGTAAGCATAACTCTCATCTTCACCATTGCCATATACATGAGCAATAAAACCATCGGCTCCTTTCAAGTTATATGTGGTTTTTGTATCTATAGTAAGAGGCACACGAGCATAAGAGTACTTCGATGCAGCAGTAACTATCGTAAAATCAGCCGCAGTCACAAGATTACTGCTGTATTGTCCTGCGCGTACTTCACACAACTCAATAGTACCGACATTCGTCGTTTCTGTCACGATATTAACAAAATGCCGGGTAGTCTTAGTGGTGTTCATTACACCAAAGGTAATCTCATTAATCTTCTGTTCAACAGGACTTACCCAAGTCATAGAAGGGTCACCAAAACCTTTGTAGAACTCAGTTGGAACGGTTTTGTCCTTACTTCCATAAGAATTACCTGTATCATAGTTGTATAATGCAATAGGACACGAGGCTGTTACATAAGCAGCATCTTCCACAAAGCAATAGGCTGCGGGCAATGTTGTGTTGTTCATATTCTTAGTAATGGCCAACTCAAATTCAAAGGTCTCGTGTGCCGCTAAGGTTGTAATAGGGATACCATCTATAGAAAGCGTTGTTCCATCTTCCATAGCCGTTACACGAAAACGGTTTGCGTCTTTCTCTCTCGAACGAGTCACGATAAATTCTCGTCCCCAATAGTCTGTAGGAATAGCCTGTTCATAATTAATATCTCGAGCCGCAACATTATTCGGAGTACGCGTACATACATCGCCATTGAATACGGCTACTTTCTTGTCGCCTTTAGCCTTGACGGTACTACCAGATAACGATACACTCTGCGCATCAGCTTCACTACCTTCTTTACTACAGATGTAATAAACCTGACCTTTGTTCAGCGTAACCGTAAAAGGAGTTCCCTTCGGCTTGCCGCAATAAGTGGTATTATATGGAGTAATCTCAACTTCAGTGTTGTCCTCGGTTGCTAATATACAAAAGTTACTGAAAGAGGTACCATTATTACCGTAAGGAGGATATTCTTGTATGATATAATCTGACTGCAAGGCAGTAATCGGCAATATATTAGTAGCATCAAAAGCATACTCGTATCGTATAGAAGCAAACACCGACATCTCTTCCGTACATGTCACTTGTAAGCCAGTACTATATTTCTGTCCCGATGCAGTAGCCCATTGCTTAGTCACATTGTTTCCAAAAGGATATATCTCACTTTGTGGTATATCTTTTATCTCCAACCAACCTGTACCCGATGGTATAGGATAAGTCTTTGTCCAACCTGTGATGGGGTTTGTTACCGTCACGGAACCTGAACGGGTTTTCGATGATACGCATATATAAAACTCTGCGCTGATTCCTTTATCTTCGGGCGCACGACCTATGGTCAAAGCTACCCAGAACTCCTTTCCTTCAGTGCCTGCTGCTCCAAAGACTTGCCAACAACTCAACAATAACAGACTAACAAGTATATAAATGTGTTTTTTCATAATATGGACATTATATTTGGTGTTATAGTATCTCTATTTCTACACGACGGTTGTTCTGTCTTCCTTCCTCCGTATCGTTTGTGTCGATAGGTTGTTTTTCGCCGCGTCCTTCTGCCTCAATGCGGCTTTCATCAATACCTCGTTCAATCAAGTCTTGACGAACGGCATTGGCACGACCTTCCGATAAGCGTTGATTGGCCTCGTCTTTACCTACATTGTCGGTATGTCCGATAATGCGTATGCGTATGTCTTGATTACGATTAAGGTATGAAGCAAGTGCCTCTAGCGACTCTTCTGACGAAGACAATATACGCGTCTTATTTGTTGCAAAGAACATATTCTTCATGATGAATACTTCTCCTTTCTTGACAGGAGCAAGCATCAAGTGCATACTGTCGCCAATATGGTATATGACAGTATCTAATGCTTCGTAGCCAATTTGTTCGATGTGAATAGAGTAGGCTATGTTATCCTCTAACATAACTTGTGAACCACCGTTGACAGTATCAGTCCGCAATGTATAATCAACGGTCTTTGTTTCCCTATTGATTATTTGAACATTGGTGGAAATAACGGCCCCCGTCTCTTTATCGGCAACGGTTGCACGGAAGATTGGTCTGCGTTGCATATATATCTTAACAGGTACCAATATACCAGGGGAATCCACAGAAAATGCCATTGTAGCAGGATAGTAGTTGGCTGCTTTAGCCTCCGCTATATATTCGCCGACGGCTGCTCGTTGTTTTATGCTACCTTTGGTCAAGGTCTTTGCTTTCATCAGCACACGATTATTTTCGCTGTTATGTACTTGCACAACAGCTGTATTTATCATCTGCATACTTTCCTTATCATATATCTCTATCTCAGCCGCAGAAGGTGGTGCAGGTATTGGACGGAGTTTTTTGCCCGGTATCTCAAATTGAACTGCGAATTTAACACCTACAAAGAGATTATTAACTTTCGTATCTGCCAAAGACAGCATACTATTGGTTGCTTGAGGATATGCGTTTGTCTGACTGAAAGTCAATGGTAACGCACCTGTAGGCTTATTGGTATTCAGGATACCATATTCTGCAAACACACCTACCTTATAGTGTATGTATTCTCTGCCGAATGGTAGTCGTTCGCCAGGTTTTGTTTGCCTTTTCTTTTTCTTTTTGTCAGGTTGTGCCTGTAGCCATTCATCCAAATCGATACCAAATTCTGCGCATAGACTCAGGCTTGGCTGTTGCAGTGATAACTTATGATTATCGTTTGCCTTTGTTGGTACATCTTTAATACCCAAGCCGTAGGGTTCAAGTAGTGCATCGTCTTTTACGACGATGTCATATTGACCGTGTTGTTTATAATTACCCAATAGACCATACCCCACCTTTGCTCCTGCCATAAAGTAATAGCGTGAGAATTGCGCTCCAAAGAGTATGGGTAATCCTACATACCCTAAATTACGCGTTTCGAGCAGTTTATCGGTGATATAATAGTAATCTCCACTATATGGTTTCTCCATGTGTCGCATTAGATTGAATTCATAAGCCGAAGTAGAATTGAGATAGGTGAAATCTAATCCCGTCTCGAATCGAAAAGCGCCGTATTGTAGTTCATAGGTAAGTGCTATACCTGCACCAGGACCACCCTTTAGTGAGTGATACATATAGTTATTGTCCAACTCACTTGGTTGATTGATGTTGGCATAGTTAGTGGACATTTTATCCATTACCCCTGCATAACCTACCTTTGCGCTCAGATTGAACAGACTAATAACTTCGGTTTTGGGATTGGCGAGTTCTGCTTGCTGTTGCAGCCATGCTTGTTTCTGCTGTTCTTCTGCTTCCTGTTTTTCGGCTAATGCTTTTGCTGCCCGTTCTTGTTGTTTAGCCCGCTCTTCTTGTTTTTCTGCTGCTGCTTTCTGTTGTGCTTTTTTCTTCTTTTCCTGTTCTTTTTGTTTCTGCGCTTTTTTCTTATCCGCTTCTTTCTTTTTCTTTGCTTGTGCGGCAGCCTTTTGTTTTTGAGCCGCTGTTTGTGGTGTTGCCGCATAGACAGACATAGAATATTCTGAGGTATATGCTGCACTCAGTAGGATACAAAGAACAAATAGTCTATATAGTAGTGTTTTCATTGTTGTCTTTCTTCTTAATCTTATTGAACTATAAACTTGAAGTTACGCTCTTTTTTGTTTGTTGTAACTCTTAAGATATAGAAGCCCTTCTCTTGGGGAACTTGTATGGTTGTTCCACCTTTGGGTATTGCTTCTTCGTGGATAGTTTGGGCGTTGATATTTAACCATTGTATCTTTGCATCGTTATCGGCATTTACAAAGATTACTTCTCCTGCTTTTGCCGTATTTCCAGATATTATAATCGTAGAGTCTGACCTAAATAGGGTATCGGCTTCAATTTCGGCAAACTTCTTTGCACAGGTGCAAGTCATTACCTCTGAAGCAGTACCTTTGTTTATAGTGAAACAGAGATAGAATTCTTCGTCCGGCTCTTCAGTACTTACTTCGGATTTATTCAGGTTTGCGCTTCGTTGTCCTTCGACCGCTGTGCTATCGCTTGTTCTATACCATTGGAAATCGCTCAGTGATTGTCCTTCGAAGTACGATGCAAGCAATCCTAATACATCATTGAAGCGTTGTGACAGTACATCATTGTCGTAATTCAGCATAAAGAGCAGAGTAGTGTCGATATTACCGCACTCTGATGTTACTGACAGGTTGATACCATATTCTACGCCCTGTTGTGCGTTGTCGGGTATGGATATGCCGAAATAATGATCAGTTATAACGAGTTCGCTATCTTTGAAACCTGCCTGCTTTGCGGTTTCGTTGTAGGTGATAGTTTGGTCTGCTAACGGGATACCTGATTCGTTGCTGTAGTAGATCTTTCCCATAAACGGTTCTCCCTCTACTCTACAAGGTATGTCTATGGATGTGATGCTAAATGTGAGGCGTCCGATACTTACTTTGATAGGAATGCTATCCATTGCCGATTGTCCGACGCATAGGTTTGAAGACTTTCTGTATATGAGTGCATAGGCATGATAGATACCGTCTTGTGCATAGAAGTGTTTAATAGCAGAACTGTCGCTACCTGAGGCATCGGTATAAGGTTCGGAGTTGTCTCCAAAACCCCATACGATTTTTTCGAAGTTGTAGTTTAGTTTGCATCCGAATTCGATAGTATCGATACCACAGAGGGTATTGTCTTCGCTATCGGGTGAAAATTCCTGTCCGTTGATAGTGATAGTGGAAGACAATGGTTTGGTTGCTCCTCCTGCGGAGTAGCCATAGGACTCGTTCTCGGTGAAGCCATATACATGTGCAATGAAGTTGCTGCCATCGCTTTTCAGCGTATGGGTTTCGGCCGTATTTCCTAAATTTTTCTGTGCAAAATAATAGGTAGTGGAACCGTCGATCAGAGAGAAGTCGCTGCTAATAGATATGCCGTCTAAAGTCATCAGTTGCGGTTTATCGGTTACTATGTTAGCATAGTGGTAGGTTGTTCCGTTCTTGCTTTCATAGGTAGCAAAGGTTATCTGGTCGATTTGTTGTTCAATAGGGTTTATCCAGAGCATGGCAGGGTCACCATTGTTATTCTTGTCGCCATCGTATTGTTGTGATACCATGAACAGGTGTACTGCGCATGGGCAAGATGTTTCCAATATACAACTCTTGCCATTGACTAAAGGATCTGTCAGTGTGCTATAGGGTTCTCCTATCTCGAACTCCCAATACTGCTTTTTATCGGTATTGAAGTCGAAAGTATGTACCAAGTTGCCATTGATACGGACTTCTGTTCCGTCGTTGAGTGCCATTACACGGATGATATCCCGTTTTCTGCTCATTGAAGCGGTGATGGCAAATGTACTCCCCCAATATTGTGTAGGCATTGCTTGAGAGAATATGTGATCCCGTTGCTTTTTCTGATAGGGGATATTGGTGTGAGGACAGCCCTGAAATACTGCTATTTTCTTGTTGTTTAGGGCTTTCACATAGGTCCCGCTCAAGTCTCCGTCGTCGCCATCTGCTTTGCCTGTCCATACATAGAAGACTTCGCCTTTGTTGAGTATAGGACTGATTAGGGTGTCGCCTAATTGATAGTTTCTGTATTTTTCGTATTCGGGATACATCTCGTAAACCCGTTCTCCCCATGAGTCCAGTTCCCGTTTGAAGTTACGATAATCGTTTGTTTGTACGGTAGGGCAGTATTCGACTTGTGTGTTATCTTCCGTTGCTATGATTGCGAAATGCGAGCCTTGTGTTGCGCTTGTTCCTGCATGGTCGGACGGAGTATATGTCTGTATCATATAACTATCCAGCAGAGATTTAGTCGGTATTACATTAGTGGCGTCGAATGTTGCTTTCTTGTAGTTGGTAGCGAAGAGCGATATGTCAGCCGTAGCAGTTACATGGAGTGCGCAAGTATCTACTTTCTCGGAATTGACGGCATAGCATATTTTGCCGCTTGTGGTCATAGCGTTGCGGGCATTATTGACCAGTACATTGCCTTCGTCGTAGATTTTGACAAGTCCCAACTGTCCTGCGAGGACTTGTACTGTTTCGCTGTAAGATGTAAAGGGGTTTTCTATTGTTACCTCGCAATTTTCCCGAGAGGAAATAGATAAAGAAAGCGTGAGTGTGTTGTTGTCGTCTTGGTCAGCCTGCAAGAAAGTGACCCAGAAATCTCTTCCTTCCGTAGTTTGACTGTCGCTACTCTGGGCGTGTAATGTGTTGATACTGATTAGGCTCAGTAAGCCGCTGATAAACAAAGAATAAAATATCTGTTTTTTCATGATATTTATGGATTTAACAATGCTTTTATACCTGTTTGAAGAATGCATTTTTTTCTACTTGCAAAAGTATTCCTTAACTTATTTATAGGCGTGCAATAATTGGTACAATGTGTGGAAAAATCTGCGATGAGGAATTATAGTTGAGAGGGGCGGAGTGTGGAGAGGTGAGGGTTATTCAAGGGAACTATGGGCTTGTCCTCAGGCGGGGAGGAAGCGGCAACAGTGTTTAGGGGTTTGAGGTGGTGGCAGTTTTGGTGGGGGAGGTAGGGGAACTAGACAGTCTAGAGGATCTAGGTGTTTTGATGATGGGAAGAGAGGCATAGGACGGTGTTCTTCATTTCTTTTGCCTGAACAAAAGAAACGAAGCAAAGAAAATTCATCGGCTGTGTGTCGGGCGTTGCCA
>CAVEIE010000020.1:0-29757 GCA_963615895.1 Bacteroidaceae bacterium | reverse complement strand
CCACATTGCGGCGGCGTTTGCGCCTCTACTTGTATAGCGGTAAGACCCGTGCAACTAGAGAAAGCATAGTTTCCAATACTCGTTACGCTATAGGGGATAGTAATAGCGGTAAGACCCGTGCGACCAGAGAAAGCATAACCTCCAATACCCGTTACGCTATTGGGGATACCCGTTGTCTTGCAGCCTTGTATCAGCGTATTCGTGGCGGTTTCTATAATTGCATTACAGTTCTCGCGGCTATCATATACCGTATTACCACTTTCAACGACAATAGATGTAAGATCCGTGCACCAAGAGAAAGCACCATATCCTATACTCGTTACGCTGTTGGGGATAGTAATAGAGGTAAGACCCCTGCAAGCATCGAAAGCAAAAGCCCCAATACTCGTTACACTATCGGGAATAGTAACAGAAGTAAGACCCGTGCAACCAAAGAAAGCCGAACCTCCAATACTTTTTACACTCTCGGGAATGGTGATACTCTGCAGATTCCGCATATTATCACAAATCGCATAAGGAATAGTATCCACCTCATTGCCAAAGGTGAAAGAGGTTATCTGCGATGCAATAGAGTAGAATGGACTTGTATAATAATTAGACCAGCCATTACAATACTTGGCGTTCCACACAATAGAGGTAAGACCTGTGCAACCCTGGAAAGCCCTCTCTCCAATACTCGTTACGCTGTTTGGAATAGAAATAGCAGTAAGACCCGTGCAACCATCGAAAGCACCGCTTCCTATACTTGTTACGCTGTTGGGGATAGTAACGGAGGTAAGCCTCGTGCAACCATTGAAAGCACTATATCCAATACTCGTTACACTGTTGGGGATAGTGACAGAGGTAAGACCCGTGCAACCCTCAAAAGCATTATCTCCAATTTTCATCACGCTGTTGGGGATAGTAATAGAGGTAAGACCTGTGCAACCCGAGAAAGCCGAACCTTCAATACTCGTTACGCTGTTGCCGATAGTTACAGAGGTAAGACCCGTGCAACCCGAGAAAGCATATTCCCAAATACTCGTTACGCTATTGGGGATAGTAATTGAGGTAAGACCCGTACAACCATAGAAAGCACGAAATCCAATACTTGTTACGCTGTTGGGGATAGTAATAGAGGTAAGACTTGTGCAATCCCGGAAAGCACTCTCTCCTATGCTCGTTACGCTATTGGGAATAGTAATAGCACCCGTTGCTGTAGTATAGCAAGCCAATAAAGTGGTCTTTGTAGCGTCTGCATAGACCAAATAGCCATCTACATAACCATTCACACTTCTTGCACCCCATGGAGAGCCTGTGGCAGTACCATTATATACGATATTGGGGACATTAGAGAAAGCATAATTCCCAATGCTCGTTACACTGTTGGGGATAGTAACGGAGGTAAGCCTCGTGCAAATAGAGAAAGCACTCTCTCCAATACTCGTTACGCTATTGCCAATAGTAACAGAGGTTAGACTAGTGCAAAAACAGAAAGCATACTCTCCAATACTCGTTACGCTGTTGCCAATAGTAACAGAGGTAAGACCTGTGCATCCATAGAAAGCATAACCTCCAATACCCGTTACGCTATTGGGGATAGTAATAGTACCTGATGCAGCACTACTGCAAGCCAATAGTGTAGTCTTTGTTGCATCTGCATAGACCAAATAGCCATCTACATAGCCATTCACGCTTCTTGCACCCCACGGAGAGCCTGTGGCAGTACCATTATATACGATATTGGGGACATTATCGAAAGCCCTATATCCAATACTTGTTACGCTCTCGGGGATAGTAACAGAAGTAAGACCTGTGCAACCAGAGAAAGCCTGATATACAATACTCGTTACGCTGTTGGGAATAGTAATAGTACCTGATGCAGCCCTACTGCAAGCCAATAGTGTAGTCTTTGTTGCATCTGCATAGACTAAATAGCCATCTACATAACCATTCACACTTCTTGCACCCCATGGAGAGCCTGTGGCAGTACCATTATACACTATATTGGGGACATTATAGAAAGCATAGTTTCCTATACTTGTTACGCTATTTGGGATAGTAACAGAAGTAAGACCTGTGCATTTATAGAAAGCATAATATCCAATACTCGTTACGCTGTTGGGGATAGTGATAGATGTCAGACCTGTGCACCTAGAGAAAGCCTCCTCTCCAATACTCGTTACGCTGTAGGTCGTGCCATCGTAGGTTACGGTAGCGGGGATAGTAACCGATGTGAGTCCCATGTAGTTGTCCGAATACGAAGAACTTTGGTAGGTTACTTCAACCATGTAGGGGGCTGTACTGCTTGTGATGTTGTAGTACAAGTCGCCGGACTTGAAGGCATACGCCCATAGGGCTGTGGAGAGGATGAAAGACATCCATAAAAGAAGAAATCGTTTCATAATAAATTGAATTGTTTATGTATTGGCAATCACATATAGGCACACAAAAAAACGCGGACTTCTGTTAGTAAATCCGCTATTGAGGTCCTGAGAAAACCGTGTCATCGAATAAACTTGCAGAAACCCACGCGTGTATATCGTACTTAACGCGCACCCTTACAGGTACACGCAAGTGTATGATACACCCATGAGCATCTACTAATGTCTTGCTTTCGAATGACAGGTTGAAATTTCTCAGGTTTCAATAGTCGAATTGCAAGCGTTAGCAAACGCCTCGCGTTCAGCAACAAGGTTGCAAAAGACCGATACCGCTCTGCTAAATCAGCAGGCGACTTGTGTCTCCGCTCTCCCCACCACAACCTTACTGGCTGCGTTGGGGTGTTGTCAAACGCATCAATATGTAAACAAAGCCCACCCTCCCCTTTCTCGGGACACCACTGTGTCCGTCAATGAAAGTATTCGCGTGGGTTTTGCGTTGCAAAGATAGTACTTATTTTAGAAATATGCAAATGATTATTGATGGTTTGGGACTTATTCACCGTCTTTATAAGCAATTTGCCTTATGGGACCGGGATGTTGATTATAGAATATCGTAGAATTTAGTTTGGCTTGGTATAGATTATTAGTGGGCGAAAGTTGATGATTTTTGTCAACTTTCGCCCACTAACAATCGGCTATGCTTTTCGTATTCCACTGTGTATCTATTTGTTACAGATTGCCATGCTCTACATTTTTCCATTCTGCCTATATTCTATTCTTTTGAACCACTATTCTTTCAATAACCGGACCGAATAGTCATTTTGCTGTCTAGGATTGTTCCCTATATGCCCCCTGTTTCCAACTAGTATGCGGCTCCCCAAGCCGCATACTATGCAACCCCAATTTTAGAGTGTTTAGGAGCCTGTCATAGTACATTTTTTCAGACTGCAAAATTGACCTATAGAGATATACTACCCATTTCTTAGCCTGCAAAATGACCTATACACCAAAATATACAACAATATCTGTCATTTTTTTAGCGAAAAAGCGACACCCGTAAGGGAATCGCTTTTTGCTTTTTAATACAGATATCGCCTTTATAGGAATTTCGCACTATATAAGGGACAACACCATATTATGGGAGAATCAGCCGGTGAGATTACCGGCGATTCAATATGATTTACTGAGCAACCATGACGGCGGCTACGAGAGCCAAGATGGCATAGAACTCAGGAAGAGCGGCGTAAATCATGGTGTTCGCCATTACATCGTGACCCGATGCGATACCGGAGATACCATGTGCGCAGACCTCACCCTGACGAATACCGGACAACATGCAGGCAATACCTACTGCCAAACCGATACCAAAGCAAAGAGGGCCATTGGCAGCCATAAACTCAACTCCCTTGTTCAGCCAAAGGAACCATGCCACGAAACCGTACAGACCCTGCGTAGCCGGAATGGCCGAGAGAATCATGTAACTTGCCGATTTGTCTTTGTTCTTCTTCAGTGCCCCCTCTGCAGCCTTACCTGCAATGGTAGTTCCGTACGTAGAACCAACACCTGCCAGAGCCAACATCAAGCCCCAACCCAGATAACCTAAAATTTCATTCATAATACTGATTATTTAATTTGTTTTTTTCATTTTATGTAAGTTTGCTGAAGCGTATTTTCGCTAAAGCATATATTTGTTATGCGTATTCTTACTTTGCGTTTACTTGGCAAACGGACGATAGAGTACTCCCTTGCCTTCGTAACCCGAGTTCTTGAAATACTCCACAAAGGTAAGACGAAGCGGGTGGACGAATGCACCCAATGCCGACAACGCAAGGTTCAGCACATGCCCGATAACGAGTATCAGCACGCAGCCTATCCATGTACCTACATTCGGCGTTTCGCCAAGAATGGTAAGCCCCAGGTTGTTGAACGCAGCCCCTAACATACCACCTGCC
Organism: Bacteroidaceae bacterium; assembly: GCA_963615895.1. Lineage (GTDB taxonomy): Bacteria > Bacteroidota > Bacteroidia > Bacteroidales > Paludibacteraceae > Colicola. The sequence continues at coordinate 25,442 of CAVEIE010000020.1, read as the reverse complement.
AAACCGAGCGCATAAAGACGCGTATAGGACAGCACATCGCCCAACAAGCCCGTCACCATGCTATAGGTATCCCACAATCCCAGACCGATATTAATCAAAGGATTGCGTCCCGGCTTATTGAAGAGAAATATGCCCAATGCCGACACGGCACCGATGACAATCATTGCCCACTCTGCGGCTGCAGGCGATACCCACTTCATCGTCGAGAAAATGCCCACGGCAATTCCGCCCACGATGAGCAACAGCCAGCCCCATGTAGAGAGGTTCTCTTTCCACCCGAAGCGTTTGGTATAGCAAATAGCCTTGACCGTCATCGCCAGACAGAGGTGGAAGATACCAATGCAAAGCGCCATAACCATCTGGATATCGTACTTAGAGCCCATTACCTCGACATTGCCCTTAATCATAACGGATTTCAAAGCGTCGGGCATCCACGATGCGGCATACAAGTCCATCCCGAAGAAAGTCCCCAGGAAGAAACCGACCACCATCGTGCCTACACCCAAAACGGTGATAATAGGCCCTTGTCCATCGAACATATCAATCTTGAGTTTGCCCTTGGTGATAAGCAAGCCGATGATAATCAACAGCACGCCATAGCCTGCGTCGCCCATACAGAGCGCAAAGAACAGCAGGAAGAACGGTGCAAGGATAGGCGTCGGGTCGAACTCGCCATACGAAGGCCAGCCATACATACCCGTCAGCCCCTCGAAGAGGCGTGCAAACCAGTTGTTATGCAGTTTGATAGGCGTGTTGTCCTCTTCGGTCGGATCTTCGGCTTGGTAGTAAACGCCTTGCGTCTCGAGCAGTTGATTCAATTCTGCTGTCTTATCGAGCGGACAGAAGCCCTCCAAGAGCTTCAGGCTGCCCTCTGCGATGGTGTCCGTATTGAGCGTGACACGCTGCCAGTCGATCTGCTGCAGCGTGGATTGCAGTTGCTCTTTGAGTGCCGGGATGTTCTCCTTCGCCCAGAGTTCGATACGGGCATTCTGCGCCACGAGCAAGCCATTCAAGCCCTCGACATCTTTCTGCAAGTCTGCCGCAGACTTCTCGTTGAGCGTTTGCTCTTGGCAGTTGTCGGGCAGTTCGGCTGCAGGCATATTAGCGCCGGAGACCTGTACGAAATAGATCGTAGAACCGACGGTTGCCACCTCTATACCCCACTCCGGCCGGAAATGCTTCTTGGAGCAGGTGAAGTAACGCAGTTGGTATCCCGCATCACGGAGTTGTTGCAGCCGCTCGGCGGAGAAACTGCCCCACGCCTGCATACGCTCTGCCTCTTTCTTGGTAGAGGCGATGCGCTGCTCGATATTCGTGCGTTCCTGCAACAGTTGGTCGGGGGCACCGTTAGCGATAGTCTTACGCAGCGAGTCCGCCTGCTGCAAGAGTTCTTGCAGTTTGGGGTCTTCGGCTTGCCCTTCGCCTTTCTCGGTGATATGCACTACACCCAGCGTGCGCAGTTGCTCCAAGAATGCCTCGTAATCTCGATGGAACACCAAGAAGGTGTATTTCTTCATTTTGCTTATCATACCGCCTCCTCCTTTCTTGCTTCCTCGGCACGGGCTTCCGCCTCACGCTTGGCTTTTACGATTTTCTGACTTGATTTCGAGAGGTTCTCCTCGTCTTCCATAAAGCGTTTAATCTTACGGATAGCGTCCTGATAGCCGGGGATTTGCACCTTCTCGAAAAGGTTGACTTTCTGCGTGGTCTTCTTGCGGGCATAGTCGAGCAAGTCCACCTTGCGGCGTACAAACTCCTGACGGATACCCACATCGGCAATGGCCTTGAGTTGCTCAAAGCCATCGGCAAACCACTTCGGGCTGGAGAACAGGCTGAACTCCTTTGTGGAATAGACCACCTCGTCCAAGACAGGTATGCGGACACCGGCAATCTTCTTGACCGACATGCGCACATCGTCCACATGGATGAGGCTCGTATCGAACTCGCCCCAGAGCGCAAGCATCTGGTCGTAGTCCTTGATACGGCGGTCGACCTCCTCGTCGAGTTCCGCAATCTCCTTTTTCGCTTTCTTCACCTCGAGCCGCAGTGCAGACTCTTTGCTCTGAAGCGTAGGCAGAGTGCGTTGCCGCATCTTGAGATTCTTCTCAAGCCCTTGCAGTGATGTTTTGTTATATTGAAACTGAATTGCCATATATTCGTTTACACGTATGTTCGTTACACGTATTTTCGCTTTGCGTATGTTCGCTGCGCGTATGTTCGTTGCACGTTTTTTCGCTGCGCGTATGCTCGCTTTGCGTATGTTCGTTACACGTATTTTCGCTGCGCGTATGCTCGCTGCGCGTATGTTCGTTACACGTATTTTCGCTTTGCGTATGTTCGTTACACGTATTTTCGCTGCGCGTATGTTCGTTGCACGTATGCTCGCTTTGCGTGGGTTACATTTTGGGTTTTATAGTGACTGTTTCGAGTTTTTTCATTAGTGCCTCTATTTTACGCGAAATGCTTTGACAACTATCACGCAACTGCTTCGCTCTTGTTGCGTCTATGTATTGCAAATCCTCCGCCAAATAGAGCATACTACGAACCTCTCCACAAGAACCATACGAGATATTCAAAAAATAGATGAATGTCTTATTATCCTGCGTATATTTGTTGCGTTCAAAGCCTTCTGCAATGTTATTGATAATAGATACTGCGGCTCGTTGTATCTGGTCGGTAAAACCACGGTCCCGAATATCTCTTGAAAGAACATAGATTTCTTTTACTAAGGCTCGAGACATTTGCCATACAACCATATCCTCGTATTTATACACTATCATACCATTACCATACGCCGCCTTAGCAACAAATGCATTAGCAACCCTACGCCCTAACGGAACTATTTCCAATACTTATCGACAAGCGCTTGCTTGATGTTAACCTCTTCGGGCTTGAAGTATTTTGCAAAGAGTTGCCATGCCACATCCAACATCTGCGTGGTGTTGATATTGACATCGATTGCCAAAATCTCACGCGAGTAGTCTTTGGCAAATGCCAAGCAACGCTCATCGTAGTCGGTAAGATCGAAACCGTTCTCCTTCTTGGTCTTTGCATTAGCTGCATCGGCGTACAGACGAACAGCGGCATTCATCACCTGCGGGTGGTCTTCGCGGGTCTTCTTGCCTGCAACCAACTGTTTCAGACGCGACAGCGAACGGAACGGGTCAACAATGACCTTACCTATATCCGAGTCACGACGCAGGTACAACTGACCCTCCGTAATATAACCCGTGTTATCAGGAATAGCGTGCGTGATGTCGCCACCCGACAATGTCGTTACGGCAATAATCGTGATAGAGCCGCCACCTGCTTCCTCGGGGAACTGCACGGCTTTCTCGTAAATCTTTGCCAAATCGGAGTAGAGCGAACCCGGCATAGAGTCCTTAGAAGGAATCTGGTCCATACGGTTGCTGACGATAGCCAACGCATCGGCGTAGAGCGTCATATCCGTCAACAGAACCAACACTTTCTCGTGCTTCTGCACAGCGAAATACTCTGCCGCCGTCAGTGCCATATCGGGGATAAGCAGACGCTCTACAGGCGGGTTCTCGGTGGTGTTCACAAAGGACACGATACGGTCGAGCACACCTGCATTGGAGAATACATTCTTGAAGTAGAGGTAGTCGTCGTTGGTCAGACCCATACCGCCCAAGATAATTTTGTCGGCCTCGGCACGCAATGCCACATTGGCCATCACTTGGTTGTAGGGTTGGTCGGGGTCAGCAAAGAACGGGATCTTCTGCCCAGACACGAGCGTGTTGTTCAAGTCGATGCCGGCAATACCCGTAGCAATCAACTCCGACGGCTGCTTACGACGCACGGGGTTCACACTCGGGCCGCCAATCTCGACCTCCTCGCCCTCGACAGCAGGTCCGCCGTCGATAGGCTCGCCGTAGGCGTTGAAGAAACGCCCTGCCAACTGGTCGCTCACACGCAACGATGGTGCCTTGCCGAGGAAAACCACTTCGGCATTGGTAGGGATACCCTCCGTACCTTGGAACACCTGCAGCGTTACCTCGTCGCCCATAATTTTAACGACCTGAGCCAACTTGCCGTTAACGGTAGCGAGTTCATCGTTACCCACCCCCTCGGCTTTCAGCGAGCAAGTCGCCTTGGTAATCGCCGTAATCCGGGTGTAAATTTTTTGAAATGCTTTTGCCATATATTTGCTATTCTATTATCTTTTTATTACGAACAAAATATCGGATTTTGCGGAATATTTGTTTCCCTTATATTCAAAATTGATAGTGGTCAATTTCTTTGCGTCAAAATTTTCAACATATTGAGTTATCGCAGGACGTAGCCTTTCAAAATCGCGTTTCAGTTTCCACGAGTCATCCAAATTTTGTGAATCAATTAGAACCATAAACAGCCTATTCTCTGCACTGAAACGCATTTCTCCTTGGTGTTCATAGAGCCACGTCATCAATAATTCCGGCTTTAGAACAACCTCCATAATCAGTTGAGTTCGTTGCTGTTCAAAATCACTCAATACAGTCTTACATTCTTCTCTATCACTGCTACGAAGTTTTTCAATTATCTCATATTCAATTTGTTTCTCTTTCGCAGTTTTATCATAGACTATTCCTAATGTACGAGCCGCATTTTTCAAGAAAGTAAGTTCCGTAGGCATCCCCATTGCCTTACGGCGTTCTTTTTGATATTCTACGGGTAAATAGGTTACTTTCAAATCTAGAGGCACATCCTGAATAAAGAAATCTACATTTTGGATTTGTCCTATAGCAGGGAACACATATTTCTTTTGTGACTTGAATATGTACTCTATCAAAATAGAAGACCAATGATTATACCAACTATTCACCAAATAGTTCTGCACGACTATTGGTATCTCGCTCTTGCATTTAGAAACCAACTTATCATACGAATTCAAATCCTTGACATAGTGCTTTACCAGATATTTATCTAATGCATTCGCATTATCTCCGCCCCACTCAAAATGCTGAACCTTGTACAACTGAGAGACTAATCTGTCTGCATTCAACTTTTTGAGTGACTTTTCGTTTTCATCTACAATAAAAGAATCTAATTGTCGCTCAAAACGAATATCAGACAATACTACTTCATACAACTCCTTAAATTTATCCCTAGCCAAAGTCGATTCCAATGGAATCTTGTACTTTTTACAAAATGCCTTCAACAAATCGGAGCGCAGAATAGACTTCACTTTCAACCACAATATACCATCATGATTATCAATAAATTCTATTAATTGTTTGTTTTGATGTAGACGTTGCCACTTATCGAATTCTTTCATTACAAGGATCATTTAGGATTACACACTAATAAAATCTCACTGCTTCCGGCGACACTTCCTTTGCCACCCCGCCCATTGCGATATTCTTTTTTATGAATAGACACATTGCGATATTTAGATATAATATCTATCAAAGTACCTATCTCCGGGAAGCTGCGGTCGTTGTAACTTAACAGCCAATAGGGGATGTTTACTGCACTTTGGAAAAGTGTTTCAAAAGATTGCAGTATTTCTGATTTCTTTTCGAAACCACTATATCGGCGAGGTTCATAACGTTTTACACCATTCACAAATGTTTTATCTTTCCAATACATTGTATAGGTCTCCAACAGATGATAAAAACCTTGGTAATCAGAATGGCTGTCACAATAAGGCGGATCGAAATACACTAAATCCACATCATGCAAGGTTGGCAACAAGTCTGTGATATTTGCATTAAAACTTTTGTTGTCCTGATGATTATCAAACACAGCAGCATTATAATCTTGCAATAACTCCATAAATATATCCTTAATCGGGCGTACAAGACTTCTATTCCTTTTTACCCGCTCCGGATCTGCTGCATAGTCTAATGCTTTGGTATGGGCAAAATGTCCCATCGTCACCTTTCGGGTCAGACTACGATTCATTACCGCCAAAGCCAAGGCTTGCTTATAGATATTATCGAGAGAGGATACATTAGACCGAAAGGCATCTATGAAAGCCGCTTCTGCTTGCTTAAAAAATACATTTGTAAACAAAGTCTCACACAAATCGTACTTTTCAGGGTTGGCATTTGGAGCAAACAAGACATTTAAGTCATTGTTATCCAATGTACAACATTTATTTTCTATCAGTGCCAGACCTATTTGATGGTTAAATGCGAGAAAGTCATTGGTATAAGTTCTAATACCCAATTGCTTAAACATATAGGCAATGGATTGTGAACCACTAAACGCATCCAGAGCCGTTTGCACACCATCGGGAATAAATTGCTTTATCCAACAACGATGTACAAACTTTGCTCCCAAATACTGCGGTTCAGGAAACTTATAATCAAGATATTTATCTTCCTCAAATAACATTTAGCCTTTCTATTCGTTATCCTTTTATCTGTTTTTCTGCCAATAATTCGTTTAGTTTCTTCTGATAGTCCTCGAACTCGGGGGAGTGGAACTCACTGTAGTTCATCTGCTTGCAGATGTTGATGACCTTCTTGAAGTACTCACTTACCTCCAAGAAGTTTTGGAAGTCATAGTCGTACTTGCAGATATCCATCACCAAATTGAGCATATACTTCTGGCGCTCCAGCGGGCAGACGGCATCAATCTTATCGAATGCGTCTTGCTGCAGGATGACATAGTCGATCACCTCCGACTTCCAGAACTCCTCGTGGTAATCGACAGGTACACCGTCATCACCCAAGATGTTGATCTGCTCCTGAATCTCCTTACCACGCTGCAGGTAGGTCTTCATATCGTTGACCTTGCCGAGCCACTGGTCGTCAATCAAGTTAGATATATACTCCTCAAACTCCGGATATTCCACATACTTGGAATAGGACTCAATCGGGTTGACTGCCGGGTAACGCTTGCGGTCTGCACGCGCCTGCTCCAAAGCATAGAAACAGCGAGCCACTTTCTTGGTACCCTCCGTAACCGGCTCCTTGAGGTTACCACCCGCAGGCGATACCGTACCGAGGAAGGTGACAGAACCCGTCTTGCCATTGTTGAGATAGACATAACCGGCACGGGCATAGAAAGCGCCGATGATAGCGGACAAGTCCATAGGGAATGCATCCTGACCCGGCAACTCCTCCAAACGGTTGGACATCTCACGCAACGCTTGTGCCCAACGGCTCGTAGAGTCTGCCATCAGCAGCACACGGAGCCCCATAGAGCGGTAGTATTCGGCAATGGTCATCGAAGTATAAACCGACGCCTCACGCGACGCGACAGGCATGTTCGAGGTGTTGGCGATGATGATGGTACGCTCCATCAACTTGCGCCCTGTATGCGGGTCTTCGAGCTCGGGGAACTCCGTAAAGGTCTCCACCACCTCGTTGGCACGCTCACCGCAGGCTGCGATAATTACGATGTCCGCCTCTGCCTGCTTGGAGATAGCGTGCTGAAGCACCGTCTTACCCGTACCGAAAGGACCGGGGATAAAGCCCGTACCACCCTCGCAGATAGGGTTCGCCGTATCTATTGTACGCACACCCGTCTCCAACAACTTGAAGGGACGCGGCTTGCTCTTATATGCCAAGATGGCTTGCTTAACCGGCCATTTCTGCACCATAGTCACCTCGTGGTCGTTGCCCTCGGCGTCGGTCAGCACGGCAATGGTGTCGAGTATCTTGTATTCTCCTGCGGGAACAAGGCTCTTGACGGTATAAGTACCCTCAAAAGCGAACGGCACCATAATCTTGTGCGGCTGGTGGTTCTCGTCCACCTCACCGAGCCAAGCGGCTGCCTCTACCTTGTCGCCCACCTTTGCCAGCGGCTTGAACTGCCAGAGTTTTTCCTTATCGAGCGGGAAATTGTACTCACCACGTTTGAGGAATACACCCGTCAGTTTGTCGAGGTCGTTCTGCAAACCATCGTAGTTACGGCTCAGAAGACCGGGCCCTAGCGTTACCTCCAAGCGGTGCCCCGTGAACTCAACGGTGTTACCCACTTTCAGCCCACGGGTACTCTCAAAGACTTGTGCATAGACATTCTGTCCTATCACCTTGATGACCTCCGCCATCAGTTTTACATCACCCACAGAGATGTAGCATATTTCGCCTTGTGCTACAGGACCATCTACCGCCACCGTGACAAGGTTGGAGATGATACCTTTTACTTTTCCTGTTGTCATATAGTTTGTTGTATTTTTCGTAGTTTTATGCATTATATATTGTCTAACGAGATGCCTTTCTTCATATCGGCTACCAACTCGCGGAAGACCTTCTCGCCCTGCTCGACAGTCAGCACCGACCAACGGTTGAGCATCTCGATCTGCAGATAGTATGCCAAGACATTCTCTATAGAGAAATCGATATAGAGTGTAGCATTCTCGAGCCACTGAAAGCGCAGGGCGTCCATGCGTTTCTCACGCTCCATAAGGTTCTCCACCTCGACAAGGGACATGATATCCTGCACATCATCCAACACGCCGCCCAGTCCGAAGTCCTTCTGCGGCAAGTTCTTACGCAAGATATCTGCCACGGCACCACGACCGACAATCATCTTCGTCACATCAAAGCCGTGCTTGCGGCAGATAGTTGCCACCATGACATTGTTCATATCCCGATTGTAGGTGTACCATGCACGGACAAAGCGGTTCTTGCAGCGCAATCCCTGCTCGTAAAGCACCTGCGTACGCAAGTCCTCCTCCGACATACGCTGCCGCGCCTCTTCCCACCAATCGGGTTGCCCAACCAGCGTGTCGTCGTATTGGCGTATCTGCTCAAGGATATCCTCATCGTCGTTCTTCTTACGCAGCAGCGCAAGCAGTTGTTTATCCTTATCCGACAAGGCCTCGTCCAACTGCAGGAGAAGCGTCTCTGTCGTCATCGGCGCATCGATACCCGCCTTCAGTTCCGGCAGTCCGGCTAATAAACATTCGTAACCCATTGATGATAATTATGAATTAAGAATTAAGAATTGAGAATTAATTGCTGCCGACTGTAGTGTAACACCTAACAGTGTGATTATCGAATCTCTAACAGCACAGCAGCTTCTGCTCTGTCCGACTAGAACAGCATGTCGATGAGCTGGGGACGAAGGAACTCCTTGAAATACTCCACGAACTCCTTATCGCCAAAGTTCAACTTATAGCCACCCTTCTCCGGCACGATAGCAAAGTCGGTCTTGATACCCTTCACTTCCTCTATCTTAACCCCCTTGGAGAGCAAGTCTTTGGCATTGGCGGTAAAGTACTTGGTCAGCGCCTCAGCGTCTTTTGCCTCGATGGTTACCGCACCGGACTTCACCATTTCGGTAGCCAATTTGGCAATAATCTCCTGCATAAACTTGGGGTCTGCCGTAGCCGCCTTGACGCTATCGCTTGCCACCTTGTCGGTCAGAAGATTGGTAATCTCCGTCTTCAGGGCATTGACACTCTGCTCGCCGAAGAGTTTCAGTTCGGCACGCGTATTCTTGTCCAACTCTTGCGCCTTCTGCTCGGCAGCGGAAATTTTGACTGCAGCCTCTTTCTCGGCAGCAGCAATTATCTCGGCAGCCTTGGCATTCGCATTGTCGATAATCTGCTGTGCTTCGGCATTTCCTTTCTCCACGCCTTCTGCGTAGATTTTGTCGGTCAATTCTTGTAGTTTCATATTGGATGTACTATTTATATTCTATATGTTTGTAGTATATGAGAGACCCCACTTTTTCGAGTTGCAAAGGTACAAAGTTTATACCAAATAGGCAAGCCTTACTCTTATGAAAAACAGTTTGCCTTTATAGTCCATTTTTGTGGTAAAAAAGCCCAAAAGAATGCTGTAATATCACTTGGTATTGTCCTATATTTTGCGATTGTATCAAAGTAATGACACTTTTGATACAGCATTGAAAATATGATAGTTTTGGTTAATAAATGGGATGGATTTGTGTTATTGTTGCATATCAACTAATTTGCGATAGTAACCACCAGCATTATACAACTCTTCGTGCTTGCCCCGTTCTACAATCTCACCTTCGTGCAGTACACATATTAGGTCGGCCTTGCGAATAGTGGACAAGCGATGTGCGACCACGATGGTGGTACGGTTTTGCATTAGACGGTCGAGGGCATCTTGTACCAAATGCTCAGATTCCGTGTCTAATGCAGATGTGGCTTCGTCCAAGATTAGTATCTGTGGATTTTTGAGGATGGCTCTTGCGATGGATATTCGTTGTCGCTGTCCGCCAGACAGGCGTGAGCCTCTATCTCCGATGCAAGTTTGATAACCATCGGGCGTTGCCATAATGAAGTCGTGTGCGTTGGCTATTTTAGCGGCTCTCTCGACATCTTCCATCGTCGCAGAATCCACGCCAAAAGTTATATTGTTGTAGAAAGTATCGTTGAAGAGAATTGCTTCCTGGTTGACATTACCCATTATGCTCCTTAGGTCGGATGTATTCAAATCTCGCACATCCACTCCATTGACCAATATCTGCCCTTCGTTTACATCATAGAAACGAGGTAACAAATCGACCATTGTGGTTTTACCTGAACCCGATTGACCTACTAAGGCAATAGTTTGGTTCCTATGTATGGGTAGGTTGATATGTTTTAGTACCACACGACCATCACCGTAGGAGAAAGATACATTTTTGTATTCAATAAAGATTTCGTTTTGAGATGTGTTGGGTAAGACTTTAGGGTTTTGTGGTTCTTTGATAGAGGATTCTGTATTGAGTATTCTATCTATGCGCTCTAATGAAGCCATTCCCTTTCGAATGGAATAGGCGGCTTTACTAAGGTCCTTTGAAGGATTGATGATAGAATAGAAGATGACGAGATAATAGATGAACTCGGGTGCCGTAATGCTTGAATGATTGGAGAGGATAAGTCCTCCACCGTACCATAGAAGAATGGCTATCATCATTGTACCCAAGGCTTCACTTACCGGGTGAGCAAGAGCGTATTTGCGATGTATTCGATTGAAAGTGGAACGGGTGGTGTTATTTAGTTTATCGAAGCGATTGATTAACTTCTTTTCTGCATTGAACGCTTTGACTACACGCAACCCACCTAATGTCTCGTCGATTTGATTGAGTAACTCTCCTGTTTGTTCCTGTCCTTTTGTGGAGCGCTTTTTTAGGTTCTTGCCTACTTGACCGATTGCCCAACCCATTGTGGGTAATAACAGTAGGACGAACAGAGTCAGTTGCCACGATAAGAAGAACAGCGTCAGAAGATAGATTAATATCATGATAGGGTCTTTGAATATCATATCCAATGACGCCATTATACTATTCTCTACTTCTTGTACATCGTTGGTCATACGCGACATAATATCTCCTCGTCTTTCTTCGGTGAAGAAGCCTATAGGCAGAGAGATGACTTTTTCGAAGAGTTGTTGTCGCAGGTCGCGTAGTACTCCTGTTCGGATAGGAATCATGTAGAATGCTGCAAGGTAGGCACAACCACATTTCAATGCAGTCATTACGACCAAGAAAAGACCCAACAAGAACAATACCCAACCTGTACCCGATGTTTCTATTTGTACTTGCAGGAAATAGAATACATTATTCTTCAGTGTTTCGGCTATCTGCCCTATATCCATTGCGCTGTGAAGAGCGATATACTGCAGATTGCTCTGCGTGATACCAAAGAGGATTTGCAATACGGGAATAATGGCTGCAAAACTGAACAGGCTAAGAACGGTGCTTAAGAGATTAAACAGGATATTGAGAAAGACCTTGCCTTTATAAGGCGGGATAAATCGGTGTATTAGTTTGAACAGATCCATCTATACAAAACATTACGAAATCGGAGAATAGTACCTACAAAGCATACTTATTCCTCTGTAACGGAATGGTTGCAGAGGAATAGGTATCGGTTTATAATGACTTTATCAGTTCGGTCATTATCAATGTCATTAGCGGTTGTTTTTCGTCGCCAATCTCTTGTACTTCTTCGTGGCTTACTTCGACTATTTTACCCGGTACCCCCAAGTCGGTAATGATGGACATACCAAAGACGCGCATACCTGCATGGTGTGCGACTATTGTTTCCGGTACAGTGGACATACCTACGGCATCTCCTCCTATTGCACGAAAATAGACATACTCTGCAGGTGTCTCGAAAGTAGGACCTTGCGTTCCTACATATACTCCCTCCATTACACGGATTTTGTGTTCTTTGGCTATTGCTTGAGCCTTGCGGATGAGTGCTTTGTCGTAAACTTCGTGCATATCGGGGAATCGTGGACCCAATTCACTATAGTTCTTTCCTCGTAGAGGGTGCTCTGGGAAAAGATTGATGTGGTCATTTATAATCATTAACTCTCCTATTTCGAAGTTAGGATTCATGCCGCCTGCTGCATTCGACACGAACAATGTATCGATGCCTAACATCTTCATCACCCTAACAGGGAAAGTTACCTGTTGCATATTGTAGCCTTCGTAGTAGTGGAAACGCCCTTGCATTGCCAATACATCGACTCCGCCTAATTTACCGAGTATGAGTTTACCTGAATGCCCTTCTACAGTAGAGACGGGAAAGTTAGGGATTGTTTGATAAGGGAACTCCTGCCGTTCTGTTATTTGTGTAGCCAAGTTTCCTAATCCTGTTCCTAAGATGATACCTACCTTAGGTTGTGTTTTCATCAAGCCGCGCAGATAGTTAGCGGTTTCTGTTATTTTCTGTAACATAACTTATGATTTGGTTATTAAATATATCTTCTCCTTCTGTGATTACCGCTTTCATAGGCAATACGAATACTCTGCCATTGAAGGCTTCCTGCATTTGTGGTAACAGTTGCAAGCGTACTGCGTCTTTCTCGGTAGTTATGATGGCGTTACACCGTTCTTTGTTGTATAGACTGCGTATTTTTTCTATATCTTTCGGGGTATATTGATAGTGGTCGGGGAGAGCGTAAGTGGTTATTTCACGATACTGTCCTTTGAGGTATTCCCAAAGATGTTTCGGGTTTGCTATACCGGTCAGAACAAGTGGTTTTCTTATGGGAGTATCGGTCGTTCCTTCGTATAGCGGTTTTAGTGTACCATACTGCATTTCTGAAAATATGAGATGTTGATAGGGCGGCATACGAAGAGTCGATACGATAACACGCCTGTCGATAGGTCGCATATTTTCCGGACACTTACTGACTATTACCATGTTGGCGCGAAGACTGCCGTATTTCTGTTCTCTCAGGTTGCCCCAAGGGAGCAGGTGGTCGTTTACATACAAGTTGTCTGCTGCGGTGAGCAATATATAGTAGCCGCATCGCAGATGCCGATGCTGATAAGCATCATCCAATATCACGACCTGCAAGTCAGGATATAGTGACAACAATTTGCGCACTCCCCTTACTCTGTTCTCGGAAACTGCAACGGGTACATCAGGAAAGTGCAAGTGCATTTGCATAGGTTCGTCACCTATTGTGTTCGCTGTTGAATGCTCGTCGGCTAATAGAAAGCCTCTTGTACGACGCTTGTACCCTCGTGATAGGATAGCCAACCGATAGCCCTTGGAGAGTAGCAAATTTACTATATATTCGGTGTGAGGAGTTTTTCCCGTGCCTCCTACTGCGAGATTCCCTACACATATTGTCGGTACACTGACGGTTTCGGAATGTAGCAGATGCTCGTCATAGAGCATATTGCGTATTCCGACGAACAGTCCGTATAGACCGGAAGCAAGTATGCGTAAGATATTCATGCTATTGCCCGTAGTTAGTGAACTTTTAACTCATAGGGAAGTCGTGCTTGCAAGTTAGATTGTTTCAGTTGGTTTTGCAGTTGTTTCACTTGTTTGAGCAATACATCTTCTGGGGAGGTGCCAGACAGTAGTTCCATCATTTGTGTGAAGGAGTCTTTTGCTTTTGGGTAAACTACTGTGGAATACTTGCTTATGTCTGCCATTTGTGCAGCGGAATTGACAGCACGCTGTATATCGCCTATATCGTCGATCAGTCCTATCTCCAATGCTTGTTTTCCGCTCCACACCCGTCCTTCGGCTATTTTCTTTATCTCATCGTTACTCATTCCTCTGCCTTCTGCACAACGGGTTACAAACAACTCGTAGCCCCGATTGATGACGCCCTGCATTAGCACCTTCTCTTCTGGTGTCATTCCCTTTATAAGCATGGAGGTATTGCTACTGCTGAGATGATGTGTTTGTACGCCATCAAAATCGATGCCGATTTTATTCATCAACTCTTTTGTACAAGGTATCAGACCAAATATGCCTATAGAACCCGTGATGGTGTTTTCTTGAGCGAATATACTATCAGCGACGCAGGATATATAGTATCCGCCAGATGCAGCGTAGCCGCCCATTGATACGATTAACGGTTTTTTCTCTTTCAGTTGGTCGAGTGCGTGCCAAATCTGCTCGCTGGCATAGGCACTGCCGCCCGGAGAATTGACGCGCAATACTACCGCCTTGATGTTGTCGTTGTCGGTTACTTTACGGAGTGTCTTCAGGAATTGGTCGCGCACTATACCGTCGGTGCCGGAATCGACGATTTCGCCTTCTGCATAGACAATGGCAATTTTATCTTTGATATACTCTTTCTTGTTGGAAGGGAGTTTGGTCATATCTTTGTGGGAGATATATTCGAAGTCGCTTGTTCCTGTCAGGTTGGTCAGAATATCCTTGATGTCAGATTGATAGATCAAAGAATCGACCAATCCGTAAGCAAGCAGGTCGTTTTCGCTGACGAAGAGCATATTTTTCTCGGCGTATTCATCCAACTGTTTCTCAGAGATTGAGCGGCTTTGACTAACGGCGCGTCGTACTTCCTGCCATAGGTCGGCTTGCAACTCCTTCAGTTGTTTGCGGTTTGCTTCACTCATTTCGGTTTGAATGTATGTCTCTACTGCTGACTTGAATTCACCTACTTTGACTACTTGCATTTCGACTCCGAGATTGTTGAGCAAGCGTGAAAAATATGCCAAAGTGGTATATAGTCCGCTCCATTCGAGGTCGCCGTAAGGATTCAGATATACTTTATCTGCTACAGAGGCAAGATAGTAGTTGCTTTGTGCATATTGGTCGGCATAGGCGATGATGCACTTCCCCGACTGCTTGAAATCTTCGAGTGCGCCACGCAGTTCCTGCAAGGAAGCATAGTCGGCAGACAGTGTTCCGCCGTTGAGCAGAATACCATCGATATTTGTATCTTCTTTGGCTCGTCTGATATTGTTCAGCAGGTCGCGCAAGCCTAATTGTTGGGTTGTGGGTCGTTTGCTCATCTCATTGAGCATATCCATCATAGCATCTTCGTCAACTTTATCGTATAGTACTCCTTCGAGGTTGATTTTATAGATACTGTGCGGTTTGAGTACGGGAGTGGTGTCTTGGAAGGCTAACATTGTGCCGAAGACTCCTGATATGACGACCGTACAAACAAAGGAGAACAGCAAAAGACCTACAATGGTCGCAAGGGTGTACTTTAGAAATTGTTTCATACTGATTAGGGAATATATAATTCAGACCACAAAGATAAGTACAAAGACTGATACCTGCAAACTTAAAGGGGATATATTTTCTATTATCTGCATTTTCGTGTTTCCACAAAGGGAGTGTATTGAGAAATACCTTACGGGTTATTGGCAGGATAAGAGGCGAGGTATAGGGGTTGTGTGCGTCAGTCGAGCAAGTAACCGAAGTTGTTGGACAGTTGTACCATTCTGTCGTAGTCTTCGGGCGACAGGTCTTGGAAGTAGAAATTACGAGGGTCAACCGGCTGGTCGCGCAGCCTTACTTCGTAGTGCAGGTGTGGTCCTGTTGATTTTCCCGTGTTCCCTACCAAGGCTATGATGTCTCCGCGTGTGACTTTTTGTCCTACTTTGACGAGTGGTTTAGAGAGGTGTGCATAGAGTGTGGTGTAGTCAAATCCGTGAGATACGACGACTGTATTGCCGTATCCCTGTTTCCATCCTACAAATATAATCTGCCCATTACCTGTGGCGTACACATCGGTACCTACGGGTGCTGTAAAGTCCATTCCTGCATGGAAGCGCGGAGTATGGTACACAGGGTCCATACGGTAGCCGTAACCACTTGCCACGCGAGTGAGATCCTTGTTCAATACGGGTTGTATGGCAGGGATGTTCTCCATTCGCACTTCACGGTTTTTAGCCAATTCGATGATATCTTCATAGGACTTGGCTTGCACATACAATTCCTTTTCTATGAGGTCGGTTTTTCGTGTTATCTCGACAGCCAGTTCGGAGTTGGTCATCTGCATGATGGAATCGTAGTAATCGAGAGATTGGTTGGCTCCCAATCGTGCAGAAAGCGGTATAGGTTCGGCTTGGAACAGTACCCGATAGAGGTTATCGTCTCTCTGCTGTAGGTCGGACAAGACGACTTGCATCTGGTCGAGTTGTTTGGAGAGCATAGTGTATTGGGTGTTGAGTGCATCTCTCTCGCGAGCGACTTGCTTTTCGCGAGGTGATGGAAAGAAAGAAAAGAACAAGAAGAAAAATGCTCCCCCGAACAAGATTCCCAACACGACATAGGTCAATCCCCTTCGAATAACATACCCGACAGTATGGTCGATTCTTTCAATGGTCAGTGTATCAGGATTCAAGTGGTATTTTTTCTTCATATCTTTATTCTTCAATTGGCTCTACCCTATTGATTGCATTTCTGCATTGACAGCAGACAGCGGCATCAAATTATGGAGCAGGAGGCAGGACAGTCTGTACTATCCGAGTGTTTCTTAATTTTTATTCTTATTTATCAATGTTTATTATATCGCAGTTTTTATGCTGTTGGCAGGTGATTTACAGGTTCATCCTATATTCGTCCTATATTCATCCTATATAGATCCTATATAAAACCTTTGGAACAGGTAGTATTCAGAGGGATTCCGAAGAGGTTGTTTGCTTGATTCCGTATTGAAATCGTGTTCTTTGCGGTTATTAAATCCTTATAAAGTTTAACGGTTCAGGTTGTTTATTATAATAGACTTAAATGATACAGGATCGGATTCTTATCGCTGTTTGGTTTTATTGTGTTTGGTAGTTGTATTATGCGTTGTAGTTGCCTGTTCCCTTTGTAGCAAAATTTGTACCAAATCGGGGCGTCTGATTGATAGGAGAGTTCTGCGTATTTGATTTTGATATTCAGGTTTATACCAAAAGAAGAATTGCCTTTGTTGTAACTTCTGCTCTTTTGTTCTCGCCACATAGACAGGCTGCATGGTATAGGGGTTGAGTCCTGTATAGTACATTTCGGTAGCGAGTGTCATGGGCGTTGGCGTGAAGTCTTGTACTTGTTCCAATTGGAAATGCATCTGCTTGGTTTTTACGGCGAGTGTCGCCATATCCTCGAGGGTACAGCCCGGATGTGAAGAGATGAAATAGGGGATGAGTTGCTGGTGTAGATTATGTTGCTTGTTGATTTTTTCAAACAAGTCGTTGAAACGCCGAAAACATTCGAACGGTGGCTTACGCATAATCTGCAAGACATGGTCGGAGGTGTGTTCTGGTGCGACTTTGAGTCGTCCGGACACATGTTTGCATATCAGTTCCTGTGCATACTCGTCGCTGAGGAGGTCGAAGCGGATCCCACTGCCCACAAAGGTCTTTTTGATATTGGGAAGGGCATCCACCGAGCGGTAGATGTCGAGCAGAGGTGCGAAGTCGGTATTGAGGTTCTTGCAGTGGTTGGGTTGGATGCAGGACGGCCGTTTGCACTTCTCGCAAAGTGTCAGGTCTTTGCCGTGCATGCCATACATATTTGCCGAAGGTCCTCCCAAGTCGCTTATATATCCCTTGAAATCAGGCATCTGGCAGATTTGATTGACCTCTCGGATGATTGACTGTTTGCTTCGGGAGACGACATGTTTGCCTTGGTGAGCGGAGATTGTGCAGAAGGCACATCCTCCGAAACACCCCCGGTGGAGGTTCACAGAGAAACGGATCATCTCAAAGGCGGGTATGGTCTTTCCTTTGTACTTTGGGTGAGGGAGCCGTGTGTATGGTAGGTCGAAAGAGGCATCCAGTTCCTCCGTTGTCATGGTCGGGAAAGGCGGGTTGACTACGACATACTGGTCGGCGACCTGCTGCACCAAGCAGTGGGTTGTAAGCATGTTAGAGTGTTCCTCTATTCGTCGGAAGTTTTCTGCCTGTGATCGCTTGTTGCACAGGCACTGTTCGTGAGGATGGAGCAAGACAGCATCTTGCGGACAGGATGAGGACAGGAATGCGGTCTGCGGGATATTGGTAGGCAGGCTGCCATTGGTTAGCATCTGCATGGCAATGGCTTGCATGGGTTTCTCGCCCATGCCATAGACAAGCAAGTCTGCCTTGGAATCGACCAAGATACTTGGTTTGAGTGTATCTGACCAATAGTCGTAATGGGTGAGTCGTCGCATGGAAGCCTCGATCCCTCCGATGACGACAGGAACAGAGGGGAACAGTCGTTTGAGGATGTTGGAATAGGTGACAGTACAGTAGTCGGGTCGCATTCCTGCCCGTGCGTCGGGGGTATAGGCATCGTCGGAACGGCGACGGCGATTGGCAGTATAGTGGTTGACCATAGAGTCCATGCTCCCAGCAGAGACGGCAAAGAACAGACGGGGAACCCCTAACTTGGTGAAATCACGAAAGTCGCCATGCCAATCGGGTTGCGGAACGATGGCGACACGCAGTCCCATGTGTTCGAGCGTTCTCCCTATGACGGCTGCTCCGAAAGAAGGATGGTCGATGTAGGCATCGCCAGAGAAGAGGATGACATCGATATAGTCCCATCCTCGCAGTTCCACTTCTTTTTTGGTTGTCGGGAGAAAATCGGTCAACATAGACTACATATCATTGACCACGAGCATGGTTATTGTTCCTTCCGAAGAGGTAAGGATGATGTTTTGTTTGGAGAGTACAGCCGCAGTGTTGATGACAGAGTTGCCTATCTTATGGCACCACACCACCGAACCATTGTCGGCACTGATTGCATAGACCACGCCATTTTTGGTGCCAAAGATGATTATGTCGTCTTTCTCTATGAGCATCGAAGGATTGTGGTCGTAGCCATAGCGGGCATTGGTTTTCCATTTGAGGATGGGTTGGTCGGCAATGCGGATAGCCAGGACGGAGTCGTTCATGCATCGTGAGAAGAGTGTCGTTCCGTTGTGAGACAGCCCTATTGTTTCCCGTACTTGGTGTGCAGCAGTGCGCCATACCACTTCGCCGGTCTGTGCATTGAGGGCAGTGAGATAGCGGTCGGGGGCAGCGATAAAGACTTTACCTTGAGCGGCGACAGGCCATACGGCAGCCGGAGAGAACTTGTCGTTGGTTCGTCCATTGTTCCACTTCCACAGGAGTTGTCCATCGGCTTGGCGCAGAGCATACAGGTTACAGTCCCATGCGCCAAAGTAGATATTACCCTCATAGAAACAAGGCTTCGTTTCCACATATCCCTGCAAGCCACGGAAGACCCATACGGGCTGTCCATCGCTCAGACGCAAGGCACGGAAACAGCCATCGGACCCGCCAACAAACACCGTATCACCCGAGATGACGGGGCATCCCATTACCGCTGCCGTAGTTGGGAACTGCCAACAGAGATTGCCATTTTCCGTATTCAAGCAGTAGATGTTTCCGTCGGTAGAGCCAAAGACGACCCTATTGTTTGCCACTGCGGCAGTAGAGATGATGCGACTACGGGTGGAGTAAGTCCAACGGATATGCCCATCGGAAGCGTCTATAGCATAGAACATTCCCTCGTCATCTCCGACATACACCCCTCCTTCAGCCACAGCGGGTGCAGAGTATATTCCCACCTTGATGTCGGTTTGCCATTGTGCCTTGACATTGGGATAGGTATCGTTGATATGCATATTCGGACGCAGCGAGGAGTCTGGGAGTTGGTAATGCTGTATGCCGACGGGTAGAGCCAGCCATTGGGTCGGGGGCTGCGTTATTCGTTTTTCGTAGAAACGGATAGAGTCGGCATCCACTTGCACCAAGGTCCATCCCCCCTTCGGCTGTTTACCCCGCAAGTTGGAACGGCACAAAACATCGGGAAGTCCGTCGCAGTTGAGCAGCATGTTGCGATGATAATGCCCGCCAATGATTACCTGCACGGGATATTGGCGCAAGATATCCGTCACCTGATACCAATTGTCCACATCGCCTGTTTGCAACGGATAGTGAGTGACGGCGATGACCGATGTTCCGTGCGGCTGTTCTTGGAGTTGTTGCTGCAGCCACGATATGTCTTGAGGGGCTATATGACCATCTGCCATCTTGATAACAGGACCTGAGTTGAAACCAATGAAGAAGTAATTTTCGTGTCGGAAGGCGAACTTATCATCCCCATATACCTGTGCGAAATCGGTACATCCGGACTCCGACCACTTTGTCTCATGGTTGCCTGAGGTGACATAATACGGTATGTGCAACCTGTCGAACTGCTGTTTGGCTTGCAGCATGGAGGTTTTGTCCCCCGCCTCAGTGATGTCGCCAGAGACAATGACAAAAGAGATACTATCCATCTGATTGATTTCCGCGATGGACGATTGCAAGTCTTCGAAGGGAGCAGGATTGGTTCGGGAGATATGTATGTCGGTCAATAACGCAAAGCGGAAAGCATAGGAACAGGACACATAACCTATTGCGGCAATGAGCAAGAAGAGTAATTTGCGGGTGCTTTCTTTCATAGTCTTATTCCAACTGCAGTCCCAACCGGTTTTTGAGGTTATCTAACTCTATATTGCGCTCCACCATGTGTTGGTAGCGTTCTTCCATTGTCATGGACACACCAGAGTTTTGTTCCTCCACACGAACCTGTATGGTGACAGTATCATTTTTCAAGGCATCGGAGAGGTAGGACAACAGTTTGGTCTTCCATGAGTGGAACAACTCCTCTTGAAGGTGGTTGGACAGGATCAAATTGACGGTAGTACCCTGCAATTGATATTTAGCGTTCATCAACATTGCTTTCACGCGTTCTTCTTCGGAGAAATGAGAAGGCAGTGTAAGCCACACTTTCTCAAGGTCGACATCGGTGAAAGGAGTTGTTCTTTTCGCCTTGGGTTGTTCTGGTGTCGTTGCATCGGCAGTGGTGGCAGATGACTTCGAAGGAGTGGATTGGATGGTAGGACGAATGGATATATGGGAAGGCACCTTCGTTGCGGGTTGCACCAGAGGCGATGGTTTAGAGGTTTCGGGAGACTTGGGAGCGGGGTTGGGTTCAGCAGGAACGGCTGTTGGGACAGATGTAGATTGAGGTTGTGCAGGCTTGGGTGTTGTATTCGTTTTCTGCGCTTGCACCGTTGCTGCAGGAGTGGTTGATGAAGCCAACGCAGCAGGAGTGGGAGCCTCTTGAGGAGCAGTCAGCCGGCATATCTTAATCAACGCCAACTCTACGGTCAAGCGTTTGTTTTTCGACTGGCGATAAGCAATGTCGCACTCGTTGATGATGTCTAATGCTTTGAACAAGAAATTGACATTGCAAGCCCTTGCTTGAGCGATATAGTTCTGTTTGACGGAATCGCTTGTTTCCAATAACACAACGGTCTCTTGGTTCTTACTTACCAATACATTCCGCAGGTGAGAGCCTAATCCGACTATGAAATTGAGTGCGTCGAAGCCTTTTAACATGACCTCATTGAACAGCAGCAACACATCGCCGACTTTGCCTTGCAGAGCGTTGTTCACTATATTAAAGTAGTAGTCGGTATTCAGGACATTGAGTATCTCGATGGTGCGTTCGTAGGTGATGTCTGTTCCGCAGAAACTAACCAATTGGTCGAAGATAGAGAGTGCATCGCGCATACCTCCGTCTGCTTTTTGTGCCACCACATTCAGAGCCTCCTCCGAAGCATGGACACCTTCCTTTTGTGCAATATTTTGCAGATGAAGAATGATGTCATTCACCGTGATACGGGAAAAATCGTACACTTGACAACGAGACAGAATAGTAGGAATAACCTTGTTCTTTTCAGTGGTTGCCAAAATAAATATCGCATACGACGGAGGCTCCTCCAAAGTCTTGAGCAAGGCATTGAATGCGTCTTTGGAAAGCATGTGCACCTCATCGATAATGAATACCGAGTACTTGCCAATTTGAGGCGGAATACGCACCTGCTCAATCAACATACGGATATTATCCACCGAGTTATTCGATGCTGCATCTAATTCATGGATATTGAAAGAGCGTTGCTCGTTAAACGCACGGCAAGACTCACACTCGTTGCACGCCTCTTTATTGACCGTAGGATGAAGGCAATTGATAGTCTTGGCGAAAATTCGCGCACAAGTGGTCTTTCCCACTCCACGAGGACCACAAAACAAGTACGCCTGTGCCAGGTGGTTGGTGGTTATAGCATTGCGAAGTGTCTGCGTTAAATTAGTTTGCCCTACCACCGATTCAAAGGTAGTGGGACGATATTTTCTTGCGGATACAATGTAGTTTTCCATATACTCAGAGATATTCCACAAAGGTATGATTTCTTTCTGATATATGCAAATAATGGAAAAACAATGACAGAAAAAGGACTATTGTAAAGAGAAAACAAGTAGTGTCTGTTATTTTTTCAGCGCATTCTCAATCTGTTTTACCGAACGGCGCAAGAACGAATCATATTCCATCTGGTCGGACACATTGCGAATAGAATGCAAGACGGTGGCATGATTGCGGTTCCCCATGGCTGCACCTATCTCAGAGAGTGACTTATCGGTCAGTTGCTTTGCAAGATACATTGCCACTTGACGAGCCTGAGCAATTTCCCGCTTACGCGATTTTGAATAGACCATCTTCTCCGAGATGTTGAAATGGTTGCATACCTGCGATGTGATAGTATCAAACGCAATAGTATGCTCCTTTACCTGCACTATTCGACCGACCACTTGCTCTGCCAACGCCATATCCACTTGGGCATCTGTCAGGGTGGAATAAGCCAACAAGGAAGCCAATACCCCTTCTAAATCACGCACATTGTCGCATACATTCTCGGCTACATAGTTCACCACTTCGGGAGATATTTCTAAACCATCGCGATAAATACGGTTATTGAGAATATCCTTGCGCAATTGGAAATCAGGCTGCAACATCTCTGCCGTCACGCCCCATTTGAAACGGGTAATAAGACGATCCTCTAAGCCCTTCAGTTCGACAGGAGCACGGTCGGAAGTAAGAATCAGTTGCTTACCCATCTGGTGCAAGTGATTGAATATAAAGAAGAAGGTATTCTGCGTGCCTTTCTTGTCTGCCCAATATTGAATATCATCCACAATCAGGACATCGATTGTCTGATAGAAGTTGATAAAATCGTTGATAGTATTCCCAACAACCGCATCCATATATTGCACCTGAAAAGTATTAGCAGATACATACAATACACGCTTTTCCGGATACAACTGCTTTACCTGATTGCCTATGGCATTTGCCAAGTGTGTCTTACCTACTCCACTACCTCCAAAAATAAACAACGGATTGAAGATATTCCTACCGGGGTCAGCGGATATAGTATGCCCTGCCGTATAAGCCAACTTATTACATTCTCCCTTCACAAAAGTCTGGAAAGTATAATTAGGATTAAGTTGCGGGTCAAGGTCGGGCATCTGACGCTGCACGGCATAAGGAAAATGCTTTGCCTCACGATGAATAGGCTTCTCTACTTCCAATGCACCTTGGCTTGGGATAATAGGTCCAGCACCCGATCGGCTGTCAATCAAAACCCTATACTCCAAACGAGTACCTTTACCGAAGATACGAAACAAAGTCCTTCTCAATAGGTCGATATAATTTTCCTCTATGTATTCAGCAATAAACTGGCTCTTAACCTGAAGAACCAACACTCCATTTTCAAACTGCAAGGGCACAATAGGAGCAAACCAAGTCGTAAAAGCCGACTTGGATAGGTTGTCCTCCAAAATCTGAAGACATTCACCCCACTGTGTTATGCAATTATCCATTGTATCTACTAAATTTTCTTCTGTCGATTGGCGCAAATACACCCTGTCTTGCTGACGAGTAAAGTGCAAAAAAATTGCCCCACTAACAACATACATGTTGGCGTTAGGCCTTTCTTATTATGTCTGCTCTATACTACCGTAAGAAAGAGCAAACTGCAACCTCTCTTTAGGTCTTCGGTGCAAAGTTCACCTTTTTTTCCCGATTACACAAACTTCCTGCATCTCTCCACCTACTGCACTTTTTCTATCATTTTTGATTTCAACCATTTACACATAACCTACTATCTATCAATAGTACTACAACCTATTTTAATTACAAAAGACTATTGTACAATATATTGAAAAGAATTATTGGAATCAGTGTTTCCTAAATTATCTTCTATCAGGGTTTCTATTCTTGCTATTTATCAAAGGATAACAAACTATATGTATTTTTTTTGTTATTTAGAATATGGTATGACAAGTGTTCCATACTGACACATTCCTACTACTATCTACCACCATTCTAATTACTAAACTGATAGGTCAATCCTATGATATGTTTATAAGTAACATTATGCATTAGTTCTACCTCTGACACCTCCTTGTCTATCTGAACATCGCGCAAATAAGAATAAGCAAAACGATAATAGAAATACAGGTAATTATGGTCATTGATTTGCCAACGCATACCCACTTCAGGACGAACATAACGAATATACTGCCCATAGTGTCGGATGGTATTATTTGTCGCATACCTGTTCAAATAATCCGTCGGAACATTCAGTGTATTATGCAACTCCGTCATCACATAAAAGCGCAGAGGTTTATGTGGCATCGTGTAATCTACCCGCAAACGGGAACGAAGAGACAACTCTGCATTCTTCCGTTCGTCTTGATCCAAAGAGTCTGCACGATAATCTAAATCTACACGCTCTCGAAGAGACAGTTTCCAATCACCTATACTCACCTGAGGTATCACACTGAAAAAAAAACGATGACGGATAAACTTCTTCGGGTCACTCCAATCTTTGTCGCCATATAGTTTTAAGGTATAACCTCCACCCAACGACAAATAATCTATCGGCTGATAAGTAAAAGTCAAAGTAGTATACGACTTCTCAAAATAAGCAGGCACCGTACCTTCGTCTAAAAGCATACCTGCAACTCGCCTATTCGATTCATAATCCGCTTCCGACTCCACATAACTTCCACCTAAAATAGAACGAACTTCCTCGTCTATCTCAAGTGTGTACTTATCCTTCCAAGTCTTGTCATACTCTATTTTCGTCCGCAACTCAACCACATGCGATGCGTGTATATTCTCTGAAACTAAGCCCTCTGCATCGACCGTCAACACTGTCAAAAAAGGCAAAAAGAAAGATAACAGTCGTATCTTATCGTATTTTTCTATTATATGAAACATTTGCAATATACTTTGAAACCCCACATGGAGATAGTCATAATCCGTGCAAAGATACCATTTTTATCCGATAAAGACAACACCCGCAACACAATATACAACAAAAACGCAGATAACTCCTATCATGTACTGTCCAAT
The DNA here is from genome assembly GCA_963615895.1 of Bacteroidaceae bacterium. Classification (GTDB taxonomy): domain Bacteria; phylum Bacteroidota; class Bacteroidia; order Bacteroidales; family Paludibacteraceae; genus Colicola. The sequence goes on along the minus strand of CAVEIE010000020.1, from coordinate 76 downwards.
AACAAATGCTATTTATGGTGCAAAGTCAGAGAACACCGTTGAAAAAGCACTCTTGTGGTGTATAACAGTTCCATTT
>CAVEIE010000019.1:0-30944 GCA_963615895.1 Bacteroidaceae bacterium | reverse complement strand
TTTGACGCACCGACACAAGGCCGAAAGTGAGTGGGAGGGTGGTTGATTGGTTGATAAGTTTATGAGTTTATGGGTGGGGTAGTTGGTAGAGGAAGTAGGAAATCTAGGAAATCTAGGGGATATAGGGGTTTCGGGGAGGTGTTGAGAGGCATAGGACGGTGTGGCTCTACAGAGGGCAAGAGCGCAGCAACAAACTATTATAAAGGCAGGGAGGAGTTATTGCAATTTAAGAATTAAGGGCTAATGATTAAAGTAGAGAGAGGTGTTTGGGAGGAGAATTGGAGGTAGTTTGTAGGGTGTTCCTATAGTCATCCTATATTCGTCCTATATTCATCCTATATAAATCGTTTGAAATGGGTAGTGTTTATCGGGGTAAGCGGAGGGAAAGCGGGAGGGGACGGGGTGTTTATTGGAAGGAGAGGGTGTTAAAGGTGGGTAGTGAGAAGTTAAGAGATATTGGGAGTTTAGGATTGAGAAGGTGGGGTTAGCCAAGGGGAATAAGGTCATCTTGAGGGCTTGTCCGTAGGTGGGGCGCACGCATCCCCAGTGGTTAGGGGTTGGAGGAGGTGGCAGTGTTGGTGGGGGATGTAGGGGAAATAGACGGTATAGAAGATCTAGGGGGTTGGGAGGAGGGGAAGAGAGGCATAGCACGGTGTGGCTCTACGGTGGGCATAAGCGCAACAACGAACCATTATAAGCATAGTAAGGAACTATTATACGGTGGGCAAGGGTGTAGCAAGGAACCATTATGAGTGCAGCAATTGGTGTGGAGGAAGTAGCAAGTAGTATGCAAGAGGGAGGTAATTGGTGATGTATGACAAAGAAAGACAGAGGCTGTCTAAAAAGATTAGGCAGCCTCTGTCGATTTATACTCGTGGGTTTATTGTATGTCGATGACACGAGTTGTCTGTTTCTGTACCGTCGGATCCAATTTAGGAAGGTCGATATGCAGTACGCCATGCTCAACTTTAGCAGATATACCCTCTTTGTTTACATTGTCGGGCAGGAGCAAAGATTGTTCGAAGCGGCTATAATTGAACTCGTGACGCAGATACTTCGTCTTTTTGTCCTCTTCCTTGCTTTCTTGCTTCTTTTCAACCGATACGACCAATTCGTCTTGGTCGTTGACATGTACATGGAAGTCGTCTTTGGTCATTCCGGGAGCGGCAATCTCCACATGATACATCTTTTCGTCCTCTTTTACATTGATAGCCGGAGCGGTGGTGGAAACATTGCGCATCAAAGGCCATTCTTCACTGAAAAAGTCGTTGAAAATACTTGGTAACCAGTTTTGTTCTGTTCTTCTAATTGTTGGTAACATAGTTGTAAAATTTTAATAGTTGGTTTAGTGTTGATCTCTGAGAACCCTCTCTATAGGATGTCTCTCAATCGACATTCACCTATGTTTAGGCAAATGATATACCAATGCCAAAAAGCAGGTTATCTCTGCCAAGTTGTCGTATAAAGTGCTGCTAATCTGACATTTTGTCAGTTGAAGGTGGCTTATAGGAATTTGCTATGGCAGATATTTGGAATAACCACAAGAAAAGTATATCTTTGCATTTGGTATGCAAGAAACACTTATCATAGGATTGACTGGGGGTATCGGTACCGGCAAGTCGTTTATATCAAGCGGTTTAGAAAGAATGGGCTATGAAGTATATGACTCCGATGCTGCTGCGCAAAGACTAATTCATGACAATCCTTGTGTACGGAGTCAGGTAGAACTATTGTTCGGAAGTGATATATTTGTGGAAGACCATTACGACAAACGCCGTGTTGCCTCGATGGTTTTCAGTGACCCACAACTACTGGAAAAACTCAATCAGATTGTGCATCCAGCGGTGGCGTACGATTTACATGAGTGGGCAAGTAATGCCAAAGGAGCAATAGTGTTTGCCGAGTCTGCTATCTTGTTTGAAAGCGGGTTCAACAAACTATGTAGGGCAGTGGTATGTATCAGTGCGCCAGATGAGATGCGTGTGGAGCGGATTATGGCACGGGACCATACGAACAGAGAGGGTGTGGAGCAGCGAATGCGCAACCAAGCCGAACAAGAGTGGATAAAAGAGCAATCGGACTTGGTGGTGGAGAACGACGGGAGTGTCCCAGTGGAGGCATTATGTGAGCAGATACGCAGTTTTGCGGAGCGATTAAGAGAGTAGCATGGATAATTCAGACATCATATTTCGATGTTTTGCATCGGGAAGTAGCGGTAATTGCTATTACTTGGGCAACTACAAGCGGGGGATACTGATTGATGCGGGCATATCAGCCCGTACGATTCACAGTGTTCTGCGGGAGATGGATTTGGACTTTCACAATCTGTTGGGCGTGCTTGTTACTCACGACCATGCTGACCATATACGGGCAGTAGGGACACTTGGAGAGCGGTTCCATATTCCTATTTATGCTACGCCAGAGATACACGAGGGGATAAATCACAACTATGGAGTAAAAGAGAAGTTGCGTACATGTTGCAAATACTATCAGAAGGGGGTTCCTTTTGATTTAGGCGATATGCATATCAACACCTTTGGTATCTCGCACGACTCGACAGACTGCGTGGGATATATTATTGATGTTGCCCATCAGCGATTCATAATGGCCACCGACATAGGTGTGATGGACAAGACTTTTTGTCGGTATATAGAGACAGCGAACCACTTAGTGATTGAGGCTAATCATGATGAGCAGATGTTGTTGAACGGTCCCTACCCTTCGTACCTCAAGGCCCGAATCTTGTCCGATACGGGACACTCGAGCAACAAGACTTGCGGAGAGACTCTTGCGAAGCATTATCACAAGGGGTTGGAGAATGTGTTCTTGTGCCATTTGAGCCACGAGAACAACGACAAGACCCTTGCATACGACACCGTTAAAGATTGTTTGGAGAAGGCAAATGTGCGAGTTGGAGAAGATTTGAACCTGTATGTATTTGAGCGGCTGACTCCTTCGCCAATCTATAATTTGACGACAGGAGAGATAATACAGATATAAGGATGTATTCCAGACCCTCCTTGCTTGATGAAAAAATCGACCTAAGTTGGACATATTCAAACCATTGTTGTTTACCTGCATCGGTGGAGGAGTTGGAAAGGCACAAGATTTGTACCCATTATTACGAAGGAAAATACAACGCACCTATAAACCATCTAATTCATACCTAATATGGAACGACTTGTAATTATACCTACCTACAATGAGAAAGAGAACATAGAGAACATCGTACAAGTGGTGTTGACTCTTCCTATAGAGTTTCATATTCTCATTGTTGACGATAATTCCCCTGACGGAACTGCGGAAATCGTCAAGCGTTTGCAGATGCAATATCCCACCCAGTTATTTCTTTTGGAGAGAAATGGTAAACAGGGACTTGGTACAGCCTACATTGCTGGTTTCAAGTGGGCGATTGAACACAAGTATGAATATATCTTTGAGATGGATGCCGACTTCTCGCATAATCCACAAGACCTTCTCTCGCTTTATGATGCTTGTGCCAATGAGGGAGCAGATGTGGCGATAGGTAGTCGTTATGTGACAGGTGTTAATGTCGTCAATTGGCCGATGAGCCGCGTACTGATGTCGTACTTTGCCAGCAAGTATGTCCGTTTTGTGTTGGGGGTTGATATACACGATACAACGGCGGGCTTTATGTGCTATAGAAGGCATGTATTAGAGACAATAGAACTTGATAAGATACGGTTCAAGGGTTACGCCTTCCAAATAGAGATGAAGTTCACCGCATACAAGTGCGGCTTTACGATTAAGGAGAAACCGATTATCTTTATAAACCGTGTGCTGGGTACTTCGAAGATGTCGGGTGGTATATTCTCGGAAGCCTTGTTGGGTGTTGTACGCCTTCGTTTAGAATCTTTCTTCAGGAAATATCCTCAAAAGTAACATATTGGAAATGATTATGAGTCTGTTGCACAAGATTTCACATTGGTCGTTGTATGTTGCCATCGGCTGCATTGGTTTGGTGCTGTTGGCAGGCTGCAAGACGGAGGGAGGAAAATCGTACGATGCAGATGAGGGCGAAGGTGGTATCAATGAGGTAAGATATGAGTACGGCATACCTGTAGATTCTTTTTACTGTACGACGGGTGTTATTCGCAATGGCGAAACCTTAGGGGGAATCTTTTCCCGTTTGGGTGCAAAGCCTGCGGTAATCAATCAATTGGGAGTGCTGCAAACAACCGATTTTGACGCTCGTAAGATACGACCACAGAAGAGTTATATTGCATTTTACTCGCTGGATTCCGTCTTGTGTTATTTTGTTTACAAGCAAGATTATATAAACAGCATCGTTCTTGATGTGCGAGATACTCTGCACATTGAGAAAATACAGAAGCCATTGCGACACCATACAGAATGCAGGGAGGTGGTTATTATATCGTCCTTGTGGAATGCCTTTGTGGATGCAGGAATCAGTCCGCAATTGGCCATTGAGTTGTCGGATATATACGCATGGACTGTTGATTTCTTCGGACTACAGAAGGGCGATCGATTCCGGGTGTATTATACTCAGAGTTTTGCAGACAGTATTCCCATTGATATAACGAGGGTGCATGCTGCTACTTACTATCACGGGAAGGACAGTCTTTCGGCTTACTATTTTGCCAATGACGATATTGTCGGTTATTTTGACGAGCAAGGTAACAGCCTGCGTAAGGCTTTCTTGAAGGCTCCTCTTAACTACAAGCGTATTTCTTCGACCTTTACTTATCATCGGAAGCATCCTATCTTCAAGACTGTCCGTCCACACACGGGAGTAGATTATGCGGCACCTATCGGGACACCTGTAGTATCAATAGGGGACGGAGTGGTGATAGAGAAAGGTTATAAGGGCGGAGGTGGAAACACCGTTAAGATACGCCACAATTCGACATATACCACTGCCTACTTGCACTTGAGCAAATATGGTAAAGATATTCAAGTAGGAAAGCGTGTGGCACAAGGCGATGTTATCGGTTATGTGGGCAGTACAGGTAATAGCACCGGTCCTCATTTGGATTTCCGTGTGTGGAAGAATGGAACGCCTATCAATCCCCTTACTATGGAGTCGCCTCCTGTGGAACCTATTCCTGCCAAGTACAAGGAAGATTATAATGCTACCGTAGTTGCCTTGCAGCATTTCTTAATGCAGTAAAAAGTCAACTATCGGGTATTCTCATAACAACAAACAGTTAAAGCCATAGGATGCTATGGCTTTTTTGTTTGTTGATTGTTGTTTACCAACACATCATAATCAACATTGCGTATCCATACTATATATTCATGCAGATGAGGACACCCACATCCCCCAAAACAATACACAGACCTCAACACGCAGCGTAGTCAGAAACGCACAGACCAAAACACACATTCAATCAGCCACGAATATCGGTCGTATATCCATACCACTACCATAGCACTACCATAGCACTACCATAGCACATATAACTCTTATATGGGTTTTATAGACCTCTTAAAGGACTACGATAGGAACTATATATAGAATACCATTCTATACACCAAAAAAGATTAGTAGGATTATATGATTATACAAAAGAGAATAGTGGGTATCGGGAAATAGGCCGCAAACGGCAAAATTAGAAAAGTATGGACAGACACATGGGTTATTCGGCAAATAAGACAGGTTTGACAGATTGGTGGTATGGACACTCTTTTGATTGCAGTTGTTCACCCTATTGCCCGATATTGGAGTCCTATACCATTACAAATAAGAGTAGCACAAACAAGAAATAGGCTGTCTAATGTATTTAGGCAGCCTATTTGTGGATAGTAAGAGGATATGAAATGCCTCTACAGTTATTCGAAATGCTTTACTAATTCGAATAACATTGACAGTTCGTGTTACTTTGCGAAACTGATTGCTCGGGTTTCGCGGATGACTGTTATCTTGACTTGACCAGGATAAGTCATTTCATCTTGGATACGCTTTGCGAGGTCGAAGGATAGGAGTTCGGTTTCCTTATCGGTCATCTTATCGGCTCCGACGATGACACGCAGTTCGCGTCCTGCTTGAATAGCGTAGGTCTTTATGACACCTGGATAACTCAATGCGAGGTTCTCAAGGTCGTTCAAGCGTTTGATATAGGCTTCCACTATTTCGCGTCTTGCTCCAGGTCTTGCGCCAGATATTGCATCGCAGGCTTGTACAATGGGTGCGAGCATTGTTTCCATCTCTACTTCGTCGTGGTGGGCACCAACAGCATTGCATATATCCGGCTTTTCGCCATATTTCTCGCATAGGTGCATACCCAAGATTGCATGTGGTAGTTCGGGTTCATCTTCGGGAACTTTACCTATATCGTGCAGAAGTCCTGCGCGTCTTGCTTTCTTTGGGTTCAGTCCCAGTTCGGATGCCATAGCGGCACACAGGTTGGCTGTTTCGCGTGCGTGTTGCAGCAGGTTCTGTCCATAAGAGGAGCGGTATTTCATTCGTCCTACCATTTTAATTAATTCGGGATGTAGTCCGTGAATACCGAGGTCTATTGTGGTTCGTTTGCCGGTTTCGATGATTTCCTCTTCGACTTGTTTCTTGACCTTGGCAACGACCTCTTCGATACGAGCAGGGTGGATACGCCCATCGGTTACGAGTTGATGCAGTGCAAGTCGTGCTATCTCTCTGCGAACGGGGTCGAATGCAGAAAGAACTATGGCTTCGGGTGTGTCGTCAACTACTATTTCAACACCAGTGGCAGCCTCTAATGCTCGAATGTTGCGTCCCTCTCGCCCGATGATGCGTCCTTTTACCTCGTCGTTATCGATATGGAAGACGGTTACAGAGTTCTCGATAGCGGCTTCGGTTGCGACTCGTTGGATGGTCTGTACGACAATCTTCTTGGCTTCTCTGTTGGCATTTAGTTTAGCCTCTTCCATTATCTCGTTGACATAAGACATAGCATTGGTTTTTGCTTCGTCTTTAAGAGATTCGACCAATTGCCGTTTTGCCTCTTCGACAGAAAGTCCCGATATGGTTTCGAGTTGCACTTGTGCTTGCTTGTGCATTTTATCGATTTCTTTCTGCTTGTATTCGATGGCTTGTTGTTGCTGTTCGATTTGCTGGTGTTTTTGTCCTATTTCGTTTTGGGCGCGTTGTACCTCTCCTTGTTTTTGGTTTAATTGTTGTTCACGCTGCCCAAGCCGTTGCTCGACCTGTTGCAGTTTCTGGTTTTGTTGTTGTACATTTTTATCGTACTCCACCTTTAGTGCTATGAATTTCTCTTTGGCTTCGATGATTTTGTTTTTCTTGATTATCTCTGCTTCTTCCCGTGCTTTTGCGAGCACTCCATTGCCGACATAGCGAAGTATGATATAGGACAAAGTCGCTCCTATGAGGAATGCGCCTACTCCAATAAGTATGATGTATAGCGGACTCATGTTTGTATGATTTAATTGTTAGTATTATCCAGTATTGGCTTATTATTCATTTATAGGTTTGTTTGTGTCTTTATTGTCTCCGTTGTTTGCAGCACCTGTTTATTGAGTTCGGATATCAAATCTTGCAGGGGTTTTAGTGCTTTTGTGTGCTTATCCAACTGCAATTCGACAGCGACATCCAAGGCAACATAGAGCCATATTTTCTCTGGGGACAACTGAGGATATTTTTTCATATATCCTTTGTACAACTGATCTATTTGCAGGGCAGCATCACGATAGGCCGCTTCTTGTTCTCGCGGTACATTTAACTCGATGGAATGGAAATCGATTCTCAGAGTTATATGTTGTGTTGCCGGATTCATTGCTACTCTGCCAGTTTTTCGAGTGCGGTATCTATCAGTTGTATGATTGATGTCAGTTTGCGTTTTGCCTGCTCCTTGTCTTCTGTTTGTGCGGAGAGAGCGTGTGCCGTTTGCAGACTCTTGTATTTCTTCTTGAGTTGTTCCAGTTCTTCGTGGGAGCGCATTATTTCGTTGCGCTGCTGTTCGTTGGTTGTGCGCAGTGCAGCGTTCTGCTGTAACAATTCCGTGCATTGTTGCAGCAATTGCTCAAGATTGGTTTGGAATTCAAGAAAAGACGGCTGCATTATGGTGGTTAGAAACTGTACCCAATGCCGAGTCCCAATATAGATTGGAATTGAACCCGTTCGGTACTTGTAGTTACACCGTTTTTATCTGTTTTGTCAATCAGCACTCCGTTGTAGTATTTAAGGCTAGTGGAGAGAGTTACATTCAAGACCTTGAGGAACTGGTATGATATAGCAAAGTCCCAATCAACATCGAAGTTGCCAAAATGCTGGTGGTCGATATATTTCCCCTGTTCGTCTTTACGGTTGTCCCATTTGTAGGGTGTAAAGAGTCCGACGGTGGTGATAATTTTGAGATCTTTATAAGTATAGTTGATGCCTCCTTTGAAGGAAAGACCAAATTGGGCGTTGACATCTTTGTTTGACGGTACGGTTTTGTAGGTGCCACTGACTTCATCGTACTTATAATCGACGACACCATATTTGAGTTTGAGATAATCACTGTAGTTGTAATTGGGGTCGTAGGAAGCAGTTGGAAGTGTTCCATCAGCATACGCTGCATTATAGGCGTTGTTTACTTTGTCGTTGATACGCTGTGAGACATAGGCGGTGGTGATTCGTCCCGCTAAAGGTGAGAGATAGACAGTGAATATGTCGTTTGGTTTCCAGTCGATACCTACAGATATGTCTGTGTAAGAAGGGGCTAACCATTTGGATACGGACGGATTATATCCAGTGATATAACTATGTCCCTGTGCATATTGTGAGCGGAAGCCACCTAAAACAGTCAGATACCATGTTTTGTGGAATTCCCAACCGAATTTAGTAACAAGGTTTATCTTATCGGTTGACTTTTGCAGAGGGTCTTCCTCCTGATCAATGTAAGAGTAGCCTATTTCGGTGTCTAAATTGGTGTCCCATGCGATAGAATTCTTGTGGTATAGAAGTCGCATACGAGCAAAAGCGACGCCGTTTACATTGTTCTTTCCTCCTGCAGCCCAGTTAACAAGTGCAGTTGCTGATGCATTAAGCCCCACGACACCACTGAATTTCCAATTTTTCTCGCCTGTGTCTATTTTCTTCAAATCACCTCCTGCGGACTGTGCTGCATTGGCTTGTGCGGTAACCGTGGCTTTATCTACTACCTCCTGTGCAGAAAGGAGCATGGAGGCAGGTAGAAGGAATGATAATAAAAGTAATTTTGTTTTCATCTTTATAAGTCGTTGTTATTATTACTATTAGAGATGGGCAGACCGTTTATTGCCCATTCTCCTCTAAAATTAGCGCAAAGGTAGTGGTTTTTTTTTGCTTATGCAAGTATTCGGTCGGTAAATTCGATGGAATAGCGTTAGATGTATTGTGGGTGTGGGGTGTAGGAAAAATGTTTTTTGCGGGGATGCGGGTGTTATGTGAAATAAAAGTGCTACCTTTGCGGTTGTAACGAGACAAGAACTATGAAACATACAGTTTTATTCATTTTATGTTTGTCGTCTGCAGTTGCATTTGCAGAGACAATGCCGAGCGGTTATTACAACAGCATTGAGGGAACTCAAGACGCAGTACTAAAAGGGACGCTCAAATCGATTATCCGTAATCACACAGTGGTGGAGTATGGTAGTGGTACAGGAAACACATGGGAAGTGTTTTATTACTCTGACAAAGATGACAATGGCTATTGTATGGACATGTATTGTGATGATTGGAAACTTTTTACAAGTCCAGGTGCGGTTGTTAGCGGGTGCAATATAGAACACTCTTTTGCCAAGTCGTGGTGGGGAGGTTCGAAGAATGATGCTTATAAGGACTGCTATCATTTGAACCCTTCTAACTCGACGGCAAACAGTTCTCGCGGGAATTATCCTCCAGGTGTTCCGACAAGCAATATTAAAGATAAATCTTCGACCGGCTCATTGACTGTGGGGAAAGCAACATACGAGGGGGAAACATTCTGGGTGTTTGAGCCGAAGGACGAGTATAAGGGGGACTTTGCCCGTGCGTATTTTTATATGGCGACCTGTTATGGTCGTGATATAAACGGAGATTATGATCCTGTTTGCAGCGCACACAAGGGCTGGCGTACAGACAATGCAGATGTCGGCAGTAAGTTTGCGATGCAGAATAACAATTATTTGGAGTTTCGAGATTGGCTGATAGAAGTTCTTTTGACCTGGCATCGTCAGGATCCGGTTTCAGAAAAAGAATTGAAACGGATGGATGCAGTAAGTGATTTTCAGCACAATAGGAATCCGTTTATTGAATATCCGTGTTTGGCGGAGTATATATGGGGAAATCATAAGGGACAGCAAGTACGGTTGGCTACGCTTAAGAACACTTACGATGCAGACTATCTTGACCTTCCGGAAGAGGAGAAAGCCGGTTGCGATTGTGGCGGTACGGATGTGGAAACGATTACGGAGGATGGTGTAGAGGAGGCGGTTGCGCATAAGATGCTTTATAACGGGCAGATGGTTATTGTGCTGGATGGTGTTAGATATTCGGTATTAGGGACAAGAATAGAATGAGATGTGAAAAAGAATGCCCCCGCTGCGGGATTCGATTTGTATGTACGCACGACATTGATTGTGAATGTGTTGGAGTACAATTGACGGCTGAAGCACGGTCGTATATCCGTGCGCACTATTCAGATTGTTTGTGCTGCTCTTGTCTGATGGAAATCGGTTCGTCGTTGAATGGAGATTGATTCGCATTAGCCGTTTTATTGTTGTTTTTTGATATGCAGTTTAGCGGAAGTTCGTTGGACTTCCGCTTCTTTTTGTTGCTTTTTGATAAGTTAATCACCCAAGAACAACCAAAGAGTGACACAAACTGATTAAATAGAGAGTGGCGAGAGGTTACTTACTGTGTAAATGGAAAGTTGAAGATGGAAAGTTGAAAGAAATGGATAGTTTATGGGTGGCATATAGATAGGGGCTAGAGATCGGGAATTGAAATATTGGGATGGTTAGGGGTTGCCAGATTGATGGAAAAACATTACCTTTGCGTGGTTTATGGATTGTTTGACATATTACTCTCTATGCACAGACCTATCCAGAGATAATACACGCCTTGAAAAGCAACAAAGACAAGGCGTATATGACAGATATATTGTTTCATTCAGTGCTTTCGGCAGCAGGACTGCAGTTGGTGGACGCCGAAAGAGGGTTAGATATTTTAAGCATTTGTAATAACAAAAAAAGTGATTATCTTTGTCCCAAAAATGATTAGATTATGAAGAATAGTTGTTTATTAGTTACGCTATGCCTGCTGTTATCGGTATCAGCATGGAGTCAGACAGTACGAGAATCAGAGCCGGTGCTGGTGTATTATATGCCTTTTACGACGCTTGTGTTTGATGTTGACTATGAAGAGATAATAGAAGAACGGGGGATGTTTTACCAGTATTCGGAGCGTTATCTACGCACGACGGATATTGTGAAGGAGGATAAGCGTACCTATCGGCTGAAGGGAATACGCCTTCGTGCGGCTACAACGGCAGACACGACACGCACCTATACGGTTCCATTCAACGAGAAATACCCCTATTGTTCTTGTTTGTCGCTTACCAAAGAGGGGATTCTATCTGGTGTGAACGCAGATGAGGTACGCAAAGACAAGGGGCACAAGCCGACAGCCAAAGAGAAGGTTCGGGAGAACGAGGAAATGCTTCGTACTGTTCCATTTTTAGAGGAGCAACTCTTGGCCAATTCCACTGCAAAGATGGCGGAGAATACAGCGAAACAGATCTATCGTATTCGCGAAAGTCGCTTGAACTTGCTATCGGGGGATGTCGAACATTTGCCCAACGATGGTCGGTCGATGCAGTTGGTGTTGAAGGAATTGGATGCTCAAGAGAAAGCATTGACGCAATTATTTATTGGCAAGCGTATCATCAAACAACACTCTGAACATCTGTCGTTTATTCCTACAGGTGGCATCGAGAACGATGTGTTGTTCCGTTTCTCGATGTTCAGCGGTGTAGTGTCGAAGGACGATATGAGCGGCAATCCGTATTACATTCACATAGATGAGTACAAGAAAGAATATGCTCCTTCGCAGAAAGATGACGAGAAGGTGCAAGGAGGCAAGTCGCCTATCTGCTACAACATCCCCGGACAAGCGCATATTCTGCTGAGCGATGGAGAACGGACTTGGGTGGAAAGCACGATTGATATTGCTCAATGGGGTGTTGCGGTTGCACTACCCTACTCTTTGTTCAAGAAACCTATTCACATAGAATTTTACCCGAAGACGGGTGCCATAAAATCACTTCGATAATGCGACGACCATCATTTATCATTCTTGCAATAAGCCTGTTGCTTGTTTGTTCCGGTCTTCAAGCCCAAGAACTGCAATGTCAGGTAACCGTCAATTCAGACCAGATAGAAGGCTCTAACAAAAGTATCTTCAATACTTTGCAAACCTCTATCACTGAGTTTGTCAATACAACCCGTTGGACAAATATGACCTTTACGGACGCTGAGCGTATTGAGTGCAGTATGATGATAGTGGTGCAGAGTGTTACCGACAATCTGTTTATCGCCGAGTTGCAAGTGCAGGCGCGTCGTCCTGTGTATGGCACTTCCTACACGACCACATTGCTCAACTTCAAGGATAACTATTTCAACTTTACCTATCAGGAGTACGACCGTATAGAGTACCAGCCCAATAGCGTTACAAGCAATTTGGCAGCAATGTTGGCGTACTATTGCTATCTAATCATCGGGCATGATATGGACAGTTTCTCTCGCTTGGGCGGTACACCTTATTTCCAACAATGCGAGAACATTGTAAGTATGGCACAGTCAGCATCGTTAGAGAATAGTGAATTGACTGGCTGGCAGGCTTTTGGAAGCAACCGTAATCGCTACACACTAACGAACAACTTGATGGATGAGGCGTTTCAAGGTTATCGCAACTTCTATTACGAGTATCACCGATTGGCGTTAGACCAGATGGCTACGAATGTCGCTAATGCACGAGCCCGCATTGCTGAAGGATTACCGGTATTGCGTGAGGCTAACCGTTCGCGTCCGGCAACCTATCTTATCAACACCTTCCTGGATGCCAAGTCCGATGAACTGACCAACATATTCAAAAGAGGAACATCCGATGAAAAGGAGCAAGCCTATTCCATCTTGATGGATATCGACCCCACTCGTAATACCTTGTACGAGACCATCACGAATAATCAGTAGTCGTATGGATAGTTTATTAGGGAAAGACATAACAGCCCTGCAAGACATCGCACTTTCCGTAGGGTTACCTAAGTTTGCCGGTAAGCAAATAGCAGAGTGGCTATACAAAAAGAGGGTTGTTTCTTTCGATGAAATGACAAATATCTCCCTTAAAGGTCGTGCTGCCCTGTCGGAGAAATATACCATTGGGCGTAACTCCTATACTGCCGAAGCCCTATCGCACGACGGTACCAAGAAATATCTCTTTCCTGCTGCCAAGAGTGCCGTTGAAACTGTCTATATCCCTGATGGGGAACGGGCAACCCTGTGCGTCAGTACGCAGGCAGGTTGCCGTATGCGCTGCCGGTTCTGTATGACGGGTACGCTTGGTTTTCACGGCAACCTTTCTGTCGGTGAAATCATCAATCAAGTGTTCTCTGTTCCCGATACCCAATCTCTTACGAACATCGTGTTTATGGGAGAAGGTGAGCCTTGCGACAATATCGACAATGTGTTGGGAGCATTGCAGATACTCACAGCGGACTGGGGTTGTGGATGGAGCCCTCACCGAATAACGGTGTCCTCTGTCGGGTACATACCCGGTCTTCAACGCCTCCTCTCGGAAAGCGATTGCCATATTGCCATCAGCCTGCACAATCCTTTCCCTGCCGAGCGCGCAGAGATAATGCCTATAGAGAAGGTCTATTCCATCGAGGATGTCATCACGCTACTGCGCACCTGCGATTGGCGTCATCAACGGCGTCTGTCTTTCGAGTATATCCTTTTCAAGGACAACAACGACACCTTGCGTCATGCCAACCAATTGCGTCGGTTGCTGAGTCCTTTGGCGTGTCGGGTAAACCTGATACGCTTCCACAGCAATCCGCAGGACACAACGGACACGCTGCAAGGCAGTGACTTGCAGAAAGCAGAATGGATGCGCGACTATCTGACAGAACATGGCGTAACAACAACCATCCGTAAGTCGCGCGGAGAAGATATATTGGCGGCGTGTGGCATGTTGGTTAACTCGCTTCAAGACAAAGAATAATGCGACGAATCGTTCTCATCGGACTATTGTGCTGTGCGGCTGTACTTGCGGCGCAAACAAGAGTACAGATTATTAGTTATAATGTCGAGAATCTGTTCCATCCTTCTGCCGACTCCATACACAATGACTACGATTTCACTCCCGAAGGCAATCACCATTGGACCTTTGCTCGTTACCGTGAGAAGTTGGCACATATCGGGCAAGTGGTCGCAAACATTGGGGAGTGGAACACGCCTGCCTTGATCGGGTTAGAAGAGATTGAGAACGAACAATGCCTGATCGACCTCTGCCAATGGGGCGTACTGAGCAACTACAAATACCAATACTTGCACCACGACTCACCCGACGAACGGGGTATCGACTGCGCACTTCTCTACCAGCCTAAACAGTTTAAGTTGCTCGCACACGCTTTTCTTACCGTGCCAACCGAAGACCGTCCAACACGGGATATTGTGTATGCCTCCGGACAACTCAGCAACGGAGATACGCTACACATCTTCCTTTGCCATTTCCCCTCGCAACGAGGCGGAACAAACGCCACCAACAGTCGAAGAGCAACAGCACAAGCCACCTTGCAGACTGCACTCGACTCTCTTCTTCAAACGCAACCCACGGCAAAGATAGTAGTAATGGGTGATTTCAACAGGGAACCTGCGGAATGGCTTGCACCCTTGCACAATCTGATGCTTGACTTCCAAGCCAACGGCAAAGGTTCCTACAAATGGCACGGAGTATGGAGTTGCCTCGACCATTTCTATGTCAGTCAGAACATCCGACCTCTTGTTTCCAATGGGATATTTTGCCCTGAGTGGCTCTTGCAAGACGATCTGCAATATCTCGACCTCAAACCGTTCCGCACCTATCAAGGCTACAAATATATCGACGGGTACTCCGACCATTTGCCGATATATCTAACCATAAACTTTCAACAATAAATTCAAACTCAATGATGAAACAAAAATCTGTCCTTCTCGCTCTCCTTTTAGGAGTTTCCACTACCCTATTGGCTGACTGCTACTGGGTCGCTTTCACCGACAAAAAAGGGACTGTCGGCGACATCAACCAACCCGAAACATTCTTGTCCGAAAGGGCTATTGAACGCCGTACAAAGCAAAGCATTGCCATCGACTCCTTGGACCTGCCCGTCAGCCATATCTATTTGGACTCTATCGCCAAGATGGGGGCAGAGGTGCTGTTGGTATCCCGTTGGCTCAATGGCGCAACCATACACATCTCCGATGACGCTCTCGTCAATAAACTCAAAAACCTCGCTTTCATCGATAGTTTACAGCGTACCCAATTGGATAGGATCTCCCATAGTACCCGCAAGAAACTACCTTCCGTCAGCCTCGAAAACTCCATCTCCTATGGTTCTGCCAAGACACAGACCGAGATGCTGCAACTGCAGAAGTTGCACGAAGCAGGCTATCGGGGTGATGGCATGTATATTGCCGTCATCGACGACGGATTCTACAACATAGACAAGTCCGCCTATTTCGATCGGGTCAGGGAACGAATCACCTACACACGGAACTTTGTCAACCCCACTACCGATGTCTATGCCGTCGGAGGACACGGCAGTAGCGTCTTCTCATGTATGGCGGCATACTCCGAAAACAAGTATTGCGGCACTGCCATCGATGCGGCTTACTGCCTCATCGTAACCGAAGACGACTATACGGAGAGTCTGCGTGAAATCGATGCACAAGTGGCTGGCTTCGAGTTAGCCGACAGCATCGGGGCAGATATCATCACATCATCCTTGGGCTACTTCGACTATTTCGATGACCCTACATCCAAACTCTCCTACGCTGACCACGACGGATATACCATACGCAACAGTCGGGCGGCAAATATCGCTGCACGCAAAGGAATGATTGTCTGTATCGCTGCAGGAAACGAAGGAGATCTTCCCTGGTATTATATCAGTAGCCCTGCCGATGCCGATAGCATCCTTACCGTCGGAAGCGTTACAAGTTCCCGATCGAAAAGCTATTTCTCATCGTTCGGTCCTACCGCCGATGGACGAATAAAACCCGAGGTCTGCGCAATGGGATCAAAAACAAGCCTCTTTGATCCCAACAATAATACCATTGCCACTAGTAACGGAACCTCCTTCGCTACACCTGTCATGGCAGGAGCAGTCGCCTGTCTGTGGCAAGCATTGCCACAACTGAACAACATCCAAATTATTCAACGCATCCTCCACACCGCCTCCCTGTCCGATAGCCCCGACAACAATATCGGCTACGGGATCCCCGATATGTGGGCTGCGTACTTGGGCGAAAAAACAAGCGTACAGGAAACAATCAACGACCTTGATGCAACCCATACCCAAACTTACACCCTGCAAGGACAACCCGTTGGAAACGACATCAAAAACCTACCGGCAGGCATTTATATTCAACGCAAAGGAAACCAAGTAACGAAAATCATCGTACCATAATAGCCACAAACTGCCTTCGTATAGATACAAAAAGAGGGTAAGCGAACTACATCGCACCGCTACAACCTCCTACCCTTGCTTCGGTCAAGACCTGGGGGAATTCAAAGGGAGCTGGTCGTGTAGGACTTACCCGACGACAAAGGTACGACTGTTTTTTGATTCGTGCAAGAAAGAATAAGATTTTTCATAGCAACAACTGCATAATAAATCTGTTTCTTTCTCATACACAGTAAGATACAAGATACATAACATTTTGTGGTACATACAAGAACAGTTCCTTAACCGTTGTTAGACTATTGCCTGCTGAAAAGCACCTGTTTCCCTTGTCAAAACGGAGAAACAAGCCTCCGCAAAGCCCCGTCATTCCTAACGATTTCGAAGGTTTTATATAGGATCTATATAGGATGAGTATAGGAAGAATATAGGATGAGTATAGGAAGAATATAGGATGAACATACAAAGAGCATAGAAATATGGTACAAGAACCGCTACAATAAACATATACAGATATATTAGCACTTATTTTCAAAAGATTATCATATTATAGCCATGCTAAACGACTTCCTTTTGGCACATATTCACAAATACATACCCTATACGCCCAACGAGCAGCAAGAGGAACTGTTGCAGAAACTGTCTGCCTTTGTACTGTCACACGAGCAAGAAAGGCTATTCCTGCTCTGTGGTTACGCAGGTACAGGCAAAACGAGTATTATCGCAGGACTCGTGCAAGCACTGCACCATCTGCAACAAAAGACCCTCCTCTTGGCACCGACAGGACGGGCTGCAAAAGTGCTGTCTGCCTATTCGGGACAACCTGCCTACACCATACACAAGCAGATATATCGCCAAAAGGCAATGGGAGATTTTCGCTTTGGGCTATCCTACAACACCCGACAAGACACGCTGTTCATAGTGGACGAAGCCTCTATGATAGCCAACAACACAAGTGCCGAAGAGCAGAGTTTCGGCACAGGGCATCTGTTGGACGACCTGCTGAAATATGTCTATTCAGGACACAACTGCAGTCTGTTGTTGATAGGCGACAATGCCCAATTGCCACCTGTAGGGCAGGCTATAAGTCCAGCACTCGACTACCAATACTTACAAGGGTATGGACTGCATATCTATCAGCATACCCTCACACAAGTCGCACGCCAAGCACTCGACAGCGGTATTCTAACCAATGCCACACAACTAAGGAAACAGATAGCAGAAAACAATGTACTGCACGCACCCGTATTCCAACTCAAACAGTTTCAAGACATACGACTGCTCAATGGCGAAGAAATGGTGGAAGAGATAGAACGAGCCTATCGGGAAGTAGGAGTAGAAGAGACAATCATTGTAACACGCACCAACAAACGAATGAACCTCTATAATCAAGGCATCAGGGCAAGAGTTTTGTGGAAAGAAGACCAGATTGCAGGAGGTGACAGAATCATGGTAACCCGCAACAACTACTTTTGGACGAAGCAGTACGAAGGATTGGATTTTCTTGCCAACGGCGATATGTTCGAGATAAGTCGTCTAACCCACTACCGTGAAATCTACGGGTTTCACTTTATAGACGCCGTCCTGCACGCTATCGACTACGATTGGGACATCGATGTCACACTTTGGCTCGAAACACTCTACACCGATTCACCCGATACCAACTATCAACTGCAAAAAACACTGATTAGCCGTATCGAAGAAGACTACCCAGAAATACATAGCAAGAAAGAACTGTGGGAAAAAATCATAAACAACCCCTACTACAATGCCCTGCAAGTCAAACACGCCTATGCCGTCACTTGCCATAAAGCACAAGGAGGACAGTGGAAACGGGTATTCATCGATCAAGGACTTATCTCACAAGAACAGTACAGCGTCGATTATTACCGCTGGCTATATACCGCCGTCACACGGGCAACGGAACAACTGTTCCTCATCAACTTCACAAACGACTCTCAAAAATGATAAACAATCAACTTTCAACTATCCACAGCACCAAATACCATACTCCCACCTCCTGCATTTGCAACTCGGTTGCAGATACTTTATTCTACCTTTGCGCTGTAATTTGAAAAACAATAGGCTATGCAAAAGAATTATTTCGTACTGACAGCGTACATGGTCGCCGTACTGACGGGTTGTACCGCACACTCACACTCTCATGAACACGACGAAAATACCGAACATCACCACGAACACGAGGAAGAACAACATACACACACCGAAGGAGAGATAGTCTTCACACAAGAAAAAGCAACGGCTATCGGATTGCAGACAGAACAAATCAACTATGAACCCTTCACAGAGGCAATAAAAGTATCAGGACAAATCCTCACCCCATCCAACAAGACTCAGGTAGTAGTGGCGGCTATGGAAGGAGTAATCTCCCTGCAACGCACGCTGAACGAAGGTACGCCGGTACGCAAAGGGCAGGTGCTGGCACACATATCCGTACAAGGTATGGCGACCGCAGATCCCGTAGAGACGGCACGAATACAATACGAAGCCGCACGCAAAGAATATGAACGCGCCGAACGACTGACAGGCAACCAAATAGTATCTGCCCAAGAAATGGAACAGATAGCCCTGCGATACCAAACCGCACGGACACAATACGAGGCTCTGCGCAACAAAAAAGCAGAAGACGGGTGTATAGAAGTGATCGCCCCGCAAGACGGCTATATCAACGGACTCACATTCAACAACGGCGACTATGTGGAAGCCGGCAAAGCACTACTGTCGGTAAGCCAGACAAAAGACCTGCTGCTGCAAGCCGACCTACCGGAACGCTACTGGAACAGCCTCAGCAAGATACACGGAGCCAACTTCGAACCTGCCTACAGCAATACCGTATATCGGTTAGCCGACATGAACGGGAAACTCCTGTCTATCGGACAAAGTGCAAACAAGCAGACAGGATATGTGCCAGTCGTATTTTCTTTCGAAAACAAAGCAGGGTTAATCGCAGGAGCGTACGCCGATGTATATCTGCTGCTGCAGGAACAAACAAACGCCCTGTCTGTGCCTGTCGCTGCCGTATGCGAAGAACAAGGAATCTACTCCGTCTATGTGCAAATCGACGACAATTGCTACCGTAAACGGGAAGTAACACTCGGACAAAGCAATGGCGAACGCATACTCGTTAAGAAAGGTCTTGCAGCAGGCGAAACCATAGTAACCAAAGGTGCCATACAAGTCAAACTGGCGGGCAGTGCAACTGTCATCCCTGGACATACACACAACCACTAACCTCCCCAAAACCTCCGTAGAACCATGCTCACAAAGATAATAGCCATAGCCCTGTTAGGTGTATTCTATGCCGTATATTTCGGCAAAAAGATAGCGCAACGAAAGCAAGGCATTACCACCAACCAAATTGGTGTAGGCAACAAACCTGAACAAGTATTGCGAACCGAAAGAATCATGGGAGTAGCAACCCTGCTTGTCGTACCAGTGGAGGTTGTCAGTATCTTGGTTTATCCGAATTGGACGCTGATACCTTTCTTGCAGCACTGTCCCGTCCTGCAATGGGCAGGCTTGCTGATAGCCGCAACAGGCGTAGTGTTCTTCATCCTTGCCGTATGGACAATGGCGGATAATTGGAGGGCAGGTATTCCGGAGAACGACCAAACAAAGTTGGTGCAAAAGGGTATCTACCGTATCAGCCGCAACCCTGCATTTGTCGGCTTCGATTTGGTGTATATCGGACTGCTATTGGCGTTCCCCAATATACCGCACCTTCTGTTTGCCTTGTTCCCTGTCATTATGTTCCACCTGCAAATACGGCACGAGGAACAATTCTGCCATGCAACTTTCGGCACCGAATACGAAACCTACTGCCAACAAGTAAGAAGATATTTATAAATTTACCCGATACACAATCCTAACAAAGTATGACGAAAACACATTACACGGGTCTGTCTGATACAGAAGTAGAAGAAAGCCGCAGACTGCACGGGACTAACATACTGACGCCGCCGGAAGAAGAATCCGTATGGAAGAAAGTAAAGTACTGTATGCATTTCTGGCTGCTGCAATTGGAGTTGGCTGTTCTAATCATCACCGCTGCATTATCCATCCTGTTACCGCTGTGCGGTATCTGCGAAGACAAGCAACTATGGATTGCGCCCGTATTGTCTGCCACACTGTTTGCCCTGACCTATACAGTCGCTTACTTGGGTGGGAAATGGGATGAAGAGCAAAGAAAGTTCAAGATGGATTCTCTCTTTACTATTCTACTGTTTGCACTACTGCTCTCGGGGGGTATTTCTTTCTACGAAGGCGTATTCGGCACCGAAACAGGCTGGAAGCCTTATTTGGAGCCAATCGGTATTGCGTTGGCACTGCTGTTAGCCACTGCCGTAGCCCATATATTGGAAGCCCAAAACGAAAAGACTTTCAAGAGCCTCAACGAAGTAAACGACGACACTCTTGTACGGGTAATGCGTAATAACACCGTCTGTCAAGTTATGCGCAAAGATATAGTGGTAGGAGATATCATCTTGCTGGCAACCGGTGAAGAAGTACCTGCCGATGCCGAGTTGTTGGAGTGCATGAACCTGACCATGAACGAGTCTTCCCTGACTGGCGAACCGCAATGCACCAAAACAACCGACAAGGATGCGTTTGACAAAGACGCCACCTATCCTTCCAATCATATTATGAAAGGCTGCATAGTCATGGAGGGCGACTGTGTCGCACGCGTATTTGCCGTAGGAGACGCTACTGCGTGCGGCAAAGTATTTGAAGCTGCACAAGTAAAGAGCGGGGAAGCCACTCCGTTGAGCGAAAACTTGGAGCGGTTGGCAAGACTGATAACCAAAGCAAGTTATGCGCTTGCAGGGTTAATCATCATCGGACGCTTGGCGGTCTATTATACGCAGTATGGCTTTTCGTTCACCAATGCAGACGCAACGATGGACTTTGTTACCTACCTGCTGAATACCTTCATGATTACTGTTACCATTATGGTGGTAGCCGTACCCGAAGGACTGCCGATGGCAGTAACACTGAGTTTGGCGTTCAGCATGAAGCGGCTCATGAAGCAGAACACCCTGCCACGCACCATGCATGCCTGTGAGACGATGGGTGCCGTATCGGTGATATGCTCGGACAAGACCGGTACTCTGACGCAAAACCAAATGCGGGTGGTCGGTACTTCGTTCGCAGCACTTAAATGGCAGCAACTCGGAACCGACAAGGTTTCAGCACTGCTCGAGGAATGTATTGCAGTCAATACGACTGCCGATTTGGACTATTCCAACCCCGACAAACTGAAGGCTGTCGGTAATCCGACCGAAGGCGCACTGCTGTTGTGGCTGCACGACAACGGGGTCGAGTATGCCGATATACGCGAATCCGTTTCTATCATAGATCGTTTGCAGTTTACGACCGAAAGGAAATATATGGCGACTGTCGTTCAATCCGATATAACAGGAGGGCGGATAGTCTATGTAAAAGGGGCACCGGAAATACTGATGCCCCTATGTACCTTGTCCGACACCGAAAGGCAACACTATACGGCTCAGTTGGCAGACTATCAGCACCACGCCAATCGCACCTTGGCTTTTTCTTACAAAGAGATAGCCGAGTCCGACGATGTCTTTACCGACGGCAAACTCAATATATCCGACCTGAATATGATGGGTATAGTAGGTATTGAAGACCCTGTACGCCCTGATGTTCCTTCCGCTATCGATGAGTGTATTAAAGCGGGAATACAAGTGATGATTATAACAGGCGATGCACCCGGAACCGCCAAAGAGATAGGGCATCGGCTGGGACTATGGACAGACCAAGATACCAACGAGAACCTGCTGACAGGCACCGAGATAGGAACTATGACCGATGAAGAACTGAAACAACGCCTTCAGAAAGTCAAGATTATTGCACGCGCCCGTCCCAACGACAAGGAACGCACCGTACGACTACTCAAAACGATGAACCAAGTAGTCGCTGTAACGGGCGATGGCACCAACGATGCACCGGCTCTCAATGCTGCGAATGTGGGGCTGTCGATGGGCGACGGTACGGCAGTGGCAAAGGAAGCAAGCGATATGACGATATTGGACGACTCATTCCGTACGATTGCCAATGCGGTCATGTGGGGGCGTTCCCTCTACAAGAATATCAAACGCTTTATCCTGTTCCAGATGATCATCAATGTAGTGGCGTGCCTTATTGTGACTATCGGTGCGTTTGTCGGTACAGAATCGCCGCTCACCGTCACACAAATGCTGTGGATAAACCTTATTATGGATACCTTTGCCGCTCTCGCCTTGGCGTCATTACCGCCCACACCATCGGTTATGAAAGAAAAGCCGCGTAGTGTAAACGAGCATATCCTCAAGGGTATATGGGCGGATATTCTCGAGATAGGCGGTATATTTACGGCTATCTTGTTGGGCATACTCCTGTTCTTCCAATATGCGGATGTGACCTCACTATGGGATGTGCTTTGCGGTAAAATAGAATGGAGTACCGGCAAAGGACTGTCCACTTATGAGTTAAGTCTGTTCTTTACGATCTTTGTGATGCTGCAATTCTGGAACTTGTTCAATGCCAAAGCCTTTATGACGACCCACTCTGCTTTTCAAGACCTCTCATGGAAAGACACGAAATGGTTTATCATCATCACCTTTGTGATATTCGCCGGTCAACTCATCATCACCGAAACGCCCGGCGTGCAAGGTATGTTCAACATCGCAAAAGGAGGGATCCTGTGGCAAGACTGGCTCATTATCATTGCGGGCACATCCCTTGTATTATGGGCAGGAGAACTTATCCGACTCCTGTCACGGATTAACTACAGAACAACCCCTTCACTAACAACGATATGAAAAGAACAGTAATTGCACTTTTGTGCCTATTCAGCCTGTATAGTGCCATAGCACAAACCACACCGGTATTCAGTAAAGAACAACTGTCCTTGAGCGATGGGTCGGTATTGCCGTATCGACAAATGCGGATAGAGGGGGCGAACCCGATGTTAGTCATTTACCTGCACGGCGGCAGCAGTTGTGGTACAGACAACGAGACCCAGATGAACGAGGCGGGTATCGATTCGATTGCGCAATACCTGCTACACCAAGATATGCCCACGGTCTTTGTTGTGCCGCAATGTGGCAACAGGACAAAAGGATGGAGCAGCATGGCGACCCAGGTAAAACAATTGCTGGACTATGTGGCGCAACACGAGGCAGCAGACACAACGCGTATCTATATCCTCGGCAGTAGTATGGGCGGCACAGGTACATGGAAGATTGTATCGCTCTACTCGGATTACTTTGCGGCGGCGATGCCTTGCGCAGGCGACCCCAAAGACACAAAAGCGGAAGACATTGCTTCGACGCCTGTCTATACCGTAATGGGGCTGGCGGATAAGGTAATGGGCAGCGATGTGCGTACGACGGTAGAAGCCTTGGTCTCGCAGTTGAAGACAATGGGTGCGGATGTCGTCTATGAAGCCATAAGGGGATGGACACACGAGATAACTTGTATCCAGAGTTACTCCACGCCCCGGTTAGACCGACTATTCAGCCACCAACGGGAATCGAGCACCGACCTAACGACCCCTTCAATAGATACCGGAGATGACAGTTGGTACGACCTATTGGGGCGGTGCTACACAGCCCCTGCGACGCAGGGTGTATATATTCACAAGGGGAAGATAGTGGTTTTGACGGAATAGCACCGTATCGCCCAACAAAAATAGCAAGTAATCATTATATCGGTATATGCTAAATAAAATCATATCCTTTGCTTTGCGCAACCGGCTTGCCATTGTGGTGGCAGCGTTGCTTATTCTCTCTGCAGGTCTCTACTGCGTGCGGGAGATGGATGTCGATGTATTCCCAGACCTGAATGCGCCTACCGTGGTGGTAATGACCGAAGCCACGGGTATGGCACCCGAAGAAGTGGAACGGCTCGTCACCTTTCCGATAGAGACGGCAGTGAACGGCGCTACCGATGTGCGCAGGGTACGCTCGTCATCCACAACGGGTTTCTCTGTGGTATGGGTAGAGTTCAATTGGGGTACGGATATCTATCGTGCCCGCCAAGTGGTCAGCGAGAAATTAGCAACCGTATCGGAATCGCTGCCCGACTATGTGGGCAAGCCTATTTTGGGACCACAGTCGTCTATCTTGGGCGAGGTACTGATTATCGGCTTAACGGCAGACTCCGTGACGACCCAAGAGGAACTGCGCACGCTGGCAGATTGGACGATTCGCCCTCGCCTGCTGGCGACTGGCGGCGTAGCACAAGTAGCCGTCATGGGAGGCGACATTCGCGAATACCAGATACAGATAGACCCTAACCGTATGCGTTCCTACGGCGTGGCACTCGACGACCTGTTGACTGCCGTACGCAACATGAACCAAAATGCATCGGGCGGCGTACTATACGAATATGGCAACGAGTACATCATCCGTGGCGCACTCTCGACCAACGATATGGAACTACTCGGGCAGACCGTCGTGCCTACCATCGCAGGCGGCACAGTGCGCTTGGAGCAAGTGGCAACCGTGGCTATCGGAGCGCAAACGCCTCGTCTTGGCGTGGCGTCCGTACAAGGGAAGCCTGCTGTACTACTAACCGTCACCAAACAACCCAACACGGGTACGCTCGAACTGACCGACCATTTGGACAAAGCAATGGAGGAGATACGCTCGCAACTACCCGCCGATGTGCAGGTATCGACGGACATATTCCGCCAAGCCAACTTCATCAACGGCTCGATAGGCAACATCAAGCAGTCGCTTTGGGAGGGCGCATTGTTTGTTATCCTCGTGCTGTTCGTCTTCTTGCAGAACGGACGCACCACGCTTATCTCGCTGGTGTCTATCCCGCTATCGTTGCTGATAACCATACTTGTGATGCGTATCTTCGGGCTGAGTATCAACACCATGAGTATAGGCGGTATGGCGATTGCGATAGGCTCGCTGGTGGACGACGCTATCGTCGATGTGGAAAATGTCTATAAGCACCTGAGGCAAAACGCCCTATTGCCCAAAGCGCAACGGCTGCCTATTCGGGAAGTGGTATTCAACGCTTCCTACGAGGTGCGCATGCCGGTCATCAACTCCACTTTTATCATCGTAGTCAGTTTCGTACCGCTGTTCCTGCTCTCGGGCATGGAGGGGCGTATGTTGGCGCCGCTTGGCTTGGCGTTTATCGTATCGCTGTTCGCCTCCACCCTGGTGGCACTGACCCTCACGCCCGTACTCTGCTCCTACCTACTCGGTACAGAGCGTGCCATGCGCCATGCCGACCGTGAACCCCGCCTCGTCGTTTGGCTTCGCCGAGGATACAGCCGTGCGTTGGAATGGGCATTGCGCCACAAGAAAAGCGTGCTGGGTACCACCTTCTCATTCTTTGTCGCTGCCGTGGTCGTGTTCTGTTGTTTCGGGCATAGTTTCCTGCCCGGTTTCAACGAGGGTTCTTTCACTATCAATGTCAGCACCTTGCCGGGCGTATCGCTCGAGGAGTCGGATGCTATCGGACGCAAAGCGGAGGAGATACTGCTCTCTATTCCGGAAATACAGACCGTGGCACGCAAGACGGGGCGAGCCGAATTGGACGAGCATGCACTCGGTGTCAATGCATCGGAGATAGAGGCTCCTTTTGTACTGTCCGACCGCTCCAAAGAGGAGGTGATAGCCGATATTCGTCAGCGTATGAGCGTGCTGTCGGGTGTCAATCTCGAAATCGGTCAGCCCATCTCCCACCGTATCGACGCTATGCTATCGGGCACGCAGTCGAACATAGCCATTAAGATATTCGGCACCGATCTGAACCGTATGTACCAACTCGGGCAACAGATCAAGACCGCCATCACGCCTATCGAGGGTGTGGCAGACATCAATGTCGAGCAGCAAGTCGAGCGTCCGCAGTTGCTTATCACGCCTCGCCGGGATATGCTTGCCCGCTATGGTATCTCGCCGGCGGAGTTCTCCGAGCAGATTAGTGTCCTGCTGGGCGGAAGCGTAGTGTCGCAGGTCTATGAGGAGAACAAGGCCTTCGACCTCGTGGTGCGTGTTGCTCCCGCAGCGCGTGAAAACATGGACGCTATACGCGACCTCTGTATCTCTACCCGTACCGCACAAGTCCCGTTGTCGGCTGTGGCGGATATACGCTCTGCCATGGGACCGAACACCATCAATCGTGAAAATGTCAGCCGCAAACTCGTGGTATCTGCCAATGTTACGAACGGCGATTTGCGAGGGGCGGTCAACCAAATTGAGAAAACCATCGGCGAACAGATTACGCTACCCGAAGGCTATCACATCGAGTACGGCGGACAGTTCGAGAGCGAACAGAAAGCCTCCCGCACCATTGCCATTGCCACCGTCGGAGCACTGCTGGTTATATTCCTGCTTCTCTTTATGCAGTTCCGCGACCTGCGTCAAGCCACTGTCGTGCTGTGCAATCTGCCGCTTGCGCTTATGGGTGGCGTGCTGGCGGTGTTGCTCGACGGCGGTGTGCTGAGTATTCCCGCTCTTATCGGTTTTATCTCGCTCTTCGGTATCGCCACGCGCAATGGTATGCTGCTTATTGAGCGCTACAACGACCTGTCGCACGAAGGAGTGCCGCTGCACGAGCGTATTATGACCGGCTCGGCAGACCGACTGAATCCTATCCTCATGACCGCACTTACCACTGCCCTCTCGCTTATTCCGCTTGCCTTGGGAGGCGACCTTCCGGGCAATGAGATACAGAGTCCTATGGCAAAAGTCATACTCTTGGGACTGCTCTCCTCTACCCTGCTCAACGGCTTTATTATTCCCATTATGTACTCCCTCGTAGAGTCCCGTCACCCGCATACAAACACTCCCAAATAACGCCTGTTATGAACACCATACTACGAACACTCATTGTTAATTGTTCATTGTTCACTATATCTTTTGCCGTTGCACAAGATATGACCGTTCTGCTGCCGCAAATCGAACAAAACAACAAGACGCTCAAAGCCTTGCGCCAAGAGGTACAGGCGGAGAAAGAGGCGAACCATATAGGGCTTGCGCCCGACAACCCCGAAGTAGAGTTCCACTACCTATGGGGTTCGGCTACGAGTATGGGGAATCGTACGGACATCACGGTGTCGCAGTCGCTTCCCTTGAGCAAAGTATTTGGTTACCAACTGCGCCTCGCCAAGCAGCAGGATTTGCGGGCAGACTTGCGCCTGAAGGTGGAGCGTACCAATATCCTCCTCGAGGCAGAGCAGAAATGTATCGAGATAGTCTATTGCAATGTGCTACTTCGTGAGTACCGGAAGCGGCTCGACCACGCAGAGGCACTAGCACAAGCATACGAGGAAAAGTTTGCCGCCGGCAATACAAACGCCATCGAGTACAACAAGATTCGCCTCAATCTCGCCACGGCAATGGGCGACTACCGACGAATAGAGGCCGAGCGAAGCACGCTGGTCGAACAACTCGCTGCACTCAATGGCGGCGAACCGATTGCGCTTGCTGATACCGTCTTCACCCTTCCGTTGCCCCCTGCCGATTTCGATTCGTGGTACCAAGAAGCAGAGCAACGCAGCCCCATGCTGCAATATGTGCGGCAGGAAAGTGAGGTTGCCCAAGCCGATGTGCGCCTGAGCCGAGCCGAGTGGCTGCCCGAACTACGCTTGGGCTATATGACGGAAGGAATGACGGGCGAGTACTACCAAGGACTTACCGTAGGTCTTACCGTGCCGCTCTGGCAGAACACGCACCGTGTGCGCCAAGCCAAGGCGGCACAAGAGGCAGCCTCTCTGCGCCTCGAGGAGCAGCGTCAGCAGTTTCTCTCCACCTTGCGTGCGCAGTATGCCGAGGTATCGGGCTTGCAAAAGACTTGGCAGGGCTATGTCGATGCCCTCCGCATGACCAACAGTGCCGACCTGCTTCTGGAGGCACTGCAGGCAGGGCAGATATCCATGCTCGACTATATGCAGGAACTCTCGCTCTATTACGATGCCACTTCCGCCGCCCTCGCCGCCCAGCGCGACTACCTACAAGCCCTCACCCAGTTGCAAGCCGTGGCACTGTAAGCAAGATGTAAAAATAGTTTGTCTGTATGAGTAGTGCAAGGGATGCGTATGAGTTGCGCATCCCTTGCTGATCCCTTGCTGATTGCTTGCACCCAATAGACCCTATCTTCCTTCTATTTTCCTAACTTTTCTTTACGCATTATCCTATGGCTATCCACCCGACTTTTGTACCTTGTCGGGAACAACTGGCAAAAGGTATTTTTCCCTCCTTCTCGGAAAAGGGTTGCACATACACGGAAACATATACGCGGCGAGGTGGAAAAAGGTAGTACCGACAGCAGCAATGAGGGCTACGCGTTTGAGGGTGAGTGGTGAGGGTGATTTATCCATAAGCAATAGGTTTTAGTTGGTTAAATTATTGTTTGATGTTTGACGGTGCAAAGGTAATACACATGTGCGCCAAAACACGGCGCATATAGAAAATAAAACACATTTTCTTTGTAATGCCGTGATTAGCAGCAAAATCAGAGACTACTTCATGCTTTTGGAAGTAGTCTCTGATTATATCATACATCGCTATATGATACCACGGCGGAGGAGTTCAAAGTAGCAATCTTTCGTGGCGGTAATATCCGATAGGGCATCGTGTGCACCCGAGAAAGCATGACCGAATAGTTTGGTATAGAGTTCGGTCAGAGATGGATACTTGTAGCCTGAATAGTAGCGGCTTGTGCTGGGTAAGGCGCAGAAATCCGTGCTACGCACCATGGTACAAACGGAAGGCTTATCCATCAATGTGCGATAGTCCATCGAGTTGCGATATAGTTCACAGCCGACGATATGGCGGTCGAAGTCGATGTTATGCCCCACCAACAGAGAGGCAGCCTCTACATCTGCCATAAATTCCGACAAGATATCCGTCAAAGCCACCCCATTACGCTGTGCGGCGGCAGTAGTGATACCCGTAAGACGAGTAACCTCTGCAGCAATAGTGAACGACTGCGGGTAGATGAGTTGGCTCTTGCGCTTCAAGATATTACCTGCTTCGTCGGTGATTATCCACCCCAATTGTATCATGCGAGGCCAGTTGGAAGTCGCCGAAACACCCAACTTATAGTTCTGCGGCAGCCCGTTCGTCTCGGTATCGAAGAAAAGAATAGTCTTTTGCGGTGTACGAGTAGTGGCAGGCTGCGGCACTTGTTGCGCTTTGCGAGCACCATTCTGCTCCTCCTGGAAGGCAGCCAGACGGGCGTTTTCTTCTTCGATGTGCTGCAGGCAGGCTTTGCGGCGGGTCTCACCATTGGGGTGATAGAGTTGTGAGGCTTTAGCGAACCAATCTGCTGCTTGTTGGTAGTCTTGTGGCAGTCCTTTGCCCTCTTCGTAGAGTTCGCCGAGGTGATAAGCGGCTTCGGCGCACCCCTTATCTGCAGCCTGCGCATAGCAAAGAACGGCTTGTGCGAGGTTGCGTGCCATACCAATACCGAGTTCGTAGCCACGAGCGATATTGAGAAGAATGGTATATTCCTCCTGCTGTGGCTCCACTATCTTGTCTCGCCGAGGCTCTAATCCCATTTTGCAGAAAGTATCCGTCATTCCTTTGGGAACTCGGATTGTTTGCAGGTTCTCGCAGTCTTCGAATGCGTCTTCGCCTATTTCGGTAATAGTCTTTGGTAGAGTAATAGAGGTAAGGTCGTAGCACTCTCGAAAAGCGCCGTATGCGATTCTTTTTGTTGTGTAAGTATTGCCGTCGTGCTCTACACGGGTTGGAATGACAATATCGCCTGCATATTTGCCCGCTTTGGCGCAAACTGTAGAAATCATATTGTCGTCCAATTCATATCGAATATCGCCATCATAGAATTCCGTATATTCGATAATTTTATCTTGTACTTTATACAAGTCTTCTTCGACAAATATAGACTTTCTCCCCTGCGGAATGCGGATTGCGCATAGTTGTTCGCAATCCCTGAAAACCTCCTTCCCAATACTCGTTACGCTGTTGGGAATAGAAACAGAGGTAAGACCCTTGCAAACATGGAAAGCATAATCCCCAATACTCGTTACACTATTTGGGATAGTAATAGAAGTAAGACCCGTGCAACCTGAGAAAGCAGAATCTTCTATACTCGTTACACTCTCGGGGATAGTAATAGAAGTAAGACCCGTGCAACCTGAGAAAGTACTACTTCCAATACTCGTTACGCTGTTGGGAATAGTAATAGAGGTCAATTTGCTCATACCAGAGCAAAGTCCAGCAGGAATACTATCCACCTCATTGCCAAAGGTAAATGAGGTGATACTATTTCTTGCATCGTAAAATGGAGCAT
>CAVEIE010000018.1:0-32295 GCA_963615895.1 Bacteroidaceae bacterium | reverse complement strand
ACATCTTTGCGAGTTCGTAACTCGCTTGCATTTCTTTTCTGTCCATTGTGTCTTAATTTATTGTTGTTTGTTGTTTATATTTTCTACTATAAAGATACAACTTTTCTATTGAATACGCAAATTTTTCTGCAAAAAAATCACATTTTTTGTTATTTTTTCTATGTTTTTCAGCATATTTTCAGTTAGGAAAATCAAGTGCGAGTTGTCATTTATCAGTACTTTCAATGAAGCGTGCATTAAGTCCAAAATGATGTGAGTACTCACTTTTGCGTGAGGTATGATTGATACGAAAATGTATCTTGCCTGTCTTGTTACTGCAATAGACCGTTTCTTTGTATTGCAGGTTTTCTTTCATTTCGTTGGTGTCTCACTTATATACTTCGAAATATCCCTCACTGCCTATGTGGATATGCTTGCGGATATAATCACGACACATTTTCGCAGCCTTTTTGAAGTTAGGCAATTCAAGATTGATATGTGAGTGAGCAACCCAGCCGTGTGCGTCAGTCAGAAATACTTGTACAGAATAGGTCGTAAGTGGCTTGTCAGATTTCGTATGTGTCATTGCTTTTCGTTTTTGATGTTGCAACTATCAGTGGGCAAACCTGCTTTTACAAGTGCCTCGTAAATCTTTTGTTCGGTTTTCTCAAATGCGTGGTCTGGGTCGGTACGCAATAGACTTGCATTCTCACGAATAATGCGCAACCGCAATTTCTCCACTTTCTGCTTCGTGGTGAGTTCTTGCTTTTGAGCATCAAACTTATCTGCGACCGCATTTTGATACTCCGCAAACTTCTTCATACAATGCTCACGAGCCTCAACTATTTTCGGGTCGTTGACATCATTCTCCGCCCATTCCTTTTCTCTGCGTTCCTGTTCCTCTTGCTGTTGCATATTGTAGAAAGCCATACTGCGCTTTTCCACATACTCTTTGAGCCACAGAATTATTGTCGAGCCATTGAGCGTATAGAGTTCGCCAAAATCTCCCATTTTACACTTGCGTATGAATAGCACGAGGTCGTCAAGTTTGAGTGATTGAAAACTCGGTTCTTCAAGAATGAGCATTGCCGTTTCTGCTATCTGTTGCTCGTTCATCAACTCTTTGCGGTTCGTGAAATCAAGGTAGGACATAATAGCGGCACTGATATAGGTCAGAGCATACCCAGCAAGGTTGCGGTTTGCCTGCATATCTCGAAGTGTAGGTTGGCTACTCTGACGGATGTCATTGTAGTTCTTGCACATCACTTGGCGAAAGTACGACTTGGGAGGCAAGTTGGTCAAGATTTGCATACACTCTTCTCGCGTTGTCTGCGGTACTATTGCCCGTTCCTGTAACGCCACTTGCGTTGATGTTGTTTGAAGTTGATTTGTTGTCATAATTATGCTCTAATACTTTTTGAAAGTTAGTCGGCTTGATAAACCAATCGAAAGTCATCATAAAATTCCGCCCACTCTGCCCTTTGAGAAAATCGGATTGTATGGCTATATTGATAGCCTCTATGAAATTGTGCTTGCCCCACTGCTTAATGCGAGCATTTACCATTTTGCGTCTGTAACCGTCAATAGAGAGCAACTTCCCGAAAATACATTTAGTGGTTTTGTTCCAATACTCAACCAATGCTTGATAGTTGATAGACGGCTCTTGCCCTGCGTCATCGTCAGATGACAAAGATGGCGTGCCATCGTAAGGCTGTTCTTTTTCTTTTATTTCTTTTTCTTTTAAGGGGGGTGCAGGGGGGACATTTTCTTTTTCTTGCTTTTCTTTTTCTGTTATTGATTTGTTAATAACAAAATCAGTTTTGTTATCTGCATTTTCTATAACAAAATCACTTTTGTTATTCCAACGAGATTTCATACCTCGCTTGCCTGCCTCTGCTCGCTTGCGTGATACTTCAAGGGCGTGTTCTAACTCCTCATACAGATGTACAGAGTTGATAACCTCATCTCGGTGGCTCTCCAAATCTACAGATTGAAAATAACCATCCTCAACGACAAAAAGGTCATAGTCCTCTATAATACTTTGTATCAATTTAGATGGATAGTGAAGTATATAACCGATGTCTTTATAATTTGCTTCTGCTTTGTTACTATTGCTCTGTAAGTATTGAAGAACGCGTACATAAGCAAGATAACCACGAGCATTATTATTGGCAAGCAACTTCACGACCTTTTTGTCGCTTGGATTAGGATATAATATGTTCAGTTCGGGAAGCATATATCAGAATGGCAAGTCGGCGTCTTCTTCCTCTATTTTATTATGCCTATCGGGAAATATCTGAACGGCATCCGCAGGCTGCTGATTAGCGTATATGACATTGCCCTTTTGTTGCAAAGGTTGTGGCTGCGGTTGTGTCTGTGGCTGTGTTTGTGCATTTGGGTCTTTCTCCACTCTACCACCACGCAAGCCCATCACTTCATTTGCCCAAATGGTCTTGTCTATAAACACTCGACCGTCTTGACCGATAGAAGTCTTTATTAACTCTCTACCTTCTATATACACCTCACGACCTTTGTTGAACACTTCAGCGTAATTCACTCCATCTCGCGCGCTGTACATAATTTGATAGAACTCACTTTGTGCCTTTTTGCCAAAACCCTCTGTGGAGGCAACATTGAACGATACATAATTCTTTCCGTTCACATTTCTAATTTCTGGGTCTTGTGATACATTCCCCACTAAAATCACTTTTTTCATATTCGTTATTGATGATTATATTGTTCGAGAAAATCTATAAATGCAAGGTCTTGTGGCTCGGGTAAAATGATACCCAATTCTGTTGCCGCATCCGCTTTTATTTGATTAAGAAAAAGAGTAAAGGCTTCTGTTGTAAGACTGCTCGTGCTTGGTATCCTATAAAACTCTCTTCCACTATACAAACATAATTCGGGTTTCAGATAGGTGCTGCAGTAGTAATCGTGAATAGTCTGCTTATCTTGACCTGTCTCCTCTGCTATGCACCAAAACCAAAGCCACATCAGTTTGTTCTGTGGTAAACTCCGTCTCTCCCGGTGTTGAGTTATGGATATGTCGTACACACCATTCCTCACACTATCAAGAGCGACAGAGAACCACTTTTGTACGGCTTGCTTATCGTAGCCTGCTTGCTTATTTAGTCGGTAGGACTTCATTGATTTTTATTTTAATACTACCTTTGACTTGCGTTACTTTCGTGTTGTACTGCTGATAGATGTCGGGGTGGTCTTTCTTCAATCGTGTTGAGTCAAGTCCAACCCTTTCATAGTCTTTTGAACGAGTAACGGTCACGATATCGCCTTTCAGTTCGTACATATTCTCCTCACGCATTAGGTCGTTGAAGAATTGCACTATCTGTGCTTGTGCGTCAGCAAGGAGTTTGACCTGCGCTTGGAACTCTGCAAGTTTCTTCTCATTACTGATGTAGGTACTCAAAGTCTGCCTCTCATCTGCGGTGAGTATTCTCACTTCTGGAACTGCAACTGCTTTCAAGGGGTTGTCGAAACTCTCTTCCTTATTGATGTAACAAGTGAGTAGTGCCTTAACAATATCATCTGGCAAACGCTCTACTTCTTCAAGTTTAGCATTGTCGCCACGCAAATGCATTCCGTATAACTTGCCTGCCTTGAGTGTAGGGTTCTGTAACTCGAATAGATATGCATAGATTGATAATTGCCAACGCAAATACTCTAAATCAAGTGTGGATGTGGTTTTGAAATCATAAAGGTTCAAGTCCTCATCTACCATATCAATACTGCTTGCCACATATTGCAGGTCGCTGACAAGGTATTCGGACTGATATGGTTTAATACCTTGCTCTTGAATGAGCCTACGATATGCCAACACTTCTTCCATAGGTTTCTCGTATGGGAACCCTATGATTTCCATACTCAACTCCTTATGTACTTGGCTACCTTTTTGTGCAGCCTTGTCTAATACTGATTTAGGTATGTCCTTGTATTTGTCTGGACAGATATACCTGCTGATAATACCTGTTATACCACTCAATGATTTGCCGTTATATGTGTAGGTATGAAGTCCCTCTGAAAACTCCACCTGTGAGATAACTAACTTTTTCATATAGGTATTTGTTTTTTTCGTTGTGATACAAGAGAAACAAACTGCTTGTTCTTTTGCAGTTCTGCATTGCAACGCCATATCTGTTCTAACTCTGCCACATCGTTGCAGTTGTTGATTGAGGCAACCATTTCCTCTGGTAGAGCAGGTACAACAGGTTGCGATTGTGGTGCAGATTTAGGTTTGGCGTTGGAAGCACTGATTTCCTTCTGTTGGTCATACTTGGTAGCGTGTATCTTATCATTACCAAACCAAATGTCAGCACCCAAACCTAATTGCTTGGTAGCATTGCTAAAAGCATCAGTCAGAGCCATTTTGTATGCCTCGTCGGTAGTGATAATCTTTTCATACTTGTTTGTAGAGCAGAAAGTGTTACCACCTTCGCCATAGATAGGCTTTGACCATTCACCATTGACCTTAACATAAAGATTGATTGCTACGAATGAGCAAACAGTAACATTGTCGATTGATTTCTCAAGTTGTCGATAGACAATCTCATAATACCAACCTACGCCACACATACCGAATATCTCGGTCATTTTCTTAATGCGCCACATAGGGTTGATGTCAGTACCCGAAAATCGTCCGTTATTGAACGACTTTTTTGCCTCTTGTGGTACTGCCCTTAACTCTTCGTAATAGTGAAGATTTGATTTTTCATTTTCCATATTCTTTTGTTTTTGATATAAAGTTATTGCATTTTATTCAGAGCAAGTTCCAACTCTTCGGCTGATATATAGCCATAGTTGTACTGCTCATACAATAAAGCCTCGTGATATTTTTCCTCATTCTTCATACGCATTGCTCAATATGTCAGTTTCCATCCCAAATGCAATGATGACGAATGATACCACTGCGATCATACCACCTACAAGCCCTGACCAAAATCCGATAATGGCTGCAAGGATAAAGAGTACTGCGCCAACGATATACATTATCACGGCAGCGTTGTGCATTCTCGCTTGTTTGCTTGCGTTAATGCGGTTCTTTGGATGCGAAATATTTTTCATATCAGTTAAATCTTAAAATTGTTTGTATAGTAGATACTAAGATGTTTGTCGATTTTCCTGCCTCTCTGTAGATAAAGACAAACCAATGCATTTTGTCACCATACTTGCCGATTTCACGGAAATCGATCTTGCTCATATCAAAGATAGAGATTTGAGGGTTCAAGTCAGTTGAGTCAGATGTTACAATACGCAGTTTTTCGCCATTCTCAATAGCCGCTTGGATATCTTCAAACTCCTGCTCACTTGCAGTAATTTCTTCTGTGAAAAATCTTGATCACTCATAATTGTATATGATTTAGTTGTTATTTGATTTATTTCCTACTACAAAGATACAACTTTTCTATTGAATTACAAAAATATTTCTGTAAAAAACACAAAAAAAATGTATTTATTTCGATATGTTATGCAACATATTTTTTTGCAGGGCTATTTCACGAACTTTTTCGACATCAACCACCATACTACGACCGACCTCACTGATTGCCTCTTTGAATATACCGCTCTTATGAAGTTGGCAGGCTTTCCATTTTTTACAACCTATGGCTTTCATAATACCCGCCAAACCGACCACATACCTCTCTTCCTTATTATATGTATGAAGAGTGAGTGTAGCCGACACCTCTTGCACCGCCTCTAATATCATTGCATAGATGTCACCTGCTGTCAAGTCTATTGCCCTTATGTCTTTGTCTATGGTCATTGTATGAAGATGGAATGTTCTACACAATACGAAACAAACTCGGCTCTATTATGCACGCCTAATTTGCTATAAACATTATGTATATGATTATGTACAGTATATGTAGACAGGCATAACTCGTCAGCAATTTCTTCTTCCGACCTACCTACTACCAATAATCTACATACTCTCTCCTCTGCTTTCGATACATTAGAGTTGAACAGCGGATTGCATATCTTTCCCTCGTGCTTACACTCTCCTCGCAAAGGACATGGCACACACTCGAATTTCAATCTCTCGGTGCTGTCTATATCAAGAATGTCATCTATACAACCAAAGTTGCACTTACAGAACCTCGTTACCATCCGGAAACGCATATACGCAGGTTCTTCTGCAAACCTACCATACTCCTTATTTAGAGTCTTATAGGCAGCAGGATAATCATTGTATATTCGCGCAATAATGGTATCAACTATATCTTTGTCAGCCTCCGAAAATCGTTTTGTTTCAGAGCCATTTCGATACCATAACTCATCATTGAATATATAAAATTCAATACCTTTCATAGTCATTCCTCTTCAAGATGAACACGGAACAAATCATTTCTTGATATGCCTGTCATTTCAGTTAGCACATCTATTACTACTGGGTTGGTAGAGGCACTATCAACACGGCAATACCTATCAAGCGTTGCTATGCTTACTTGTGTTCCTCTACGCAAACACTCCTTGCGTACCTTACGCAAAAAGTCCGATTTCAGTTTTCCTTCGGATTTCAAATTCCGAACGAAGTCTTCCAAATTCTGGTACATACAGTCTATTTTTATCGTTTCACTCAATTTTTCTATTACATAATCGCAAAATTTTAGTAATTTTGCACTCATTCTTGCTGTTATTGCTTGAAAACAACTGCAAAAATACAAATTATTTATGAATATCCAAAATTTCTAATATACAAAAAGTACATTTTTTCTAAATTTTGCGTTATGATGGAAGAAAACACTAAACGAGAGCGTATTTTGGCGTTTATTGACTACAAAGGGTTGAATAAGCGCAGATTCTTGGTCGCCTGTGGAATGTCCGAAACCTATATCGACTCTATGGGTGATGGCGGGTTAGGACCGAAAGCCCAAAAAATGATTTCTACTGCCTTCCCAGAACTCAACATCGCTTGGCTCATCACAGGACAGGGCAATATGTTAAGAGAGGAATATGACAATACTGCTGTTCAAGAAACGGAAAGGGTATCGCAGTCAAATGCAGGTCGTCCTCGTTCGGCTGATGTGGAGTTAAGCAAAGAGGCATACCGACAAATCATTGCCGAAAAAGATATGCAGATTGAGCAACTGATTAAGGACAAACAGCAACTCTACGATATTATCAACCGATTGAGTTCGAGACGATGAAGATTTCAGAACAAGGGGTGGCTATTACAGAGCGGTTCTTCCTCGCTATTGAGACTCTCAAAAAAGATAGGGTGATACACTCTCTTCTGCAGTTCACCACCGAACATAATATCAACCGTTGGAACTTGATGACAGTGCGCAATCAACCTACACGGTCGGTTCTTAAACCCGAATGGATACATTACTTGTGTCGGGACTATAATGTGTCTGCTGAATGGATAATTCTCGGTCAAGGAAACTTCTACAACGATGCTAAACTATCGGAATAATTGGATATTCGAACGACCAAAAGACGGAGAGGCAACATTGCGCTTCCGTGTGAAGTGGAACAATAGCAAGTCTATCGTTAATTTCAGTCCAGGCATCCGCATAGAAACAGCAAAATTCTCGGTCGCTACCCAAAGGTGCATTCGTAATTCCACTCACACCAAAAGACTTATTCCTGCAAGCGAAATCAACAAGCAATTAGACCGCTACGAGGGATATGTTCAAGAATTATTCTTGAAGTATAATGCTAGTAATATCATACCAACGAGAGAGCAATTTAGGCACGATTTTCTCGTATTGTCGGGTTTAATAGTCGATAATGAGGGCAAAATAGACTTGCTCAAATACCTCGACCAATTTATTGCTCAAATGAATGTGCAGAACAATTGGCAAGGAACTACCTATAATGTTATGCTCTCTGAATGTCGTATCATTAGTCAGTACTTCGGTGTGTTGTATGAAGAAGAACTCACAGCCACTAAACTCAATCAGTTTGTAGCAGATTGCGCCAAAAGCGGTAACCGCAACTCAACTATCGAGAAACATATCATTATACTTCGGTTTTATTTGAGATGGCTATATAATAACGGCCTCTATCACGGAAACCTACACAAGACATATCGCCTGCGATTACGAAAGGTTGAAGATAGTAGTCGAACCGTCATATACTTAACTTGGCAGGAGTTGCTACACCTTTACAATATGGAATTACCTACAACCGACATGCAGCAGGTCAGAGATGTGTTCTGCTTCTGTTGCTTTACCTCCCTCCGTTATTCCGATGTTCGCAAATTGCAAAGGGTAGATATAAAAGACGACCATATACAAGTCGTTACGAAAAAGACAGGAAATGCACTAAACATAGACCTTAACAATTACTCTCGTGCCATTTTAGATAAGTACAAGGATATGCACTTCCCCGAAGACAAAGCCTTACCTGTTATTCCTATCGTTCGCAATAACTACATACTAAAACAAATAGGCGAGTTAGCAGGAATGACAGAGCAGGTTAAATGTGTCTATTATGTAGGGAATGAGAGAAAAGAGAAAGTGTATCAGAAGTGGCAGGTTCTTTCCTCTCACTGCGCAAGACGAACCTTTGTGGTTAATGCTCTCTATCTTGGCATACCTGCAGAGGTAGTAATGAAGTGGACGGGACATAGCGATTACAAGACTATGCAACCATATGTAGCCATTGTCGATGAATTAAAAATGCGGGAGATGGATAAGTTCAATAAGGATTGGTCGGAATAGTGCGGACTATATTGCGGACGATTTTGACCAAATCTAACGCAACAAAGCCCAATGTGCCAAAACGAGCATATTGGGCTTTGCGACTAAAACAAAAGAATTACAACACATCACATTTGTACCTAATACGATAGATAGTAGCATTACTATCTTTTGAAATTTGCTTTTTATAAAAATCAATCCACCATGTTAATGGAGCCTGAACGTATGATACATGGTAATCTTTGTCAGATTCCTTTCTGTATGAGTATATAGTTGTTTTTGCTTGATATTCCTCTTTAGGAAGAGAAGCGTGGCTTTGGTGCATAAAATCTTGTGTACGTTTACTACAAGCATCTGCATCATGTTGGTAGTCATAAATTCCCTTCTCTATTTGCAGTTGTCCTGCAATCCTTAAAAGAATCTTCACATCCCATTCTAAATGGGTATCAAGACTTAAACCACAAGGGTTTTGGATTGTTATTTGTCTAAGATACAAGTCTATATCAAATGCTTTTCTTCGCCATTCATATGCTTCAACCAACATTCCCTTATGCTCATACGCTTTGGATAGTATGTCTAAAATTTCTGATAATTCTTCACATTGTAGAGTATATTGCACGAGAAATTTTGGACATTCTGCAATAATATTATCCCACTTGCCTAATATCTCACATATTTCTACATAGTCAGTCAGGAACGTATTCCCACTCCAAGTAACATTTCCCGTAGATGCAACAAAAGATGTACTATCTAATTGTAGTAAACATTGAGCCGTTACCGAAAGGTCAAAATCATTATGCATACCATAGGCATAGAACATTTGTAAAAGAAGTTCTGCTTCTATATCATCGGGGTGCCTCTGTTTATAACTATATGCATAGTCTATGCCCTCTCTATAGTTTCCAATATCCAAAAGATTATATGCTTTTTTCCATACATGTCGCGGTATACCATAGCATGTAAAAATAGACGCTAATAGTATAAGACACAATAATATAGGCTTTTTCATAGTATAAAGTACATTGAGGGTTAGAATATACTTTGTTCTTTACCTATATTATTACCGGCACAATACGAAAAGAATTGGGTATATTTATCCCAATCAAGAACATTCTCGTCGTTTTCTTCATACTACCATATTGTGTTATTTAACAATCTAACAGCCAAATGGAAATCGCCAGTATTAATTGCCTGCATCAAATCATCTCGGGACGATGCTGCTGTAGTATTATTCACTATTGTTAGAGAAATGATAACCAATAAGACTTTCGATATTTGTAACATATAGCATTAGATATCAATCTGAGACACTCTACATAATTATTTTTTTCATTGAAAAAGTTTGCAAAGGTTACTCCTATAAAAGAGGAGTAAGCCTTTGCAAATGAAAGGATTTACCCATCACACCAATTATAAGTTTTATCATCCTTTTTAGTATCATCGTATGCACACATAAGATTTGTGTAATACTCAACCTAAATATTCGGACAAAACTATTTTTGCTGAAAAGAATCAGCGTTAATGGTGTAAAGATCCATTGTAAGAATGATTGCAAACAACCAATTCTTTAACGTAGATTGGGCAACCTTTCGATGTCCAACCTACTTGAAAAAAATATTATTTTCCATGTATAATTGTTTTTATGCATCACTATTATTCTTGAGGAGTTTAGCCAAAGAACAAGAACCAGCTCTGCGTTAATATTACTCCTATATGGCAGTGACCTACTCTCCCACATACGTGCAGTACCATCGATGTTACTGAGTTTAACGACCCTGTTCGGAATGGGAAGGGGTGGAACCCCAGCACTATAACCACCATATATCTTTTTATTCTTTAATCGTACACTTACCACAAACAATTCTTGCCATTAGTGATAGGTCTGTTAATTGGTATTCTGTTAGAATGTTTAATTCGTAACGATTGCGCAGTTGTTACAAATGCTATCATATGATTTTTATGACTATTATTTAGTTGTTTGATTAGAATATACTTTGTTCTTTTCCAGATGCGGTTGTCTCCACTACAGGTGTTTGGGGACGGGGAACAATGTTCGAGATTGTGGAACGAATGGAACATTGTAGGTCTCCACACGAAACAGAGGATAAGTTGTCTTTTTGCAAACTGAGGGCATATGTCAGCGAGCCATTACCTTTGTACTCATAATTGGATTGGTACGATTTGCAAGCAGAAATAAAGACCCAGTCAATCTCCGCACCAGCCTCACCAGCAAAAGGTTTTGCTTGGTTCGGAATGACAAACGCATCCGCAGTCCCTCGTACCACAAAGTCTTCATTATCTTCACTACGCGAGCTGCCTCCACTATGACAAGCGTCTGCTACCACTGTGATTTTACCGGTGTTGCCCACACGAGTTCGCAGTTGGTGCAACCAAACATTGATTTGGTCGTCAATAATATGATTTTCGCCTTCGTATTTTCCTTTAGCATACGCAAACTGCGCATCATACAGAATCCATGCCTCGTCAAATCCGTCTTCTTCATCACCATGGATATCTGTTACTTGTTGCCCATGTCCAGAGAAATGGATGTATATAACATCGCCCGCTTGTGCTTTGCCGATAAGGACATTCATCTCTCGGCGGATGGCGGTAGCGGTGGCTTGTTCGTCCTTCAGTTCCACGATATTGGTTTTGGCAAAACCATTGGACACGAGCATATCTTCCACGAGAGGAATATCTTTATCCCCGTTGATTTGTCTCCAACCGCTTTCGGCAGGGTAAGCCCCGATACCAATCACTAACGCCCGTTTAGTGGCATTCAAAGTGGTCATTATCATTAGCACCACGGATAAGACACTCGCTAATCTCCTCATTTTGTTAAAGTATTATAGTTGCTCCAACATCGTTTT
The DNA here is from genome assembly GCA_963615895.1 of Bacteroidaceae bacterium. Taxonomy (GTDB): domain Bacteria; phylum Bacteroidota; class Bacteroidia; order Bacteroidales; family Paludibacteraceae; genus Colicola. The sequence goes on along the minus strand of CAVEIE010000018.1, from coordinate 20,780 downwards.
TGCTTGGTCGGAATAATAGCCATTGTCTGCAGCAATCTGTTTCAATAGATGTTTGGCACGGAAAATGTGCTTTTGATGCATCTCACATATTGTGTATAGCCATTGCGCCTGCTCATAAACCTCTTGGCGTTCTTCTTCGCATAGTTCGCCGCAAGGCACAGAGGTTTGCTCCATCAAAGCACAGGCTTTTGGGGTGGCTTCACTCCACAATCCTTGCGCTAACAGGGTATAGATTTGTTCCAACTCGGTTTGAGGTGTGTCTGTTGCTCCGCCCCGTACAGGGGCAAATTCAAGACTCTGTGCATAGCCCGAACTCAAACTAACCATCGTCTGTGCCACGGGTACCAAGATAAGCGCAAGGCACAATACCGCCACCATGGACAAAGCCCCTGCAGACCAACCCGACAAGCGGATAATGCGTTGCGTTTTTGCTCGTCGGGCGCGCATTTGCCTCTCCTGCTCTTGTAGTTGCTCTCGCAAACCACGCTCACGGATAGCCGTAATCATATCTCTCTGCAATTCCATTTCTTCACTTAGAGTTCCTACATCAGATGACTCGTCATCAGCAGAAAGTAACCTTTCGAACTCTTTTTTCTCTTCGGAAGACATTTGGTTGGAGAGATACGCATCAATCTTCTCTGTTCTATCTAAAGTCGTCATGGTTCTTATAACTTGCTTTTAGTTTGTTCATACACTTATTTTTCTGGGGCTTGGCACTATTGGCATTGGAATAGTTCAGTTCCTGTGCAATCTGTTCCCATGAAAGTTTGTCCCAATAGAATTTAAGGAGCAGCGGTGCGCAAGGCAAGCCCATCTGATTGACTATCTCTTGCACTTTCCGGGCACGCTCCTCTTGTTCAAAAGAAGACAGATCGTCTTGCAGCATATAGTCAGTGTTGACGGGCTTATCGTGATGCTTCTGTTTTGTAAGAGTCGGTCAAACATTCCCATTCGGCGAGACGTTCATTGGGCGAGTGCGTAGAGGCAAAAAGGCGCATCGGCTCCTCCACCTCTTCCAACCATGTAATATACGGGTCTTCGGACATTTGCTGTTTGACGAGAGGAGTATCTTCTGCACTGAGATACACCTCTTTTCTTTTTCGGAGGGGTTCCAATGTGACTTTCTCCCCGATGCCGTACAAATACCCAGTTAAGGTAGTAGTGAGAGTGCTCTCTGTCAATTTGCCATCTTGGATGTTCCGCCATAGACGAATGACTGCGTCCTGAAATATATCGTACAATAAATCTTCATCTTTGATGCTATATTTACGACTGATATTTTTGCAAAACTCACTGCTGTATTTTGTATAAAATTGGCTGATAACTTTTTGATTATCATTACGGAAACCTGCTATGTAGTCGTAGTCTGTCATGGTGCTATAGTTTTGCAGTATCGTTATATGTACATCGGTACAAAATTCCACAGATGGCTGTCCATGGTCTGTATGCGTTGCTGTTATCCACTTACGCAAAATCTTTCAACTTTGCGCTGCAAAGATAATACATTTTATACAAATATACAAGAGTTATTTGCGATTTGGAAGTAAGTTTTTATGCGTGTTCAACCAGATTCAATCCTTGTGCCATTTACCAATCGCACAACAATCGTAGAATGTTAAATATGCATCATTCATACTCCTCGCCTTGTATTCCCAACGAGCCATGGTTCATAGCACATGCAATATCCATTTGCAGTTCTTCATCGTAATCTTGCTGTGCCATAAAACACTGCAAGATGCGGTGCAATAAATCTTTATCTATGTTTGAGGCTGCGGACCTCTTTCGCTCTCTCACTCTCGGTCAATAGCATACCGATATTGAGGAATGCGCGGAAATTAAACAGTCCGAGTTGAGTTGTTTAGCTCCCGACATTTATGACGGGAGCAAACTGTAACTTTAAGTCTTTCAGTTGTTTACCCTTACATAAAACATAACCGTTGTACTTTAACTCTGCTTCGTTTTCCTCAAGACATCTCTCTATGGTTCGTTCCTCTACCCCATAAAAATCCGCCACCATTTTCTTAGTGAAACGATACTCTCCCTCAAAAAGCATTCCCCCTACATTGAGAGCCTTTTGAGCCTCCTCTATAGCAAAACGGTTATTGAGTACATTTTGTCGCTCTATGTTTGATATTGTCAAGTCATTCATATAAACCTGTTTTTTCTGTATAACCCTCGATATTGTCCGCTATATGGTTATGCCATAGGCGAAGTTGGTTTTTAGTTATGCTTATTTGTTGATTTTATTAGTTTACGCAAAGTCTTTCAACTTTGCGCTGCAAAGATATAGAAAGTTTACGGATTATACAACATTGGCAAAAAGATATGGGTAGTTTTAGGGAGGGCTAATAGAATTAGGTCTAATGGGACTAATAGGGCGAATAAGCCGAATAGGGCAAATATGGCAAATGAGTCAAATAAAACCGCATAAGTCGAATATGGCAAATGGGTCAAATGAGCAAAATAGGTACAATAGGGATAAGAGCCGAAAAGAGGAGAGTGTTTGGGCTCTGTTAATTGCCGATAGTGGGCGTTAATTTCGGCGTACCCATTATGTGCATAGTGCAATGGGTACCATACAACACAATATAAATATAAATATAAATATAAATATAAATATAAATATAAACAAAACCATAAAAACAGACAAAAAACATAGACGCGAACAACATATCCGCGTAGGAAAGAGAGACTCCCTAAAACGAGGGCACCATTAGAGAGGGTGATTCACTAAAAACACGCCAAATAAACATATAATTATCCACGAATTAACCATTGTATATTCAAATTATCATTTATAACTTTGCAAAAGATTTAACATCAAAGTGTAGAACAAGACCGAAATTGACCTGGCACAGAAAGCAGAAATTAATGTTCTGTCCCCACACTTTTACATCTGGAAACAGGTTAGTTCGTCGGGAGATGATAAAGGGAGGGTAGCAGAAAGGAACATAGTGAGAAAATGGAAGGAAAACAGAGCGCAACCGAAAAAGAAAGAAAAGCAAAAGGAGCGTGTGGATTTGCACGATACTTTTGTTATGCTTCCCCGTCGTCATTCTGCCATGAATATCCCCTGTCATTCAGCCTCGAATCTCGGTCGTATATCCATACCACACCCATAGCACTCCCATAGCACTCCCTTACCACTCATAACTCTTATAAGGGTTTTGTAGCCCTCTTGGTACACCCATATTCCCACAAAATGGGTTTCGTATTCTGTCCGCATACTTTGAGCGAAGGAACACTTCAATTCCCTTCAACTTCAATATAGACGGTAGGGGCGCTCTAACTACTCTCTTTGGGTGATTCTTGGGTGATTACCGAATCAACTGTACTTCACAAACCACACACAAAATAATAAACATGACAACCCAAACTGACAATATGACAGACAGAAACTGACATACAACCGATAAATTCCTTTTGGCATATCTTTTGCCCTCATACGGGTGTCGTTCAACAAACGAACGGCATAGCAAACTTATTCAAGAATAAATAAACTCTTAAAAAACTAACAATATGAGCAAGATTATCGGAATCGACTTAGGAACAACCAACTCCTGCGTTGCTGTGATGGAAGGCAACGAACCTATCGTAATTGCTAACTCGGAAGGCAAGCGTACTACGCCTTCGGTAGTGGGATTTGTAGATGGTGGCGAGCGCAAAGTAGGAGACCCTGCAAAGCGTCAAGCCATAACCAACCCTACCAAAACCGTATATTCTATCAAGCGTTTCATGGGCGAGACCTACGACCGCTTGTCGAACGAAATAGCGCGTGTGCCGTACAAAGTAGTCAAGGGCGATAACAACACCCCGCGTGTGGATATCGACGGACGACTCTATACTCCACAAGAGATTTCGGCTATCATCCTCCAAAAAATGAAGAAGACCGCCGAGGACTATCTAGGACAAGAAGTGACGGAAGCCGTTATCACGGTGCCGGCTTACTTCAACGACAGCCAGCGTCAGGCGACCAAAGAGGCCGGCGAGATTGCGGGCTTGAATGTACGCCGTATCGTTAACGAGCCTACGGCTGCCGCTCTGGCTTACGGACTGGATAAGTCCAACAAGGATATGAAGATTGTAGTCTTCGACTGCGGTGGTGGTACGCACGATGTCAGCGTCCTGGAATTGGGCGATGGCGTATTCGAGGTAAAGGCTACCGATGGTGATACCCACCTCGGAGGTGATGACTTCGACCATCGTATTATCGATTGGCTCGTACAGGAATTCAAGAACGAGAACGGCGGTGCTGACTTGAGCAAAGACCCGATGGCTATGCAGCGTCTGAAAGAGGCTGCCGAGAAAGCAAAAATCGAGTTGTCGAACACCACCTCGACCGAGATTAACCTGCCGTACATCATGCCGGTGAACGGCGTGCCTGCGCACTTGGTTAAGACCCTGACCCGTGCAAAGTTCGAGCAACTGATTGACGACCTGATTCAGCGTACAATCGCGCCTTGCCGTACCGCACTGCAGAAAGCAGGCTTGAATACGAGCGACATCGATGAGGTGATTCTTGTAGGTGGTTCGACCCGTATCCCTGCTATCCAACAGGCCGTAGAGAAGTTCTTCGGCAAGACCCCGAACAAGGGCGTTAACCCCGACGAGGTAGTGGCTGTCGGTGCGGCTATCCAAGGCGGTGTGCTGACGGGCGAGGTAAAAGATGTCTTGCTGCTGGATGTAACGCCTCTGAGCCTCGGTATCGAGACCATGGGCGGCGTGATGACCAAGATGATTGAGTCCAACACCACCATCCCGACCAAGAAGACCGAGACCTTTACCACGGCAGTGGACAACCAGCCGAGTGTAGAGATTAAGGTGCTGCAAGGTGAGCGTCCTATGGCTTCACAGAACAAGCAGATTGGTATTTTCCACTTGGACGGCATTATGCCTGCCCGTCGTGGTGAACCGCAGATTGAGGTTACCTTCGATATTGACGCCAACGGTATCTTGAATGTGACCGCCAAGGATAAGGCTACCGGCAAGGAACAGAAGATTCGTATCGAGGCTTCGAGCGGATTGTCAGACGACGAGATTAAGCGCATGAAGGCTGAGGCAGAGGCTAACGCTGAGGCAGACAAGCGCGAGAAGGAGCGTATCGACAAACTGAACAAAGCAGACGCTACCATATTCCAAACCGAGAAGCAACTGGCAGAACTGGGCGACAAACTGCCTGCCGACAAGAAAGCGCCTATCGAGGACGCACTCAAGAAACTGAAAGAGGCGTACGAGAAGAAAGATGCCGACGCTTGCGAGGCTGCCAACAATGAACTAATGACCGCATTCCAAGCCGCAAGTGCAGAGATGTACAACGCACAGAATGCAGGCAACGCACAGAACGCTGATTTCAGCGGCGCACAAAACGGTGGCTTCAACGGCAACAGTGGCAACACCGGCTCTACCAACTCGAACAACAACGACGGCGGCGCCGAAGATGTAGATTTCGAGGAAGTGAAGTAATTCGATTCTACTAAAAAAGGAATTTTCAATAGGCTGTTTGATTATAGTCAAACAGCCTATTTTTTTGTACACATCTAATTATGGTTTAGAAAATCAATAAACAAGTGCGTATTTACCATAGAAAAAATTGGCATATAGGTTAAACAAGTCGCTCTAACTCTACATTTTAGATTGCGTCCTCCTGACATTGCACTATAAATTGATTTATTATTGGACAGTACACAATGTGCAATTTTGATGCGCTTGCCCCATTATTTTTCAACATAATTTTGGACTTTTGAAGATTTACACTACCTTTGTCAGTTTAATCAAGACTTTGTATCAAACATAACAAACAATATAACAGAGAATGAATGCTAAACGACTTGGGTTAGTACTGACTATGGTACTAACTATGTGTATGGGGCAACTTTATGCCGAGAACACATGGTTCGATGAACCGCGAAACTTCAGTTCTTATTCTTTGGGACAAGGAAAAGTACACTGTAAAGTGCTGATCTTTGCCTCTGGATTCTACAACCACTGGGCGATTGGAGGGACATATATCTACGCCGTAGCGGGTGGTGTGGAAACAAGGATAGTGGAATACAATGGCGATAACGACAAGAACACCGACAACGACTACAAAGGTTGGGTCAATCTAACCGTCAAAGATGGTACGATCAAAATTACCAACACCTACGACCAAGTACCCGTTGTCTTGGCAGAAGGCAAGTCTGGTAATTATTATTTGTCCCGTACCGGACAAACCGACAGACCTACCTATTTCGAATTCGACTGGTATCCGTCATCTAAATTCAATGGACTTACTTTCACTGTAAAAGACAAAATCGTCGAAACCCGTCGAGATGGTGATAGATTTTACCATGACTACACTTTAGGCGAATACAGTGCTGATTCCCCTCAATCCCCTTTGCTGTTCACCCCTACTTTCTATAGCGTAGGCGAGAATGGGGTAGCAGGATTAGGACATGTGCTGATACCCTATGTAACCTATCAAGAACCTATCTCCTACTACACAAGTTACGACTCAACAGTCGTAACCTCATCGGAACGCTCAGGGCAATTGTTTGTCATGACTTCCGATACAATGCGATACGACTACAACGCCGTTTTCAAAGTAAAGCGCGATGGAGACCAAACACAAGAGTTGAGGTCCAATACCATAACTATACCCGCTTTCCACAGAATATACGACTTCAAGGCAAGCGACTTGGTGAAAGCAGATGGCACCATAAACACCAAACAGACCAAACTGACTTGGTCCATTCGTACACCTTCTGCTACCGATGTGATGCCGAACGATATGTTCTTGCTTCAACGAGCGTATAAAGCCGACTTCTCTGATGCAGAGTCGATAGATCTGATTGCAATGGTATTCGATACTGCACATGCTAACTATTCATACATCGACTCTACCGATGCGGCAATGTTCAATTCTACTAATCGTGAACACCCTATCTACTATCGGGTAAGCCGTATCAGTACTTCCAACTGGGGATACAAAGGACACGATTGGGTCGCTACCGATAGCATCATGAAAAATCCTAAATTGCTATCACTCAATCCCGACTCTTGCTATGTTACTAAAAACAGCGACTTCGACCAGACACGCAAAATAACACTGACTCTCGTTACCAACAAAGAAGATAACACTACCTTCTGGGACGAGAAAGCCGAAGTATTTGTTCAACGGGAAGTCGTGGTTGACCAGTCTACCCAGACATCAGAACGAAGAGTAAGTGGAGCCTTGTTCAAACATCAGGCAGATGGGACCTATAAGGCACAAGTGGAGTTAATGGCAGAGTTGCCCTGTTCTTACTATACCTACAAGGCCACACTCCTCGATGCAAACAGTGACCTCAAATGCAATACATCCGAGACTATCACCCTCAGCGGAGATAAACTATACTATAATACCTCAGCAAGTCTGTCTTCGTTCAATGCTTCTAAGGGGTACTACCCCGACCATATATTCCTGCAATGGAACCAGACAGATGGCGATGTCGATGTGTTCCAAGTCTATCGACGATTGGCAAACACCGAAGACGAATGGAGCCGTGTAACAGAACTCTCTGCTGTTAACTTCTATCGGGACAAGACAGTCGAAGCAGGAAAGACTTACGAGTATCGTGTGATATGCTCCTATTCATGCAATGGGACTACGCGTCGTGACACGGCTACTGCAATAGGATGGCTATCCGCTGTAGGAAGCATTTCCGGACATGTACGCTATGCCAACGGAACAGGAAACGAGGGAGTCAATGTTGTGGCTGTACCACAAGGCACAGAACCGAATGTCAATCGGGGATATCTGCAACCCATCAACACCGACCACGACTTCGTTACCCTCAATTCCGATGATTGGTCAGGCTCTCGCACTTACCAGATGTTGATAAGGCTAACCGGCGATAACAACACTACAACCAAAAACATATTCTCTACTGTTCCGCAGTTGCTTAACCCGTCTAATGGCAGCAGATACATTAGTTTGGATATGAATCTGGCGGACAGTATGCTGGTATTCAAATATGGAGAACAAACCATACAAACCAAAATATCCATTGTACCCGACACATGGATCCCTTTCGCTGTTGTTTACGATGCCATCAAGAAAACAGTTACGCTCTACCAAGATGGCAAGGAACTCCATACACAAACAAATGTAACACCACTCATTGCCGAAGGATACAAACTACATCTGCTGCGCAATTCCGAACAGATATACCTCGATGAGTTCCGTATATGGGAACGCGCACTAACCGGCAAAGAGATTGACCGTACTGCACATGCATACCTTTCCGGAAAAGAAACAAACTTGGCATACTATTACACTTTCGACAACACTTTCCAGTATGTCAAAGATGGTGTCACCTGCCACTATGTGAGCAATATGGCTTACAAAGGAGCAAGTGATATACAACGAAACGACTTGTTAATCAATATCTCCGAAGGGCAAATCAGTACGACAGACATTCCAAGTAGCGAAATGCTTACTTATCGTGCTACTACCTCTGCTAATGGCGAATATTGCTTGGGAGGAGTTCCTTTTGGTAATGGGGCAACTTATGATGTGACACCAACTGCCGAACACGGAAAGTTTACATACAACAACACCTCTGCTGGTTTTGCTGTGATAACACTTGATGCAAACCGCCCCGAAGCAACTGACATTGACTTTGTGAATACAGAGTCTGTTCGCTTTACAGGACGGGTTCTGTATCGCCTTTCTACCATACCTGTTCATGGTGCACACTTCTTAATCAATGGTGTACTCGCCACAACGGCCACCGGATCTGTCATTGAAACAAATGCCGCCGGTAACTTCGATTTCGATGTACCTATGGCACCTATCACCGTACAAGTAGTGATGGAAGGACACACTTTTGCACACGATGGCTTCTTCATCATCAACAACGATAGCCTGTTCCAACCTTCTGCCAATATGGATGGACTGCGTATGTACGACGAAACAAAAGTTCGCTTGGTAGGTCGTGTCGCTGGTGGTAATGACCAAGGTCAACTTCCTTTAGGCTTTGGATTGAGCAAAAACAACTTGGGAGACAGCATCTCGATGTCTTTGGAATTGGAAGGCGACAACACAGCACTGTTTGTTTACGACCCGCAAAACAAAACGATTGACCAGATAGATACGGTCGTAACACACTCCAACGACTCCAATGTACACTATCACACCAATGTCGTTTACCAGCAGAAGCGTATTTTGATATATCCCGACCAAACAACAGGTGAGTTCTTCGTGGACTTGTTCCCCGTAAAATACAAATTGACTCAACTGACGGCAACAGGTTATTCTACCCTGACAAATACGAATACCGCTATTCAGGTATTAGACCTTACGAACCGCCTGACAACCGATACCCTGCGTAATAACGGAGTCGAAGTGCTGTGCAATGACACATTCCGACATGTCTATCATAGCGATGTAAGCACCTCTCTCACACAACTTCTCTACGGAATGGAACTCGGCTATCTTGGCGTAGAAAAGGCTTATCTGACAAATTTCGATAGTATCGCACAGACGCAGAATATAGTCTATCTGAATGAACAAGGAGAATACGAATACCTCTTTGGAAGACCTGTCTTCACAGAAGGCAAATACTCATTCCGTGTAACGGCTCACGAAGACTACTATTACAATGGGAACAAACTTGGAACACATGACCAAGTGATGTTGAAAGGAAATAATATAGCCATCTACAATGGCATGCACTCTGAAACAGAGGTTATAAAGGGATACTTGGACGATAAGGGACAACTGCAAGTTGTCCTGCAAGCCGACTATCCGACCTATACCGGATTGAGCGATAATGTAATGCGAAAGATACAAGTATCGGTAGAACATAACGGCGAACATATCTCATCAGAACCTATAGAAGTATATGTTTTTGCCGACCGTCTGAATGGAGTGGAAAGTGTTAATAAGACCACCTCAGGAATACGACTGTTTGATATCCTACGAGATCCTCCCGGTTCAGGTAGTTACTCTTCGTTGGCTTCAGGCTCAACCTATCAGAAAAGCAATATATGGAATATCTCTTGGGACTTGGGAACAAACCTGACAATAACGCATGGTAAAGATTATAAAGGACTCATCGGTGCCGTTAGTGCACCTGCAGGAGTAGGCGCATTCTCTGGACAAGAAATACAAATATCTTCTGCAAAAACAGTAACTATTCCTATTCTATACAGCGGGAATGTTCAACTGACAGGAACTTATGAGTACACTACTACTGAAACCATACAAACAGGTAGCGATGCCTACCATGTAGGAGCAAATGCCGATATATATATCGGCTCAAGCGAAATTCTGTATCATGGTATTGGACATGGTATGGCTGTACTCGACTCCGTTACCTACGCCGCTATGCGTTCGCAAGTCAAAGAGGGTACAATGAAACTGATTGCCTCCGGACGAAACAGCAACGGAGAAATGCGCTACCTGACAGTAGGTCGTAAACTTCTCTACTCTATTGGACGAGGAACAGAGTTCGCATATACACAAGAGTATATCCTTACGACCGTCATTCCTACCCTGCTCCGTGAACGAAATAGTATGTTGTTAACTACCGACTCAGCAACTGCACAACGCCAAGCCAACACCACAAAACAACGCATTTACTATACCGCTTTGGATCCCACTGACGAAAAGTTCGGTGTTGATAAATACTATTGGGTTGACCCGGTTAATGCAACTGTAAAAACAAGTACTGATGAAATCGCTACATACAACCGTATTATAAGAGAGTGGTTTCAACTGATATATATCAACGAGAAACAAAAAGTACAGGCTATCAACGAAAATCAACCTTATAAAACATATTCTATCTCAGGTGCGGCACCTGTTTCCTATGCGGAAAGTGTGAAATACTCCGATGGCTACAGCCTGCAAAAGATAGGTATCTCGGCTGGAGGTATATTTAATGTTATGGGCAAACTTGTTGGATTGGCAGGAGTACAAAATATAGTTTCTATTCTCAACTATCCTGCTCACGGAAAAGATGTAGATGGGAATGATGTAATATCAATAGAAGCCAATACCCCTACTGCCAAATTCAGTGTATCTTTCGAACCGAAAGTAGATGTGTCTTTCAACAATGTTGGCGGCACTACCACTACAGCATCTCGTTCCTATTCATTTACTCTTGCCCCTGATGAATTTGGATATATGGATGTGAATGTTTATCGTATCAAGGATACTATCAACACTTTCAACAAAGATGCTGCCTCCAATACAATCGTTCCTTCAACCGACTACACCTATAGCAGTTTTATGTTCTACTGCTCTGCAGGCGCAAGCCGTTGTCCTTACGAAAAAGGTGATAGCACCATCTGCTATAGTCCGGGTACTCCTCTCAGTAATCCGACTATTGCATTGGAGAACCCCCATATCACCATAGATAAACGCGAGATAAGCAATGTACAGGCAGACCAAAAGGCTATATTCAAACTATCATTGACCAATGACCAACCTACTGATGTTGGTATAGGAGCGGCAATAGAGATGCCATTAGAGTTGATGGTAGTACCTAATTCTAATCCGAATGGATTGAAACTGTATATCGATGGTTCACCTATGGGAACCGATCCTGTAAAAGTCTTTATTCCTCACGGAAAGACTGTAGTAAAGACTTTGGAAGTAGAGAGAGGACAAGGTTACGATTTCAATGATATAACATTGCGCTTGCGTTCTACCTGTACTACGGATAGTAAACACGAAGCAAGTATTTCCGTTCATTTCATACCTGCGGCTACTGCGTTGAATATAACAACACCACACAACAAGTGGGTACTGAATACACAGTCTGCGCAAGACAGTGCAGGATACTATATCCCTGTAACCATTGATGGTTTTGATATCCACTCCGATGGTTTCGACCATATTGAATTGCAGTATAAGCAAGTTAATCAGTCTGACAATGATTGGGTAAATACTTGTTCTTATTATCTGAGCGACAGCCTCTATGCTTTGGCTTCCGGCAATAAAGCCATGATAAAGAACAGTAAAATAGAGAATGTACGCTTCTATGGTGGACGCGACCCTATGGAACAGAACTACGAGTTGCGTGCTGTTAGTTATGCGCGCTATGGTAATGGTTTTGTTACCCGCTCCTCCGATGTATTGCAGGGTATTAAAGATACCCGCCGTCCTGAAGTGTTCGGTACACCTACTCCTGCCGATGGTATTCTCGGCGTGAAAGATATGTTGTCGATTCGCTTTAGTGAGGCAATTGCAGGGAACTATTTAGATGAAGATGCTAATTTTGAAGTACTTGGTGGTACTAACAACTTGGATATTACACAGACCACATCATTGCATTTCTCCGGTGAAACAAACTGCGTTGCCAAGACTCAAGTAAGTCGTAATATGAACGACCGTCCATTTACCATCGAGGCTATGATTAAGCCGGCAGAACAAAACAAGGCAATGACCATATTCTCGTTGGGTAATACGAAGCAGAAACTGCGCTTCTCGCTAACGGCAGACAACCGACTTCGTGCAGAAATAAGTGATTCGGCTGTCGAATCCAAAGTGTTGAGCCCTCTACTCGACTTCACCCGTTGTGTTATGACATACGACACGGCTGGCGTGGTACGATTCTATGCGGGTACTATGGATATGACTGAAGCCAACCAACCGGCATTACCAAAATATACTGGAAGCGGCATCCTGCTCTTTGGTAACACTACCGATGGTAAAGAGCCATTCCATGGCAATATGCTGGAAGCAAGGATATGGTCTAAAGCAGAAGCGCAAGATGAGTTGTCGTTGACTTATAAGAAACACCTTACAGGTTACGAGCGTGAACTAATGTCGTACTATCCGATGAATACCGGATTAGGCAATACCTGCCGTGACCTTGCGAACGGGGCTACACTGACCCTGCAAGGTACATCGTGGACACTACCTGAAGACATTTCACTTCATATAACCAACGGTACTGGTGTGCAACTTGATCAGGACAAACTGGCTCGTTCCGCCATACAAGACCTGACGCTGATGTTATGGTTCAAGACCGATGAACATACTGCAGACACTGCTGCATTGTTTACTACAGGTGGAGGATTCAAAGATGAAGATGACGCCGAAGGAAAGGTGTTTATCGGTTTGCAGAATGGTAGTGTTGTTTTGCGCCATCAAAGCAATGAGTATGTAGCACACGGACAGTATGCTGACCAACAGTGGCATCACTTGGTATATACAGTTAATCGTACATACAACCTTGCCAATCTGTTTGTTGATGGTAATCTGTCTTCTACTTTTGCGGCAGATAAAATCGGTAGTATGTCAAGCAACAACATGTGGTTAGGTGCTTGCCATTGGACATTGACCGATAGTTTGGGGAATAAGATTACCCAACCCCTCTATCCTTTCTCGGGGTATCTTGACGAATTTGTACTATTTGAACAAGCACTGCCTAACAGCAGTATTCAAAACTTCAACAATGTCAATCCGAGCGGTGAGGAAATGGGCTTGGTTGCTTATCTGCCCTTCGCTGCACAACAGTTGAGCGACAATGGCCGGTTGGAATTAGAATACTCCCCTTACAATGCCAGAGTTGTGCGAGATAAAGATGGTAATGTAGTAAACGAGAAACAAAAACTGTTGTTGAGTGATGCTTCAGCCATGGCTGACAAGACCGACTATTCTCCTACACGCGATGCTACTCCGAGAACGAAGTATAATTTTGCATGGGCTTGTAATGATGAGGAACTGATGATTAACCTCAAAATGCTGAATAAAGAGATTAATAAACAGAACATATTCATTACCGTGCGCAATGTAGAGGACCTGAATGGTAACCGTCTGCTCAATCCAATGTCGTGGACAGTTTATGTTGACCGTAATCAGTTACGCTGGTCAGAGAATGAGAAGACTATTACAACCTATCTCAACAGCAGTAGCAGTTTCGATCTGACGATTACCAACGAAGGAGGAACAACCCGTCAATACCAACTCACATCTTTACCCTCTTGGTTAACTGCGGTTCCCTCTTCTGGTTCGTTGGCTCCACAAGGGACACAGACTATTCATTTCACTATTGCAGAAGGCTTGAACATTGGTGATTACACCGAGTATATCTACTTGCAGGATGATCAAGACTTGTTTGAGCGTTTATTGCTGACAGTAAAAGTAGAGTCTGTTTGTCCGTGGCAAGAAGACCACAAAGATTTGCCTATGTCGATGTCGCTTATAGGAAAAGTGCTGCTGACCAACAACAAGGATACAACCTACGATACGGACTCGCAAGATATTATAGCAGCCTTTATCAACGACCGGTGTGTCGGGATGGCTAATATCACCTACGACAATACGACACTCGAAAACCATGTGTATATGACAATCTACGGCAACGAAAAGATGAAGAATGAATATGTACAACTTCGCCTATGGCAATCTGGTACAGGCAAGATATACATACTTGATGCTTCTACTACGATACGCTTTGAACACAAACATTGCTATGGTTGTCCTCCTGCGACACCTGTTATTCTGACTACCTCTGAACGAAAGGTACAACGACTATCGCTCATCGAAGGTTGGAACTGGAACTCATTCTATATCAATCCGACTTATAGCCACGATATTAGTACAATGCTATCCACACGGACGAATTGGACTGCAGGAGACATAGTGAAGAGTGTAGTCGGGCAAACTTACAGTCAATACACTGAATCGGGATGGTATGGCACACTGAAGAGTTTCAATTACAAGTACATCTATATGTTCTATGTACAGAATGCCATTGCGCCAGAGATTGAAGGTAATCCTCTCTCTGAAAAGGAATCTACATTGACTTTCTATAAAGGCTGGAATGTATTACCGTACCTGCTTGATAATAACCAGACGCTTACTGAAGCCATGTCAGATTATATGATCCATGCTACGGCCGGCGATATACTGAAGAGCAAAGACCGTTTTGCAGTGTTCTCTTCCGCTTCGAAGTGGGAAGGTAATCTCACCTATATGGAGCCGGGTCAAGGATATCTGCTCTATCATCAAGGTGACCAATGCTCATTTACATTCTACGATTATCAGTCGAGTGTAACAGACGAAACGCAGAAAGTTCCATTGAAGAACCAAGCACCTCTCTTTGTTAATCGTGCGTCGAGCAATATGTCGGTGATTGCTACTCTTGCCGATTGGTGGGGCAGCACCGATAATCTGGTATTGGCGGCTTATGTGGGCAACGAATTGGCAGGCAAGATTGATGTACATACAACCGACAGTATGCCATTGTTCTTCTTGACGATCGGTTCAGAACTGACGGGTGCTGTTCGTTTTGCATTGGAACAAGACGGAGAGGTTGTGGCACAGAGTGCGCCTATGTTCAACTATAATGCTGATGCCATTATCGGTTCATTGGATAATCCTTTGCCCATATCGTTCAAGGGTAACAATATCACTGCACTGCCGTCGCCGTTTGTTGACAAGGTGCAGATAGTGGTTACCACCGCAGAAGACCAGGATGTTTCATTGGCTATTTACAGTGAAAGCGGGCAACTGCTGACTACGGTAAACGGTCGGACAGAGAACGGAGTATATACCTACGAGTGGCATAGCAAGGCTGTTCCTGCAGGCATCTATATGGCTGTTGTGCAATTAGAACATGAAATGAAAACTATTCGACTTATCAAACAGAAATGATTATGAAAACCTATCGCAAAAATACATTGCATACGATTGCAATGGCGTGCGTTGCAGCATTGGTCCTTCTATGCAGTGCTTGCAATTCGGGAACGAATATGCAACGAGAGTACCCCTCGTGGAAAGCCATTGATACATCTGACTTGGAGAGTTCTATGACTATTACGGGTGCCATACCCTCGTCATTACAAGAGAACGCTGATACCACCGACTTGGTGGCAGCGTTCTCCGGCAATGAATGCTGGGGCGTGACTACCCTACAGATGATAAATGGCACCCCCTATTTCTTCCTTTATATCAATCGCCCGTTGAGTGCATCCAATGAGGTGGAAACAACACTGACTCTGCGTTATTACTGCACCAAGACTCGCTATATGTATGTAAAGAAAGATGCGGTTACTTTTACGGTTGACGGACATTTAGGCACCATAGAGGAACCCTATTTGCCTACATTCAGTATGGAGTGACGGAAAGCGGTTGGGTGTGTATCGTTCGTTGTGTTTCGCATTGAAGGTGGGATGTAAATGAATGAAGGTCGTTTTTGGGTTGACATAGGAAAGATTTCAGCGTATAGGAAGGCATATAAATTGTATGCTCTTCCTATACTCTTCCCATACTCTTCCTATGTTCGTCCTATACTCATCCTATATAAAACCTTTGGAATACACAGTATTTACAAGGCTTGACGGAGGGCAGTTTTTGCGGTGGAGGAAAGGAGATTGTATGCAGTTGTTTTGCAGCGTAGTGCAACTTCCTTACTTTTGAGCGCAATTGCCCTGTCTACAAACAAAGATGATGAGGCTGTCTAACAAGTTTAGGCAGCCTTGTTTTATAGGTATATTCGTGGTGCAAGGTCGGATCGGTTGTTTGCCGAGCAAGGACAGAATATCGTTGGATTCAGCAGGAAACACGGCAGGATGAATGGATATTTCAGGTACAAAAAATGGATATTTGTCCTATATTTGCACACTTGCAAATCTTTTCTTATCTTTGCGCCTGTAAAGTCAACAGGGATTCGCGGGCATGGTTTATACCTATGCGCTCGCAATAACATTGACTTTGCAGACATAGTAAAAGGCGTTTATTGACGCTTTGTTCTGACGCTCTGAAATTTCGCAAACTTGATTAGCAGGAGGAACATAGCAACTATAGATGTCCTCGATTGAATATATGTATTCAACAATAGCAAGTCTCCATTGTCGGGGATGTATGTTGCATATCAATACCGTATATTCTGTTATAGAATGTTGGAGGTGTATTGTTAAGCAATATAGTAAAGGTGAAAGTATATCATCTTCTTGTTGTTATTGAGATAAGTATATTTGGCGTGGGCTTCGCGTTGTTGTTCTCCTGTTAATGGCAATGCGAAAGCCTCAGAGCGTGGAACGACAACAGTCGAACTCCACGCTTTTTTGTTGTGCCTACCGAAGAACAAAATGACTATCGCTCCAACAACATACAGACAAACAATTATATATTTAGATAAAAAACAAAGTGTTATGAAAAGAATTGTATCTTTCGTGGTGGCACTATTCTTCGCCACAACAGCCCTATGGGCATACGACTTTCAGTCCGGCGACTTGTACTATAACATCACAAGCAGTACAGCCCCCTACACGGTTGAAGTAACCTATCAAAGTTCTTTGTATTCGGACAACTACAAAGGGCTAACATCGGTTACTATCCCCGCTACCGTAACCTACGATGGTACGACCTACAGCGTAACCAGTATAGGAGATGAGGCTTTTATGTGGTGTAGCGGTCTAACCTCTATTACTATCCCCAATAGCGTAACGAGTATTAGAGGTTCTGCTTTCGATGGTTGCACTGGTCTTACATCTATTGTCGTTGAAAGTGGTAATACGGTATACGATAGCCGCGAGAACTGTAATGCAATTATAAAAACCGCCACGAATGTACTGATACGGGGTTGCAAGACAACCGTTATCCCCAACAGCGTAACGAGTATTGGAGGTTATGCTTTCTCGGGTTGCACAGATCTAACCTCTGTTACTATTCCCAACAGCGTAACGAGTATTGGAGAGTATGCTTTCTCTGATGTCCCCAATATAGTGTATAATGGTACTGCCACAGGCTCTCCATGGGGCGCAAGAAGCGTGAATGGTTATGTAGATGGCTATTTAGTCTATTCAGATGCGACAAAAACTACTTTACTGGCTTGCAGTAGTGCAGCAACGGGTGCTATTACTATCCCAAATAGCGTAACGAGTATTGGAAACAGTGCTTTCGGGTATTGCACGGGTCTTACTTCTGTTACTATCGGCAATAGCGTAACAAGTATTGGAAACAGTGCTTTCTCTATGTGCACAGGTCTGACCTCTGTTACTATTCCAAACAGCGTAACGAGTATTGGAAAAAGTGCTTTCTATAATGTCCCAAATATCGTGTATAACGGTACTGCCACAGGTTCACCATGGGAGGCAAGAAGCGTGAATGGTTATGTAGATGGCTATTTCGTCTATGCAGACGCTACAAAGACCACTTTATTGGCTTGCAGTGCCGCAACGGGTGCTATTGCTATCCCCAACAGCGTAACGAGTATAGGAGACTATGCTTTCTGGGGTCGCATGGGTCTTACCTCTGTGACTATCCCCAATAGTGTAACAAGTATTGGATATCGTGCTTTTGAGTATTGCACAGGGCTTACCTCCATTACTATCCCGGAGAGTGTAACGAGTATTGGAGAGGATGCTTTCTCCATGTGCACAGGTCTGACCTCTGTTACTATTCCAAACAGCGTAACGAGTATTGGAAGCGGTGCTTTCAATGGTTGCAGGGGTCTTACCTCTATTACTATCCCCAACCGTGTAACGAGTGTTGGAAACGGTGCTTTCTATAATTGCAAGGGTCTTACCTCTGTTACTATCCCAAACAGCGTAACGAGTATAGGTTATCAGGCTTTTTATGGTTGCACAGGTCTTACCTCTGTTACTATCCCCAACAGCGTAACGAGTATTGGAGAGTATGCTTTCTATGGTTGCACAGGTCTTACCGCTATTACGATAGGCAATAGCGTAACGAGTATTGGAAGTTATGTTTTCTATGAATGCACGGGGCTTACCTCTATTACTATCCCTAACAGCGTAACAAGTATTGGAGAGTGGGCTTTTTGGAAATGCTCTGGTCTTACTTCTGTTACTATCCCCAACAGTGTAACGAGTATAGGAAGCCATGCTTTCTCTGGTTGCACGGGTCTTACCGCTATCACTATTCCCAATAGCGTAACGAGCATTGGAGATTATGCTTTCTCTGGTTGCACAGATCTAACCTCTGTTACTATTCCCAACAGCGTAACGAGTATTGGAAGCAGTGCTTTCTATGAAGTCCCCAATATAGTGTATAATGGTACTGCCACAGGTTCACCATGGGGCGCAAGAAGCGTGAATGGTTATGTAGATGGCTATTTGGTCTATGCAGATGCAACAAAGACTACACTATTGGCTTGCAGTAGTGCCGCAACAGGTGCTATTACTATCCCCGAGAGCGTAACAAGTATTGGAAAAAGTGCTTTCTGGGATTGCACAAGTCTTACCTCTGTTGTGTGGAATGCTAAGAAATGTAGTGGCTGGAGTTATTCTTCTAATGCTCCATTTTACGATGCAAGAAATAGTATCACCTCATTTACCTTTGGCAATGAGGTGGATAGTATTCCTGCTGGACTTTGCTCTGGTATGAGCAAATTGACCGCTATTACTATCCCCGAGAGCGTAACAAGTATTGGAGATCATACTTTCTCGGGTTGCACGGGTCTTGCCTCGATTATCGTTGAAAGTGGTAATACGGTATACGATAGCCGCGAGAACTGTAATGCGATTATCGAAACAGCAACGAATACACTCATACAAGGTTGCAAGACAACGGTTATCCCCAATAGCGTAACGAGCATTGGAGATTATGCTTTCTATGGTTGCACGGGTCTTACCTCTGTCACTATCCCCAACAGCGTAACGAGTATTGGAAGTAGTGCTTTCTATAATTGCACGGGTCTTACCGCTATCACTATTCCCAATAGTGTAACGAGTATTGGAGACGGCGCTTTCCGGAATTGCACGGGTCTTGCCTCGATTGTCGTTGAAAGTGGTAATACGGTATACGATAGCCGCGAGAACTGTAATGCGATTATCGAAACAGCAACGAATACACTCATACAAGGTTGCAAGACAACGGTTATCCCCAATAGCGTAACGAGCATTGGAGATTATGCTTTCTATGGTTGCACGGGTCTTACCTCTGTCACTATCCCCAACAGCGTAACGAGTATTGGAAGTAGTGCTTTCTATAATTGCACGGGTCTTACCGCTATCACTATTCCCAATAGTGTAACGAGTATTGGAGACGGCGCTTTCCGGAATTGCACGGGTCTTGCCTCGATTGTCGTTGAAAGTGGTAATACGGTATACGATAGCCGCGAGAACTGTAATGCGATTATCGAAACAGCAACGAATACACTCATACAAGGTTGCAAGACAACGGTTATCCCCAACAGTGTAACGAGTATAGGAAGCAGTGCTTTCTGGTATTGCGCGGGGCTTACCTCTATTACTATTCCCAACAGCGTAACAAGTATTGGAGATCGTACTTTCGTGAATTGCACAAGTCTTACCTCTGTTACTATTCCCAACAGCGTAACGAGTATTGGAGAAAGGGCTTTCTTATGGTGTACAAGTCTTACTTCTATTACTATTCCCAACAGTGTAACAAGTATTGGAGATCGTACTTTTATGGATTGCACAAGTCTTACCTCTGTTACTATTGGCAACAGCGTAACGAGTATTGGAAGCCTTGCTTTCTATAAATGCACAAGTCTTACCTCCATTACTATTCCCAACAGCGTAACGAGTATTGGAAACAATGCTTTCCAGGATTGCACGGGTCTAACCTCTGTAACTATCGGCAACAGCGTAACGAGTATTGGAGACAAGGCTTTCTCTTATTGCACAAGTCTTACCTCTGTTACTATTCCCAACAGCGTGACAAGTATTGGAAACAGTGCTTTCTCTTATTGCGCAGGTCTAACTTCTGTTACTATTCCCAATAGTGTAACGAGTATTGGAAACGGTGCTTTCTCTGGTTGCACGGGTCTTACCGCTATACAAGTAGAGGCGCAAACGCCGCCGCAATGTGG
>CAVEIE010000017.1:0-33952 GCA_963615895.1 Bacteroidaceae bacterium | reverse complement strand
AATCAGCCTCGAATCTCGGTCGTATCCCCATACCACACCCATAGCACTCCCATAGCACTCCCATAGCACTCATGACTTTTATAAGGGTTTTATAGCACTCTTGAAGCACCCATATCCCTATAAAATAGGTTCCATTTTCTGTTCGCATACTTTGAACGAAGGAACATTCGCGTTCCCTTCAAATTTTTGTATTGCATTTGTCCTTGGACACTCTCCTCTCTCCTCCCTGTCACGGTCCCATCCACAAGGAAATCTGAGAGATTTGTGCATACTGAAAAATTGCGTTGCTAAATGGAAACTATGGTATGGTAGTAGGTTTGCCGATGAATTGAGGGAGCATATATGAAAGAAAGAAGCCCAATCAGTCTAACATAGGCAGATTAGACTAATTGGGTTGAAGCATTGAAGATGTGTTATCTTATTCGGACAGATTGACCGCATAGTATGCGACCTTGCCGTTTGGATTGACACCTGCAAGGAATAGCACCTTGTCTTGTTCTTGGGCTTGGAGTGCATCGTTCAATACTTGTGACAGGTCTTCGACAGATCGTATTGTGCGATTGTTTACTTTCAAGATAATGAAGTTGTCGGGTACTCCTGCTTTTTTGAGTTTACCGTTTTTGAGTGCTGTTACTTGGACTCCATAGTTGACACGAAGTTGTTGTTTGACAGAGTTGCTTATCTCCTTGAACTGCGCACCCAATATAGCAAGGTCTTGAGATTTCCGTACAAGTTCGAGTCCTCCACTGCGGTTGGTCAGTTCTGCCGTTACGCTTTGTTCTTTTCCTGCCCGCAACAAGGTTATCGTTACTTTGTCTCCAGGTCGATGTCGTCCGACATGTTCTTGGAGGTCGGTAGCAGAATGGATGGTAGCATTATCGATTTTGATAATAACATCTCCTATTTGAATACCGGCTTTGGCTGCTGCACCGTTCTCGGCTACGGCGGCTATATATGCTCCCTGCAGGGTGGTCAGGTTCTTCTCCTTTTTGAGTTCATCGGTTATTTCCTGTATCTGGACACCCATTATGGCGCGTTGTACTACTCCGTACTGTTTGAGGTCTGCCACTACTTTTTGGACTATGCCTGTAGGAACTGCAAAAGAATATCCGCTGTAGGAACCTGTCTGTGAGGCAATAGCGGTATTGATACCTACAAGTTCGCCTTTTGTATTTACCAACGCCCCTCCTGAATTGCCTGGATTTACTGCGGCATCGGTTTGTATGAAGGACTCTATTTTCATCTCTCCATCAAGTATGTTGATGTTCCGTGCTTTGGCACTGACTATACCTGCTGTTACGGTAGATGTGAGGTTGAAAGGATTGCCTACTGCGAGTACCCACTCTCCTACACGAAGGTCGTCGGAGTTACCCATGATAATGATTGGTAGGTCCGTGGCATCGATTTTAAGCAGGGCTATATCGGTGTTAGGGTCAGTTCCTACCAATGTTGCAACAAAGGAGCGTTTGTCGTTAAGTACGACTTCTATGTTCTTGGCTTTATCTATGACATGGTTATTGGTAACTATGTATCCATCGGGGGAGATGATTACTCCAGAGCCTGATGCCATTTGGTCTGACCTTTCCCGTTGTTGCGGTCTTCCAAAGAAGAACTCGAAGAATGGGTCGGAAGAATAGTTGTTGTACTGTGAAGGAATGGTTGTTTTGACATGGACAACGGCACCTACTGACAAGTCGGCTGCTACGGTGAAATCGGTTTCTCCTGCGGAAGGAACATTAGCGAACTTAGCGTATTCGGCAGGAATATAAAGACGGGTGGAATCTTGTGATGAGGTGACAATGTCGGCGACTGATGGTTGCGTTTTTACCACCATATAGGCAGTTAATGCACTTACGCCGCACATTGACAGGGCAAGACAAAGAAATCGAAAGAACTTTTTCATAATTGTATTTCTTAGGTTATTCGTTGGTGGAGGTTGCAAACTCTGTGCCAGAAAAAAGCAAGTGCGGTTATCTGCATAGGACAGATAGCCGCACCCATATTATTGCAACGGAGTATGCTATAGTTTGCGTAGGGTCGCCAATATGAAATGATAGAAGTTTTCTACGGTTTTGATATTTACTCGTTCGTCCGGTGAATGGGGATGCTCTATTGTTGGTCCGAAAGATATCATATCCATCCCTTGGTAGTTGCGCCCTATTATACCACATTCCAAACCTGCGTGGATGGTGATGACACGCGCCTCTGTATGGAATTCCTCGCGGTAGGTTTCCTGCATGAGTTGCAGCACATTGGAGTGTACATTGGGTTTCCAACCCGGGTAACTGCCAGAAAATTCGACTTTTGCACCTGCGAGTGCGAAGCAACTATCGATCATCTGTCGGAGTTCCTCTTTACGACTCTCTACGGAACTACGGGTGAGGCATTGGATAGTGACGGTATTCTGCTCGGTGGTGATGAGTGCGAGGTTGTTGGATGTTTCGACCACATCAGGCATTTCGGGTATCATACGGAAGACGCCGTCAGGACAAGCGATGACAGAATGGATGAGGCTGTCTTGTATTTCTTCGGGCAGGAGTTCGTCGGGTCTATCGGTTTGCTTTGCGGTGAATTGGATATTGTCTTCTACTCCGTCGTATTCTGCGATGAACAAGTCTTCGTAGTCTGCTACCAGTTGCAGCAAGTCGTCGAGATTGTCTTCCGGTATGGTGATGACCGCCTCTGCTTCGCGCGGTATAGCATTGCGCAGGCTTCCTCCTGATACGGACGCCAATCGTGCCTCGAAGTTAGCGACTGCATCTTTCAGAAAACGGAACATGAGTTTGTTGGCGTTGGCGCGTTGCATCTTGATGTCACATCCAGAGTGTCCTCCTTTGAGGCCTTTGAGAGATATGTGCAAGGCGATATCGTCTTCGATTGCGGGTGCAGGCATATATTGGAATCGGATGGTGGCATCTACTCCACCTGCACAGCCGATGTATAGTTCTCCTTCGGTTTCGCTGTCGAGATTGAGCAAGGTTTTACCTTGCAGCCAACCTCCTTCGATGGCGAATGCGCCATACATACCCGTTTCTTCGTCAACCGTAACAAGCACTTCCAACGGCGGATGGACTGCTGCAGGGTCTGCCAATACTGCCAATGCGGCAGCGACACCTATTCCGTTGTCGGCACCGAGTGTTGTTCCTTGTGCAGTTACCCATTCTCCATCGACATAGGCACGGATAGGGTCTTTTTCAAAATCGAAGGTGACATCTCCGTTCTTTTGAGGTACCATATCCATGTGTCCTTGCAGGATAACTCCCGGATGGTTCTCCATTCCTTTGGATGCGGGTTTGCGAATAAGCACATTGCCTATTTGGTCTTGGATGGTTTCCAACCCCAATGATTTTCCATAGTTCACGAGAAAGTCGCCAATCTCTTTTTTCTTTCCCGTCGGGCGAGGGATTTGGGTGATGTGTTTGAAATTGGTCCATACTCCTTTAGGAGTTAATTCTTCGATGTTCATAGCATTGTTTTTTATTGGTTTTATAATTCTTCCATTGTCATTTCTCCGCAGAGGGATATTTGGAGGTCGTTCTTTACTCTGTCGGTGTCTTCTCCGTATTCACCGAGCAGGTACATCAACTTGGTCAGCACGGCTTCGGTAGTAATGTCTTTTCCGCTTATGACGCCTGCCTCAAGCAGGTTGAGGCTTGTTTCGTACCTTCCCATTTCTACAGAGCCTGCACTACATTGGGTTTTGTTGACTACAATCAATCCTTTTGCAATAGCGTTTTTGAGTACTTCGTAGAGCCATGTTTCGCTGGGTGCATTACCAGCCCCGAATGTTTCGAGGACAATGGCACGGAGGTCGGGTATGTTCAGCACGGCTTCGACTACTTGGCGGGATATGCCTGGGAAAATCTTGAGTATGGCGACATTTTTGTCAAATGTAGTCCAGAGTCGAAGGGGTTTAAGCGGATCGGGGTAGTGTATAAGGTGGGTATTGTAGCGTATATGTACGCCTGCAAGTGCGAGGGGTTCATAATTATAGGATTTGAATGCCGAGAAGTATTCCGCATTTTTCTTGGTTGTCCGATTTCCTCTGTAGAGTCTGTCGCCGAAGAATATGGATACTTCGGGTACAAGTGCCTGCCCCTCTTCGTCCTGCTCTACGGCAATTTCGATGGCGGTAAGGAGGTTCTCGCGTGCATCACTGCGTATGAGTCCCATTGGTAACTGTGAACCGGTGAAGACAACAGGTTTGCCCAAGTTACGGAGCATGAAACTGAGAGCGGATGCGGTGTAAGACATGGTGTCGGTTCCATGCAGGACAACGAAACCATCGTAGAGATTGTAATTTTCGTAGATTATCGTTGCGAGTTTGCCCCATACGGGAGGGGTTATGTTTGAAGAGTCCACCAAAGGGTTGAAGGAGTAGATGTCGACCAAGATGTTATCTTGGAACAACTCAGGCATATAGCGTTTGACTTCTTCGATGCCTGTGGGTCGCAGTGCTCCCGTAGCAGGGTCTTGCGTCATGGCGATGGTTCCGCCAGTGAGAATCAATAGAACCGATTTCTTGCTCATTATTTTATTCTCTCCATTAGAAAACAACAAACATTTTAGTTGGCGCAAAGATAAGATAAGTTTTTCTTGTTTGCAAATAGGTTGTGAAAGATTGTGGGAAGGGTGATTGGTTGAAAGGGTTTATTAGGTGAGAGGGTAACATATTGTTTTGTCTGCGAAGGGGAATTGAGAGTTGATAGTTGAAAGTTGAGAGTTGAAAGCGATTGTAGTAGGGGATATAGGGGAACTAGACAGTCTAGAAGATCTAGGGGTTTCGGGGAGGTGTTGAGAGCCATAGCACGGTGTGACTCTACAGTGAGCAAAAGCGCAGCAAGGGGTTATTGTATTTTAAGAATTAAGGATTAATGACTAAAGCAGGGAGAGAGGTGTTTGGGAGGAGGATGGGAGGTAGTTTGTAGGGTGTTCCTATAGTCATCCTATAGTCGTCCTATATTCATCCTATATAAAACCTTCGAAATGGGTAGTGTTTATCGGGGTAAGCGGAGGGGAGGGGTGATGGGATGGGGAGTTTGTTGAAAGGAGGGAGTATTAAAGGTGAGTGGGGGAAAGTTAAGAGTTGATAGGAGTTGAGAGTTGAGAAGGTGGAGTTTTTGGTGGGGGATGTAGGGGAACTAGACGGTCTAGGGGATCTAGGGGGGTTGGGGAGGTGTTGAGAGGCATAGGACGGTGTGGCTCTACGGTAGGCAAGAGTGTAGCAAGGAAATATTATACGGTGGGCGATGAGTAAAGCAATGAATAAGTAGGAGTTAGCAATTTATATGCGAAGTTGGAGTTGGTTATACAATAAAAATATAGTACCTTTGCGGTTTGAAATTAACAAAGATTACCTTATGAATGACTTTTTGAAATACTCGACCCAGCACTTGGGTATGAACTCTATGCATGTGGAGAAGGCGATGAATGCTTCTATGGAAGCCTCGTATATATCTCCTTCGATATTGGAGGAGCGTCAGTTGAATGTGACACAGATGGATGTATTCTCCCGTTTGATGATGGACAGAATTATCTTTCTTGGTACAGAGGTAAATGACTATACCGCAAATGTTATCCAAGCGCAATTGCTTTATCTTGACAGTGTTGACCAAGAGAAAAGTATTTCCATTTACTTGAATACGCCCGGGGGTAGTGTTTATGCAGGACTTGGTATCTATGACACTATGCAGTTTGTCAGTGCCAAAGTGGGTACGATATGTACGGGTATGGCTGCTTCGATGGGTGCCATATTGCTTGTTGCCGGAGAGAAAGGGATGCGTGCAGCATTGCCCCACTCGAGAGTGATGATTCATCAGCCTATGGGCGGAATACAAGGTCAGGCATCGGATATAGAGATTACCGCACGGGAGATATTGAAGATAAAAGATGAGTTGTATCGTATTATTGCAGACCATTCGGGACAGAAGATAGAGAAGATTGTCGCCGACGCAGACCGTGATTATTGGATGACGGCGGAAGAGGCATTGCAATATGGTATGATTGATAATGTTCTAAGAAAGAAGTAAAGAGAGATTTTGATAAAACACGAAAGACTGTGGCAAAACAAACAACACATAATGTGTGCCTTCTGTGCGGTCGAACCCTTCCTCCTTCGCAACTCATTATGGGTAAGAACGGTTGGGTGGTCTGCAAAGAATGTATTCGTCAGGTAGAAGATTTGCACAAGGTTGTGGAGCAGTTGCAACCTGAAGAAGAGAAAAGCAATAGTGCAAAGGACGCGGAGCCTTCGTTGAAAAACATCCCTACTCCGCATGAGATAAAGGCTTTTCTTGACCAGTATGTGATTGGTCAGGAGGAAGCAAAGAAGAGTTTATCGGTTGCTGTGTATAATCATTACAAGCGTTTGACACAACCACAGAGCGAGGACGGTATTGAGATAGAGAAGTCGAACATCATTATGGTAGGTTCGACGGGGACAGGTAAGACTCTTCTTGCCAAGACGATTGCCCGCCTGTTGACGGTGCCTTTTACCATTGTTGATGCGACTGTTTTGACGGAGGCAGGATATGTGGGAGAGGATATAGAGTCGATACTTACCCGTCTGCTGCAAGAGGCGGACTTTGATGTAGAGAAGGCAGAGCGTGGTATTGTGTTTATAGATGAGATTGACAAGATTGCCAGGAAGTCGGATAATCCGAGTATTACTCGTGATGTGAGCGGAGAAGGCGTGCAGCAGGGCTTGTTGAAGTTGTTGGAAGGTTCGGTTGTGAATGTACCACCGAAGGGCGGTCGTAAGCATCCTGAACAAGAGTATATTCATGTGAATACGCAGAATATATTGTTTATCTGCGGTGGCGCTTTTGACGGTATAGAGAGCAAGATAGCGCAACGGCTTAACCGGCATGTTATCGGCTTTGAGGCATCGAAGCAGCGGCGGCATGTTGACTTGAATGATTTGCTCAAGTATATTGCTCCTCAGGACTTGAAGTCGTTTGGGTTGATTCCCGAGATAATCGGTCGTTTACCTATCATTACACACCTTGAGCCATTGGACAGAGAGGCATTGCGTCGTATATTGACAGAGCCGAAGAACGCCATTACGAAGCAGTATGTGAAACTGATGCAGATGGATGGGGTGGCATTATCTTTTGCAGAGGACACACTTGATTATATTGTGGACAAGGCAGTGGAGTATCGTTTGGGAGCGAGAGGACTACGCTCTCTGACAGAAACGGTGATGAGAGATTTGATGTATGATTTGCCTTCGGGTGATGTAAAGGAGTTTGTAGTTAACAAGGATTACGCACAGAAGATGATAGAATCGGCAGATATGTTGCAATTAGAACATTCGTTATAGATTATCCATCCTATAGAAACAAAGAAAGGCGGGAACAGTAATGTTTTCGCCTTTCTTTGTCGGGATGACAGGATTTGAACCTGCGACCACACGCCCCCCAGACGCGTACTCTACCGGGCTGAGCTACATCCCGCAACAAACAACCACAAACCCCTTTCTCTTCGAAAGGACTGCAAAGGTAGAGTTATTTTTTGATATTTGCAATAGCAAGATACAATTCTCTGCATTTTTTATTGAAACGGGCATGGAGAAGTATTGCAGCGCATGTGAGTCCTACGATAAATCCTACCCACATACCCGATGCACCCATACACAACGGGAAAGTGCATATCAGTCCTACACTCATGCCTATGATGATATAGGAGAAGAAGGCTATCAGCATAGGTACTTTTACATCGGTAATACCTCTCAGCATAGCGGCACCCATTGCTTGAAGTCCGTCGGAGTACTGATAGATTCCGGCAAATATAAGTAGTTGTGAGGCTATGGCGAGGACTTCGGTATCGGTTGTAAACAGAAGTGGTATATAGTGGCGCAGGCCTATCATGAGTACGGCTCCGATAGTGTTCATCAGTAGCACCAGATGGATGCTGGCATTGCTTGCCATGCGTACAGCAACGAGATCGCCTTTTCCTAATTGGTGAGATACACGGATGGTGGTACCTGCTCCGATGCCGAGTGCTAACATGAAGGTCAGAGTGGACACTTGTGTGGCTATTTGATGGGCAGCAATAGCCTCTTTGCTAATCCAGCCTACGATTACTATTGAGAAAGTGAATGATACGGTTTCGAAGAATGATTGTCCGCCGATAGGGAAGCCTATGTGCGCGATGTGGCATACTTCACGCCAGGAAGACAATTGACGATTGAAGCGTTGAATATAGCCTTTCCAAGTACGGTGCGAGGCGATGGCGAGGAACATACATATAGGCATACCTACCCGTGAGATGAGTGTGGCGATACCTGCACCTGTGGCACCCATAGGCGAGGCACCCCAGTGTCCGTAGATAAATACCCAATTGAGAAGTATGTTTAAGGCGTTCACACTGATTACCACTACCATTGCCACCCAAGTATTGCCGAGTCCCTCAAGGAATTGCTTCAGAAGACAGAACAGCAAGAACGGTAGGAGGGAGACGACAATGATGATATAGTATGGTCGTGCTACTCGTATTACTTCGGGGTCTTGTCCGAAATGGTTAAGAAATGGGATACACAGGGCAAGTAGAAGCGTGGCTATTCCACCGACTAAACAAGTGAAAAAGAAGCCGTTTTGCAGGAGGGAGGTGATGTTTCGGTGTATGGTAGTGTTTCTCTCGGGATATTTTGCTCTTTCTCCATCTTGGATGCCGATAAGTGGTGTTATGCCCATTAAGGCACCTGAGGCAAATACCATGATTGTTAAGAATAGGGCGTTAGAAAAACTTACTGCGGCTAAATCGACGGTTGCGTAATGACCTACCATCATAGAATCGATAACGCCCACCAATGCTCCTCCTGCTTGTGTGAGCATGACGGGAATAGCGACTTTTAGATTACGCTTGTAGTAGGGAATGTACTCTTTGAATCGTGCTATCAGTTGCATAGATGATTGTATTGAAAAAGTTTGTTACAAGGATGTCTTCGGGTTCGGTTGTTTATCGTTTCGAGTGCGTGTTTTTGCGGTTGTGTTATGGTCGGCAGGTTATGTGAAAACAAGCCTGCTTCCATTCGTATTTGACATAGATATGCCCTAAGCGTTGTTCGTTGAGTAGTACTTGTGCTAATGCCAATTTTAGGTTGTCGGAAGTCATATAGTTGCGTGTTACAGTTACCTTGTCGAAGTTAGTATAGGTGATATCGAATGTTGTGCCATAGCAATGGCATGATGTAGTTACGGAGTTGATGTTTCCGCTATGTTGGAGGCTTTGTATGTCCTCTTGTGTACGGAGGACGCTACTTACATGGAAGCGATAATGCGGCAATCCGTTTCTTTGGAGGATGTCGGCAAATTCTTCGCCTATAGCATTGAGTTCGGCGGCTGCTTTAGGCACCAGATAGGGGACGGAGTGTGTGAGCGGGTCGATGATATAGTTGTCTGTCGTGCGAATGAGTTGCAGGTGTCGTCGCAAATCTTTTGCTTCTTGCCGGTTACGAGGAGGAGAGGAGAGTCCCAGTGCCTTTGCGGCTTGGAGTTGTTTGGTTTGATTGTCGGAAAACTTTGCTTTGTAACTGAATGTTCGTCCGGGATATGTAACAAGATTGTCCTCTACTGGCTGCTGAGTGGTTGTTGCATGGCAGGCAGTAAGCATAATAAGAGTCACCGTAAGGGTGACTCCTATCAGGTAATATATCCGATGATTTATATACTCCATTCGAAGCCTTCTTTGGTGTCCTTAACAGAGAAGCCTAATTCAGTGAGGCGGTTGCGTATGCGGTCGCTAGTTGCCCAGTCTTTTTGCCGTTTAGCATCGAGGCGTATATCGAGCAGCAAGTCTATTGCTCCATTGAAGGCAGCAGCGTTTCGGTTATCTGCATCGGTTTGTTCCAGTTGCAAGCCGAGTATATCGATGGCGAAAGTTCTCCAGACCGACTGTAGTTCGTCGAGGTCGGTTTTATTGATTGTTGCTTTGCCGTCAAAGATAGTATTGATAGTGCGGGCAGAGTCGAACAAGTGTGATATGACGATGGGGGAATTGAGATCGTCGTTCATTGCTTCGGTGCAGCGTTCTCTCAGTCCCGATGTTTCGATGTTGCTCTCGGCAGATGGGTTGAGTTTCATTAGTCTCATATAGGCTTCTTGCAGGCGTGCAAATCCTTTCTCTGCTGCTTCGAGTGCCTCGCTTGAGAAATCGACGGTAGAGCGATAGTGCGCCATCAGTATAAAGAAGCGTATTGTCATAGGCGAGAAAGGTTGTGTGAGCAATGGATGATTGCCGCTGAAAAATTGCTCGAGGGTAATGAAATTGTTGTAAGATTTACCCATTTTCTTGCCTGCGATGGTAATCATGTTATTATGCATCCAATAGTGTACTGACTCGTGTCCAAGTGCGGCGCACGATTGTGCGATTTCCGCCTCATGATGAGGGAACATCAGGTCCATACCTCCCCCATGTATATCGAACTCTTCGCCCAAGTATTTCGTACCCATTGCTGAACATTCCATATGCCATCCGGGAAATCCCTCCGACCATGGACTTTGCCAGTGCATAATATGTTCGGGCGATGCTTTTTTCCACAAGGCAAAGTCGTAACTGTGTTTTTTCTCGTGTTGTCCATCTAACTCTCTTGTTTCTGTTTTGATGTCCTCGAGGTTACGCCCTGAGAGTTTGCCGTAGGGATAATCTTTGGCATATTTTTCTACATCCATATACACACTACCATTCACTATGTAAGCATAGCCGTGGTCGAGTATGTGCTGTATGAATGCTATTTGTTCGATAATATGTCCGCTTGCGTGCGGTTCGATGCTTGGTGGGAGGACATTGAGCCGTTCCATATCGTGGTGATAGCGGTTGGTGTAGTATTGTGCTATCTCCATTGGTTCGAGTTGTTCCAATCGTGCCTTTTTGGCTATTTTGTCCTCGCCTTCATCGGCGTCGTGCTCAAGGTGTCCTACATCGGTTATATTACGCACATAGCGTACTTTGTAGCCGAGATATTGCAAGTAGCGAAACAGCAGGTCGAAAGTAATAGCGGGGCGGGCATGTCCGAGATGGGCGTCTCCATAGACGGTGGGTCCGCAGACATACATTCCTACTCTACCCTCGTGTAGCGGGTGGAAGTACTCTTTTGTACGGCTCAGTGTATTGTAGATTTGTAACATAGTATGGTGTGTATGGTTATCTTATGTTCCGCACAGGGCGGTGAAAGATTTGTTTCAGTTTATTCCTCGTTCTTTCTTTATTTTCTCGTATGCTTCGTTGATAGCACGGAATTTTTCGTTTGCCTTTTGTTTGACATCTTCCCCTGCTGCTGTGACCTTGTCGGGATGGTACTTCATAGCCATTCGCCTGTAGGCTTTTTTGACTTCCTCATTGGTAGCCGATGCCGTTATTTCGAGTGCCTGATATGCCCAGTCGGGACTTTGTGCCTTGCCATATACTGCCAGCAATGAGCGATAGTCGGAATTGCTTAGTCCCATTGTTGCAGAGATTTGCTCTATCAGACGCTCTTCGGATGGAGCATATACGCCATCGGCATACGCCAGATTGAGCAAGAATTGCAAGATGGTCAAGCGTGTGGAGTAGTTGACATTCTGCCGGATTTGTGTAGCCACTGCGATATGGTCGATGTTTTGTTCCAGTAGTTTCTTGAGAACTTGCAGCGCCTCTAATGCAGCCTCCTCTCCATAGGTTTGCAGGAGATATTTCTTGACTACATTAAGTTCGGACTTCCGTACTATTCCATCGGCTTTCAGTACGCACGCCACCAAGACAAGGATGCTGACCCGTATGTCTCCCTGCGTAGCGCGTCGGGTATAGGTACGCTGACCAGTAGGTGCAGCATCGGTGTTATCTCCAGGCGGGAGAGCCGTAGTCAAGCCGTCAGAAAGCAAGGTCACTACTTGTGCAATCAGCAGACCGATAGGTCCGCCTATTGCATAGCCTAACCCACTAAGGAACAACCATTTTAAGATGCCCATTTGTTTGATTTATTCTATAGCAGTGTATCAGGGTTGAGGTGTTCTTTTTCGATGTCCAAGAAATAGCGGAATGTACCGACTGTCAGTTCGTTGCATGCTGCTTCGTCGCATACGATGATACCGTGGGGATGAAGTTGCAAGGCAGATATTGTCCACATGTGACTGACAGGTTCCTCGACTGCATGCTTCAAAGCCCGTGCTTTGTTGTGTCCATTGACCATTATGAGTACTTCTTTTGCGTCGAGTACTGTACCCACCCCTACTGTGAGTGCTGTTTTGGGTACTTTGTTGACATCGTTATCGAAGAAGCGTGAGTTGGCGATGATAGTGTCTGTTGTCAATGTTTTTTGGCGTGTGCGAGATGCGAGTGACGATGCAGGTTCGTTGAAGGCAATGTGTCCGTCGGGTCCGATACCTCCCAAGAACAGGTCAATACCGCCGCAGTCACGAATTTTCTCCTCGTATCGCAGACATTCGGCTTGAAGGTCGGATGCATTGCCATTGAGGATATTTACATTTTCGGGCAGTATATCGATGTGTGAGAAAAAGTTGTTCCACATAAAACTATGGTAACTCTCTGGATGGCTTTCGGGGAGTCCCACATACTCGTCCATATTGAAGGTTATGACATGACGGAAGGAGACAGTACCTTCTTTGCACAAGCGGATTAAGCATTGATACATTCCGAGCGGAGAAGAACCTGTCGGGAGACCTAATACAAACGGTTTTTGCTGGGTGGGTTGTGCTTGGTTGATGCGGCGAGCCACATAGTTGGCAGCCCATTGGGAAAGCAATTCATAATCGGGTTGAATAATCAGTCGCATAATAATATTCTTTTAGGTTAAAAATGCGTTGCAAAGATACAACTTTTTCTGCAATTCATCAAACGATAAATAAGGGGAGGAGTGAAGAAGGATGTGGGTAGGAGCAAGAAAAAGCAGGTCTGCATCGTTTGATACAGACCTGCCAGAGGATAGACCAGAATATATGTCAGCCGAGATAAGTCTTCAAGATTTTATTACGGTTGTTGCTTCTGAGTCTTCTAATGGCTTTCTCTTTGATTTGGCGAACGCGTTCGCGGGTCAGGTTAAACTCTTCTCCAATCTCTTCGAGTGTCATTTCCGGCACACCTATTCCAAAGAATTTGCGTATGATCTCCGCTTCTCGAGGGGTGAGTGTAGCCAAGGCTCTTTCCACTTCTTTTGAGAGGGATTCGTTGATGAGTCCACGGTCGGCGTTGGGTGAGTCTTCGTTTTCCATTACATCGAGCAGGCTGTTATCTTCGCCTTCCACAAAGGGTGCGTCCACGCTTATATGGCGTCCGGACATTTTGAGCGTTTCTGCTATTTTATCGACGGGAATACCAAGTTCGTCGGATAGTTCTTCCGCCGATGGTTTGCGTTCGTTTGCTTGTTCGAAGCGGGATAATGCTTTGTTGATTTTGTTGAGGGATCCGACTTGGTTGAGCGGCAGGCGAACTATACGCGACTGTTCTGCAAGTGCTTGCAGAATTGCCTGCCTGATCCACCATACTGCGTAAGAGATAAACTTGAACCCTCTTGTTTCGTCAAATTTCTCGGCGGCTTTGATCAGTCCGAGATTTCCTTCATCGATAAGGTCAGGTAGGCTTAATCCTTGGTTTTGATACTGTTTTGCCACAGATACTACAAATCGGAGGTTAGCCCTTGTCAGTTTCTCCAAGGCGGCACGGTCTCCGTTGCGTATTTTTCCCGCCAACTCAACTTCTTCTTCGACAGAAATGAGTTCTTCGCGCCCAATCTCTTGCAAGTACTTGTCCAGTGACTGACTTTCACGATTCGTAATAGATCTTGTAATTTTTAGTTGTCTCATAAGATATTTTATAGTAAAAACAACGAGCCAATTTCGGCATAGCACGGACTACACCAAAATAGTCCGCAAAGATAGGACATCTTTTTGAGAAAAGCAAGTAAAACGGCAAAAAAATATCACAGATAGAGAAATATCTGTTTGGAGTATGACAAATGGTATGATAAAGCGTTGATTGTAAACAGGATGAACATATTGCGTTTGAGGGGTATGACAGGTATACCAAAGTATGGAAAGAGCAGGAAAAATCGTTTGACGATATTCGATTGGGGCTTGGGGGTTGATTTATTAAAGAACTATGCGATATTCTTCCTATACTCGTCCTATACTCATCCTATATTCGTCGTATATAGATCCTATATCATTCTTTTGTAGCATTAAGTAAACGATAGGCGTAGTATTAACCATTGCATCCCTAATAGGTATTAAGGTTTTATTGTTTGTCTTTTTAGCAGATTACTATCTTGTATGTTGCCGGGAATGCTTTGAAAGTGAGGAGATTGGCGTGTGGAATAAAACTTTTTCGGGGGAGGATGTTGTGCGGTTGAGAATAAAGCCGTATCTTTGCGCCGCTTTTCGTGAAAAAGCATAACCATTCAGTATTAACCCGAGTATGCGGCTCAGAGCAGTCGTAACTCACAAAAAACTAACAGTAAATGGCAACTAAAATTCGCTTAGCCCGTCATGGTCACAAGGACTATGCTTATTATCACATTGTGGTAGCAGACAGTCGTTCCCCTCGTGACGGCAAGTTTATCGAGCGTATCGGTTCTTATAACCCGAACACTAACCCCTCGACCGTTGATCTGAACTTCGAGCGGGCACTTTATTGGGTAGAAGTTGGCGCACAGCCTACCGATACGGTTCGCAACATTCTCTCGGGAGAAGGTGTTCTTCTCAAGAAACACTTGAAAGGTGGAGTTAAGAAGGGTGCATTCTCAGAGGAGGAGGCAGAGCGTCGTTTCAACGCTTGGAAGGCAGAGAAAGATGCCAAGTTGGGCAAGATTTCGAATGCCGAATCAGCCAAGAAGGAAGAGGCAGCCAAGAAGCGCCTTGCCGCCGAAGTAGAGGCGAACAAGGCAAAGGCAGCCGAGGTGGCAAAGAAAAAGCAAGCGGCTCTTGAGGCAGAGGCAGCGGCTGCTGCCGAGTCAGCACCAGCGGAAGCACCTGCTGAGGCAGAGGCACCTGCAGAGACTCCTGCTGAATAAACAGGACGCTTAGACGGTACTAAGTGTCCCTTCAACCCGATAGTTGGAGGGACACTTTTGTTTTTTATACCTCCAGTACGATACAAAGATTGAAAATTGTTTGCATGTGCAAAAATTATTGAGTACCTTTGCGGCATAATGTACTTTTGATATGAAAAACTACAGACTCCCTATTCTCGTTCTTATCTCCGCTATTCTATTCCCTGTTTTCGCCCATGCCGCAAAGCCCGTAAAAAAGAGTCGTGCCGATGTGGTATGGACAAAGAGGGCGAGTAAACTTGACGGCTTGTACACTCAACAAAACTCTGCCATTGCAAACGGTTTGACATTTTCGCTCAATGGTCTTTACTACTACGGTGATGTAGACAGAAGGGGCTTGGCCATGAACGGAGGCTTTCAGACGCAGAATGTTACCTTCGGCGGTGCTGCTTCATTTGCTTATACCATGCCCGCCGGGCGACACACGAACTGGCGTTTTGGTTTGAATTTGGGTACATTGCGCGGAGACAACAGCAAGCACTACACTTCTTCGTACCGTAAGTTTAATTCGATGTTCGGAGAGTTATCGGCGGGAGTGGAATGGTATCCGTTCCCTACTGCGGGTTTTTATCTGTACGGTGGTGTAGCCTTGACTTACAGTTATATTCACTACGACTATATGTCGGCGAGTGGAAAGAGGAGTTCGGTTTTGCCTCTTATCCCGCTTGAGGTAGGCTATGATTTCAAGATTGGCAGGAGTATCGGTATAAAAGTGAACTTCAGTGTGCATCAAGGAATTATTGACACTCCTATATGCAACTTGGACGGTTATCCGATGAATGCTTCGCAGAACTCTGCAGGGATTGATTTCGGACGAGGAGGAGGCAATAAATGGGCAGACGGGTTCTTTCAGATAGGTATAAGTTTCACATACCGTTGGCATAATTGCGAGGCTTGCCGTCTATACCGGTGGTAATCAAGTACAAACAAAGGTAGTCTGTTAACGCTTTGCCAAACAAACGAAAGATAATCAACGATCCTGTCTTTGGGTTTATTACTCTGCCCAATGACCTTTTGTATGACCTATTGCAGCACCCTTATGTGCAACGCCTGAACCGTATTCGGCAGTTGGGTCTGAGTTTCTTTGTGTATCCGGGGGCGATGCACACCCGTTTTTTGCACTCATTGGGAACGATGCACCTTATGCAGGAGGCGATACAGGGTCTTCGGCAAAAGGGTGTGGAAATCTCGCCGGCTGAAAGCACGGCGGCAGAGGCGGCTATTCTGCTGCATGACATAGGACACGGGCCGTTCTCTCATGTACTTGAGAACACGCTTGTTCATGGGATTTCGCATGAAGAGATTTCGCTCATTATGATGGAGCATATCAATCAGGAGTTTGACGGGCAATTGTCTGACGCTATTGCGTTGTTCAAAAATGAGTACCCCCGACATTTTCTGCACCAGATGATTTCCTCACAGTTGGATATGGACAGACTGGATTATCTGTGCAGAGATTCTTTTTTCTGCGGGGTTAATGAGGGGACGGTAGCCTCAGCGCGCATCCTAAAGATGTTGAATGTAGCTGATGACAGGCTTGTTGTTGAGGCAAAAGGCATTTATTCGATAGAGAAGTTTTTAGTGGCGCGGCGTCTTATGTATTGGCAGGTGTATCTGCACAAGACCTCTGTGGCAGCGGAACAACTGCTCATTCATATTTTGAGTCGTGCGCAGGCATTGGCAGAGGGAGGGAAATCGTTGTTTGCCACTCCTGCTTTGCATTGGTTTTTGTACCATTATGTGGGAGTGGAGGACTTCACGAAGGACCCGGAGGCGTTGGAGTATTATGCACAATTGGATGACACAGATATACTATCCGCCATCAAAGTGTGGGAGGAATGTGACGATATTGTGCTGGCTACGCTATGCAAGGCATTCAGCAACCGGCGGCTATTCAAAGTGAAAGTACTGGAGCAGCCCCTTAGTGAGAAAGAGCAAGAGGAGTATGCGACAGCATACGCTAACTATTTCGATATAAGCATGGAGGATGCCCGTTATTTCTTCGGGCCTCATACGGTTTCCACAGATACCTACTCGCCAAAAGATGACTCGATTGGTATTCTATACAAGGACGGTACGATAAAAGATATTGCGGATGCTTCCGATATGCTCAACATTCAGGTATTGTCGAAGAAGGTAGAAAAACATTACCTTTTTTATTACCCATTATAAGTTCGTTTCAAAAGAATAAGAAGGATGGAATTTACAGCAGAACAGATTGCATCGCTTGTCGGTGGAGAGATACGGGGAGAGCGCACTACAAAGGTGCATGATGTAAGCAAGATAGAAGAAGGCAGGGCAGGAACGCTATGTTTTCTTGGAGAACAAAAGTATGTACACTATTTGGACGACACGCGTGCGAGCATTGTGCTGATGTCGAAAGGGCTTGCGTTCAGCGGTACAACGAATGCGACACTTATACTTGTGGACAATGCCCGTGCAGCCATATCTCAACTTTTGTCGATGGTGGCAGAGGTGTTGTTGCCTCGCAAGAGGGGTGTAGAGGCGCCGGTTTTCGTGTCGGAGGGCGTAGAAGTTCCAGAGGACGCCTATATTGGTGCTTTTGCCTATATCGGGAAGAATGTCCGTTTAGGGAAGGGTGTGCAAATCTATCCGCAAGTGTATATTGGTGACAATGTGACCATAGGCGACAATACGACATTGTATGCTGGAGCCAAGGTGTATGCCTATTCGCAGATAGGCAAGGGCTGCATTGTTCATGCGGGTGTTGTGATTGGCGGGGACGGTTTTGGATTTGAGCCTGACAAGGATGGCGTATATCACAAGGTTCCGCAGATAGGGAATGTGGTGATTGAAGATGATGTGGAGATAGGAGCCAACACGACGATAGACAGGGCGATGATGGGTAGTACGCGGATACACAGGAATGTTAAACTTGACAATTTGGTACAAATAGCACACAATGTGGAAGTAGGAGAGTCGACGGTATGTTGCGCCTTAGTAGGGATAGCGGGTTCGACGACTATCGGCAAGCATTGTATATTGGCCGGACAAACGGGAGTTGCGGGACATATAAGCATTGCGGACGGTTCCGTGTTTGGCGCACAGACGGGTGTTGCCAACAGTATCAAGCAGCAGGGTCAGTATCAGGGTACACCGGCTATACCTGTTGAGAAGTTCCGTCGTTCTTCGGTTGTATTCAAGAATTTGAATGACCTACAACAAACCGTTTACGCACTACAGAAACAATTAGCAGAGATAAAGAAATGAAACAACATACACTGAAAGAGTCCTTTTCTTTTGACGGCAAAGGGCTACACACGGGTTGTACTATACACGCTGAATTTCGACCCGCAGCAGAGAATACGGGGATACGCATCTGTCGGGTAGATTTACCTGACCGTCCCTGTTATGAAGCGACGGCGGACTATGTGAGTGCTACAGAGCGTGGCACTGTTCTTGAGAGAGGTGAGTGGCGGGTTTCCACCGTGGAACATGCTCTCTCTGCTCTTTATGCCTTGGAGGTAGATAACTGCCTTATTGAAGTGAACGCACCGGAAATGCCTATTCTTGACGGTAGTGCGAAATACTATGTGGACGCCATTCAGCGTGTTGGATTACAAGAGCAGAATGCCAAGCAGAAAGTATTCGTTGTGCGGCATAAATTGGAGTACAAAGATGAGCGGACGGGTACAAAGATTACGCTATTGCCTGATGACGAGTATAGTTTGGATGTACACATCTCTTTTCCTTCGGAGGTACTGCACAATCAGTATGCGAGTTTGGAGAATATTGCCGACTATGCCAAAGAGATAGCCTCAGCACGAACTTTTTGCTTTGTCAGAGAGATACATGAATTGCTCAATCATGGATTGATAAAGGGCGGGGATCTGCAGAATGCCTTAGTTATTTACGACCAGGAATTATCGCAAGACGAATTTGACAAACTTGCGCAACAATTGGGGCAGCAGAGGCAAGACGCATCGCATATCGGCTACCTGTCGGAACTACACTACGACAATGAACCGGCACGACACAAACTATTGGACTTGATAGGTGATTTGTCGCTGATTGGTTGCAGGATACAAGGCAAGGTGATTGCGACTCGTCCCGGTCATGGCGCGAACACGCAGTTCTGCAAAATGTTGCGCAAAGAGTTGCGGCGTACAGAGATACTGCCTCCTATATTCAACGAGAACAGCAAACCTGTGTTGGACACCGCAGACATACGGCGACTGTTACCGCACCGATACCCTATGCTTTTTGTGGACAAAGTGTTGGAGATGACGGACAATAGCATTATTGCTATGAAGAACTTTACCACGAATGAGCCATTCTTTCAGGGTCACTTTCCTAAAGAGCCTATCGTTCCCGGCGTGCTGCTGTTGGAGGCGATGGCACAAGCAGGGGGCTTGCTCGTTCTGCACGACAAACAGGATGCGCACGAATATTCTGCCTATTTCGTCAAGATAAACAACGCCAAGTTCAGACAAAAGGTATTACCCGGTGACACGATTATTTTCCGCTTGGAACTATTAGAGCCTATGCGTCGAGGTATTATAGTAATGCAAGGATACTGTTTCGTAGGCGAAAGGCTTGTGGCAGAAGCAGAACTCGCAGCGCAGATAGTGAAACACACAAAACAGGATATTGATTGTAATAAATAAAAGAGAAAGAACTATGAGGCAACCATTGGCTTATGTACACCCGGATGCGAAGATAGAATCATCCGTAGTAATTGACCCTTTCGTATATATTGATAAGGATGTAGAAATTGGCGAGGGAACGCACATCGGCTCTAATGTAACTATTTTCGAAGGAGTACGAATTGGTAAGAATTGTAATATATTCCCCGGTGCAGTGATCGGTGCAATACCTCAGGACTTGAAATTCAAGGGAGAGAAGACTTATGTGTATATTGGCGATAACACCAATATACGCGAATGTGCTACAATCCATCGTGGTACCGCCAGCAAAGGAAAGACTGTGGTAGGCAATGACTGTCTGATTATGGCGTACTGCCATGTGGCACACGATTGCCTGTTGCATGACCATATTATAATGTCGAACGCTGTACAATTGGCGGGCGAAGTTGTTGTGGACGATTGGGCTATTCTTGGCGGCGGTACGCTTGTACACCAATTCTCTCACATCGGTGAGCATGTTATGATACAAGGAGGTTCGAAGGTTAACAAAGATATTCCTCCTTATGCTATTGCCGCACGGGAGCCTATCTCGTACTGCGGAATCAACTCGGTGGGACTGAATCGTCGTGGCTTTACCCGAGAACAGATTGCATCTATTCAAGACACCTATCGTCTATTCTATATGTCGGGACTGAATGTAACACAGGCCATTGAACAGATAGAGGCTACTGTTGCCGAGACACCAGAGCGGAACACGATACTGGATTTTGTCAAAGGTTCACCGAGAGGGGTAATTAGAGGAATTAACTGATTAGTGGAGTGTTGAGAGTTGAGTATTGAGCGCAATGGAGATAAGATAGCAGAGAGGAGACTGTGCTACATTTGGAACTTTGTACTACAAACACAGAGTCTGTGTTTCATGAACAGTCCGCTCTACTCCTCCATCAACCTCTCTTAAACTTTCACAATAGCACTTTACTTCTTGTATACTATCAACTAAAAACATAATAATAAATAATGGAAACGGAAGAGAGAAGTCTTAATTTCATCGAACAGATTGTAGAGAAAGACCTCGCAGAGGGCAAGAACGACGGACGCATACAGACGCGTTTCCCGCCCGAGCCGAACGGTTACCTACACATCGGGCATGTAAAGGCTATATGTATGGATTTCGGTATTGCCGAGAAGTACCATGGCGTTTGCAACCTGCGTTTTGACGACACCAACCCTGTCAAGGAGGATGTAGAGTATGTGGACTCTATCCAGCAGGATATCAAGTGGTTGGGCTTCCAGTGGGGGCAAGTCTATTACGCCAGCGACTATTTCCAGCAACTCTACGACCTCGCTATCCGTTTCATACGGGAGGGCAAGGCGTATGTGGACGAGCAGACCGCCGAGCAGATAGCCGAGCAGAAGGGTACGCCTACCGAGCCAGGTGTAGCATCGCCTTACCGTGACCGTCCCATCGAGGAGAACCTGCGCCTTTTCGAGGCTATGCAGGCAGGCGAGATAGAGGACGGACGAATGGTGCTGCGTGCCAAGATAGATATGGCTAACCCGAACATGCACTTCCGTGACCCTATCATGTATCGTATCATCACCACCCACCCGCACCACCGCACGGGGCGCAAGTGGAATGTCTATCCGATGTACGATTTTGCACACGGCCAGAGCGACTATTTCGAGGGTGTAACACACTCTATCTGTACGCTTGAGTTTGTGGTACACCGCCCACTCTACGACTATTTCCTCGACCAGTTTGTGGAGGGCGACTACCGTCCACACCAGTACGAGTTCAACCGTCTGAACATCACCTATACCGTCATGTCCAAGCGCAAAATGCTCCAACTCGTCAAGGAGGGGCTTGTGCGCGGCTGGGACGACCCCCGTATGCCGACCGTTTGTGGTCTGCGCCGCCGTGGTTATACACCCGAAGCCATCCGTGCTTTCATCGACAAGATAGGCTATACCAAGGTAGAGGGTATGATTGATGTCAGCCTCTTGGAGCATACCATCCGCGAGAGTCTTAAGGAGACCGCACCGCGTGTCTGCGCCATCTTCGATCCTGTCAAACTCGTTATCACCAACTACGATGGCGAGGGCGAGACCATTACGGCAGAGAACATCGACGGCCACCCCGAACTCGGTACGCGCGAGATGCAGTTTGCCCGCGAGTTGTATATCGAGCGGGGCGACTTCCTCGAGGAGGCAGACAAGAACTTCTTCCGTCTCAGCCCGGGCGGGCGTGAGGTACGCTTGAAATCAGCGTATATCATCCAAGCCACCGGCTGCGAGAAAGACGCTGAGGGCAATATCACGACCGTCTATGCCACCTACGACCCTGATTCCAAGTCGGGCACAGAGGGCGGCAACCGCAAGACCAAATCGACTATCAACTGGGTGGAGTGCAAGACCTGTATCGACGCCGAGGCACGCCTCTACGACCGCCTCTTTGCTGTGGAGAACCCGTCTGCCGAAGAGGGCGATTTCCGTGACCTGCTGAACCCCAACAGCCTTGAGATTAAGACCATCAAGGTCGAGGGCTCTCTCCGCAGCGAACTCCACGCTCCTGTCATCGAGGACGGCATTGCCCAAGAGAACCACTACCAACTCTTGAAGCAGGGCTATTTTGTAATCGACCAAGACACCACCGCCGATCACCTTGTCCTCAACCGCACCGCTTCCCTGAAGGACAACTGGCAGAAATAAGACAATAAATACAGCAACCTATAATAGATTTGCCTATGCAATACACCAGCATCGTAGAGGCGATGCACCAACATAAATAAAAGCGTTATGCTCCAATCTTGGAGGTCTAAAACTTCGACAATTTTATATCTCTACCAAGAACAAAAGCAAGTGACGCTCACGCTGTCCGCGTGGGCTTTTGTTCGTACAAATTTGGTAGAGTAAGGTAGTCGAAGACCGTAGACCTCCAGACGATGACAACATCAGCCTGCGCTTTTTTCATGTCTATACCTCAAGAACTCTTTAATCCAATAGTTTATTAACCCTATAAATCAACAAATGATGAACAGATTAACAACCTTTTTCGTGGCGAGTATCATCGCCCTGCCCCTGATGGCGGCACAAGAGAAGAAACCTACCCTTATGATTCTGCCGAGCGACAACTGGTGCGCACAGCGTTATTTCACGACGACCTACGATAATCAGGGCGTACCGGTAGTCGTACCCGACTATCCTACCGCCTTTCGTGAGGACACCGAACTCGGCGGTGTGGTCAGCAAAGTAGGCGAGTTGCTCACCGGTCTGGGCTACAGCCTGAAAGACTGCGAACAGGAGTACAAAGCGATGCAAAGCCGTATCACCGAAGAGAATGTAACGATGAGCAGTACAGGGGCAAACTTGGTGGAAAGTCCCTTGGATATGCTCAAACGCCGCACTAAGTCGGATATTATTATCCAGTTGGGTTGGCAGGTGAACAAAGCAACGGGAGGGCACTCTGTTACCTTCTCGCTGGAGGCTTTCGACGCCTACACCAACAAGCGTATCGCTACCGCCTCCGGCACAAGCGATGCCTCAACGGAAATTGTTCCCAAACTCTTGGAGAATGCCGTACTGCAAAAGATAGCCGACTTTGATAGGCAGATGACGCAGTACTATGCCGACCTGCAAGCCAAAGGGCGTGAGATCGTGATGACCATTCGCTGTTGGGACAGTTGGGAGAACAATTTGGAATCGGAATACAACAACGAGGAACTATTGGACTGCATACAGAATTGGCTGAACGACCACACGGTCAATGGCGCATTCAACCTGACGGACGCCACAGAGACCATGGCGCAGTTTGAGCAAGTGCGTATTCCGTTCTTCGACGAGAAAGGGCGAGCTATAGACGCACGTGCCTTTGCCACGCAACTACGCAAATACCTGCAACAACAATACCAAATCACCGCCAAAGTAATGGTGCGCGGTTTGGGCGAAGCAAACATTATATTGGGAGAGAAATAGTATGAAACGACCTGTATTTTTATTCGCCGTCTTATGGATGGCATGCACCCTATGGGCGCAAGATATGCAACTGTCTATCACAGCATTGCAACCCGAGTACGAACATATTCCCGAAGAGGCACGCCGGCAGTTGGAGAACCGCTTGGAACAGATACTCACCGGCAACGGAGTAACGAGCGGACTATCCGAC
This sequence comes from Bacteroidaceae bacterium, assembly GCA_963615895.1. Classification (GTDB taxonomy): domain Bacteria; phylum Bacteroidota; class Bacteroidia; order Bacteroidales; family Paludibacteraceae; genus Colicola. The sequence continues at coordinate 10,143 of CAVEIE010000017.1, read as the reverse complement.
CGCTTTGTGCTTTCGGCAAAGGTGAATATCACACAACGCGATATTATGCCCTCCAATCCACCGAAAGTATCCGAGAGACTGGAGGTTACACTAACTATCGGTGATGCGGTTGACAATCGGGTATTCGGCAAAGTAACGGTCCCTGTAGCAGGTATCGGCGTGTCGGAGACAAAGGCGCAGATACAAGCCTATCAGCGTCTCTCACCGCAAAACGAGAAGATACAAGCGTTGGTTGCTACTGCCAAGTCGCAGATAGTGGACTACTACACGAACCATTGTGCCGACCTGCTTGCCGCTGCCGATCGCCGTGCACAAATGGGAGAACGCCGAGAGGCTATTGCCTCGCTGCTGGCAGTACCCCAAGAGTGCCACGACTGCTACACACAAGCCCAAGACAAAGCGTTGGCTCTCTACCAAGTGGAGATAGACGACGAGGCGCAGGTATACCTCAAACAGGCACAAGCCGCATGGAATATGCACCACGACTACGCACAAGCCGCCAAGGCATACGACTATCTACTGAAGATTAACCCGCACTCCCATGCCGTAACGCAAGCCGATGCCCTCACCAAAGAGATAGAGAAGATACTGCGGGCGCAGGAACGCAGCATCGCAGCCAAAAAAGCGGCGGAGGAAGCCGAACAGAAAGCCCGTGCCAAAGAGGTGGACGAGCGCGAATGGAACTTGCGGGTGCAGCAATATAACGACAATGTTGCTCTGCGCAAACAGCGTATGGATATGATACGCGACATCGGTGTCGCTGTGGGCAACCACTTGCCCGAAACGGTCAATAATGTGGTCAAAAGATGGTAAGGGTAGAGGATAATGAACAAAGAACAAAGAACATAGAACAAAGAATATAGAATATAAATAATCAAATATGAAGAAATTGATGTCTTTTGTATGGATGTGCCTGATGAGCATATCCATGCTTTCCGCTCAAGGAGTGGAAGAAGTAACACTAGTTGTATCCGGTGACGGTGCCACCAAAGAAGAAGCCACCCACGTTGCCCTGCGTAGTGCTATCGAGCAAGCCTTCGGGTGTTTCGTGTCCGCCAACACGGAAATACTGAACGATTCTTTGGTTAAAGATGAAATTGTAACGGTCAGCAATGGCAGTATCAGTTCGTATGAAGAAATCAATGTAACGGAATTGGATTCTGCCTTGCTGTCCGTAACATTACGGGCTACAGTTTCTGTGAACAAACTGATTTCGTATGCCCAAAGCAAAGGTTCGTCTTGCGAACTGAGTGGTGCATTGCTGACGCAGGAAAAACGAATGTTGGAGATGAATATCGCCAACACGAAAAAAGCCCTCAATCACCTGTTTACATTAGTGAATGAATTTGTGGAAAAAAACGATTTATATACATATACGTTGGATATTGAGAATGTAAAGATGAATGGCTTTGTAACAGCAAAGGTTACTTGCCGTTGGAATGAAAATGCGGATAATTTAGGAAAAATGATCAAAGACTATCTTTCTGCGATTTCTATAGATGGAGGTCAAGTACGACATCTTAGAGACATAGGTTTTGATGCTCCAAGCATTCAGTACTGGGCTGATTCTGCGGATTATTATTGGTCTAAATCTTACTACTATAATACATATGCTGATTTATCATGTCTCAGTAAAGAATTGAGACAAAGTATTCAAAAGAATATTGATAGGCGGGCATTGATATTTTTTACAGACAATTTAGGGTTTGTCTATCCTATCACTTTAGGAAGTTTGTTTGCAACGGGAGGTATAAGAAGTTTGTTTAATTCTTTTTTTGTTAGTAGCTATGATTATGATCGTACCCGTCGAATACAAGGTGTTACGATTTCATTGGGGCGTACTGCTGGTAGTAGCTATTATGGTTTTCAAAAAGAATACACGACAAATGTTAACTTACAGATTCCGGATCAAAATATGGTGGCATTATCTAACATAGAAACTATACCTTATAGTGATCCGCGTTTTGGTAGTTTTGTGGATTCTGTATGGAATCAAGCAATGGAATATTTTAATCAAAATATGAAAAGTACACCACTGGATAGTCTTTCAGAGGAAGATAACTACTATTATTTGGGTAAAATTCTATTAGGTTATTCAGTAATGAATACAATGCTTGATTATAAGCAAGTCCGAGAAAATAATTCAGAAGAAACTATGAAAGACGTTATAGATTTTTATAAAACAAAGGCAAATGAGTTTAGGGAAATGGCTAATTATGTTAGCAACAGGTATGGAGGGAAAGATGGGTGGAATGTTCGTTCCAGTTTGTTAAAAGAGATTCTAAATGAGGTATCAGAAATACAGGAACAACTTACAAATGGTGAAAATCTATATCGTAGTACAGGGGTAGTGTTTCTGAACGATAAATACTTTAAATACCGCTCAATCATCTCAGAATAAATAACAATACTAACGAACCTATAAATTTCAAAACAATGAATAATCTGATTAACAAACTCAATTTGTATGAGTTCTTTGCAATGCTGATTCCTGGCAGTGTTGTAACATTGGAACTGGGTGTAATCTTGCACTTATACACAGATATTTGCAGCCACTGCAAACATCTGTGTTGTTGCTGTTGCTGTTCTTCGTATGATCCGATGTGCGTATTCGCCTTTTTCGTCATTGCGTACATTGTAGGATGTGTGTATCATTCTTTTATGGATTGGTGGTGGACTCCGTTCAGAAATAACCCTGTCCATATTTCCTATGTGTATCACCGAATCCAAAAAGAAAACAAGCGTGCATTGCCAGCACTATGGGGAGACCAAAATGCAGAAGGACAATGTTGCTGCAGTCTCTTGCAATGTCCATGTATTCTTCTTCGGTTGGCATGGATGGCTGTTTTGGTTGTGTTTTATCCTGTTTGTGCTTTGATAAAGTGTGTATGCGCACAGTGTTGTTCTAAAACAGATGACGCTAAGGATCTCTTTATGGATAAGTACTATACGGCATATTACTATGCAGAACGGAATAGAGTTGCTGCACCATATAGTTCCTTGGAGGGTCAGATTGCACTTTGCCGCAATATGATATTTCCCATATTGCTAATGCCGTGTATATTGGCAAAGATGAAGATGTTTTCGTGTTTGGCGGGTTATTCGGGGATAATGTATGGTTTCGCAGTTCTGTTATTTGTGTTTGTAGTTCTTCGGCAAGAAAAGTTATATCGTTGTGTCATGGAGGATTATGAATACACCAAACGCATGGAGTCCGGCCATGAAAAGACTGAGTAACCTACTGTTTGCCATTTTGCTGGCACTGCCCTGTATAGCGCAAGGATACAACACGGAGCGGACATCTTTTACCCGTTTCTTGGTCAGGATGTACAATAACGCACCTTTTGAGGGGGTGCGTATTGTGCAAGACTACGACAGCACATACCTAATGTCCGTCTTGTCGTTAGACCCTGCCAAATATGGCGGCAACGAGAGTGCGATGAACCGTGTGGCGTCTGTGAAAGCCATGTCGCAGGCCAGTCGTTTCTTCAACGGCTCTTCGATTACCGATGATTTGATTATCCGTACCACCGAAGATTCCATTACGGGGCATAGCACGACGGAGATTATCGAGTCTATCCGCGAGCACTCGATGGGCTACGAGCAGGCGTTGGAGCAACTGACCAACTTTCGCACCGCCGATGGTCGGCAAGTGTTTATCTTCCTCGGTCGCAAGACGGAGTGAGTGGAGAGTTAAGAGTTAGTTTATTGGTTAATGAGTTTAGGAGTTTATGTGTGGTTAAGAGGTGGGAGAGGTTTATGAGTTGAAAAGGTTGAGCGTTGAGTGCCGTGGAGAGTCAAGAGTTTAAGTAGTTAAGCATAAAAAAGCAGCGTCTTCGTTTGAAAGACAACTGGCAGAAGTAGCCCACAGCCAAACTACACGCAAACAACAACCAAATTGTAATTAAACTGCAATCAAACGATAGTAAGACTATAGCAAAAACATAAGTTATACGCAACATTTCCAACTCCTCCGCCCCCACATCGGGCGGAGGAGTTGTTTTGTTCCCCTTACCCGAATTACGGAAACGCATACCCCAATTACCGATATGAAATCATACATCTTGAACAGACCGAAAATTGCGCATACCTTTGCAGCGTAATACAACATACATAATATCAAACACCCCCTATCAGACCAATAAGCCCTATTGGATACATCCCGCTGCAGATAACAGACAATCAACCGAATATGAAAAAGTTTCCTGCCATACTAATCCTCTTATTGGCGTTGTGTACCACAACAAACGCCACAGCAACGGCAACTCCGCAATCCATTGACCCATCCATACGGAAAGACACCATTCCCGAGGTGGTCGTTACGGGCGCACGCAGCCGCACCGACATCCGCCACCTCTCGCAGACCGTGAGTATCCTTTCCCGCACCGACATCGAGCAGAGCCACCAGCCTTCCCTGCTCCCTTTGCTCACCGAGCAAGTCCCCGGCCTATTCACTACCGCCCGCGGCGTGATGGGCTACGGTGTGTCGGGCGGTGCGTCGGGTGCCATCTCTCTGCGTGGTTTGAGCGGCAGCACGGGGCAACTCATGGTGCTTATCGATGGCCACCCGCAGTACATGGGGCTGATGGGGCATCCTATCGCCGACTCCTACCAGACCTTGTTGGCAGAGCGGGTCGAGGTCTTGCGGGGCCCTGCCTCAGTGCTATACGGCTCGAATGCTATGGGTGGCGTCGTCAATATCGTCACCCGCCAACCCGAGGAGGGCATTCATACGATCCTCCATGCGGGCTACGGGGCGTACAACACCGTCGAGACCGAGGCCACCAACCGTATTTACAAGAGCGGCGTTACCTCCGTGGTCAGTGCCTCCTACAACCGCACCGACGGTCACCGTGCGAACATGGAGTTCCAACAGTACGGCGGCTATGCCAAGTTGGGCTACGACTTCTCGCCGCAGTGGAACATCGCCGCCGATGTCAATGTGACGCATTTCGATGCCTCGCAACCCGGCTCTACCACGCAACCCCTTGAGGACGCCGACCAGTCTATCACGCGCGGCATGACCTCGCTCTCCGTGAGCAACCGCTACGAGCGCACCACAGGTTCGGTGAGCGGTTTCTACAATTTCGGGCACCATTATATCAACGACGGCTATGCCGAGGGGGCGACTCCCCGTGCCTACCGTTTCGATTCCCACGACTATATGGCGGGCGTGTCTGCCTACCAGAGCGTGCAGATGTTCCGTGGCAACCGCCTGACCCTTGGTGTGGACTACTTCGCTTTCGGCGGGCGGGCAAGGAACATCTATGTAGAGGGTGAACGTGAGGGGCAAGCCGATACGCTGATTAACAAGACCGTACACGAGGTGGCGGGCTACTTGGATTTCCGCCAGCATATCGGTTCGTGGATAACGCTCAATGCGGGTGTGCGGGTCGATTACCATACACTGACGGGCTTGGCGTGGGTGCCGCAGGCGGGTGTTGCCATCCATTTGCCCTACGCCATCGAGATAAAACTCTCCGCCAACAAGGGCTATCGCAATCCTACCTTGCGGGAGATGTACCTATTCCCGCCGCAGAACCCCAATCTGCGCCCCGAGAGCCTGTGGAGTTACGAGTGGGCGTTCTCGGAACAACTGCTCGGTGGGCGACTTCGCTATGCCTTGAATGTATTCTATATTGACGGCAAAAACATCATTCTCTCCCTGCCTAACCCAGACGGGGCGGGTATGCTCAACCAGAACTCGGGCAAGATACAGAATGCGGGTGTAGAGGCCGAGGTGGCTTGGCAAATCAACACGGCATGGGCGTTAGACGCCAACTATAGTTACCTCTATATGAAGAACCCCATCATAGCCGCCCCCGAGCACAAACTCTATGCTGGTGCCCGCTACCACGAAGGGCGATGGTCGGTCTCAACGGGCGTGCAATATATCCACGGGCTGTACACCTCCGTCTCACCGGTCGAGAAAGAGCATTTCGTCTTGTGGAATCTGCGTGGGCAGGTGGAGGTCTGCAAGTACCTGAGCCTGTGGGTGCGTGGCGAGAACCTGCTCGCCCAACGCTACGAGATTAACCTCGGTTACCCTATGCCCCTCGCCACCGCCATCGGTGGTTTCACAATACAATTTTGAAGTAAGACAGTTTGACAACTATTCCTAGAACATCTATTTCCACTAGAACATCTATCTTCCAATATACTATTTACCCAAAATACACAAATATGAAACACTCCATTCTATTGGGCATAGCCGTCCTTGTGTTGGTCGGCTGCTGCCAAAGCCAAACCCACGAACAGACCGCACCCGTGGCTGACACGGCGGTAGTGTACATGACGCAAGAGATTTCCTCCGCCTCGCTCCTGCGTATTTTCGATGCCCTCGGCGTTATGCCCGACGGGCGTGTGGCGGTCAAGGTCTCCACGGGCGAGCCGGGTGGGCACAACTACCTCGACCCGCAACTCGTCAAACCCTTGGTCGATAAGGTGCAGGGCACTATCGTCGAGTGCAACACCGCCTACCCGGGCAAGCGCTATACCTCCGCCGACCACAAGCAGGTCTTTGTCGACCATGGCTGGACGGCTATCGCCCCCTGCGACCTGATGGACGAGTTCGGCGAGGTGCGCATCCCCGTGCGCGATACGCTGCATATCCACTACGACCTTGTGGGCGAACACCTGACGCACTACGATTTTCTGGTCAATCTCGCCCATTTCAAGGGACACGCCATGGGCGGTTTTGGCGGCGTGCTGAAGAACCAGAGTATCGGCATCGCTTCCCACAACGGCAAGGCGTATATCCACACGGCGGGCATTACCGAAGACCCCGAACAACTGTGGAGCCATATCCCCGAGCAAGACCTCTTCCACGAGTCGATGGCAGCCGCTGCCGACGGCGTACACCAATACTTCAATGTGATCAAGAACAAAGAACTCGGCACCAACCGTATACGCACCGTCTATATCAATGTTATGAACAACCTCTCCGTCGATTGCGACTGCGACAGTCACCCCGCCGACCCCGAGATGCAGAATGTAGGTATCTTGGCGTCGCTCGACCCTGTGGCACTCGACCAAGCCTGCGTGGATATTGTGTTCAACTATCCCTCCACCGCCGATGACAATGCGGCGGCTCTTATCGAGCGTATTAACTCCCGCCACGGCATACGCACCGTCGAGCGGGCGGCAGAGATTGGTCTTGGCACCCGTACCTACCGTATCGTGCGCATCGATGGTGAGGATATGTTGCGCCAACTCAACGAGCAGGGTCTTTCGCTTGTGGTGCGCAACCACGGCAAGCAGACCACCTACACGCAGCGTGGCGTGCGCGACCTATACGACCTGCAGCATACTACGCTCCTCCAAGGCGCAGCCATAGCCGATAAGATCATTGGCAAGGGAGCCGCCACGCTGATGATTGCTGGCGGTGTCAAATATGTAATTACCGAAGCAATCTCGCAGGAGGCAATCGACATGCTCCGTGGGGCGGGCGTCGAAGTGCAGTACCATGAGGTATTGGACTATATCCCCAACCGCGACCACACAGGCGAATGCCCTATCGAGTGCAGCCTCCACGGCTATACCGACCCCGCCCAATGCCTACCCATAGTCAACGCCATGGTTGAATCCATGAACTCGAAGGCTAAACCAACATATAAGTAATCGTATGCTTCGCCGTATTCGTATCGCCATCGCCGCCATAGTATTTGTGCTGCTGACAGCCCTCTTTCTAGACTATACCGGCACCTTGCATCGGTGGCTCGGTTGGCTGGCAAAGATTCAGTTCCTGCCCGCCCTGCTCTCGCTCAATGTGGGGGTAGTGCTGGCGTTGGTACTGCTTACGCTCGTGTTCGGGCGTATCTATTGCTCCGTCATCTGCCCGCTCGGTATTCTCCAAGACATCATCTCGTGGTGCAGCGGGCGACGCAAGAAAAAGAAATACCGTTTCTCCTATTCCCATGCCAAGTCGTGGCTGCGCTATACCGTGTTGGCGCTTTTTGTCGTAGCGATGCTGGCGGGTGTGGGTTCTTTTGTCGCATTGCTGGCGCCCTACAGTGCCTACGGGCGTATGGTGCAGAACATCTTGATGCCCCTCTACGATTGGGCGAACAACGGCATTGCCTGGCTCGCCGGGCGTGCGGGCAGTTATGCCGTCTATAGCAAGGATGTCTGGATGCGCAGTGGGGTTACTTTCGGTGTGGCGATGACCACCTTTGTGGTGCTGTTCGTACTGGCTTGGCGCAACGGGCGCACCTATTGCAACACCATCTGCCCCGTGGGTACGATGCTGGGTTTCTTGGCACGCTTCTCGTGGTTCCGTGTGCATATCGATACCGACCAGTGCAATGGCTGTCACCTCTGCGAGCGTAGTTGCAAGGCATCTTGCATTGATGCCACCCGCCACACCGTAGACTATTCGCGCTGCGTGGCGTGCGGCAACTGCTTGGAAAAGTGCCGCCGCCATGCCATCCGCTACACCCATACGCCCCTGCGCAAACCTGCCACGGATACAGCCCCGCAGCATACGGACACAGTCGATACCTCCCGCCGCAGTTTCCTGGTCGGGGCGACAATCGCCACTGCAACGGCAGCCTTGGCGCAGGAGAAGAAAAAGATAGACGGCGGTCTGGCGGCTATCGAAGACAAGATAGCGCCTAATCGTCTTACGCCTATTACTCCGCCGGGGTCGCTCTCGGCAGAGAACATGGCAAAGCACTGTACCGCTTGCCAACTTTGCGTCGCCGCCTGCCCGAATGATGTGCTGCGCCCTTCGCAGGATATACTCACTCTGATGCAACCCGTGATGTCGTACGAGCGTGGCTACTGCCGCCCCGAATGCACCCGTTGCAGCGAGGTATGCCCCGCAGGGGCTATCCGTCCAATCACCCGTGCGGACAAGTCCGCCACGCAGGTCGGGCACGCCGTGTGGGTGCGCAAGAACTGTGTGCCGCTTACTGATGGTGTGGAGTGCGGTAACTGCGCCCGCCATTGTCCGTCTGGGGCTATCACTATGGTGTATATCGACGGCTATTCGCACGCCGTGCCGTCCGTCAATACCGAGCGGTGTATTGGCTGCGGTGCCTGCGAGAATCTCTGTCCAGCACGCCCCTTTAGTGCGATCTATGTTGAGGGTAACGAAGTACACCGAACTGTCTAAATCCGAGATACGATGAACCGACGAGATTTTCTTAAAACGATAGGTGGAGGTGCAGTCGCATCCTCCGCATTGCTCAGTGCCTGCACAGGTCGTACTGCCGACCGTCAAACACCTGCCGAGAGCCGCGAGCCCGACGGCAGCCAAATGACTTACCGTACCAATCCAAACACCGCCGACCGTGTCTCGCTCCTCGGCTATGGTATGATGCGCCTGCCTGTAGAGGGCGGTGCAAGCGGACGCGAGAACAGCAGTGCCCCCATCGACCAGGATATGGTCAACCGTCAGGTGGACTATGCCCTTGCGCACGGTGTCAACTATTTCGATACATCGCCCGCCTACTGTCAGGGGCGAAGCGAGCGCGCTACGGGTATCGCCCTCAGCCGCCACCCACGGTCGTCCTATTTCATCGCCACCAAACTCTCCAATTTCAGTCCATCCACATGGAGCCGCCGTGCGTCTGTCGAGATGTTCGAGAACTCGCTCCGCGAACTGCAGACCGACTATGTGGACTATCTCCTGCTCCATGGTATCGGCTTCGGACAGAAACCGATGGAGGAGTTTTATAAGCGTTACATCGACAACGGTGTCCTCGATTGGCTCGTGGAGCAGAAACGCAACGGGCGTATCCGCAACCTCGGTTTCTCCTACCACGGCGACATCCGTGTCTTCGATCTCGCCCTGCGCTGGTTCGACGAAGGCAAGTACCATTGGGACTTTGCACAAATCGAACTCAACTACCTCGACTGGCACTATGCCAACGAAATCAACCCGCGCAACACTGATGCCGAGTACCTGTACGGCGAACTGCATAAGCGCGGTATCCCTGCCGTCATCATGGAGCCTCTCCTTGGGGGGCGTTTGGCGCGTGTACCCGACTATATAGTGGCTAAGATGAAGAGCCGCGAACCCGAACAGTCGGTGGCATCGTGGGCATTCCGTTTTGCAGGTACACCCGAGGGCGTACTCACCGTCTTGAGCGGTATGACCTATATGGAGCACCTCCGCGAGAACCTGCATACCTATTCGCC
>CAVEIE010000016.1:0-37604 GCA_963615895.1 Bacteroidaceae bacterium | reverse complement strand
GCAACATACAGACAGGCGAACCGATACTCATCGTCTGCGCCCTGCACCCGTTCCCGAAGATAGTCGTCGGCACGATTGCGTGCGAACAGTACAAGAAGAAATAACAACTAAAAAAAACAATTTGATACAATATGAAACGAGTAGAACTATTCAACGACCATTTTCAGAACTTCAAGCAGTACGGCATTCCGCACGCCCAACTGATAATAGCAGACATTCCGTACAACATCGGAGTGAACGCCTACGCAAGCAACCCCGCTTGGTACAAAGACGGCGACAATAAGAACGGAGAGAGTGCCCTCGCAGGCAAGGAGTTCTTCGACACCGACAAAGACTTCCGCCCTGCCGAGTTTATGCATTTTTGCAGCCAAATGCTTGTTCGCGAGCCCAAAGGCGGTATGCAGGAGGACGAGGAAAGCAACGAGCAGAGCGAGCCGATGGCAGGCTCTAAACGCAAAGGGAATGCGCCGTGTATGATTATCTTTTGCGCCTTTGAACAACTGCACTACTTGATAGACCTCGGCAAGCGATACGGCTTCGCTCACTATATCCCGCTTGTCTTCCGCAAGAACTTTTCGGCGCAAGTCCTCAAAGCCAATATGAAAGTGGTGGGGAACTGCGAATACGGGCTATTGCTATACAAGAACAAACTGCCGAAATTCAACAACGACGGGCGTATGATATTCAACTGTTTCGACTGGGCGCAGGACGGCAAAGACATACCGAAGATACACCCAACGCAAAAACCTGTGGTACTATTGGAGAGGCTGATAGAGATTTTCAGCGACCCAAACGATGTGGTGATAGACCCGTGTGCAGGCAGCGGAAGCACACTCCGAGCCGCAATGAACTGCAACCGCCGTGCCTACGGATTCGAGATAAAGAAAGACTTTTGCAGACAAGCACAAGAGCGTATGCTCCGAGTGGCAGAAACCAAACTGTTCTAAACGATAGTCCTAAATAATAGACAAGTATGTCAGCCTACGAATTATATATCCACGCTCCTCGCCCTACACATAACCTTAATAACGGGACACCTCCGAACTAAAGACACAATGAATATGGAAAGACAGACAAGCAAGACACAGGTTGGCAAGATTGCCATTACCCGACTGACCCTCGAGCATGGGGAGTTGCAAGAAGTGAAACTGTTCAAGAAAGTGAACACTATCACCGAAGCCCTTGCAGAGTATATGCTCCTTATCAAGAAATGGATGTTGATACGCCAAGCGGAGCAGGTGAATGTGCTGGCGCAGTACGACAAGCACAGCGACCGTCTCTCCGTCAATGTATGCGGCGTTACCTACATCTATTACGCAGAACCGCTGATAGAACAATAACACATAACACCTAAAACATAAAACAATGAAACAAATATACGAAGAAACAGTAAAGCAGAGAGTAAAGAAGTTCCTGCAATCGGAGGGCATAAAGCAAAATTGGTTTGAGCGCAAGATAGGTCTGCGTTTTGGCGACTTTACGGGTTCGCTCAATAGTGAAACACTCCGCACTATTTTAGAACTTTATCCTAAACTGAATATGCGTTGGCTCATTTTTGGCGAGGGCAATATGAATGACCAAGACCCGACCACCACCATAGAAATCCTGCAAAAGAACATACAAGCCTTGCAGGAGGAGTTAGACACCCTGCGCAAACAAATCAAATAATAACACTAAATTATAATAGATATGAATACAAAAAAAGGAAATCAGCCTAAACTATCTGAAACGACAATGAACATTGTTGAGGCACTGCAAGCAATGGAACTTATAGGTTCGTATGTAAATGTGCAGTTGTTAGCACTTTATGGTGTTGCGGCAGAGAAAGAGAGCGAGGAGTTCTATCATGCTTTCAGTGGCGTAACCAAAGCCATTGACCGCTTTATCCGTGACAGCATTCACGATGACATCTGCACGAAGAAAACGGAAAATCCTGCGGACAGAAACGAGACACCTCTTGAATAGTTCAAGAATTTGTTGTAACTTTGCACTCAAAATGGTAAGGATATGAAATCACAGTTTGAAAAGAAAGAAGAACTAACCTCTGAAATGCACGCGGAGTTTATGTGTGAAGATATGTCAAAAGAGGATTTCAATGTTATGAGTGCCTTTGCTGCTATTCGCAGAGGTGATAGCAAGCAAGACGCACTTAAACGCTTTAACTTGACAGAAGAGTTTTATGATAAGAATGTGGATAGAGTGTTATCAATACCGTAAGTATTTCTCCCATATTCCTCTCTGAAAGTCGTCTTGCAAATCCATAATACCATCCCAGCCAGTGTCAAGTAGCAAAGATTTGCCGTAAATTTCGGCAAGCATATACATCGGGAAAGGAGTATCGGAAGGTACTCCTTTTGTTTTGTACCACCCCGTAATGAAACGCCTTGCCTCTCGATTTGTGCCACATACACTCAATGCTTGGTCTTGCGTGGTTGCATAGAAACCATACTTTGCCCAGCAATAACCACCGACATCTATGTTTGCGAATGCTGAAACATACCGAACACCTATTTTTTGATATTGGTCGTACAGAATATTGAATACTTCCTTTGATATGCCCTTGCCTTGTGCTTCTTTGGGTAATTGAAAAAGACTATGGTGGCACTCAAGATAATTATTGTCAATCCAACTTGGATAGAACTCTCTTGATAGCCTAAAACCATTTTTGCTTTCTAAATCAAATCGCCAAGTCCTATCACTCACAATTTGCACAATTGCCTTATTTATGGTTATACCCTGTCCTTTGAGTATATCAGTCATTTGTTGCTTAAACTCTACCAAATCGAAATTCATAGCGGACGGGCAACTCTCGTATAATTTTCTCTATTCTTCATCAGTGCTTTTACCGACAAAAGTCCATTCCTTTACACTTCGTCAAATGAGTGTAAATCCACTTTCTCACTCAAAATGGTATTTATCAAATCTTGATTATCTTTGATAAAGTATGGCAAAGAGTTCGCTTGTTCTATGCGTTTCGCATTATCTTTGACCCAGTCCTTGAAGTTCTGTGGTACATCCTTAACTGCATTTTTGCTATCGGTCGGAGGCTCGCTCTCGCCGTCCCAAGAGTTCTGTTCCTCACGGCTCATCATAATAGGCAACTGATAGCATTTGCAATTAGGATGCCAACCGTTCCACACAAAGTCTTTCGGGTATTTGCCTGCAAGGTCATCGCACACATCCCTGTCTTTCTCCTCGTGAGTATCTGATAGTTTAATTTCGTACCCTACAACAAACCACAATTCACGCCACCGCTCTTGTTCTGCTGTACGATATGACATATTGATTTCCGTTCGTGCCAATCGAGCAGCACGCCACTCGCAGTCTGCAATATGCGCTGCCTTACCGAACATAGCCTTGTAATCCTTTTGCAGTTTAGGGAAATCAACAAGATACTTGCTTATCTGCTTGCTCAACTCAACGGCACTCGTACCCTTTGTTATACCACAGGAAATAGCCGCCTCAAGCCCCTGTTTGTATTCTTCACTCAACAGCCAACAGCGTTGTGATAAGTTCATTCCGTTCTGTTTCCTGCGCAAGAATGCCTCTAATGCGTCAGAGTTGGTACTATAATAGGCTTGATACTGCTCGATGAAATTAGCGGTAATTCCATTGAGTGTGCCTACTCGTTGCAATACTTGATTTACCATTTCATCTTGTAAGCCGTTAGCGTTCTGCCACTCTACCCGAACACCGTCCTCAACAAGAGAATGCATATCCGCAGTCATACGCTCTTGCATACTCTGAACTTGCCTCTTCGTCTGCGGATAATCACTCCATTTGAACGGCTTTCGAGTATCAGTGGGAACGGCTTTATCCGTCTGCTCGCCCACTATGGTAACACTCAATCTTGCAGCCTCTGAATTATACTGCTCGTACAACCTATGTATTGACTTGACATACCGATTGATACGCCTTTTCAAGGTCGTTGCTTGCCTCTTTGTAGCCATAATTGAAAAAATTTCTGCAAAGCTACAAAAAATAGTTTGAAATTCAAACGATAATGCGTAACTTTGCGCCATAATTAAGATGGCAACTATATGAACGCACCCCTCTCTGAAATTACAATCTACACACCAATCGGAGTGATTATTCCGAATGGTAATAGTCATACCTTTCCGATTACGGACAGTTGCGAACGCAATGCTACGCTGATGAACGATGACTACATCAAGTTATCATTCTCATTGCCGCAACAGGTCATTTTTCCTGCCTTTGCTTTTATCCGATATGACGGTAACAGCCCCGAAACAAATCAGTACTTTTTCTTAAAAGAGGACTATCTGCCTGCTGACAAAGGAGGCTATTTTGAGTATGAAATGACATTTGTGTCCTTTGCCAATATGCTTTCTAAATCTATATGCCACCGCCATATTGAGGTAACTGACACAAACGGCAATGTTACTGAAACTTGGGACGAACCCGAAATCAATCTTAATGCCACGCTTGAAGTGATGGCAGATGTGATACTTCAATCTATCCACCAAGCCGCACTTCGTTTACCATCTTGCAAATATACGACTATGCTTAAAGCTTTAATCATAGGCAATCTGCAACAAGATACCTCTCTACTCACATACTCATTTAGTGGAGAAACGATATACAATGTTTTATCAAAGGTAGCAGATATGAACGAGGTCGAATGGTATATTGACCACGAAACGACCACACCTCTACTTCATATTGCAAAATGCGAAAGGTACGATACAATCTCGCTGACCGATCATTTCAGCAAGACAGGCAATCACCTACAACTCTACCGCAGTGGTGGTCTGCTTTCTTGTGAGTACTCGCAGAAATGGACTGACATACCACAATACCTCATTCCTTATGGCTCTGAACGCAATATGACACGCAAGATGGCTATTGCTAATGTGGCAGGAGCAGAGATGTATGTATCATACGGCAAACGCCTACGATTGAACCGCTATGACGACAATGGCAATCTTGTTGATTACAAGATCAAAGACGAGAATGGCAATACAATCACTATTCACGCAGGCGAACACGGAGAGATAGAAAACGAGGAGGTAACAACAGGTATAGAGATTGTCGAAATGTTCGATGATGTCTATCCTCGGTGCCATTATCAAGTTGTTGCGGTGAGCGTAGAGGGTTCGGAAGAAACGCCTAAATATGTCATAACAGCGCAGGCTATTGACGAGGCAACAGGAAATCTGCTCACAGGTACGCAAATGGTCAGTGCAGGGCTCATGCCTATCACCTTGCAAGAGGGACAGACATTGACCATAGTTTTTGAAAGCGGTTACCTCAATGGTCGTGAGTTTGAGGTCAATGACCGTAGTTTCAAAGTCAGTGGAAAAGCCTCGTGGAACTTAATCTTATCCATAATGGCAGAGGGCGGTGACGAGGACGATGCCCCTATGATACCTTTCGGCACATTTATTCCAAGAGTAGGTGACAAGTTCGCTATGTTTGGTATGGAAATGCCAAGTGGTTACATCGCTAATGCCAAACAAGAGTTGGCACAGAAAGCATACGACAAAATGCTTGAGATTGAGCAGTCACGACCCGAAGTGAAATGTACTGCCGACCCGAACGAGTTTGGCGACATTCAGTTGGTGTTAGGGCAACGCATTTCCGTGCAATCAGACATCTTTGGCACTAATGCTTTTGTATCGAGAGTAACCTCTTTTTCTCATTCACTCACGACACCGAATGTGGTTACATTCAAACTTGCTTCGTCAAGAGTAGTCGGTCGCATTGCAGAGATACAACAAGCAATTGCCGACCGAACGAACGACATCAAAGGATTAGAACAGCGCACTATCAACATTTCACGAAGAGGGTGGCGTGACGCAACAGAAATGGCTGATAAATTAGAAACGCTTGCTGCGGAGATGATGTTAGTAGGTGTGGAGAAGTATCAGTTCGTTTTCACTTCATCAATCTACACTAATGACACTGTAGAGGGTGTATATACAAAGAAGTTCCAAAGCCTTGTTATAACAGCAGGCACACTTCAACATACACAGAAACCATATATAGACTACTCAAACAAAGGTGTGTGGAACATACCTGCTCGTAATCTAACTGAAACGCAGTATGGCAATGGTAACACGCTTGACCCCGACACTTCCTATTATATCTATGCCGTGTGTGAAGTTCCTAACGCTGCCACTAATCCCGATAATGAATGTGAGATACTTCTGTCAGCAACTGCATTGACAGGCACGCAGTATCTGCTTATGGGTATTCTGTCAAGTGAGTTTGACGACGCCTATGACGAAAGCAACAAAACCCGCCAAAGGGTTTTCAACCGTTCTAATGGTTACACGCAGATTGCAGGCGGGACGATAACCACAGAGCAGATACAGGACGCTACACGCTCGCTGATAATAGATTTCCAAAGCAACCCCCCGCGTATCATAGCACGCAACGGTGCAAAGATAATAGGCAACATAGAGTTCTCACTGACGGACGAGAACATTCAACAGGTGCTTGACAAGATTGGCGTGATAGGTGGAGAAAACCTTGTGGATGGTGGCACTTTCAGCCATACCTACGCAAGCACGGAATACCTCTATATTCAAAAACTACTCACACTGACCAAAGGGGAGAAATACATAGCCACATACGGCAGTTTAACATGTGGCAATGTCTCTAACGATTGGGCAAGCGGTGTATGCCTCATTGTTTCCACCGCTTCCTATATGTACGCTGATGTACTTTCGAGTTACACCATAGACGGAGTATATTCGTTTGGTGAGGTGATAGAGGTAACAGGCAGTGGTCGCTACTTGCACCTCGCTTGGGGAGTAAAGTCTTATGTGCAAAGTCTGATAAACGGCAGTAGTATAGAGGAAACAAGTGGCTCGTTCACGCTCACCATAACCTCGCTAATGGTACAACTCGGTTCTACACCTACGACCTATGCACCATATATAGAACATCTAACAAGCGCACTCAAAGGCACAACAACGGTTGCAGGTGGTTTGCTTATGACCAATCTCTTGCAACTACTCAATGAGGGCAATCAGAACACAGCAGGTTTAAGCGGTTTGAGCGACAATGTACTATTATGGGGAGGTTGCACCTATGCACAGGCTCTTGCAGCCGCTGCTCTCAATCCTAACTCGGTCTCAGCCGCAGTGGAAGTGCTGTTGCGCAAGGACGGTCTTGGCAAGATAGGCATTTTCCGTATCAATCAAGATAATATCGTTATCAAGACCGATAATGGCTTCGTGGTGCTTGACGACGATGAGGGTCTGAAATGTTACGATGATGACCCAGATGATGACGGAAAACTCAAAGTCGTGGTAACACCAAAGGAAATAGAAACACTTGCACAATTAGAAGCCAAGGGGATAACAGTAACCGACTCGGACGGTTGTACTTACGACAATACCTTGACCAAAGAAGATAGAGATAACACGGGGTGGAATGGCGACCTCAACATAACAAATACATTTACCGTTTATTGTGGTAAGAGTGGTACAGTCAGCGTCTATTTGAACAATATGAATTATGATGTTTTGAGTGGTTCAGGCTACACCCTTAATGCGCAGGGCAGTGAGTATTATGCCTATGTGACAGTTACAGATGCGACTGGCGCAGTGCAGACTGGAACGCTCAATGACAATAATAGATACGCACAATCATTCAACATAAGTTATGCAGGCAATGTAACAGTGCAAGTGGTGTTCGCTTTTTTTGTATATTTACGTGCGGGTGGTTATATCGACCTAAAAATAACAGGCAGTTGTGGCGTTGGCAGTAGTTATAGAGAATACCCATCATACACGATGATAGGAAAGGGCGGCTTCTATTCGTACCTCTCGGGAGATAATTATATCTACTACAAAGATAGTTACGGTTTGGAATGCCGTGTGGGTGATTTCTATATCAAACTCAATTCGAGCAATGGAATACAATTATTAGGCATACAGCAAGGAGATACAGGTCTAACCGCGGGAAGTGGAATAGTTTATAAAGATAGCAATGGCTACTTAAAAGTTAAATGATATGTTTTATCCCAAACTTTTGCGTCAATCGTTGTAGTGTCAGTGAAAGTTAGGTAGCGATATTCTTTTGCACTGCCATAAGTAAAAAGCAATGTTAAATCAGGGTATGATAGAGTATAAGAACAAGGCGCAACAAGATGGAGGAAGTCGTTATGATAAGTTAAATCTCTATTCGGAGTTTGGTATGCGATACAACTATCAGAAGAAAAGAAATAAAGCACATCAACCCAGTACTTATCTTCCGCAGGAGATTTCTCATAGGTCGTTTCGCTGATGTAGATTTTGCCTGTTACTGAAAAAGCGCTTGGGTCGGTAGGTTGATTGAGGTTTTCGTCTGGGTCGTTAGACTTACAACCGACTACTACCAACGGCAAAAACAGAAGAAGAAAAATATACTTTTTCATACACATAACATTTTGAAATCCGCTGCAAAGGTATTAAAAATATCCGGAATCATCAAATCAAGTAAAAACAATTAAAAAATGAACATTTTGCTATTTATACCCTCGCTAATGGAGGGTGACATCAGTGGTTTTATGACCAAAATGGCTGTTGTGGTCTTAATGTGGTTAGTTGTCATAGCAGCGTCTATGATTGACCTCATCACAGGTGTAGCGGCAAGCCGTCGTACAGGACAGAAAAAGACTACCTCGTGGGGTTTACGGCGCACCTTGTCAAAGGACTTGCAGTACCTCGCAATGCTTATGATGTTCCTCATCATCGACATTTGCCTTTCGGCTCTCTCGCCTTATCTCGCATTGCTCTCTACGCCTATCTTGTCAGTAGTTGGCACGGCTGCAATAGTGATTGTGGAAGCCATCTCGGTGATAGAGAACACCAGAAAGGGCAAGGACAAAAAGCAGGACAAGATAGACGACATTCAGCAACTTGTTGTGGCAGCATCCGACAAACTTGGTTTGGACAAGACAAGGGAAGTCCTTGAAGCCTTGCAGGAATATGTTGAACAGCAAAAGAAATCGTGATTATGGAACTCTCGCAAATTCGTACCGAACACTTCGCTCTTGAAGAACTCGTGAAGAGTGAGCAAGCCGCTATCAACGGCATACAGAACATTCCGTCCATAGGGGTGTTGCGTAACCTATGTAGCCTGCTGACGGAGGTTCTCGAACCTGCTCGTGTCAAACTCGGTAAGCCAATCATCGTAACAAGTGGCTACCGTTGTGTGGCTCTCAATCAAGCCATAGGCGGTGTGAATAATTCTCAACACATCAGCGGGCAAGCAGCCGACCTTGTGTGCAAGAAACTTGCAGACAAGCGTCAGTTGTTTGAGATACTGAAAACAATGGACATCGACCAACTCTTGTGGGAAACGAACTCCAAAGGAACGCAATGGATACATGTGTCCTATCGTGCAGACGGCAAGAACCGTCACGAAGTCAATAATAACTATAAAACAAGATAGATATGGAAAAGATACATCAAGGAATAGGCTTTTCAGTCACCTTGCAAATTTTGACCACGCTTGGTCAGCAACTTGCGTCTGAAAGCGACTTGTATATCATTCTTCGCAGTCCATCGACCGACAAGCAAGCCTCTGCATCAACTGCCGAAGTAAGTTATACGCTTAACAGCACAGGCACGGAGGCAGTGCCTACCTTGCTCACTATTGGACTGACTGCTACGCAGACGACTGACCTGTCTGTTGGTGCATATAGTCTTGAGATATACAAGTCAGATAAGAGCGAGATGCTCTACTATGAAGCAGATTTCGCTTTCTGCATACCCTCATCAGCAAGCGAAACGAACGCTACCACAAGCGTCAGCATAAACAGCGACATCACCGATGACACGGAATATGAGGACGGCTTAACCGTTAAAGATGTGTTTGACTTCATTGAGGAAACAGCAACTAACAACCCACTAACATAGGAGGATATAGTAATGGCAACAAGTAAATCAATAGTATTTTGGGAACATCTGCAAGCGGCAATCACCGACTTGTGGAACAGAATGAGTATAGGATTGGCTAAAAAGGTTAATTCTTCTACTTATGTGAGCGGTATGGCAGGCAAAGCCGATACTGACCATACGCACACAGAGTTTGACGACCTACAAAAGCAGATAGACGATATACCTAACGCACACACAAAAGGCACTTACAGCGACCTAAAAGAGTGGCGTAATAATAACGAGTTAGTGGCAGGTACTTGGTATCGTATGACCGACTTCGTGACCACTATTGCTAATGATGATGAGGCACGTTCCGCAGGACATCAGTTCGACTTGCTACTGCTCGCAACATCTGAAAACTCATTCTCGCAACTCGCAAGAGCCATAAAGCACACAGGCGACACCTACTTTGCTAATGCCAACCTTGCTGCTTGGCAGGTGTGGTACTGCATTGACAACGACACTACACGCTTTCAGTGGGCTGATGAGGACAATGGCAAAGGTGTTATCTATCGTCTTATTGACGAGTGGGGCAATGACTATCCGTATGATTTCAAGAATGTGCAGTTCAAGCGTTACAAAGTAACTGACAGCCGTAGCAGGATTAACGACCTGTATCTTGGCTATGCAGGTATGAGTTTGAGTTACCTAACAAATAACAGTTCCGATTACAAGTGGTGCTACACCTTTAATGCACTGCCTATGTTAGATGACGGTAGCAAAGATTATGACTATAACAATATGACAGACGCAAGTCTTAATACCTCGTATGTTGACCCAGACGGTGGTGGTTATGCTCACCCTATCTTGCTATGCAACGATCATAAGATTGAGCCGTATAATGTAACCTCTACCATTGACAATACGCAGTATGTTGTGCAGACGCTGAATAACATCGTGCAATGGTCAAAAGAAAAGTATTTTTCTGATAACGACACCTATGAAATGGAACACTCGGCACGCAATGTCTTTGGTATCAACGCTTACAACATCTCATTGTGGGGAGCGATTGCTAACACCTTTGGCTGTGCTTGCCACGACCTTGTCGCAGGAGGTGGCTTCACCAGCAATACATTCGGGAACTACTGCAGGTATAACTCATTCGGGAACGATTGTAATAGTAACTCATTCGGGAACAACTGCTGGTATAACTCATTCGGGAACGATTGTAATAGTAACACATTCGGGAACTACTGCAGGTATAACTCATTCGGGAACAGCTGCTGGTATAACTCATTCGGGAACGATTGTAATAGTAACTCATTCGGGAACTACTGTAATAGTAACACATTCGGGGACAGCTGCTGGTATAACTCATTCGGGAACAACTGCTGGTATAACTCATTCGGGAACGATTGTAATAGTAACACATTCGGGGACGATTGTAATAGTAACTCATTCGGGAACTACTGCAGGTATAACTCATTCGGGAACTACATACGCAAACTAACTGTTTTTGACGGAGTTATGTATGTGTCTGTAACAGGCGGCACAAGCAGTTCCGCCTATGTTCAAAATGCCCAAATACTCAATGGATTACAAGGCACAGATAGTAATAACTTGCTGACTATCACCTTTACTGCCAATGTCAGTTATACGCAAGTTGCAGGGCGTACAACAAGTGGTAATTTGACCATTTTCAACCCCTGTGATTAGTCTAAAAATGACCGTTTTTTCTATGAAAGTTTGTCTATTGTTGCAACTATATAGCAAGAATAGGCGAACTTTCAGAAAAGACACAAACTCACTCACTCTTGTAAATGACAGATAAAAAGTGTATTATAAGGGTTAATGACAATAGAAACGATTAGTTGTTCCCGAATTATTCTACATATAACAAGGGACAGACTAAAAGTTAATAATCTAATTTTCATTGCCCTATGATAAACAAAATTCGTTATAAGTTAGTATTTAACCGTGCCAACCGCTTGAATAAACGCGGTCAAGGATTGATAGAAATAGAGTGTACGCAAGCAGGTCGTCGTATCTACTTTACCACTCACACTTATGTTCCACCTACGCAATTCAGCAATGGTGCTGTTGTAGAGAATAGCAATGCCGATGGACTGAATTATGCACTATATACAATGATACAGGACATCGATCGAGTAGAACTCGAATACATAAAGCGTGGCGTAGAGGTAAATCTGCCTATGCTAAAAGAGGCAGTTAGAGCGCATATATCACCTGCCGCAAAACTCACGGAGTTCGGCATACAAGTGATAGGACAATCTGACAGAAAGGAACTGACGAAACAGAACTATCAAACCTTGCTGAATAACATCGAGCGTTTCCGCAAAGGCACTTTGATAACCGATATAGATTATCAGTTTGTAGTCAGTTACGACAAGTGGTTGCGTGATAGTGGCATAATGCACAACACTCGTATCAGTCGTTTGCGACTATTGCGTGCCTTGCTCAATGAAGCGGTCAAGCGTGATATAATAACAGTCAATCCGTTCAACCGCTTTCGCATACAGCAGATGGTCAGCAAGAAAGGGTATTTAACAAACGAACAGGTACATAAGTTAGAACGCTTGTCGCTCAAAGGTGTAGAGGACAGAGTGCGTGATGCTTTCCTCATAGGTTGTTACACAGGCCTTCGATTCTCGGACATCATCACCTTGCGACCCGAACACATAGACAAAGGGTGGCTTGTTAAGAAAATGGTTAAGACGGGCTTTATAGTAGAGATACCTGTGCAAGATCTATTCAACGGCAAAATGCTGATACTTGTCGAAAAGTACGGAGGCAAGATTGACCGACTGACAAAGATGCTCGGTAGCAACTCATCTGTGAATAAGGTATTGCGAGGCATACTTGAGCGCATAGGTGCTGATGTGAAGATAACATTCCATTCCTCACGCCACACCTTTGCCACCTTGCTGGGTCAGAAAGGCATACAACTGACCACTATACAAAAACTGCTCGGACATCAGAAGATACAAACCACGCAAATATATAGCGAGGTTGATAGACGGGCAATAAGAAATGATATTAAGAAACAAACTAAATCACCAAAAGCATGAACACAAACAGAATTTTAGTCGGAAGTCGTGCGTTTTTCGCAGGCTTGGATGGTTTTCAATCGAAAGACTTTGATTATTTAGAGTTGGTCGAAGACCCAAAACATTTTCATTACCGCAGGGAAATGAGCCTGCGAGGTACTTGTATCTTTCAGTACAAAAAAGAGCCAGTGGCGCAAATGGTAGAACGAGTCGTTTGTAGTGGTAGTGCTATTCAGTTGGGCAAGTTCCTCGTTCCAGAGGTTGCCGAAGCCATTGGCGCAACCATTGAGGACATACAGCCGTTGGAGGTTCTCTTGCCTAAACTTGACAAGAAGCACGAGTATCAAGCCATCATCTTCAATGCTTACAAGCAGAACGGCTCATTTACGCTCACTGACGAGCAACGCCAACAGGCTTTCGCTTCCTACCTCGAAGCACGAAAGACTGATGAAGCAAGCCGTCAATCTCGAAAACGAGACGAAAACTACACGGCAAAAGAAGCCGACAACAACGAGGCATAAAGCGGAGGACAGACTATGCGAAAGATAGATAAATACTTCGACCGCCTGCAAGAGTGGCTCTCTGACGATATAGGCTCATGGACGCGCGACAGGCGAATGACTGATGGCTTTGTTGGTTACTTGGTTGGTTGCTTTATGTGCTTGACAGTATTCTTGCTATGTAGCCTGCTCACATCTTGCAAGTACCAACAGCCTATTGTCAGCAGTCAGACCTCACAGCAAACAATCATCTCGGAACGGTACGACAGCGCACACTCGGTGGCAGGTGATAGTGCGACCGCCGCGCTGCTGTTCCGTTGTGATAGTCTTGGCAATGTCTATTTGGCTAACTTGCATACCGAACAGGGCAAACGCTTACGGCTCGAACTGCTACTCACCTCTACACAACAGAGCCTTGATAGCATACGCACCGCAGGAACGCACTCTCTTGCACTCTCTTTGACGAACACTACACAGGCTGATAAATCTACCAACCAACCGCTGTTCGTCAAAATAGACTGCAAAGAGGACAGTTTCGAGGTGGTTATTCGTGGCTTGCGTGAACGCATAGCCTACATAGAGGAGAACGACACCACACGCATCGTTGTGCAAAAGGTCGTACCTACCTACTACAAGAATATGGCTCGTGGCTTTTGGACTATGTTTGTGTTACTGCTCCTTGCCCTTGCCTTGCTCGTATGGAAAAACTACGGCAAGATTGCCGCTTTCTTCATCAAACTCTATGCCAAACTACACGGACTATGAAACGCAAACAACCCACACCAAATGAGCCGCCTGCACATATCTGTGACGATTGCTTGCACGGCACTTGGTTCGATGTGTATTGGAACCGGGACTTGCACGGCAAACCGATTACACTTCATTGCCATACAAGGGATATGGTATCATTCGAGGCTCAAAAGCCTGCGACAAATTTCAGACAAAATGAGTATAGAGGAGTTCAATGCAATACTTGACGGAAAGCCTGTTGTGCGCAAGCAAAGGCGTAAGGCGAGGCACACTGAACACGATATGCAGGTAGCGTGCATAAATTGGTTTCGCTATGTTTATCCACACTTCATTATCTACGCCATCCCTAACGGTGGCGCAAGAGATATGGTCAGTGGTAGGAAACTCAAAGACGAGGGTGTACTTGCAGGCGTACCCGATTTGTGTATACCTGTTGCACGACACGGATTTCATTCACTCTACATTGAAATGAAGAATGGTCAGAGGGGTATTGTCAGCGACAAGCAAAAATCTGTTATCAACCGCTTGAAAGAGCAGGGTCATTGTTGCATCGTCTGTCGCTCACTTGACCACTTCATAGAGGTCGTAACAAAGTATCTGAAGGAGTAATCTACACTTCACACCTAACTAAATAAAGGTATGCTCAACGGTATACCTTTTTCTGTATCATATAGCGACTTTTTATCATATAAAAATCAAGTACGAAACGCAGTATGATTTTAGTAGTTCAAAAGTCAAAATCATACCTGCTTGATAATCAATATAAACGATTTTTCAAAGTATAACAAAATGCGTTTTGTTATAAATCTTCCATAACAAAACTGATTTTGTTATTAACAAATTGAGTATTGTTATATAGAATACGCTAAACTATTGAAATACAATGACATACAAAAAGTTTTATAAAAAGAGGATTGCCGTTTTTTCTACACATAAACAACTGATATACAACAACATAATAACAAACCCGATTTTGTTATTAACAAACGCGGTTTTGTTATCCATATAGAAAAAGAAAAGCAAAGAAAAAGAAAATCCCCCCACACCCCCTATAAGAAAAAGAAATATAAAAGAAAAAGAATAAAAAAAGAGATTTGACTATGTCTTACGACATCTTTGTATGTCGATTATCATCGACATACGCAAGGTAGTATTACGCGCACGCGCGGGATTTTTTGTTGCTTGCTATTCTAACGGATTGATAGGCTCTCCACATTTAGGGCAACGCAAATCTTTGTAGTATGCTGCGGCTGCCTCTTCGGGAGTAATGAACAACTGCCACAAAGGCACATCAAGAGCCTCTGCAATTCTTTGAGCAGTTACGATATTCAACTTGCCATTGACTTGCTTGTACATTGCTTGCGCTGAAATACCTAACCTTTTGGCGAGGTCGGTTGCGAACATTCCCCGCTCACGGAGTATCTCGTTAATACGAAGTGGGTTTTGTTGTATCATACTTCATAATTTAATAAATCAACTGCAAAGATACGAATATTATTTGATACATACAACACAATCGTTGAATGTTTTTCTTTTTATTCTGCCAATGGCTATTTATCTGCAAATTATTCGATTGAAAAATATGTTGTATAACATACGAAAAAGTCGAAAAAAATCACATTTTTTTGGCAGAAAAATTTGCATATTAAATAAAAAAGTTGTATCTTTGTAGTAGAAAATAAATCAAATAACAACTTAAAACAAAAAGAGTTATGAATGCAGTAATTATTTCAGTTAGTCGGGACGACTACTCCGCAAAGGAAAGCGCACAGCGCACAATGACAGTTGGCGAACTTATCTGTGAACTCGAACAGTATGACGAGGATGATAAGGTCATCGTATCTCACGACAATGGTTATACCTATGGTCGGTTATCAAGTATTCGCATTGATTGGAAAAACCTCGATGAACCCGAAGAGGACGAGGAAGAGTATTAACACTTAATCAGCAGAAACAATGATACTTCGATATGATTACAAAGTGAGGTATTATGATACACTCCACAAAGAGTATCGTACAAGTCAGTGGATGACTAAATACCAAGCGAAACGACTTGCCAAAAAATGGACTGAAAACAACAAGCGAGCCGCTTAAGCAGGCATTCAACCTGCCAACATAGATATTTCAGTAGTCAATTATTTAGACTTGAAAGAAGTGCTAACAAAAACAATAACAACAATGAAACCATTATTAGAACAACTGATTGACGCAGAGAATGGTATGCGTAAGTACTTTGGAATATCATTTAAGAAAATGCAAGACGATATGCTGACAATGATATTCAATAGACCAATGATAGATATACACAAATTAGACCAATGGGTGAACGCCCCCGAAGGCACCAGCATATTTGAACAGATAGAGCGGAAGTACGGGACGGAAGCCGTAGAGTGGCTCGACAATACATTTTTCCAAGACTAAAATACAGACAAGAATGAAAGTAAATGGACAGACCATCAAGGGCATCGGCTTTGCCTTTGATGGTTGCCACAAGATATACATTGTGGCAAACGAAGCCGAATCAAACGAAGCAAAGGAAATGGGGTATCAGATATATCCATTAAACAGACTTCCGGGTGTATGGAGAGATACCTGCCCGCTACGATTTATATCATCGTGGGATTTGACAACTT
Source organism: Bacteroidaceae bacterium (assembly GCA_963615895.1). Lineage (GTDB taxonomy): Bacteria > Bacteroidota > Bacteroidia > Bacteroidales > Paludibacteraceae > Colicola. Next base: position 20,817 of record CAVEIE010000016.1, on the reverse strand, counting down.
ATTATGTCAAGCAAGACGAGCAAGCAGAATTTGAATGTTAAACTTAATACAAACGATTTATGTACTTTAATCATATCCGGAGTCTTGCCGACCTCAAGAAACAATATCGGCAACTTGCACTTGCAAACCACCCCGACAAAGGGGGCGACACGGCTGTTATGCAGGCTATAAATACAGAGTTTGAGAAACTCTTTGAGGTGTGGAAAGACCGCACCGAAGTCGATTATAATGGCTATGAGAACGACTTTATGGAGGCACGCACGGCACGGCAATACACAGACTATGTATGGAACGAATATCGTTGGAAAGGTAGTCGTTATGACGGCAACCTGAACAAGAACGACCTTGCAGAGAAGTTCCGTGAATTTGTCAAGCAAGCCTATCCTCGCTACAAGTTCTCTATTCGTAGTAATTGGGCAGGTTACACCTACTCATTCCGTGTCGCACTTATGCAAGCAGATTTTGAGGCATTCACTCCTAAATACAAAGAGAGATGCGGCGGTGATGACAAGCACCAAATAAACTGTGACCGCTACAATCTACAGAAAGACGACCGTATAACTGACCGTTGCAAAGAGGTTATGCAAAATGTGATTGACTTCTGCGAGAGTTTCAATTATAACAACTCCGACTATATGACAGATTATTTTGATGTCAATTTCTATGCGACCTACTCAATAGGAACAGGGCATAAATACTTCACATATATGCCACCTCAACTTAAATCAGCCGCTCCCACCTACAAGCGCAAAGCCACGCCGTCAGAGCGTGCTATTCAACAAGCCATAGGGGCAGGTAATGTTATCGGGGATGAGAAAAAATGGGGAGGTACAGAGTATATACCGACAGGCAGAAAGTGCCTAATGAAAAACGATGACCTATCTATCCAAGCGGGTTATCCTATCTACTACTCGCAACACTCACTTCAAAAGAAGCGTTTAGAGGCTATGAGAGAAGTAGGAATAATCTGTAATAGCAACGGCAAGAATGGTAGGTTTAGTACCATTTGGATAGAGGGTTACACTCCCGAACTCCAAGCCAAACTCGACAGAGAGCGTAAGGAGGAGGACGAGCGGGAACGCCAGTTCTATGCCACAAAAAATACAACCGATAACACAACCGACACCCCTCAACCTATTAGGGGAAACATTGAGATAATAGACTATTCAGAAAAAGCAATAGCCTTGATAGGTGATACAAGACCCATTGCGGACAAACTGAAAGAGTTAGGGGGGAGGTTCAACCCACGACTGACCTGCGGTGCTGGTTGGATTTTCTCCAAACGCAAAGAGCAGGAAATACGAAATCTATTAGTAGGATAATAAACGACAAACAAATAAAATACAATATGGGTTACAGATTACACGCCGCTACACTCTACAAGGTAGAGTACGGCACAGGGTTATTCAACCACCAATCAGAACAGATAAACAACCTGCTTACGGAATGTCCGTCAGCAGTATGGAACGATGAGGAGAGCGACTTCGCTGATGAGATAGATATAGACCGCTCGGACTTGACCACTCTTATACACCGCCTGCGCTCAATGAGTGACGAACAGTTTGCGGAATATGAGATTGACGGCTACACCAAAGACGATGTTGCAGACAACCTGCAACATTTTTTGGACGAAGCCGACCCAAACAACGATTATGTGAAACTATTTTGGTTTTAGACGAATATGAAAATAATCTATTTAGTATCAAAGTGCTGATACGAATGAACAGATAATTAACATAAAGACAATTCATGTATTATGAACTACACAGAGAAACTGAACGCACTGAAAGCAAGTGCGAGTGCAGAATTAGAACGACTCATCCGTAAGTACGGAGTAGAAAACAAATGCGAAACCGACGAGAGTACATACTCTGTCTTTATTGGTACTGATAGTCCTTATTACTTTGTGGTCATAGACAGAGTGTTCTGTGGCAGGGACTACCCTTTGGAGTTAGTATTAGACCCGACAGCACACGCCAACGAAACGGACTTCATAGTGTACCCTAAAAGCGGGTACGACTACGACCACTATGTGGAATGTACCGACGACATCTGTATGTTGGTAGATTATCTGAAAAAGAAATATAACGATTAAGAGAATAAACTACAAAACAATAACAACAATGAAAGATTTTATTTTACGCTGTCTTGGGTGCAGTCATTCCGCCTGTGTCTATATAGACAAACTTACGGACGCTTTCGGTATTGAGATTACCGAAACAGATGTGCGAGAAGCAGCGATATGTGTGTGCGAAATACTACAAATGCGCCCCAATAGACCACCGCAGTTAGGCAACGACCTTATTCTGCTATCATTTGAAAGGATAGCGGAACAAGCAAAGGAGCATTACATAGGATACGCTGACGAACTACAAGAACTATTCGGTTATTATGTGGACGACTATGCAAGCAGCCTGACATTTAATGATGTGGAGGTGCATAACTGGGAGGAATTATGCGAAAGCATAGACGCTTGGATAAACGACAAATTCATATCATAATCGCTGTTTGCTGCACTCAAATAAGAAAGACAATAAAATTATCAACCCCGCCACAATCGTGGCTTAAATCAACCAAATATGAAAGAAAAAAGCATAGCAGCGGAAATAATCACTATCCCTGCATTCAAAGTAAAAGATTGGAATATCGAACAAATAACGGGCTACAAGCCTAAAACGACATTCTACACCGACTTTTCCATTGCAGACAGGTTCGGAGAAGCAGGAGTCCGAGATACCTACAAGAGAGCATTCGGCAGTTGGAAAAACAATCATATCTTCCTCACAGAACTCACAATGGCTCTTAACTGGAAAATATGGGAACATTACGAAAGCGGCAGCCCGCTTGCCAATGTCTATGATGAGTTATGGAGAGAATTAGACCTTTACTGTCAAGACAATCTCACGGGAGAGGAATTGGATTACTATTATATTACAACAGACTAAATGTCAAACCAATAAAACGATGATTTTATCATTTATTAGGACACGGGGCTACTTCGTGAGGGATACAAGCATCGTGATAAAAACAGACTCTCTTACAAAACGAAGCCACTCCACCACAGATCAATACAGATGTTGTATTGGAAATAGTAAAGCAGATTAACGCAATCTTTGAGTGATAAAAAAGAAAAAATGAAAGTTTTACGATTTTATTTGTACATTCAATTAAAAAGTTGTATTTTTGCAGGGTATAAAAACAAAAGATAAAAACAGAACATATATGACTTCAAGTTATAATGGTTTTTCGCCTGAAGAAAGAATAAAAGGCGATAAGATAGTTAAACAAGCGATAGAGAGAGGGGAAATTCCTCCTCCAAATACTGTGCATTGTGCGATGTGTGGTCAGACAAGAGGGATAAGACACTATCATCAAGAGGACTATTCACCGGAGAATGTAGTTGCTGACAGTGTGTGCCTGTGTTGGCGGTGTCATATGATGTTACATTCGAGATTTTCGCATCCTCGCTCTTGGCACAAGTATTTTGTAGAGGTAGTACTTCACAAGCAACAATATCCACCAGTTTATAATCACTCTTGGAATAATCTTAATCAGCATTTAATAGATTGAGTATGAACATAAATATCTACGGCAAAGAAAATGTCTATGAAGCCGCCAAGCGAAGAATTAGAGAAATTTTTGATACGCACTATGGCAAAAAGCCTATATCTGTGAGTTTCTCTGGTGGCAAAGATAGCACGGTTATATTGTTTCTTGTCAAAGAAATAATGGATGAGCGTGGTATTGACAAAATCCCTGTTTTTTGGCTTGACCAAGAATTGGAAACATTAGAGTGCGTTGATTTTACACGACAGATAATGTCTTTGCCGTGGGTTATGCCTTATTGGGTTCAATCTGAATTTCCTCATTGGAATGCACAAAGTGGCACACAGATATATTGTTGGCAAAAAGGCATAAAGTGGTGCAGAGAGAAAGAGCCATCTGGAACATATACAGATTTTGACATCTCTGATTGGAAGAAATACAACAGTGAGTATGAGTGTTTTCAGTATAAATGTTTTGGCAATAGCGTAACTATTGGCGGATTGCACGCGGACGAGTCTCCTACTCGTAGGCTATCATTATTTAGGCAGTTGCCGAACATTCCACAGAAGAAAGGGAAATATGTAACAGTGTACTATCCATTATACGATTGGGTAGTTAATGATATATGGTATTATATTTTTAGTAATAATCTGCCATATTGTAAGTATTATAATTATATGTTCTCCCGATTTAAACTTTTAGAATGTAGGGTCGGGTCTTTCTTAAATCCACAATCTCATAAGGATTTGATATTATTAAAAGAGGTTTCTCCACTATACTATGATAGGGTTATAAATAGGTTAGAGGGGTCAAACTCTACCTATCACTCATACAGTATGTTAATGGATTATGTGAGAGAGTTACCTCCATATTTTGCATCGTGGAAAGAATATGTGTTATATCTCGTAGAAAAATTAGTTCCCTTAAATTTCAAAGACAAAGTAACAAAAAAATATCTTTATTCTCGTAAAAAATATCTATCAATGTGCAATGAGAAAGATAATAATATAAAAAAAATTGAGGAACTTATAGGACGCAGCGTAGCCTATAGTATCGTAAAAGAAGATTACGATATGCGCGCTCTTAGTGCACGAGAGTATGAATGTCTAAAAATCGCAACTAAATAAATAATCGTAAGTTATGGAATTAAAGGAACTAATACGCCAAAAATTTGATGAGGCGAATAACAAAATAGAGTTTATCAATTCTATTAAGGACATTTTGTATGAATTGTCACCAACTAATGCCAACCCTGTTGATAGGGTAATTTGGGTTTCAAAAGATAAAGTCTTGGCTAACAACTACAACCCTAACCATGTAGCAGAAAAAGAGATGAGTCTACTCTATACCTCAATAAAAGAAGATGGTTATACGCAACCTATTGTTACTGTATATAACAAAGAATTACAGAAATATATAATAGTAGATGGTTTCCATCGCAATCTTATCATTCGTATGTATCAAGATATAAATGACCGTTGCCTGGGTTATCTACCAATAGTTGTCATAGATAAGGATATTGACCAACGAATGGAATCAACTGTTCGACACAACAGAGCAAGAGGTTCGCACTCAGTCGATGGTATGACAAATATCATATTCACGATGATGAAAGACGGCAAGTCAGAGAAAGAGATATGCGACAAGTTAGGTCTTGAGGCTCGTGAGTTTGAAAAACTCAAATACATAACAGGCTTTGCCAAGTTGTTTAAGAACTATGATTATTCAAGATCCATTGACACAATCGTTCAAGTGCCGCATAGTATAGAAACCGATAAATTACCAAACAATGAAGCAGATGGAAATTAAAATAGTGAAGTTAGGTGAAATTCGCCCCTACTTCAATAATCCTCGTGATAACACAAGAGCCGTTGAGCCTACTATGCATAGCATAGAGAAGTACTCATTCACGAAACCTATCATCGTCGATAAGAACGGTGTGATAATAGCAGGACACACTCGCTATATAGCAGCGTTCCGTTTGGGTATGCGTGAAGTACCTGTCATCTACTCTGACCTCAACGAGGAACAGGCAAAAGCGTTCCGTATTGTAGATAACAAACTTGCAGAGAAATCCTATTTTGACGACACGAAACTTGTTGAGGAACTCAAAGCCTTGCAAGTACCACAAGAGTTGCAGTCATTCTTCTTTGAGGACTTGAACCAAATGCTCCACTTCAACTATCAGTCTGTTGCAGGGCAGCAAGAGCCGTTTCAAGAGGTAGATAAGAATTACGAGTTCCTTAATGAACAAGAGGGACAGAAAGACGAACAGCCTGCTGACACTTCAGAACAAGAGGAGGAACGCACGCCTCTATACAAACAACTGCAAGACGAGAAAGGCACATATATGTATATCCTTTGTCCGTACTGCAACAACATAGAAAAAGTTTATCTCTAAACACTCTATACAATGAAAAGAGAAATCATTACATTGCCCATAGGTGAGGTACATCCCTATGAAAGTGGCTCACACGAAATCACTCCGTCAATAGAACCCCTCAAAAAGTCTATTGCACAATTCGGCATACAGCAACCTATACTTATTGACACTACTCACACCATAGTAGCCGGGAACGCTATTTACAAGGCTTGTGTTGAGTTGGGTTATACGGAAGTGCCTGTGGTTGTCCTGGCTGAACTCACAGACGAACAGATAAAACAATACCGTATTGCAGACAACAAGACATCAGAGTTCGCTCGTTGGAACGAGGACAAATTGAAAAAGGAACTCTCATTCCTCGACAACCCGACATCAGTTCAATTCTGCTTTGACGAGAATCTCTCTGCTTATTTTAAGCCAATAACACCGCAGAAACCTACAATACCTACCACTCCACAAACCACAACAGAAAACTCGCAGGAAACTGCGGGAACAACCGATAAGGGCATTCTACAGGACACCTCTACACTCCAAAAACAACAAGAGCAAAAGTTTCGAGAGGAGTTACAGAACATAAGCAAGGGGAGAGAGGTCAAGCCAAAACAATACATCGAACATATCTGCTCTAAATGTGGCAGAGAAATAACAATCAAAATATAGTCAATGGCAGACGAGAAAAACATAGAACAAAAGGACAAGTTATGGCAAGTGGCCAAAAGCCCTGTAGGAGGTCGCCCCCGCAAATTCAAGTCGCCACAAGAGTTGTGGAACAAGGCACTTGAATACTTCCGTTGGGTGGACGATAATCCGTGGCAACGCAAGAACGCAAGCAACGCAGTGAACACCGCAGGACTGAACACATCAAACCACCTCAATCAGAATGTGCAACTGTTTCCGAGAGCATATACGCTCTACGGACTTTGTGCATATATAGGTATGACTAAATGGGCAGATTTCAAGAAAAGTTACATAGACAGAAAAGGGTTTTCCGAGGTCATATACGCGATAGAGAATATCGTAACGGCACAGCAGGTCGATGGGGCTATGATACATCAGTTTGACAGCAATCTTGTGGCACGCCTTAACGGCATTGCAGACACTACCAAGACAGAGGTAACAGGCAAGGACGGTGCGCCTATAATCGCTCTACCAAAACTGACAGCGGTAGACATAGAGGAGTTGAAGAAACTGAATGGACTATAATACGCAGATATCGCTTCACAAAATGCTTTTGTCGAACTCTACACTACGCTTTACGGAGGGGATGTTTAAGTATATCAATCATACTCCATATGTAGTAGGTGAGCATCATAGGCTTATCTGCTCTGCTCTCGACAAAGTAGTCAAAGGTGAGATACGAAAGTTAATGATTAACATCGCACCTCGTTATGGGAAAACAGAACTATGCTCCCGTCAGTTCATTGCGTATGGATTTGCACTCAATCCGCAATCGAAATTCCTGCATTTGTCGTATTCGGGAGGTCTTACACAAGAAAATTCTATAGCGGTAAAAGATATTGTTGAGTGTGATTATTTCAAAGCGTGTTTTGATGCGCGACTTTCTAATAGGCTCAACACTCGTTCTAAATGGATGACAATACAAGGGGGGCAAATGTATGCTACATCTACTTTGGGACAGATAACAGGTTTTGGCGCAGGTCGTACTGACCAAATAGAGGATGAGGAAAAAGAAAAGGTAATTGACGAGTTCTTTGAACGCTTTAACCCCGATGGTTTTGCAGGAGCAATAGTTATTGACGACCCCCTTAAGCCCGATGAAGCATTGTCCGATGTCATAAGAGAAACGGTCAATCGTAGGTTTGAAACCACCATCCGTAACCGTGTAAATAGTCGCAAGACACCTATTGTAATCATAATGCAACGCCTACACGAACACGACCTTTGTGGTTATCTGCAAGAGGTCGAACCCGATGAATGGACTGTTCTAACTATTCCTGTCATATCATACAATGAAAAAGGAGAGGAGAAAGCATTATGGTCATTCAAGCACTCTCTTGACGAGTTGCATAGATTAAGAGAAATAAATTCATTTGTATTTGAAACACAATATATGCAGAACCCCAAGCCTATGGAGGGACTAATGTATGAGAGGCTACGCACCTATGACACTCCTCCTATTTCTCAATCCAAGCCTAAGAGAAAAAACTACACCGACTCAGCTGATACAGGCTCTGACTGGCTCTGCTCTATTTGTTATGACGAGTATGACTATGGTATGTATATCACTGACATACTCTACACCAAGAAACCTATGGAATACACAGAGAACGAACTACCACGAATGTTAATGCGTAATAATACAGAGGTAGTAATTATAGAGGGCAATAATGGTGGTAGAAACTTTGCTCGTACTGTGGAAAAGAATGTACGAGCATTAGGCAATATGAGGATGTCATTTGAGGTGTTTATGCAGAAAGAAAACAAGCAAGTTCGCATATTCAATCATTCTTCGGAGGTGCAGAATATGATATTCTTCCCTGCCGATTGGGAGAGGCGATGGTTGCAGTTCGCTAATGATGTGAAAGGCTACCGGAAAGAGGGCAAAAGTGCGCACGATGACGCACCCGATGCACTGACAGGTATGATAGAGCATAGGACAACAAGTTTAATCATTTCTGACGAAGAGGTAATTGCTTCGTTTGAATAATACTCCATACAACAATGAAAAAGGAAACGAACCCTACGCTACAAGCTATTTTCTATGACGAGAATGGCGAGCAGAAAGAAGTGAAACAAATCATTTCTTCACTTAAAGAGAAATCGATCATCGTGCCCGAATGGAACGATATTGCCAAGTCGTACGACCCACTTCAACACGAGATAATCACGAACCCAGAACGCAGACCCAAAGACCGTAAAAAAGGTTCGGTTTTAGAGAAATTTGCTCGTGTTGTTTATCCTGCAGAAAAGAACACTGTCCGCAGAATGACGCAGATAATGTTCACACTACCTGTTACTCGCAAATACAAGTGCGCAGACGATGATGTCCGCAAACGGGTATCTGCTATAATAGAGGCGGTGTACGACAAGGCACGAATAGACGGAGAGAATGTTAATCGCTTCAAAGCCTATTTTGCGGCTTGTGAAATGGTGACGGTATGGTATGCTGTCAAGCAAGAAAATGACGACTATGGATTCCACTCAAATGTAAAACTGAAATGCCGTTCATACTCTCCAATGCCTAACAAGTACTCAAAAATAACGCAGGCTCGCATATATCCACTCTTTGATGCCAATGGCGACTATATTGCCCTATCTCTCGAATACCATGTTTTGATAGGAGGTATCAAATATACCAAGTTTGAGACATTCACGGACACAATGCACTATCGTTGGATAAATGGAATAGACAATGCAGGTTTCTTAAATGACATTGAACCCGAAGAAATAATCATAGGTAAGAACCCCACTATCTACATACATCGACCTACACCTGTGTATGATGGCATACAGAACAATCGTGATGAGATAGAATTTACATTGTCCCGGACATCTGACATCATACGCAAGAACTCTTCGCCTATTATGAAAATAAGCGGTAAGTTAGTCGATAAGCAAGACAATGCGCCAAAAAAAGATGTGGCTCGTGAGGTGTATCAGTTTGACGGAGAGGGTGACATTGCTTTGGTATCACCTGCTATCACACCCGAGAATGCTTCATTCTACATAGGGCAACTTCAAAAGAATATAGAGGAAGATACTCAACTTCCGAACCTATCGTTAGAGAATACAAAGTCCTTAGGTGCTATGTCGGGTGAGGCACGCAAGACCTTACTTACCGATGCGCATATGCGTTGTGGTGAAGAGAAACACGATGTACTTGCTTTTCTTGATAGGGAATGCCATGTGATAAAAGCCCTGTTGGCAAAGGCAAATATTGCTATGGAGAATGATTTTGCGCAAGTCAAAGTAGACCATTTCATCAATCCGTTTGTTATGCAAGACGAGGATGCCAATGTCAAAAAGGCTGCAACCGCAGCAGGAGGTACTCGCTTCGCTTCACAACGCACACTAATTGAGATGGCAAGAGTGGTAGATGATGTCGATGCCGAAGTAGAACGCATACGAGAAGAGGAAGAGCAGAGTGCCGCCAATTCCCCTCTTAATAGCCTATTTGACAAGACAGAATAATTTTTTTGAATTTTTTTGTTTGTATTTCAATCAAAAATACTACCTTTGCATCGTCAAATAAAAAAAATAAGAAGATATGAATAAACATTTTTCCAAAGTCCAAGAAATCTTGAAACCGAAGTTTGCTCCTTTTGGGTTCAATGATGACGACCTCAAGGGTGTTATCGAAAGCATCGCTGACAACTTTAAGGAGGATGAAGAATTAGACGAGGCAAAAGTGAACGCACAAGGCGATGCGGTTATTCCTGCCTTAAAGGCTGCTCAATCGAACGCTAACCGCGTCATTAACGCAAAGATTGAGGAGTACAAGAAACAAAAACCTCAACAGCCGAACCAAGACCCGAAACAGCAACCTGCTAATCAAGGGAGTCCGCAAGGTCAAGAGGAAATGCCTGCGTGGGCAAAGACTCTCCAAGAGCAAAATCAATCTCTCCTGCAACAAGTAGCTGCACTTCAAGCAGAGAAATCGGGGCAAGAGCGTTTGTCGAAGTACGAGGAGATAATTGTCCCTCTCAAAGACAAAATGCCAAAGCAGTATGAGAAACTGCAAAAAGACTTTGGTCGTTTCAATTTCAAAGACGAGGACGACTTTAATTTGTTCCTCAACACCGAGAAAGAGACCATCAAAGGTCTTGTGCAGGAACTCACTGACAAGGGACTTATCACCACCCCACCGCAAGGAGGTAGCGGAGATGGAAACGAGAAAGATCTGCTTTTGGAACAAATCAATACAGGAACGCAGGAGTTAAAAGACGCAAAAAAAGATTAAGTTAAACCATTAAAATGTAGTTATTATGGCTGCTGGAATTCATTACAAAAGCGATGCTTATGAGGTAGAGCGTGAGTTGTATTCCGTGAAGACAGGTTACCGAATGATAGGTGGTTTTAACCCGACTGCTGATACATTGTCGGCTTATAAGGATAAGTATCTACCTACTCTTTGCCCTATCGTCATAGATACAAAAACGCACACCTTTGAGGTAATCAGCAACATCAAGGTCATAGAAGAGGCTGCTTCGGGTGCTACTTCTGTGAAAGTTGCGAAAAATAGCCTTGTTGCCGCAGGTGAGATTTATGCTGCATCTTCGAGTAAAGGCTTAAAAGTAACTGCTATTGACTCAAGCAATGACGAGTATGATTTGCTCACAGTTGAGGCTCTCTCCTCAAAATTTGATGCAGGTGTACTCTATAAAGCCATTTTGTCGGGCAGTACATATAAAGCTGTAGGCTCTGCAAATGCACTGCTTTACACTCGTACCAAAATGGAAGAAGGATGCTCCATTACCGCTTTGGGACAGGCTTACGAAATCAAAGAGGACGAATTGTATGTCCCAGTATCAACCGCAGACAAGGCGAGTCTTACGAGTCGCTTTTTGTTTGTCTAAACTAAAAGGAGGACTTAGTTATGATTTATACTATCGAAAGTCTATTGACCAATCCTGCTACCATTAAGGCTGTTATAGACCGTTTAGAGGTACAGGCTACCGAAGCAGATAAAATTCAGTGGAAAGATTATCTAACTCCTAAACAAGCCAACCCCGATGGTACATTCAAGACCTTTGTAGGTACGCAGACCGCTGTAATCGTAGGTTCTATCATTGACAAATACTCAAACAAGCCTATCCGTAAGCGTCACCCGCTTGCACAAGGCTTTGGTGAGGTTGCTGCTTTAGGAGAAGCCTACCAAATGGATAACGCTCGTTTAGAACAGTTGCAAATTCTCATAGACACATACAACCAACGAGGCGAGCGTGCCGTAGCAGAAGAAATCGTGGCGTTCCTCGTGGATGATATGCGTCAATGCTACCTCGCACCGCACAAGCGTATGGACTTAATGCTTGCCGACCTCAAATATACAGGCAAGGCTACCTCGCACAGCAATGTGGATATGGAGGGTGTTAAGATAGAGGAAATCTCTCTACCTATCACTACGCTGACACCTGCCGCAGAGTACAAAGATAAGTTTATATCTTATCTTGCGAACCAAGTTGAGGCACTTCGTGCAAAAGGCAAGGACATCTCTATTCTTGAAATGAGCCGTGCTACCTTTGCCACCTACATCGTAGGTTGTGCAGAGTTCAAGGACACCTTTGTGTCTAAATTCGGTTCATTCGAGTTCAAGTCGGGTGGTTTAGCAACCCCCGCAATGGCAAATGACCTATTTTCTGCTTTACAGATACCTGCTCAAATTCGTATTAAGCAGGAGTACATCTCAAAGCAAGACGGTGTATCTGCCAATGTGGTACCCGATGGAAAAATCGCTATGTTACCGAACGAGAAACTCGGTAATCTGCGTTGGAAGAAACCTTACGAACTAACTGACCATATTCCTCAAAAGACCTACTCCGAGCGTGAGAACGGTTTGTTCATCGCTACACAGCGCACTGATGAAGGTCGTTTTGTTGAATACGGGTGCGAGTGGATTGTCGAAATCGACAAGCCAAATCGTATGGCTCTTATGAACTTGTCAAACTTGAAATAGTATGACAACGCTCGATGCTCTTAAACATAGTGTCAATTATCCACTGACCGATAACAGTACTCTGCCTATACTCATAGGTAGAGGCTTATCGGGAGGGGAAGAATACACTTCTGCTATTGCGCAAAGCAAGGAGTATAGGCTATCGTATGCCGATACTCTGCGTTATGTGCTTACAATGGTAAATCTGTCGCAGAGTGGTTCCGTTACACAAGCCGCAGCCGCACAAATACGAGGTACTGCGAATGCCATATATGCGGAATATGGCGAACCTCTGATAGGTGATACTGCTGACGGTGTAGCAATCGTTCGCGATATAAGTGATAAGTTCTGAAATGTTGTTGTTTGATAACGGAACGGTCAGTTGGGACGACCTCAATGTATTACCTACATACAATGAGAGTGGAGATATAGAGGAAACCGAGAAACACGAAGTATCGGTTCGCTGTAATATATCTACAATCTCTGATAGCCGGAAAGACTATGAGGATGGACAATCGCAACAAGCCACCTATTGCGTAACAATCGATATGAACAGTGTACCGAGCGTTATAGAAAGTGGTAATGGCAAACTGACTGCCTCCTACATCAAATTACGACACGATAGAAAAGGCTATTTGGGCACATTCCCTATCCAACAGGTTGAATATTACGAGATTACTCAATCTATTGCAATATGGGTCTGAAAGTTAAATTCAATCTTAATGGCGTTGAAACGGATATAAAACGCCACCAAAAGCGTCTCGAACGAATTGTTCAAGATGTGTTTGCAGCGGAGGGGGAGAAATTAACATCACACATACGCAATAGAAGTAAGCAAGAGAGTTGGATAGACCAAACAGGGAACTTACGAAGTTCGGTCGGTTATGTGGTTGTAAAGAACGGAGTCAAGGTGGGGCAATCTTCATTCTCACAAGTAAAAGGAGGTGCAGAGGGAGCGCAAATAGGTAAAACCATAGCAGAACAAAGAGCAACAGAGCAGAAAGCAAATTATGCTGTGAGTGTAGTAGCAGGTATGGAGTATGCGGAGTTTGTTGAGGCACACGAGAACAAGGATGTACTCGCATCTGCCAAACTAATGGCGCAGGACGATATTGCTACAATGGAAGAAGATATAAGCATTCGTTTCGATAAAGGTATCAAATGAGAACAGAGAGCGAGATATTGCAATTAGTGTATGACATTGTAAAAGGGTCATCTCTTTACACATTCATACAAAAGCACAATGGAGAGTTGTATAAGAAAAAGCGACCTATACATCGTGTTGGCAATATGGATATAATCGTTGCAGTACTCGCAGGAACAAACGGCAAACTACAACGCTTTACAGTTAATGTCAATGTCTATATTCAGGACATCAATAGCAATGGAGAGTTCTTTGAGGACACAGCATTATCCAAGCAGGTACAAGCCAAATGTGCTGAACTCTTTGAACACTTTGATAAAAACGAATACTTTATCTCTTTTGCAGAAGGGTCAGTTCCAAAGACTTTTGCCATTGAAGATACTCACGAGCATTTTGTAAGGAACGAAATATTTATAACAATTCAAAATTTTTAAGATATGGCTTTTTCTAATAATCACGCAGCAACAGCGTGGGGCGACACCCACCTATACTTGGGTGAACCGGAGAGCAATGGCGATATGTCGAAAAATCTTGAAGATTTAGGCATTATCGACGAGGATGGTCTGACGATGGAAACTGCTGATGGTAACGCACTTCAACTGAAAGACATTAACGGCAAACTAATTGACGAACTCACACAAGAACCAGAACTAACATTGAACTTCACTTTGTTGAAACCAAGTGAGGAAACTCGTGGAAAGTTTTGGGATATGGAAGAGAGTGGTTCGGGCGACAGCCGTAAGGTCAATGTTAAGTCGCTTGTTACTCTCGACAAGTACTCAATCAAATTCGCCAACCCGAAAATGGCTGGTTCTGAAACCTTTGAGGCTCCGTATTGTTCAGTAACAATGAAACCTAATTGGTCTGCAAGCAAAGGCTTCTATGCGGAGTGTTCTGCAAAGATACTGATGGGTGATGCTAATTACCTATTCGGCTTCGGAGTTGTTCCTGCTGCAACTGGAACAGCTGAATAATCAATCAAGCAGGGGAGTAGTCCCCTGCTTTTGTGGTGGATAACATAGAGGTAATGCACCGTGTATATGCTGTCATAACGCATAACAAGAAATCCACTAAACACGGAAAGGGCTGTTCGAGTCAGCCTCCACCACCTACAAAAACAAATGAATTATGGAAGAGAGAAAACAACGACTAATAGAGCAATATGCGGCTGATGCAATGACCGAAAAGCCGATTGCTTTGAAGATAGGCGACACGAATTACGAAATCGCTCCTCCAAGTTTCGGCAAAATGCAAATATTGTCGAAACTTTTTTTAGAATTGGACTTTGATGAAGTGGCGCTTCAACAGAACCCTCAAAAGGAAACGATGCGTATATGTATGCGCAAGACCGATACTGTATGTCGTCTTATCTCAGTAGCCACATTCTCAAACAAAGAGGACTTGTTGGACGATGATAAGATACAAGAGCGAGCCAATCTGATTAAGTGGGAAGGCAAACCCAATGATTTCTCTATTGTTATGTTGGCTATTCTCACGCAAATAGACTACTCAAATTTTATGACCTCTATCACCTTGACGAAGATGCTGCGGTTAAACAAACCAAGCATAAAGGAAACCGAAGTGGTAGAGTAATAGGCGGCAGGAGCCGTTGGGGAGGTTTCCTTGATGTTGCTTGCGAACGTTATGGGTGGACGGTAGAATACGCTATGTGGGGAGTTAGTTATCTTAATGTACTGATGATGCTCTCCGATGCAATCTCTTATGATTACGATTTTGACGACAAATCTCATCATTCCACATTACAAGCAGGCGGAAGTAAACAGATATTTAAGGGCAATTTCTCGAACTTTATGAAATTTGCCCACAAACTGAAAGGGAAGTGATATGGCACTATCAATAGACATAACTGCAAATGACCTAACAGGAAAGGTTTTTAGTGGTATTATAGACAACATCCGTAACTCTGCTACCATTGCAGAAGAGCAGGCGGATGCGGCAGGTGTTGCTTTGCAAAATTCCTTTCGTAAGGTAGTGCAGGATGCCTATTTAAGTGGAGATAGTCTGAGCGATGCCTTGAAATCAAAGTTTGACGAGATAGTCGCCAATAGCGGAGAAATGGGCGAGGGTATTGCTCGTATGATAGGGAATAACTTTGAGGGTGCTTTCGACCTAAAATCAGCAAAATCCAATCTTCAATCAGTAGAAAAACAGTTGCAGGAATTGAAAGAAGAGGTAAATGCTTTTCCTGCTTTGATAGGAAAAACAGAGCAAAAACTTGAAGAATTAAAGAGGAGTCGTGAAGAAATAGTTGAGTGGTGGTCTAACACAACGCTCGATATGGATGACCCCATCAATATCGCCAAGTACAATAATGCTCTTAAAGATGTTGATGCGCAGATAGAGCAACTTGAAAATAAATTATACTCACTCAAAGAGGGGCAGGAAGCGACCAATGGTGTTTATGCTGATGCCTCTGCTTCATACTATATCTTATCGTCAGCAATAGAACAATGCGACCACTCCAATGAGAATATACGCAAGAGGATTGGTCAAGTTGAAAAAGAGATGTATGAACTTGCAGAGGCGGGTCAAACCGATAGTGATAAGTTCAAACAATTACGAGCAGAGATTATTGAACTTCAAAAAGTCTTTATGCAAACTAATAGGTCGATTAGCAATGCCGCCAAACAAGGTGCTGCCTTATCGGGAGTTTTGCAAGGACTCAATACTATGTCTGGTGTATATTCGGCAGGTGTAGGTGTCATCTCCTTATTTAATGATGATGTAGAGAAAAACGCAGAAATACAAAAGGACTTGCAGGCTTTGATAGCAGTGACAACAGGTCTGCAATCGGTATATAATGCAACCGTCAAAACAGGCGCACTTATGCAAGGCATAATGAGCGTTCAATTAAAAGCGAAAGCCGCAGCCGATGCACTTGCTGCTAAATCAACCGGGAAGGCTACTATTGCTCAAAAAGCCTTTAATCTTGTGGCAAAGGCTAATCCTTATGTCTTGCTCGCAATGGCAATTATAACCGTAGTAGGCGCACTTGCTGCTTTTGCTCATGGACAATCGGTGTCTAAAAAGGCAACTGAAAAAGCGGGACTTGCCATTAAGGGTGAAATAAAAGATTTAGAGTACCACGAGCAAAAAAGCAAAGATAATCTAAAAATAGCAGAAGCGCAAGGCAAATCTGAAAAGGAACTTATAGAGATGCGCAGACAATCGGCGGTTAATCTAAAAAAAGAGGCACTTGCCATATATAAATCTTTGGAAGGCAAGAAGGAATTAACGAAAGTAGAGGAAGAACAAAAAAAGGTTGTTTCAGAACTCATAGATAAATATCACGAAGAGGCAAAGGCTGCACGAAAAGATGAGCAAATTCGCCACATCCTATCCGTAAAAAAAGCAAAAGAGGAAATTCTTAAATTAGAACAGGACATCTCTCGTGAGAATATTGCTATTGCCAAACGTGAAACTGACAATAAAAAAAGGCAGATTGATCTGCAAACGAAGATGGAGGTAGATGCTATTCGTAAGCGTCAAAAAGAGTATCATACACAATATGGTGCAGAGGCTGACCCGAACGCAGATGCCGCTTTTGACAAACAAGTCAATCAAGTCTATGTAAATGCTCGTCTTGACAAAAAGGCTATTGATAAAGAGTTTGATGATTTGCTCAAAGATTTGCAGGAGCAGGCAAAAAAGTCGAATGTCGAAATACAACTTGCAACTCTAAATGATGCATTTGATAATACTGATGGGCTTGAACAGCGTTTATCTCTACTTCAACAGATATATGAAATGGAGAAACAAATTGAGTTAAAGGAGTTGGAACGCAAAAGAAACGAGGATTTAGAAATGGCAAAGAATTCATCTCAAAACGATGAAGAGTATCAGCAGAGAGAGCAAATGATCAATGCTGCGTATGATACGCAAGTGGTCAATACTGAAACTAAATACGATAATGCCTACAACAAAGAGGCAGCGAAAGAGCAAAAGGATGCTCTCGATAAGAAGTTGGAGGCATATACTCAATATGCGGAACAAGTAGTGGAGATAGAGGAAAATCTACAACAGCGTCTGAAAGACATAGAGAAGAGCAATATGTCAGATGATGAGAAAGAGCAGGCTCGTTCCGCTGCCACTAATGAGGCAGAATATATGACCGACCAAGCTGCTTACGAGACTTTGGGAATGACAGCAAAGGAGATACCCTCCGAACTTGCCTCAATAGTAGAAGAGGTCTTTGCTATGTCGCTCGAACAGATACAAGCAGAGATACCAAAAGTTCAACAGGAACTTCAATCTCTCAAAAAGACAGGTAAAGACACGAGTACTGCGCAGACACGCCTCAACTCTCTATTGCAACGCTCAAAAACCTTACAGGGGCAGATAGGCAATAAAAGTCAGGATAGCGGAGAGAAAATGCAAAAGAATTACTCTGCTGCCACGAAAACACTTCAAAATGTAGTAACCGTCTGCGCTGACATTAAGGATGCTTTTAGTGAGTATTTGGGTGATACTGCCGCTGACGCACTTGATACAATGCAGAATGTTGCAGGTGGCGCAATAGCAATGATTAGTGGTCTGCAAACACTCTCAACTGCGGCCGCAACTGAAATCAGTACCGTTGAAAAGGCTTCGGTTATTTTGACTATCATATCGGCAGCGATACAAGTCACAATGGCAATAGTTAATGCTTTCGTAAAGAACTTCTCGAAGAATGCGCAGATACAAGCGCAGATAGATAAGAACAAAGAGGCGATAGAGGACTTGAAGAGAGCCGAGCAGGAGTACGAACATCAGCAGAAGTCAAAAGTTGGTCGTGATTATTGGAACGCACAATGGAAGCAGATAAAGAACGCAAATGACCAAGCGGCTCTCTATGCTGACAATATCCGTCTTGCTAATGAGCAACTCAATAATGCCTCTACCAAAAAGAAAAAAGAAAATGCACAAGACAATCTTGACGATATGACGGACGGCTACTATGACGCTATGGATAAGATGCAAGACAAGTTAGATGAGTTCTATGAGGCTATGATAGGCACCGACCTTGATAGTTTTGCAGAAGGTCTTGCAGATAGCATTATAGAGGGTTTTGAGGATGGCTTATCCGATATGGGACAAGTGTGGGACAATGCCTTTGATGACCTTATGAAACAGATGCTCACTCAACAAATCTCAATGGACTTGAAAGAAAGGTTGCAGAAAGTGTTTGAGCGCATAAGAGCTGCTTTTTCGGAAGAAGATACCTCACTCGACCGCAGCGAGATAGAGGCTATCAAAGAGGAATATAAGATTGCAAAAGAAGAAGCGCAAGATAGGATAAATGCTTACAAAGACCTATATGACGAATTAGGTTTGGGTATTAGTGATAATGAAAAGGCAAGCAGTGGCGGTTTTGAAAGTATGTCGCAGGACACAGCAGAAGAACTTAATGCCCGCTTTACAGCTTTGCAGATGGAGGGAGCCAACATACAGATGCTTGCTGAGCGTATGCAAGTGAATGTCGAAGATATACAGCGAATGACTCTCTTACTTGTTACCTACAATGAGCGTATTATGGGTGATGTCAATTTAGGCATCCAAATAGCCCAAGACCAACTAATGCAATTAGAAATCATCTCTCAAAACACATCTGTACTTGAAGAAACGAATAGGCGACTGAAAGCAATAGAGATAAATACTGATAGAATATGATAGATTTTGAAAAAGTAAAAACGGACTTCCTTGCTCACTATGGCAAGACAATCTGCGATGAAGCACGAATAGCGATAGAGCAATCTACCACCATACAAGAGGCTTTTGAGGTACTGCATAAGAATATGGTATATCTGACCGATAGGCATATTCCCGGAACCGATTGGCTACGCAAGTGGTTCAAGGAAGACAAAAAGACTCTCAATGAGTGTGGTATATATATAGATCAAGTAACTATACTTTACAACCCACAACGAACACGCATAGCGTTCTACGGAAACAGCATAGTAACACTTGTTTTGAGTGACACACAATTTTGGCATTTGACTTCGCAGGACAATGCCATAGTGAAGATAATAGGTCTTGAATGGTCAGTTTGTCATCTTGTAGCTAAAGGCGATAGCGAGGGAGTGATACAATTGCAAGACGAGAATGCAAAGATTAAAATCAAGAAAGTATGAACTACCTAATCAATATAAACGGAAAGGACTTATCGGAGTTTGGTCTTACACCTCTCTTTGGCACGCTTGATAATATACTCAAACCTGCACCCTTGAAGAAACTCGTTACGAATACGAACTCTGCAATAGATGGAGTTATGCCTGTGAACGCAGCAAGTAGAAGAAAGGATAAACGAGATTTCAGTATGCTATTTAAGATAGAGTCAGCGAGCGACATTGACCTCTATCGAATGATGCAAAACCTTGAATTATTCCTGCGTAAAGGAGTAGTTGGCAAAACCGACATTTCGGGTATCAATGAGATATGCTTTGTTAGCCACGAGATATGCTTGCGAGCTATATTCAACAAAATAGACAAATATACCGGAGCGGTAAGGAAAAGTGGAGTAGCGAGTATCTCTGTCAATTTTACCGAAATCGACCCAAGCAATCGTGATATGAAAACCTCTCAATGGTGGCAGAATTTTGCTTAATCGTCCGCCATATAGTCCGTAGATATTGTAAAATGCTGATAATTAAGTATAGATAGAATAGTAATGCAATTATAGAAACCGCCACGAATACGCTGATACAAGGCTGCAAGACAACGGTTATCCCTAACAGCGTAACGAGTATTGGAGTGAATGCTTTCCAGGGTTGCACAGGTCTTACCTCTATTACTATCCCCAACAGCGTAACGAGTATTGGAGAGAGTGCTTTCCAGGATTGCACAGGTCTTACCTCTATTACTATCCCCAACAGCGTAACGAGTATTGGAGAGAGTGCTTTCCAGGATTGCACAGGTCTTACCTCTATTACTATCCCCAACAGCGTAACGAGTATTGGAGAGAGTGCTTTCCAGGATTGCACAGGTCTTACCTCTATTACTATCCCCAACAGCGTAACGAGTATTGGAGAGAGTGCTTTCCAGGATTGCACAGGTCTTACCTCTATTACTATCCCCAACAGCGTAACGAGTATTGGAGAGAGTGCTTTCCAGGATTGCACAGGTCTTACCTCT
>CAVEIE010000015.1:0-38760 GCA_963615895.1 Bacteroidaceae bacterium | reverse complement strand
ATCAACCAATCAACCACCCTCCCACTCACTTTCGGCCTTGTGTCGGTGCGTCAAAAATGGAGCGAGTACTGCGAAAAGCGGAGGTACTGTCTGAGCGTAGCGAGTTGTGCCGTAGCCGCAGGACGAGCGACTATTATTTTTGGCAACGCCCGACACACAGCCGATGAATTTTCTTTGCTTCGTTTCTTTTGTTCAGGCAAAAGAAATGAAGAACACCGTCCTATGGCACTCAACTTTCAACGAAACAATCGCCCTGCCTCTTGCATAAATCCCAAACTTTTTCTACTTTTGTGGGTCAATGGCATTGTCTTTGTAATACATTAAATATCAAATACTTTATCGTTAATAATGTTTTGTGTTATTAGTAGAGACGGGCTATATCTTAAAAGGTATAATATAAGAAAAAAGGTATAACAATGAAAGGGAATGTACGGTGGGTCAATCTTTTCTGCATGCTTTGGTGTACGCAGATCCTGTTTGCTTCGAATTTGGTTTTTCAGCCAATCTATTCTATAACCAATTTGCCAACTAATGAGATACGCAAATTGTATAAGGATTCAGAAGGCTTCTTGTGGATTTCCACCTACAATGGGTTAGTGCGATACGATGGATACGACATCGTTTCTTACAAGATTGACCATGCAACGCACAAGCAAGTACTGCACAGTGTCGTCAATATGGTGGAGGAAGATTCTAACCACTGCCTTTGGATTGGCACGCACAATGGGTTGTATGTCATCGATAAAGTGAATGGTAAAATAGAGAAGTTAAATGTTCCAATACTCAACTATAGTCGAGTCGAGGCAGTATTGGCATCGCACAATGGAGATATATGGGTCGCTACCAACAAAGGACTCTTTGTGAGGCAGAACGGACATACCGATTTCGAGTATTGTATAGGAACACAATGGGACCTCGACCCTACTGACATGAAGTCTATACTGGAGGACGAAGCAGGTTATCTCTGGATAGGTACATGGTCCGATGGACTCATACGCTACGACACCAAGAACAGAAAAGCCTATAAATATAGCCATATACCTTCGTTGCAGTCTTCGCATACGCTCTTCATGGATACCGACCACACACTGTGGGTAGGCACATGGGGAGAGGGACTTGTACATCTCACAGAGCCGTATAATCTGCAGAACCCGCATATCGTGCAGTACAAACACTCCGACAATGCGAATAGTTTGTTAGACGATATCATATACGCCATTGCTCCGGATATTTATGGTAATCTATGGATCGGATCACGCACAGGTCTGTCTGTATTCTCACCTGTAGAAGGTTTCTCCAATTATACTACCAACAGCATAACTCACCCGCTGCCTTATGGAGAAATCAACTCTATACTATCAACCAACGATGGTCTGATGTGGGTCGGCTCATTAGGGGGAGGTGTATATGTTTGCGACCTCAAACCTAAGGAAATAGAAAAAGCCTCCTATTCCGATAAACTCATGGAAGCAGTAGGAAGCACCGCTGTTCGAGCCATCTACGATGATGAAACGGGGCAGAGTGTATGGTTGTCATTAGCCAGTTACGGCGTAGTGCGTTACGACAAGACAACTTCCACCTTGCAGTCTTTCGACAAGATAGAACCTTTGTCTTCCTACAATTCTCTCTCGCATGTACAGCAAATCACTAAGATAAACAACGACATCTACTTTTCTACGGAGCAGGGCATTGTAGTATTCAACCCAAACACCCAAGAAGTACGACAACTCAACAAAGGTTTCCGCGATATGTATATTAGCGGATGCTATATGGACTCGCAGAAACGACTATGGGTAATGACTCGTACCGATGTCGGACTACTGAAAGACGGTGTCTATAACCCGATCAATGCCTATGTATCCGACGACGAAGATATGCCGCCTGCTATGGTATATGCTCTGCAGGACGACAAGCACGGAATACTGTGGATCGCAACAAGCAACTGCGGCATTTATCGCTTGGACACACGCAACGAAAAGTGGCATTTAAGCGCATACACATTGGAGAACAACTGTCTGCAGACAGAGGGCGCATTGGCATTATTGGTCGATGAAAAGGGACATATATGGGCTGGTACCGAAGGAGGACTGATGCTCTATAATCCGCAAAAAGACCTTTTTGAAATGTTCGACCTCAAGCAAATGGGTTCTTATACAGACCTGACGGTATCTAACCTATGGGAAGATCGTAGGCAGAACATCTGGATGTCAACCAACATGGGTGTCTTGCAACTCAATGTGTCGGATGATATGCAAAACAACAAGGTTCTGTCCTACACACGAACAGATGGGTTGTTGTCCGATTGGTTCTATCGGGGTGCTGCGTGCCGTTTGGCTACAGGCGACTGTCTGTTAGGGGGAGTCGGAGGAGTAAACTTGATCTGTGCTGCAGAAATGCCCACTACTATCGAGCAGAACGCATTGGCGATAACCGACATAAAGATATTCAATCGTTCTTTACGCGATTTTACCGACGATGAATACAAAGACATAACCAATGTAACCATCGACTATACAAAAGACATCTACCTTAATCATCGCAACAACAATATTCAGATAGAGTTTGCACTGCTTAACTACCGAAATCCCTCACAGAATCACTATGCCTTCCAACTCGAAGGCTGGGATAAAGATTGGACATATACCGATGCACAACACCGCCTTGCTTTCTACAACAATCTGCCTGCAGGCAATTATACCTTTCGCTTGATGGCGGCTAATCCGAACAATGTATGGACAGGGCAGCAGATATGTTTTACATTACATGTAGCACCCGCGCCTTGGGCTACATGGTGGGCTTATACTCTCTATGTCATTTTTATCCTGTTGGTGGCATATAGCATTTATCATTTTGAAAAGGTGCGCCAGGCACAGAAGTTGGCACTGTCGCAGAGTGAAGAAAATCGCAAACGGGCAGAAGAAATGGCACATCTTAAATTGCAGTTCTTCACCAATATAACGCATGAACTACTGACTCCTCTCTCTATCATTGTGGCTGCAGTTGACGAACTGAAAGCAAAAAGCAGCGATGTAGCAGAGTATAATCTTATTACAAACAATGCAATACGCCTGATGCGCCTTATACAGCAGATACTCGAATTTCGCAAGGCCGAGAGTGGCAACTTGAAACTCAAAGTGGCAAAGGGCAATATCACACAGTTCGTAGAAAACTGCTTCATTGCTTTTCAACCGTTGGCACGAAAGCAAAAACTGCATTGGGTATTCTCTTCAGAAGTGGATAAAGACTTCGAAGGCTGGTTCGATTCAGACAAGTTGGATAAAATACTCTACAACATTCTATCCAACGCCACTAAATACAACAAAGAAGGTGGTGAGGTCAAACTACTGCTGTCGTCCGATGTAGAACAACGCTCTATGGTACTGAAGATTAGCGATACAGGCATGGGCATGGATAAAGACGAACTCCAAAATCTCTTCAGGCGTTTTTACGACGGGGATTATCGAAAGGCACATACTGTTGGCACGGGCATCGGTCTTTCGTTGGTTAAGAATTTAGTAGACCTTCATCATGGCAACATCTTCGTAGATAGCCAAAAAGGAGTAGGGACGACTTTCACGGTCATATTGCCTATTCAACAAGCAACCTACACTGCCAGCGAAATGGATGGTTATATCACCGATATGGAATCGAATATGGTTAAAGAGGAGCAGGACACTTCAAAGAGCATATCTGATACGATGGAAACAACAGATTCCGACCAACAAGAAATGTCGCACGCCACAATAGAGGACGAAATACCAACACTGCTCGTAGTCGAAGACAACGACGATATGCAGTTCCTTCTGAAACAACACTTGAGCAAAAAATACAAAGTCCTCACTGCCGACTCTGCTGACGATGCCTTGCCTATATTGAAAAACAATAATGTAAGTCTCATATTGTCAGATATTATGATGCCTGGTATGAACGGCTACGAATTCTGTACAAAGATTAAATCTACATTCGAGTATTGTCATATCCCCGTTATACTAATAACCGCCAAACAAACTGCTGCAGACACTATTATGGGATACGAATCAGGAGCAGATGCCTATCTAACCAAACCTATAGATTTAGGCGTACTCGATTCTATTGTAACCTCACAACTGCAAAAGGCACAACGAACGGTAATCGACTATCGCAAGCAACTGGTATTTGATGCAAAGGAACTGAACTACACATCTATGGATGAGAAGTTTCTCCAACAAGCAATCGATTGTGTAAACAGACATATAGCAGACTTCGACTTCTCTCTAAACTCTTTCGTAAGCGAAATGAATATGTCCCGTACCACGCTCACCGACAAACTAAAGAGTCTCACAGGCTTGACGCCTGTTGCTTTTGTGAATAATATACGCTTGAATATGGCTGCACGCATAGTCGATGAAAAGGGCAAAACTCGTGTATCGGACTTGGCTTATGCCGTAGGCTTTAATGACCCGAAGTACTTCTCTACTTTGTTCAAGAAAAAGTTTGGAGTATCGCCTTTGGAGTACGCTCGTCGCCGCAAAGAATAATGTATCTTGTTCCATACAAATAGCGGTTGCACAAATACGAAAAAAGTACTACCTTTGCACGATTGTTATTATAAATACATAACCTATGAATATCTCATACAATTGGCTGAAACAGTATATCAACCTACCGGACAATGCAGAAGAAACTGCAAAAGTATTAACCTCTATCGGATTAGAAGTCGATGGCATAGAAAAGAAAGAAAGTATTCGAGGCGGATTAGCAGGTCTTGTAGTAGGCGAAGTACTTACTTGTATTCCACACGAGAACTCCGATCATTTGCACATAACAACTGTCAATATAGGGGTAGCAGACCCTCTGCAAATAGTCTGCGGTGCGCCTAATGTGGCAGTCGGACAAAAAGTAATAGTGGCTACTGTGGGAACCATCTTGTGGCAGGGAGAAGATAGTTTCATCATTAAACGCTCAAAGATTCGTGGTGTAGAGTCCTTCGGAATGCTTTGCGCAGAAGATGAAATAGGCGTAGGTACCTCGCACGATGGAATAATAGTTCTGCCCAATGATGTACCCGTTGGTACACTTGCCAAAGACTATTATCAAGTCAAAGAAGACTATGTGATAGAAGTTGACATCACGCCTAATCGTTCAGATGCAACAAGTCATTACGGCGTTGCCCGTGACTTGTATGCCTATTATTCGTTGCATGGCAAAGGCGTCACACTTACTAAGCCGTCGGTCGATAGTTTCTCGGTAGCAGAACACTGCAATTATAAACCTATTGATGTCGAGGTTCGTCAAGAGCAGGCTTGTCCTCGCTATTCAGGACTCACCATCGCAGGTGTCGAGGTAAAAGAATCTCCCGAGTGGCTGCGTAATGCCTTGATCAGTATAGGGGTGCGCTCTATCAACAATGTGGTGGATGCTACCAACTTCGTATTGCATGAGATGGGACAAGCCCTCCATCCTTTCGATGCAGATAAAATCAGCGGTGGAAAGGTTATTGTGCAAACATTGGCAGACGGAACAAAGTTCACCACTTTAGACGATGTGGAGCGTTCTTTGAGTGCAGCCGACCTGATGATTTGTAATGATAATGGCCCGATGTGTATGGCGGGCGTGTTTGGAGGAAAGAACTCCGGCATAACCAACGAAACAAAGAATGTCTTCCTCGAAAGTGCCTATTTCGACCCTGTAACTATTCGCAAAACTGCCCGTAGGCATCAACTTTCCACCGATGCTTCTTTCCGCTACGAAAGAGGTTGCGACCCAAACAATACAATATATGTACTCAAACGCTGCGCACTGCTTATCCAACAGGTAGCAGGTGGCGAGATTGTCGCTGCACCAGTAGATAGAATATCATCTGCCGTAGCACCCTATTCGCTTTCAGAACCCTTTGCCCCTTGGGAGGTGCAGGTGGCAGAGAGTAGGGTGGATAGTCTGATTGGCAAACATCTTGGCGAAGAGGTCTTGGAAACTGTCTTCAAGGCTTTAGAGATGCGTATCGAAAGCAAACAGAATGGTGTTTACCGTTTGCAAGTTCCCCGCTATCGTGTCGATGTGCAGCGCGAATGTGATGTAGTCGAAGATGTGCTGCGTATCTATGGCTATAACAATGTAGATATATCGCAATCTGTTCAGACTTGCTTATCCTATTCTCCCAAACCCAATGCTATGGCATTGCAGCGTAAAATTGCTGAGCAACTGACGGCACAAGGTTTCTATGAGATACTGAATAACTCTCTGACCAAGTTACAGTACTATTCTCCATCTTTCGGCAACTCTGCTTATCGCTTGGAGAATTGTGTTCATCTGCTGAACCCTTTGTCGCAAGATTTAGCCGTAATGCGCCAAACATTGCTCTTCGGTGGATTGGAGAGCATCCAACGTAATGTGAACCGTAAAATCACGGACTTGTGTTTCTACGAGTTCGGTAATTGTTACCACAAACACGAAACCAAAGCCGACGAAGAACCCTTGTCCGCCTATACCGAAGAACCTCATCTCGCCTTGTGGATAACGGGTAACAAAACAAGCCAGACATGGGTGCATGCAGAGGAAAAAACTTCTTTCTACCAGTTGCATGCTTATGTAAACAATATCTTGCTACGCTTGGGAGTGAACACCATGAAATGCACTTACGAGCCTCTGCAGAGCGATTTATATAGCGATGGCTTGCGTCTTGTAGCGCAGAACGGCAAAGTGTTAGGCGAGATGGGTATCGTGAACCATAAATTGTTGCATCACTTCGATATCGACAACCCTGTTTATTATGCC
This sequence comes from Bacteroidaceae bacterium, assembly GCA_963615895.1. Classification (GTDB taxonomy): domain Bacteria; phylum Bacteroidota; class Bacteroidia; order Bacteroidales; family Paludibacteraceae; genus Colicola. The sequence continues at coordinate 32,007 of CAVEIE010000015.1, read as the reverse complement.
GACCTCGATTGGAATCAACTACTTCGTCAAAACAAGCAATATAAGCCAGTCATCTCGGATATCCCTAAGTTCCCGGAGGTGAAGCGTGATTTCGCATTGCTGATAGATAAACAAGTGGAGTTTGCCGACTTGGCAAGGGCTGCGTTTGAGACGGAACGCAAGTACTTGAAGAATGTCTATTTGTTCGATGTCTATGAAGGCAAAACTTTGGAGTACGGCAAAAAGTCCTATGCCTTGAGTTTTATCTTGCAAGATTCGGAGAACACGCTGCAAGACAAGCAGATTGAACAGATAATGACCCGCCTTAAGAATATGTTTGAAACGAAATTCGGGGCAAAATTGCGCTAATAATCAAGTAAAGTGACAAAAAGAGGGATGACCAACACAAGGTCATCCCTCTTTTTATACATATCCTTTATTCTGTCACCGCTTCCTCCACCGCAATAGCACCCGTTTCCGTTGCGGTGTCATCGGGAACAACTACCTCCTCCGCTACGGCTTCGTCATGATGAAATAGCGGAGATGGTAATTTCGCCCACGCAAGCAGATTGCATAACCATAGCGCAACCATAACGATAACGATTGTCACGACAGAGAGGCAAACTTGTTTCCACTTCGGCATCCCTTTCTTTGCATAAGGGTCTTGCAGTTTCAGTTTAGGGAATTTGGCGGCATCTGTCAGGGTCGCACCAAAAAGAATACTAATGGTCGAAGATGCATTTACTGCCCAACCATTGGCATTGAGCAATGGTGCGATATTACGCTTGCGTAGTTTGAACCATGCTATAATCATCGATGGTCCACTGATAATCAACATCAAACCCAACAAAGCAGCAAGTGGTGCCCATAGTCCTACAGCCACCAAACCTTTCACGCCCTGTCCCAAACTGGTCAGGAAACTGCCAATGTAGCCTATAGCCATACCAATGGCAGCAAAGATACCCGCAAACTTGGCAATGTCAAACGAGTCTTTCTTCTTCTGAGTGGCTGGGGTCTTCGGGTCCGCTGTGCTACTTTCTACTTTCTGGGTTACATCCGAAAATACTTTGCTTTCCTTGCTGGCTGCCGATTTGTTGATAAGGTTTACCACCCAATCACAGAACTTCCGATAGGGGCTCCAGAATGCCTGCCCGATGGAAATAGGGTTGTCTATTATCTTCACTACCTCTGCGTCCCAATCGCGTCCCTGTCTATCGTAAAAGAGGGCATTTTTGCCTACCTTTAGGTTGTGTATATCTCCAATTGTCATCGCCGCTACAATCTGCATCTTCTCTCCGGTCGATTGCAGTGTACAATTACAATAGATCAAAAACATTCCGCTTGCTGCTGCCTGTGCCTCGTGTTTGCTCATGTCTGTCACTCGCATACACAGATGACACGCACGCTGGTCAATAACCAATGTACCAACTTGGAAAATGGCAAGGGTGTCTTTGTCGCGAGAATAAAAGTCCTGCAAAGTAACGAAGTTGTGTAGAATAGTCGCAAAATCACGGTAGAGGTGCAGCAATTTGTCCACCTGATGGATGTTATTAGCGTCCTCTGCCAATGCACTGTCCTTCTCAATCAGTTCCAATAATGTGGCGTGTCGGTTGTCCTCCAGCAACTCTCTGATGGTCGCTTCACCCAACTCCTCCACACTGTTCCCTTGTTTGGCATTGAGCCAGGCAACATAAGGGGCTGCCTTTTCACCTATGGCGTTCCATTCTTCTTCTGTAATAACCTTTTTGTCAGAAGCAAAAACAACCGAGCGTACCACCTCGAACGGCTTTGCCCATGCAGGGTTGATAGGATAAGACAAGTTTATCTCCGCCTTCCCTGAGATACGGGCAATAGGATAGGAGGCTATCTCTGCTGTCTGCTGGGTCAGGTCTTCCCTGCTGATGGCTTCTATACGGGACAGTTGTACATCAAGGGCAGTGGCACCGTCACTGAATGCCGCCAGTTTGCAACGCACGAAGAAGTCTTTCACTTTCGCATCAAGAGCCCGGTAAGCACTCAGCACTTCCTCCGTCTTTTCGCCAAAAGGCAATGCAACAGCCTGTTCCTTCCAATCAATATACGCCTGCAAATCTGCGTAGAAACTGTTTATCTGTTCTGCATTTACTCCTTGCACGCCGCTACGGTCAAGGCTCCCTCCCGTAATGCGCACAATCGAGTTGATAATCCCTTTCAAAACCGCATCGTCGGTAGAGTCTTCCGTAATAACTCCGTCTCCGTTGAACTTCGTCTTGGCAAATATCGCCATCGAGTCTTGCGTGTCTTGCAAGGTCAATGTCCCGTTTTCTTTATTCAGGTTATGCGCAATCTGCTTGGCAGACTGATAGATATGACGACCCTCTTCCGTCTCCTGTTGGATGTTGTCCAGTGCCAACTTGCCTTGATTGTGAAACAAGGTATCTGGGTCTTTCAGTACCTTGCACAACCAATTGGCGGTACTGATGACATCATTCACATGTATCTTCCCGTCTGCATCCGCATCGGTGTACTGCAAACTCTTGCTGTCTATCTCTAAACCGCTGATAGGGCAGGACAATACCGTCCACATCTTTTGGTCTAACTCTGCAAGGTGCTTTATATCCTCTCCTGTGTGGATATTTACGCGTGTCGTACCTCCTATATTCTGGAAGTCCCACTTGTGTTTATTGGTTTGTGACATATTCTGAATAGTTATTTAGTTTATTTGATGATATTCATGTAACGAGAGGTTATCGCTCACTATCTTGATACTGCGTACATTCCTGAAACCCATACCGCAGATAAACGCCAACTCCATATCAAACACGCAATCTCGCTCTTGGCTCTGCAATACAAAGTCAGTACTGGTAAAACACCGTGTGTCACCTCCCAAATGGAAAACTGGTTCCAGATAGTCCACATTAGGATGATACAAACGGCACTCCCCGATCTCCACCTGCGTACCGATGGCATAGTTGGAAGAACCGGCATAACCTATGTTGATTATCTCTGTGTCAGCAGAAACTGAACGCAGTCGTTCCATAATGTTTAAGGCACCAACACCGCATTCAAGTATAGGAATACCGGGCAGCATTTTCTCTGCCATCTCCCTCTCTTTGCTTTCGGCCACTACAATAAGTTGTTTCGTCTCCATTGCTGTCTTTTGTCAGTTTAGTGTATTGTACATTTTTGTATAAGGTCTTCTCTCGTCCCTCTCAGAATGTTTATATCCGTATATCCCTTTATGCCCGCAACCGTTCCCATCTCCGTGAACTGCCACATCAGATGCATCCTCTTCGGCAACTGCCCTCCATACCTCGCAATCCAGAAATGATAGGGTAGTAACTGCTTGTGCCGCATAAAGAAACTGCTGTAGCAATGCTCATTCGTATAAATGATAGGTCTTACACCATAGTATTTCTCTACTTCCTGCAACCAACAAAGCACCGAATCTGCATCGGGAAGACGATTGTTGTATATCTCTATGTCCAATATAGGCACCATATCCCCTCGTTGCAAGTTTGCCGTTCGGATAAAATTTTCTGCCTGCTTCCCTGCAGGAAGAGTAGGCGAATAGAAATGATAGGCACCGAACAATATGTTCCGTTTAGCAGCTCCCGTCTTGTTGCGGACATAGAAATTGTCCTGTGTCCTCACTCCCTCAGTCGCTTTCGCCACCACAAAGTCTATCTCCCGACGCCTGCAACCTTCCCGCTCCTCACGATATAGCCTGCGCTGTCTGTCATAATAAAAACATACTTCATCCCAGGCAATATACGATTGATAATGCGATACATCTATCCCGATAACCTCTGCCTTCGGAAGTTGTATGTTCGGATTATTCGTGAACAACGCGTATAGCCGTTGCTTGAATTGGGGTAACTCTTCGCGTGTAGGCAACCAACCATAGTACCACATAAAAACAACGGCAAACAGACATAGCAACACGATCGCTATCAGCGTCATATTCGCAATGCGCAACAAACGCTTCCATAACGGAAGTGCTTGCTTCTTACGCCGTTTCCGCCCCCGACCACCTGTCAATCGAGGATGTGTTTGCTGTTTCCCCATAACAAACCACAAAGGTACAAGTTTTTTCTGTATAGACAAAGCCCTGAAACCGACATACTACACCCATATCTTAATCACCCTTTTTCCGATCCACCGTCCATTCTAACCCGTTTACCTCCTATTCATCGGACATTTTCTTACGCTATTCCCCTCTTTTTCTCTCTCTTTGAATAACATTTGCCATTCGGTTCAATTTGTTAAATAATATAAATATCTTAGCCTCCGCAAAGCAACCTCTTTCCTTCCCCTTCCCTAAACCTTTCCCTCCGCTAAGCCCCATAAACACTACCGGTTTCGAAGGTTTTATATACGATTTATATAGGATGAATATACGACGAATATAGGATGAATATAGGACGAACATAGAAAAATACTCCCAAAACCGAGAAAAACAAGATATAAATCTTATAGTGAATTATCCCTGACTTATGAATAATTTTTCATTAAATTTATTCCAAAATTATTGTGTAACACTTGCCAATTCTAACAAATCTTTCTAACTTTGCAGATTGTACGCAAGTAAACAAATCTTTGTAATATATATATTATGTTGGAAAATAAAATCATCGCAGTCATAGGATTAGGCTATGTAGGTCTGCCGCTTGCCATTGAATACGGCAAAAAATATCGTGTAATTGGATTTGACATCAACAAAGAACGGATTGCTGAACTTGAACGGGGAGAAGACCATACTCTCGAAGCCGACCTGGTCGGATTGAAACAGGCAAGAGAAACCTTTGCAAACACCGCAAAAATAGGATTGACATTCTCTTCCAATCCCGACGACCTGCGACAAGTCAATATCTATATCGTTACCGTACCTACACCCATCGACAAATTCAACAACCCCGAACTCTCTCCTTTGCTCAGTGCATCCCAAACCATCGGTAAAACGCTCAACAAAGGAGACCTCGTCATCTATGAATCCACCGTCTATCCGGGTTGCACCGAAGAAGATTGCGTGCCGGTACTTGAGAAATACTCCGGACTGACCTTCAACAAAGATTTCTTCTGTGGTTATTCTCCCGAGCGTATCAATCCAGGCGACAAAGTAAATACCCTCACCCATATACGCAAAATCACATCGGGTTCCACGCCAGAAATAGCCGACATGGTCGATGCACTCTACAATAGTATTCTCAAAAACGGTACACATCGCGCCCCAAATATCAAAGTGGCAGAAGCAGCAAAAGCCGTCGAAAATTCACAAAGAGACCTCAATATCTCCTTCATGAATGAATTGGCGCTGATATGCGACAAGGTCGGTATCGATACCAACGATGTAATAGAGGCGGCTGGTACAAAATGGAACTTCCTTAAATACCGACCCGGTCTTGTAGGCGGACATTGTATATCCGTCGACCCATATTACCTCGCACACAAAGCAAGAGTCTTGGGATATAACCCCGAAGTTATTCTTTCAGGAAGGCGTGTAAACAACAGCATTGCTAAATTCATTGCCGATAAAACACTGAAACTGATGATTCAGAAGGATTATAAAATCAAAGATGCCAATCTGCTCCTGCTCGGTGTCACTTTCAAAGAGAATTGTCCCGATTGCCGTAATACCAAAGTGTTCGATATAGTGAACGAACTGCAAGAATTCGGCTGTCATGTAGACATCTACGACCCATGGGCATCTCCACAAGTAGTGAAGAAAGAATATGGAAAAGACCTCATCCCTTCCATCGACCCTGACAAAAAATACGAAGCAATTATAGCCTGCGTCGCTCACAACCAGTTCCAATCATTCGACTTCCTGAAATATAAACAACAGGGAACTGTCATCTTCGATGTAAAGAACTTCATCGATCGCAACCTCGTCGATGCACGCCTCTAACAGATTGCATTTTGGCAGTTGAAATCGAGAATATAGGCAAGAAAGATGTACTCTGGGGGCTTGCTGCAACCATAGTCACTGTAGGAGCAGGGGTCATACTTATTCCCTTCATCCTGTACAAGATGTCCGCCGAAACAGTAGGCGTATGGAATGTCTTTATCACTATTTCATCGCTCGTTCTACTGCTCGACTTCGGATTTCAACCGTCTTTCGCACGAAACATCAGTTATATATTCTCGGGGGCTAAAAAACTCCAAAAAGAAGGAGTGGAGGTACTCCTTGAAGAGCAGAATGTCGATTACGGGTTGCTCAAAACTACCATCATCGCTATGCGAAGGTTCTATCGTTGGATGGCACTCGCAATCTTTATCTTGCTCGCTACTTGTGGCACCGCATATATGTGCTTGCTCATGCAAAAGTACAACGGCGATAAAACCGATGCTCTTGTTGCGTGGATAATGCTTATTATCATCAGTTGCTATAACCTCTACACGATGTACTACGAAGCACTTCTAACAGGCAAAGGATACATCAAAAGGATGCAACAAATCAACATTCTCGGACAATCGTGCTACATTGTAGTCGGCATCATACTTGTTTACTTCGATTTTGGTCTGACAGCCATCGTTTCTTCTCAACTGCTCTCTATCGTCATTCGGCGAACACTCTACAAAAGAGTATTCTTCACCCGACAAATGAGGGAGAAACTATCTGCCACACAAGAACTTGAAGTCAAACCCGTACTGCAGGCAATCGTACCCAATGCTACTAAAATGGGACTCACAAACCTCGGTGGATTCATCATCACACGATCCGCCATCCTTATTGGCTCGGCAGTCCTGCCGCTAACCGATATGGCTGCCTACGGGATAACATTTCAGGTACTCGTTATACTCGCACGCTGTGCTTCTATCGTCTATACTTCTTACATCCCCAAATTAGCACAATATCGGGTACAAAACGATTTGGCACACCTACGGCAAATCTATGCACACAGCATACTTTTTCTTGTCGCAGTCTTCATTATCGGCAGTGTTGCATTACTCTGCTTCGGCGATTGGGCAATCAATTTTATAAGGAGCGATACACATTTCCTGTCATTCAATATGACCTTGGTGCTAATCATCACGCAGTTTCTTGAAGCCAACCATGTCATTGCTTCGGGCTTTATTCTTTCCGACAATAAAATTCCGTTCTTTGTACCTTCTCTCTTGTCCGCTGCTGCCACATTGATTCTAATGATTATCTTCCTCTATTGTACCCCTCTCGGACTATGGAGCCTCATTCTTGCACCGGGCATTGCACAACTCGCCTACCAAAACTGGAAATGGCCTGCCGTAGTCATCAAAGAACTTTACGCCAACAAACCGGCAAACACAATACAATAACAATCAACCATCCTACCTTATGACTCTGCAACGACTATATGCAGGGCAGTGGAAAACAGGCAACATACCACCTCTCTGGGACGGACATACTGCACAACGAATAGTAAACATCCTCCTCCAAAATTCATAAGAATCACTATCCTTATCCCCAAATAATCCGCCCGAATCTTATAAAACGAAAGGTGTACTATCCAATAACAAATACAATTTATTGGACAGTACAATTAGGCATGACAGTAGTTTCTTGAGTGAATTTACCTGTTAATTCTTGCGTAGGTTCGTAAGAATTTGTACTTTTGCAGAATAATAGGTGTGTGTACACAGGAAGATATGTAAGGCGTAAGGCTGATTATAAACGAATTAAGATAAGATTATGAAAGAGATATTGTGGGCGGTTATTGCTTTGTTTGTCGCTTTTTTGTTATTGAGCATACGGATCATCGTGAAGCGAAACGGTGTGTTCTCAAGTAAGCATATCTCTCAAAGTAAGGCTATGCGAGATAGGGGAATAGGGTGCGCAACATCGCAAGATAGAGAGGCTCGTAAGGAAGATGAAAAGAAGATAGATGTTAAGGAGTTGTAAGGGAGACTGGCTGTTTCTCTGTCGGAGGTCGGATGACAATCCGCTTTACTGTCGGTTGTCGGATGTTGGAATTCACAACGCCTATCGGCTCTCGGAAGTCAGATAAAAGTATTTAGAAACTATAATAAAAAGAAAACTTATGAATAAAATTCAGATTTGTATCAATGTAGTCTTTGGAGTACTCATTGTCGTTTTGTTGGTATTGTTCTGTGTCTTTGGCGAGGAGAAGCGTCCTGCGTGCGACACTGAAGAGCCGTCGTTGGTTGCAGTCGAGTCGGAGCATTTGCCTATTGCTTATGTCAATATCGATAGCCTGCTGATGGATTATGTTTTCGCTCAGGAGGCAAATGAGAAACTGATGAGCAAACAGGAGGATGCCCGTCTTCAGTTGAATCAGAAGGCTCGTTCCTTGCAGAACGATATGGCAGAGTTCCAGCGCAAGTTGGACAATAATGCTTTCTTGAGTCGTGAGCGTGCCGAGAGTGAGGCGCAGCGGCTGCAGAAGCGTCAGCAAGATTTGCAAGACTTGGAGGCAAAACTGACCCAAGATATTATGTTGGAAAATCAAAACTTGAACCTTCAACTGCGTGATACTTTGGATAACTTTCTCAAGGAGTTCAATGCAGATGGTCGTTACGAAATTATTTTGTCGAACACTCAAAGCGATAATATCTTGTTCGCGAATCCGATATACGATATTACCCAAGAGGTCGTATCCGCATTGAACGACCGTTATCCCACGAAAAAGAAATAGGCACTTTGCCCTTTCTTCCCAATCAGCAAACAACAGGTAGGTGATTATTACGCGCAGTCAGTGGCGACATATCATACTGTACAAGCCTTATTGGCCTTATATCTTGGTCGATATATGTCTGCTTGTCCTCTCTTTCTTTGTCGTTTTGATGTGGTTTCCCCTTGCTACGCAGTTACCTTTCCAAAAGTATGATTTGTTTGCATTGGTCTTCGGTTGCACTTGGGTGGTGACCAACTATCTAACGCACCGGTATATCCGGGTGAAATTCATGAAGGTGGGCATAAGTTTTGTCCGCCTTCTTTCTGCTGCATTGTTGTGTTTCGGCTTCATGGAACTCTACATGCACTTCATTGTCGCCTACATGAACTATTCCGTGTATGTATTGTTGTGTATCTGGTGTTCTATGTTGGTATTCAGTTCCTTTTTCCTACTGCTCTCCCACGCCTATATCTATGCCTTGAACGAAGAACCCGATGTCCGTCAAACCGTAGATGGTGAGCACCATACCGTATTGGCACCTCCTCACGAAATGAAGGACGAACAGCAACGCAAGACCTTGCGTGACAGTATTCGCGCAAGCAGTTCAAAGGAGGTTCTGCAATGGTTAGAGGCTAATGTGCCGTTGTATTCCTCTAACACAACCACCCTTCGTACGGCGGAACTCTATAACCTACAGCGTCTTCGTCCCTACCGATACGATACGATAGTGAATTTTATGCCTTTGAACCAGATTAGGGGTATCAATAAGATGTTTGGCGTAATAGGCGACAAACTGCCAGATAACGGGCATTTTGTGTGTTGCTTCGAGTCGCAAGGCACCACCAAAAAGAAGATACTACACGCCCATCCCCCTGTCATTAGTCGGTTCTACTATGGTATCTATTTCTTCCATAAGCGTGTCTTGCCCAAACTATTCCTTACCTCTCGTTTTTACTTCGACATCACAGAGGGAAAGGATCGTGTCTTGAGTCGCGCAGAGGTGCTGGGGCGTTTATATTACTGTGGCTTTAAGGTGGTGAATGTACAGAAGGTACAAGATATGCTTTTTGTGGAGGCTGAGCGTGTGTTCCGTCCTCAGACGGTGCAGCGTAAAGTGTATGGTCTGTTGGTGAAACTCAAGAGGATAGGGAAGAACGGCAAACAGTTCAATGTCTATAAGTTCCGCACGATGCACCCTTACTCGGAGTATCTGCAGCAGTACATCTTCGATACCTATGGTCTGCAGGAAGGAGGCAAACTCAATCACGATATCCGTGTCACCACCATAGGACGATTTATGCGAAAGTACTGGATCGACGAGTTGCCAATGTTCATCAACCTCTTTCGTGGCGATATGAAACTGGTCGGCGTGAGGCCGTTGTCGAAGCAGTACTTCTCCCTCTATTCTCCCGAATTGCAGCAACAACGAATACGCCACAAACCCGGTCTTCTGCCTCCGTTCTATGCCGATATGCCCAAGACCCTCGAAGAGATACAAGCCTCAGAAACGCGCTACCTGACTCGTTGCGAGACGAGAGGGACTTTTCTGACGGACTTTGTCTATTTCTGGAAAATACTCTACACCATACTGTTTAAGCATGCGCGTTCGCATTAAATACTCACTCCCATGAAGCAACCATTCTCTATTCTCCTGCTCCTTCTCCTCTTCGCCGCCTCTCCCTTCCTCTCTGCGCAGAACATCCCTGTCAGTATGGAATATGCGCAATTATATTCCTTTTTGGATGAGTTGGCGTCTGAACACATTATCCATCTCAACTCCGCTATTCAGCCCTATTCCCGTAAGGATGTCGCCAAGTGGTTACAAGAGGCACAGCGTGCTGATTCCCTACTGTCGAAGCGGAAGAAAAAGGAGTTGTACTTCTATCTTAACGAGTTTGCACTGGAGTGTGACACTGTCCCCGATAACTGGGTCGAATGGACAAACCGTAAGACTTTCAACCTGAGTCTTGCCCAGCCCGCTTTCCATTATATAACGGACGATAAGAAGTTCAAGATGAGTATCAAGCCCATTCTTGGTATGGACATCTACGCAAGCAAGAAAGGGGGTATCATCAAGCGTTGGTGGGGTGCCGAGTTCAATATGGACATCGTTAACCATATCTCCGTTTGGGGGAGTCTTCGGGACATATCGTGGAACGGAAAACGAATGTTGAGCGATAACTATTACATCGATGGCTATGGCACTAATTCTAAGATTGAAGGGGCAAAACTGACCAAGCCCGATTATCTGAACAACCTGCTCGGTGTGCAATACAAAGAGGCGTCCTATGGTGCCGATTTCTCCGACTCTAAAGGGGGTATATCCCTCTATTCGTGGTGGGGCAGTATCAGCCTGCAGCGTGAACGCGTCAAGTGGGGAGATGCCTACCATTGTTCAAATATCTTGTCAGGACATAACCCTGCCGTACCTATGCTCACGCTCAACCTGAAGCCCGTCCGTTGGTTCGAGTTCAATTATTTTCATGCGTGGCTCGTTAGCAATGTCTTGGACACTACCTACACTTACACCGAAAACTACGGAGAAGGCGTATTGAAGAAATGGCCCCGTCCCGCATCGAAGTACATGGCTGCCAATATGTTTACCTTTAGCCCTATCCGGCAGTTGTCTTTCTCCTTCGGTAACTCTATCATCTATGCCGAGCAGAATGTGCAGGCTGCATACTTCATCCCTGTGGCTTTCTACAAATCTTTGGACCACCTCCTCACAAAGGGGGTGCGTACCGAGAACCAGAACTCACAGGTCTTCTTCACTATCAACACACGCAACCTCAAGTATGTCAACTTCTACGCTTCGCTCTTTGTTGATGAGATTAAGTTCTCGCGTTTCAAGAAGAGTAATGCCGAGAACAATCCCATCTCCTATCTCTTGGGCTTCAATCTCAGTATCTGGGACTTGTCCTTGAAGGGAGAGTTCATGCGGTCATACATTGCCACTTATACTCACTCGATAGATGTACTGAATTACACTTCTAATTCCTACAATATGGGGCATTATATGGGCGATAACGCACAGAATATCTATGCAGAGTTGTCCTATCGCCCTGTCAGAGGATTGACATTGTCTTTATCATACACCAACGATACCAAGTACAATACATACGACTATGTGCGCTCGAATATATCAAAAATCATTGCGCAGAAGCCGTTTGGACAGCGTACTTATCAGAACGACACCTTCACTTTCCACTCCGTTTACGAGGTCTTCAACAACTGCTATGCGGTCATCGACTTCTCCTATAACAATGCACGAGGCTTTGCCCCCGATACCGAGCGTATCGAAGGGGAAGACCGTGGCGGTTTCGATGCCTCTGGCAAGGCGATTGTCTTGGAAGGCGAAGCGCTCCAACAGTACTATCTGAACAAGTTCGCACCCTTGTACTTGCAGGGCAAGAACTTCACCTTTATGTGCGGACTGAGTTTCAATTTCTAATCGCCTGCAGAGTGGGGTGGAGCAACTGCTGCTTACTGTCCCAATTGTTAAATATCTTAAAAGCCCTTGTATGGACTTACCCCTCGAAACCATCAGTAAATAAAGGGAATTACAAAGGATTTGTATAGGTTCTATATAGGATGAATATAGGACGAATATAGGATGAATATAGAAAGAGCCTACCAAGCGCATACAATCTATATAATATCATTTGTACAAAATCGTCCAATATACCAAACCTTTTTAATACTATTCTCTTTGCTGTAACAACAGCGCATAGCAATCACAAATACCTTCTTTGGTGGAGATACAACAAACAGGCAAACTACGAATAGTCTGCCCGTTTCTTTTATAGGATGGCTTGTTTATCCGCCGAAGTTGTCGAAGCGAATCATGTCGTCCTCTACACCCAACGAGTGAAGTAGGTCAAGCACAGTCTTTGCCATCATTGGAGGTCCGCAGAGATAGTATTCTACATCCTCGGGGTCTTCGTGTTGTTTGAGATAAGTATCGCCCATTACCGGTGCAATGAAGCCCGGAGTGTACTTCACACCTAATGCGTCCGCCTTTGGATCAGGACGATCAAGTGCCAGATGGAAGTGGAAATTAGGATACTCCTTTTCCAACTCAAGGAAATCATCCATAAAGAACACTTCATCAATAGCACGCGCACCATAGAAGTAGTGCATCTCACGGTCACGAGTATGCAGTGTCTTAAGCATGTGCATAATCTGCGCACGAAGCGGAGCCATACCTGCACCACCACCAACCCATATCATCTCGCGCTTACTGTCGAAGACTGGATGGAAATCACCATAAGGACCCGACATTGTTACTTTATCCCCAGGCTTAAGTGAGAAGATATAGGTTGATGCAATACCGCAAGGCACATCTTGGAACTCAGGTCCGTTCGGGCATTGTTCTTTCGGCTTGAAAGGTGGTGTAGCAATACGCACTGTCAAAGTAATAATATCGCCCTCGTCAGGATAGTTCGCCATAGAATATGCACGGACAGTTGGTTCGTTATTCACCTGATGAAGGTTAAACAAACCGAACTTCTCCCACGATGGTACATACAAGTCACCTATCAGCGAGCGGTCAAAATCTTTGTAGCAGATGTCGTAGGCAGGGATATTAATCTGTGCGTATGAACCCGGTATGAAATCCATATGCTCGCCCTTAGGTAGTGCCACCTTGAACTCTTTGATGAAGGTAGCAACATTCTTGTTGGAAATAACGGTGCATTCCCATTCTTTAACACCTAATACAGACTCGCTCACTTTCATCTGCATATTCTCTTTAACCTTCACTTGACAACCTAAACGCCAGTGTTCTTTCTGCTGTTTTCGAGTAAAATGCACTGTCTCTGTCGGAAGTATCTCTCCACCGCCCTCAAGTACTTGGCATTTGCACTGACCGCAAGAACCTTTGCCTCCGCAAGCCGAAGGAAGGTGCACTCCTGCTTCTCCAAGAGTAGAGAGCAATGTACCACCGGCAGGTACCTCGTACTCTTTATCACCATTGATTGTAATTTTCACATCCCCTGATGCTACCAAGTATTTCTTGGCTACCAACAAGATGATGACTAATAGCAGTATTACGCCCAAGAAGACGCCTACTGCCCAAAGAATTGCTATTATATTCATTGCTTTATAAAATTGATATATCTATAACCATACAGATATGAATAACTATAGAGATACTTCTGTTCGATTCTCATTTCCTATTGTTTTGTTGGCTGTTCTTTGAATGTATATTGCCAATAGTTATCGCGAGTACAATATGTTTTGTAATTAATAATAGTATCAGTGTGTTGCCAATCTGCATCATTAATGCTTTTAAGTACAGAAAGAGTGTCAGAAGTAGTTGTTAGAAATACTATACTCTGAAAGACCTTACTCGGCAATATGGGATTCCAAGACAAAATATCTAAGATTTCTTTTTTTTGCGAAGGTTCTATAAGGATGGAGTTAGTATCGTTACTATGGGATATACCATATACTTGTATGGGGTCCGTAGTCGCATTCTCAATTTGGTATGAATTAGTAGACTCAAATGGATCCACATCACAACCATATAAAACTACTCCCAATAATATGACAAATATAAAACGGAATTTCATAATAAGTAACTTTAGTGATAAATTTCTCTGATGTGCAGAATATCTCCTTCACTTAAATTATTCCTTTGAGCATTAAAAGTCATTCCATCTTTTTTTGTTATAGTTGGAGAACCATTTTTAGAAAATGCGTAACTCCCATACATCATAATTGATTCAAAATCAAATTTTCCATAGGCAGAATAATATCCTCATAATCTATAGGATTTTCCTTCTCCAAATACCTTTGAATAATTGGGAAAGTGTTAAGTCCCTCCGTCAATTCAACATATAATTTAGAGAAAAATGTATCATCAGGTGTTGCCTCCAAATCAAGAGCTTCTTTATCCTCAGGCAGAAAACACTCGGCAGCATCCATAAAAACAGTCTTTTTGTCGGCTATTTCCCTTTCTACATACTCAGGGTACCATTGTCCCATATAGTCCAAAGCAATATCCATATACTTATTCATTAAGTGTATGGATACCTCAATTTCATTTCTTCTGGATATTCTGCGTAATACTCTTCTGCAGAATAGTAAGAGAAAGATTTTGCTCTTTCTGTTTCCTTTGTGGCCTCTGAGGAATATGCTTTGGTACTATCTTTGGACACAGAAAACTCCTCTACGGGTATCTCATTTTGTGAGATGTCCATAGAGGTGTTTTTGCATGCAGTAAATGCTAATAGAGTCAATATGATAATGGGAAACCTTTTCATAAATGGTTTGTCTCTCCTATTAGATATTAAGACCTGAGAAGCACATGAATGCCATTGCCATAAGACCGGCAGTAATAAAGATAATACCCATACCTTGCAAAGGCTTAGGTATGTCGCTATATTCCAACTTCTCGCGGATACCTGCCATACATACGATAGCCAACATCCATCCTAATCCGGAGCCCAGAGCAAAAGCAAAGGCATCGCCCAGATTGGCAATGGCTTTTGTATTGGCGGGGTCGAGTAGAATGCGCTGCTGCATGAAGAGTGAACCACCCATGATGGCGCAGTTAACTGCGATCAGCGGCAGAAATATACCGAGCGACGAGTAGAGTGAGGGAGAGTATTTCTCCACAATCATCTCCACCAATTGTGTGATAGCGGCAATGACGGCGATAAAGAGAATGAAAGACAGGTAACCCAAACCGAGCGGATTAAGCACATATACCTGCAGTAGATAATTGACCGGCAAGGTCAGTATCTGCACAAAGGTAACGGCTACACCTAAGCCGGCACTTGTCTTGACATCTTTTGATACTGCCAAGTAGGAGCACATACCCAAGAAGTATGCGAAAATCATATTGTCCGCAAAGATGGAGCGAACAAATAAACTAAGAGCGTGTTCCATATTACTTCTCCTCCTTATTTAGTGAGCGGTGTGCCCAGATGATACAACCAACAAGAATCAGTGCCATGGCGGGCATCATCATCATACCGCAGTTCTCATAGTAGCCGCCATTTGCAACATACCAACTCTCAGGGATAACACTATAACCGAGCAGTGTGCCGGAACCGAGCAACTCACGAATAAAAGCGACAATAACTAAGATAATAGCATAACCAAAGCCATTACCAAGTCCGTCTAACAACGAATCTTTCACATTATTAGTCATGGCAAATGCTTCAAGACGCCCCATTAGGATACAGTTCGTAATGATTAGTCCGATATAGACGCTCAACTGCATAGCAATGTCGTAAGCAAAGGCTTTCAGTACTTCGCTGACGAGTGTTACCAAAGCGGCTACAACTACCAATTGCACGATAATACGAATACGCATAGGGATTGTCTTACGCATAAGTGCTATAACGACATTCGATAACGCTACAATAATGGTTACAGCAATACCCATCACCAATGCAGGCTTGAGTTGTACGGTAACCGCCAAAGAAGAGCAGATACCTAATATCTGGACGACAACAGGGTTGTCCTTGTTCAAAGGACCTAAAAAGACCTCTTTTGTTTTTTGTGATAGAGCCATAGTTATTTTACAGTTTGTGTAACTTCGTTGCTCTCAGGAGTTACCTCGTTGGGAACGACTTCGTTGTTAGTTTGATACATATTCAGAAACTCGGCATATTCGGCAAGGTTGTTGCGAAGCATATCGCTCACTCCAGTACAGGTAATCGTTGCACCAGAAAGGGCATCAACTTGCTCTTGTCCATCTGCTATCTTACCTGCTTTCATCACAGCCACTGAACGCACCTCACCTGTAGCATTGCGAATATGCTTTCCGTTAAACTGATTGCGGAACTTGGCTGTAACAATGTCTGCACCTAAACCTGGCGTCTCGCTCTCATGATTGAAATTGATACCGAAGATAGTGTTCTTGTCATCATCTAATGCCAAATACCCACCTATACCTCCCCATAGACCCGTACCTTTGAGTTCAAACACATACTTGGTCTTGCCGTCAATGGTTGCCACATAAACAGGGAGTTTATTCTCACCCACATAGACAGTATCGTTTACCAATGAGTTATACATCTGTGCAGGGTCTGTGTCGGAATAATCTTGATTGAGTGCCACCAAAATCTGCTTTTGCTTATCGAGCAAAGCATTGGCTTGCTGGCGTGGACTAAGCAATTGACTTGCCAAAGCGAGTAACACTGCCACAATGACAACCACTACGATGGAATACACAATGGTGTAGGCGTTGCTATTGGTGTCAAGTCCATGTTTCTTCTGTTCAACGAACACACCTTTCTGGTGGCACTGTGGACATTCTTCGGGTGCCGTATCTCCTATGTGGACAAAACCACATACGGAACATATAAATTTCTTCTGTTCCATAATCTCTTAAATTTTAGCGCGTTTCGCACGACGATTGATATTCACTTGTACAACACACCAGTCGATGAGTGGGGCAAAAGCGTTCATCAGCAGGATGGCGAGCATCATACCCTCCGGATACCCAGGGTTGAGTACACGGATAACCACTGCCATAAAGCCAATGAGGAAACCATATATCCATTTGCCGCATTCTGTGCGAGCCGATGTAACAGGATCGGTCGCCATAAAGACTGCACCAAAAGCAAAGCCGCCTGTTACGAGGTGCATATACCACGGGAAATGTGCTGCCGCCGTATCTGGACCGCATACATTAAAGAGCCATGCAGTCAATGCACCGCCCAAGAATATACTAAGCATCGTCTTCCACGAAGCCACGCCTGTAGAGAGCAACAACAATGCTCCAAGCAGAATAGCCCAGCAACATGTTTCTCCTACCGAACCAGGTATAAGTCCGTTAAATGCAGTCCAAAAGTCTACCGGGATAAGATTTGTTTCAGTTGTTGTGGCAATTTGTGTGAGGGGGGTTGCACCAGAGAAACCATCTACGATAGTCTTTCCGCTATCCCATCCCCAAGTACCTCCTTCGCGTACAAAGGCATGGTCGCCTGTCATGTGGGTCGGATAGGCAAAGAACAGGAATGCACGCGTGATAAGTGCTACATTGAAGATGTTATACCCCGTACCGCCGAATATCTCTTTGGCGAAGATAACGGCAAATGCCGTAGCAATAGCCACCATCCATAGCGGAGTGTTGATGGGTACAATCAGCGGGATGATAAAGCCCGTAACCAAAAAGCCCTCTTGTATCTCTTCTTTTTTCCACTGTGCGACCGTAAACTCAATACCGAGTCCCACCGCATAACTGACTATAATGTAAGGTAGCACCGCCAATAGACCAAAGCCGAAGGCTTTCCACCACAATGCACAAATCATAGCTCCGCGAACCAATTCACCCGTTGCGAACAAGTGCTGGTATCCCACATTGAACATACCGAACAGCATAGCGGGTACGAGTGCCAATACCACGATAATCATAGTCCGTTTGGAGTCGGAACCGTCGTGAATCTGGGTGCCAATGCGCTTCGAGGTGGTATTCGGCGTGAACAGGAAGGTGTCGAAACCATCGAACACCGAATGCAGTGCATGCAACTTGCCTCCTTCCTCGAAGGACGGGCGAAGTTTCTCCATTATTTTATATAATCCCTTAAACATCACTCAATCTCCTTTTTTAGGTTATCCAATGCAGTTCTTACGATGGCTTGCAGCGGCATCTTGCTGGTGCAGACATATTCGCAGAGTGCGAAGTCTTCGGGGGCTACTTCGTAGGCTCCGAGTGCTTCCATTTTGTCGATATTGCCGGCAATCATCGCCTTAATCAAGTATTCGGGATAGATATCCATCGGGAATACCTTGTCGTATTCGCCGCTGACGATAATGGCACGGCGACCGCCTTTAAGGCGTGCATCCCATTTATATTCTTTTTTCCCGAATAACCATCTTGATAATTTACAATCAAAGATTTTCGCAGGGTCTGTATGATTGGCATTAAACTCGTTGAAGCGAGGCAAAAGCCAACCCATAAACTCATGATTGTTTGAGCCATTGTCTATGACAGAAATCTGGTTGCAATAGGCGTCGATTATCTCCTCTGGAAGTGTTTGATGTCCTGAAAGGAGATTGCCATTTACATAACGAAGAGGTATATCGTTATACACATTGCACTTAACGACTGCACTTATAGGCATACCCGGTAAAACACGATAGTATCGGGGAGTGACTACTTGTGGACCGGTAAGAGCAACTAATCGTTGCATATCTACAATTCCCTTTGTGAACAAACGACCTATGATACCCAAGTCTTGGATATTGATAGTCCATACAGATTCCCCTTTGTTGACAGGTGCGAGATGGTTGATTTGTACACCGATATTACCTGCAGGATGAGGACCATAGACTTCATACTGTGTACAGTCCTTCAGTTCACGGAACTCAATTGCTTTATCACCTCCACGAATACCGATATAGACTGTTGCAATTTTGCTCAGTGCAGATATGGCTGCCTGCAGGTCGGCTGTATGTCCTTTCAATACCCACTCATAGTTCGGTGCGCAAGGTGCGGTGTCGAAGGTGGAGATAAAAATGGCTTTGGGTGTTTTGTTCGGCAAAGCGATACAGTCATAAGGTCTTTGCTTGATTAAACACCATAACCCTGTTTCCAACAGTGCTGATTTAATCTCTTCTGCAGATAGTTGCGCTAAATCGCAGTTGAATTGCTTATAGACAATCTGCTTATCAGCCTGAATGTCTATAGACATAATTTTTCTGCGTTCCCCTCTGTTTACTGCAATGACCTTTCCCGAAACGGGTGATATGAAGTTCATTTCGGTAAACTGCTTGTCGTGGAATAAAGGAGAACCTGCCAGAACAGATTCACCCTCTTTCACTACCAACTTTGGCGTAATACCTGCAAACTGATCCGGAACAATGGAATATACATCAGGGCGGCATATACTGCCGATTTCTTGAGCAGCAGTCCCCGATACTGCAATGTCCAAACCTTTTTTCAGTTTGATTACTTTGTTCATATTGGGAGTAGTTTATAAATTATTTGGTTTTACCTTGTGTCGTTATATATAATGTTGTAGTAATCAGTTTAATATAGATAGGTCGGACCTTACCCACATCAAGGCACAAAGGTATGATATTTTTTTCGGTTATTAAAGAATTATTTCTATTATTTTTGTGTGATTATTTCGATGAAGTGTTCTGCTTATACAAACGAGAGTATCACTATTCAAGTTTATAGGATAGTGATACTCCTGTTAGGTGTGTTCTCTGCCGGGTAGGATGAAGGTACTATTTTTGTAGTTCTTCCACTGCTCGTTTGAGTTGTTCATCGAAGCGCAAGAAATAAGCGTATTCGCCTTGTTGATAGTAGTATCGTTGTATAATTTCTCTTCCAAGCATTAGTTTGATATCTGTTTTGTTGCGGTTGAAAGCATCTTGCCAATTACCAGATAAGTTGCTTTTTATCTCTATCAGTTGGTCGATGGTTTCATTACTTATGTCCTCGTGTTTTGCGAGGTCTATAAGTTTGTCGAGGCTCTTTTCGGTTTCACTATTGTATTGAAACTTTCTATCTGTAACAAATTGCTTGAAACTATCGAGTATTTCATCTGTTACATTGAAGTTGGCAGGTAATGCAATAGTGTCGTGCGTAGAGCGATAGAGCGTGGCGTAATCGAAAAATAGGTTCTGTGCATAGAGGGAGTATGTGATATTCATCTTTGATGAGTCTTGCAAAATAATATCGGGTATGATGCCTCCTCCGTCGCGTACTACTTTTCCCTTCTTTGTATGGAATATGTGGCTTGTGCTGTCGTTGCTATCTTTTTTGCTATTCTTATTGTGGTTCCTGTAATCAATTGCTTGAATGCATCGTCCAGATGGAATATAATATTTGGCAGTGGTTACTTTAAGGTGTCCATTATATGCGATTGGACGAACTGTTTGTACTAATCCTTTGCCGAATGTCTTTTCTCCGATAAGTGTGGCTCTGTCGAGGTCTTGCAATGCTCCTGCTACTATTTCGGCGGCAGAGGCTGTATTGCCGTCCACAATAATAAGTAACGGCATATTTGGATACTTAGGGGCAACAGGAGTTTTGTATGCTCTGTTAGAGGATGCTATTTTACCTTTGGTTGATACGACTTCTGTTCCTTTTTCCACAAAAAGACTTAGCAGTTTGACTGCTTCGTCGATGAGTCCTCCTCCATTGCTTCTTAAATCAATGATGAGCGATTGTATGTGGTAGGTATTTACCAAGTTGTCTAATGTTTGTGCAAATAGTGTTGCAGAGTTTTCGGTGAATTCAGTAAAGGCGATAAATCCTACATAGTTGTCGAAAGCAGCGGAGTAGGCTATTGGGCTTATCTTTACTTCTTCGCGTTCGAAACTACGGAGAATAGGTTTGGTAACTCCATCCCGTTGCAGTTTGAGCGTTACAACACTTTTTGGCGTTCCTCGAAGTAGGGATGATACTTCGGCAGTGGTCATTCCTACTACATTGGTTCCATCGACTTCTATTATTCTATCGCCTGCTCGTACATCGTTCTTTTGAGCCGGTTTGCCCTCGTAAGGTTCGGATATCCATACTGTGTCTCCGCGTTGCATAATGATTGCACCTATACCTCCATATTTGCCGGTAGTCATAAACTTCAGGTTATTGGTTTTGTCTTCAGGTATATAGACTGTGTATGGGTCAACTTGGCGTAGCATCTGGTTGATGGCAGTCTCTGTCATCTGTTCATAATTGAGCGTGTCGGCATAGTTGATATCCAATTGTCGCATTACATCGTTGTAGATGCTCATTGATTTGTCGATGCGTGTTGTGGTATTCTGTGCTGACAGAGCAGAGGATATCAGTAGTGCCAATATGGGTAGTATGATATTTTTTTTCATTATTTATGAGGGATATATGGTGTTATGTCTTTTCCGTGTGCATACAAATCGCGTACCAGTGTAGATGATATGTGAGCGTATTGCGGTCGTGTATAGAGTAGTACTGTTTCGATGTTTCCGAGTTCTTTGTTGGCTTCTGCCATATTGCGCTCGTATTCGAAGTCTTCTACACATCGTACTCCCCTTAGTATAAACTCTGCTTCTTGTTGCCGTGCGAAGTCTATTGTCAAGCAATTGTATATTTCGACCTTTACTCTTGGTTCCTGTTCAAATGCTTTTCTTATTGTTTCAAGTCGTTGTTCTTCAGTAAAGAGCGGTTTTTTAACGCTATTGCTTCCAATACCTATAATAATTCGGTCGAATACAGTCAATGCACGGCACACTATATCGTAGTGTCCTATTGTAAAGGGGTCGAATGATCCGGGAAATATAGCAGTTTTCATTGTCTTATTGTTGTTTGAGGTAATTTATCAGTGGATTGGCATACATTTCGAGTATCTTCTCTTGTAGAAATGGTTTGTCGGGTGTTATATCTTTGATACGCTCTATCTGCTTGTCAATATAATTCATGAAAGCAGTTTGTTCTTCGGTAGTGTATTCTTGCGAAAATCGGTTGGTGTGCAGATATGCGTCATACGCTATACGATTGGTGTTGAATATATGATAGTGTTTGTGAATATGTTTATCGATCAGCAGTGCTACATTATCTATCTGTTCGTTTCGTATTTCGCTCTGTTGGATGACTTCTGCCAGTTCTGTGTTGATAGAGGGTGTGATATGGAATACTATTTTTCCTTTCCAACCCATCATGCCTGTTTTCATGCTCAGCAGGTCATCGGCTTTAGTCTTTTGGTAGATTCCCTTATCGCGTTTAATCTGCATTTCTCTTGCTTTGAGATAGTCGCAGGGATCGTATTCGTAAGAGAGGGAGACGGGCGTTATATTCAGTTTTTCCAGTCGTTCTTGCAGTGTTCCTTCTCCTGCCATTGTGAGCATTTTAAGCACAGCAGGTTGCGTGTGGTCGTTTCCGTCTTTTGCCCGTCCTTCTCTTTGTGCGAGCCATACATTGTGGTGCAGTTCGGTTATGATATGCAAGATATAGGCACTGAGTAGTGATGAGTGTGTGAGTATCTGTCGTGGATTTCCGCCTCTTATGACACTGAAGGATTTATTAGCGCGTACAAAGTCTTCAATCCATGATTGAGCATATAGGTTCGTGCCTATTCCTATGTATATCCGTTCTCCGGTGTATTGTTTGTATGTGAATGACAAGAAAGCAGAATCGAGTATAATATCTCGGTGGTTCGTCAGGAAAAGAGCGGGGTGAGCAGTAGATGTGTTTTTTAGTCCGATGAGTGTAACTCCTTTAGTGGTGAGTTGTTGAATTTTGTCAAGTAGCGGAAGTACTATTGTTTGGTCGAGTTGGTTAATGTTGTTGGTATGTTGCAGGGCATAGATGATGTTCTGTGTGCTAAACTGTTCGGAGTTGGTCATCTTTCTGATAGCAGGCAGAACCTGCAAGAATGACTCGTCTTGTGCTACACGGTTCAGTACTTCGTGTAGATCGTTGTCTTCGTAAGCGCGGATACTATTGAAATCTTGATTCATATATTTGTTTAATTTCACATTCAATGATACATTCAGTACCTGATTGTTGGCTTATAATTTGCGTATTTGTTTCTTTTATGAGGCGCATGATGTTGTTCATCTGCTCATAGGGGAATGTAATGGTTTTGCGTATCGTTACATCCTTTTCGATGACAGTGGCGTTGCTCAGAGCATTTGCCGCAGCCGTTTTGTAGGCAGTGGTCAGTCCTCCTGTGCCGAGCAGAATACCTCCGAAATATCGGACAACAATGATCAATATGTTGGTTAGTTCACAGGAGTTGATTTGTCCCAAGATGGGTCTTCCTGCCGTACCCGAAGGTTCTCCGTCGTCGTTTGCTCTCCAAATACTTTTATCTGCGCCGAGAATATAAGCATAGCAGATATGTCGTGCGTCGTGGTATTTTCGTTTGTAAGTATTTATTTGCTCTTGCACTTGTCCGATGGTATAGACCGGTATGGCAAAGGATAGGAATTTGCTGCCTTTGTCTTTGTAGAGTCCTTCAGCAAGTGCGGTTATTGTTCGAAAGGTATCGGGCATGAGTGATAATCTACTTAAACGAATAGCATTGCAAAGGTAAGAGTTTTTTATGGAATAGACAAATGCTCCGCATTTGAAGGATATAAGGTTGGTAGAGTGGAGATTAAAAGTTGAGATGGGGGAAGTGTGGAGAATGTGGAGTTATTCAAAGGAAGTAAGGTAAGCGTGATGGTTTGTCCGAAGGCGGGGCGACAGCGTCCCCAGTGGTTAGGGGTTGGAGGAGGGGGCAGTTTTGTTGGGGGATATAGGGGAACTAGACAGTCTAGGGGATATAGGGGGTTGGAGGAGGGGATGAGAGCCATAGTACGGTGTGGCTCTACAGTGAGCATGAGCGCAGCAAGAAACCATTATAAAGGCAGCAAGGAGTTGTTGTAATTTAAGAATTAAGGGTTAATGATTAAAGTGAAGAGAGAGGTGTTTGGGAGGAGAATTGGAGGTAGTTTGTAGGGGGTTCCTATAGTCTTCCTATATTCGTCCTATATTCATCCTATATAAATCCTTTGAAACAGGTAGTGTTTATCGGGGTAAGCGGAGGGGAGGCGGGAGGGAACGGGGAGTTTGTTGAAAGGAGGGAGTGTTAAAAGTGAGAGGGGGAAAGTTAAGAGATGTTGGGAGATGAGGGTTGAGAAGGTGGGGGTATACAAGGGAAGTAAGGTCATCTTGATGGCTTGTCCGCAGGCGGGGCGCCCGTGTCCCCAGTGGTTAGAGGTTGGAGGAGGTGGTGGTTTTGGTGGGGGAGGTAGGGAAACTAGACGGTCTAGGAGATCTAGGTGTTGAGGGGAGGGGGTGGGAGGCATAGCACGCTATGGCTTTAGGGTGAGGCACATAGATGCAGCAGATATAATATCTATTTTATTGGTTGTATGTATATTCCATACTCAATTTATGTAAAAAGAAGGGTGGTGAGTTGATGTGGCGAGGCGGGTAGATTTGTATAAACAGAAAAAAGGGAGTATCTTTGCACCACAAAATATCTCACAATGAAGAACAGAGTTTTTTGGTTGCTATTCGTTTTATGTATCTATAGCAACTCTTTGTATGCTGAACAGCAGCCCATTCGTGTGGGTGCCAATATCGGCTACGGTTACAACTATACATGGTCGCATTATGCCTGGGTGGATGTGGCAACCTCGTTACCCTTGAACCCTTATTTTGAGATGGACGCATTGGCACAACTGAACATCGCCAATCTATACACCCTCTCGTTGGATATGCGTCCGAAGTTTCCGGTAAAGGTAGGTGAGATATTCTTAGACACCAAGTTGATCTACAGAGCGGTTGTGCGAAATCGTATCCACGATTTTTCCGGTGGTTTCTCGTTTGGTTACCGAATGGATTATGTGTCGGTGCAATTAGGTATTGCCGGGCGTTTGTTGGAGGATATGGATGTGGACTGGCACACAGTGAATGCAATCGTATTTGAGCCGACGATGCTTTATGGTTTAGAGGTGTTTGTCCGCCCGCAAGAAAGCAGGTGGAATTTGAGTTTTGCGGTTGCCAACTTTGACAGGTATCAGATGGAGCGTTTCTTTCAACCCTTGTTTATGGTAAACAGCAGGGTGGATATCAATAACCTTATCCGCCTCAATATGGGTGTGGAATGCAAGCCTACCGGTATGTTTCACTTAGATGCAAGTTTCTATGGCGTTCATGCTTACTTTGGACTTGCTTTTGCCGTTGGTCGTAAGAAATAACATAAATACAGCAGAAAGGATGAAAAGATATTTTTTATATGGTTTGGGTTTGTTGTTATTGAGCAGTTGCGATCCCAATTTAGACATTGTGGGTATGTTTTATGGTCAGAGTCCCCGCTCCGATGTACGCTTTGAGACTTCGAAGGAATACAATGATGTAGCAGGTTACAAGACCATAGTTGTTCCAGAGGACTCGTACAAGGTGTATGTTTGCAGTGATTTGCATGTGGACTCCACTGCCAGAAATATCAAGCAATGGGCTACGATGATGCGCAATGATACGCTCTGCGAATTTGGGCTTATTCTGGGAGATATGATCAATGCACAGCACAATTTCCCCCGTTTTATGCAGGCGATTGCTTTTGATTCGGAGAGTCAATCGAGAGATGTACCTCTGTTTGGTACCCCCGGTAACCATGATTTATATTTTGGTCAGTGGACAGAGTACATCAGTTATTGGCACACCTCTTCTTATTATTTCACGGTGCAAACGCCTAATGCCAAAGACCTTTACATCAGTCTTGATTCGGGTGACGGTACATTTGGCAGAAAGCAACTTAGTTGGTTGCGTGAAGTGTTAGCCGACCAGACAAAGGTTAATGATTATCGTCACATTGTTGTTTTTACGCATACTCATATTTTCAAGCGTGATGCTTCACAAGAGCATACGAGTAATTTCTCGATGGAAGAGACCTACGAGGTGACTTCTTTGTTTTCGCAATATGGTGTAGAACTCTATCTTTCGGGTCATGCTCACCATCGGAATGTGATGAGTTTCAAGAATGTCGAATATGTGATAGTAGATACGATGCAGGACGCTGTGGATAATCCTTATTATCTGACGGCGATGGTATCTGACGAGATTGATTTATCGTTCTTGGCGTTATAGATTAGTGAATAAATCACAGTGTAGGTAGAAAGGCGAAGCGCACCTAACCATCTCGGCCGAGTGCGCTTCTGTAATCAATCAACAAACACTAAATCTTTTATCTATTCACTAATCAATCAAACTAATCAATTATATTATTCACAAACTGTTATCATTTTTCGGGTGCAGTGTCCGCATCTTTGCTCCAATACGGGTTTTGATAGAGAGGAGAAGTCTCTTTATCGGAACCGTTGGAAGAAGTCAGCAAGAACTCTTTGGCATTGATAGGGTAGAGGTAGTGTGCCATCTTCCATGAGAGCCCGTTGTATCCTTGTTGCGAATCGACCATACGATACGGACGGAACCATTCTGAATCGGTAGGGGAGGAGACATTTGCGTTCTTGTCACCATACTTGAATACCACCCCTTTGCTGCCGTCTGCGTTAATGACTTCCGCATAGACATGCTGCATACCTGTACTCCAGACATGAATACCTTCTACATGATATGGTGTGGTGATTAACTGATCAAGACTGCGCCAGCGAATGATGTCCATATAACGAAGACCTTCTGCCATAAGTTCGCTGCGTCGTTCGCGGCGGATATTGTAGAGGGTAGGGTCTATTAGCACCCCTGCAGTGTATGCGCCCCAGTCATTTTGAGCCTCTATAGACATATCGGTAGCCGCAATTGTTTTATTGAAATCTTCATCGACTCCTGCTCTTGCACGGAGTTGTTTCCAATACTCGGTGGCATCAGCATCGAGGCTTCCATTGCGCTCGTAGCATGCTTCGATATAGTTCAGTAGTGCTTCAGCCGAACGGAAGACGACGCAACCTGTGGTGGAGCCTCGTTGTTGGCACTGCTTTTGGTAGAGGGAGTTGCCTTTGCGGATAGAGTAGCCCGTAGCGTAGGTCTCTATGACTCCTGTGAATTGCGGAACGGGTTCGATTTCAATGGCGTTGTTACTTTCGGTGGTGGCGTATATGTAGTTGCGTTGTCCTGGTTCTTTCAAGAAACAACTCAGACGGGTGTCTCTGTCGGTTCTGACCGCAACAAAGGAAGTATCTCCTTGGTAGAGGGGACTGGCATAGATTGGGAGACCATCTTTCATCAGGTAACTATCTACATAGCCTCTTGTGAGTCCGGTATTGTTGTTTCCTCTTTGTGCATACATCACGACACTATGCCCCACTAAGTTTGGTCCGTAGGGACACCAGAGCAGTACTTCTGTATTTGCGAACAAGTCTTCGGAGGCAAACATATCCATATAGGGATTGGGAGCATCGGTTTCGCTCTGTTGTACGATGCCTGTATTTGGCGTTAAGGAAGTGCGTGTGGCAACCTCTTTGGCTGCTTTCATGGCTTGTTCGAAGAACCAATTAGCCTCGTCTTCAGCACTTCCGTGCGGGAATTGGTAGTTGGCGTTATATTCTTTAGTATTGCCAGGCCATTCGCTCGTGCATGGAACGAAGGCAGTACCTGCAAAGTTCTTCAGCCATGAGCCTTCGAAAAGTGCGACGCGTGACTTCAACAGGTAGGCAGCAGTAGCAGAGATGCGTGAATTAGCCATTTCTGTTTCAGACATATAGGTAATGGCTTTGTCCAAGTCTTGGAGTATGAAGCGTGCCACAGAGTCGCATGGTGCTCGTTTGCTTGCAGCGATCAACTCGTCTTTACTATCGGTGAGCGGTTCAGTGACGATAGGGTAGTCTCCGAACTTTTGTAAGAGTTGGAAGTATTGATATGCACGCAAGAAATATATTTCTCCGATGTAATGGTCGATATTCTCCTTTACACCGCTAATCTCTCCTTTTTCGTACTTAGGCATTACCTGCTGCAAAAACCAGTTGCATTTATAGATATTGCTGAAGGAATAGCCACCACCTGTTTGTGGAACTCGCCAAAGTCCGAGATACTTGTCGTCCGGTGCGGAGGCGTTTATCTGGTTGTCGGTAGTAGCATCCCATTGGAACATACCGTAGTCGTAACCATCGGTACTGCTGCTACCACCATGCGTAGGAAGAAATTCGGTGTAGCGTCCATCGACGAAGGCTAACAAAGAGGACTCCTTAGTGAAGTAGTCTTCGGGAGATACGGATGACAAAGGTTCTTTGGTCAACCAATCGTTGCAACCTGTTAGAGTTATCATACTGCATCCCATCAGGGCTGCGAGTAACAGTTTCTTATTTGATGTTTTCATAGTGTCTTGATTAGAGTGTTATACTAAGACCAAATGAGTATTCTTTTGATAGAGGATAAGCATTACCGTTGTTGCGTGTACGCCAGTCCTTTTCGGAGTTGTTGTTACCTCCGTCGATTGTCTCAGGATCGAACATGGATGCGAGTTTGGTTGCCGTAAACAGGTTCTCGGCAGAGAAATAGATACGGAGTTTTTGTACATGTATCTTCTGCATCCACTTGTCGGGTAGTGTATAGCCTATTTGCAGGTTTTTCAAACGGATATATGCGGCATTTTGCAGGTAGCGTGTTTGAATTTGGTGGTTTCGTCCTGAAACGCCGTATCCTTCTCCTCCTCGGTCAAATGAGGGGCGGGGATAATAGGCATTGGTGTTTGCTTCCATTATGCCTTGTTGAACCAAAAGGCTGTTTTCGTCGCGCCAGAAGTCAAGATGTTGTACAAGAGCGGCAGACCATGTTGCTTCGGTGTTTGCTCCCCAGAAGTAGGCAGAGCCTTGCCAGTAGTCCCGTTTCATTACGCCTTGGAAGAACAGGCGTAGATCTACACCTTTCCATGCTGCATTGAGGTCGATACCAAACTGGAATCGTGGAGTGCTATTGCCGATTACTTTGAGGTCTCCATGATTGTCCAATGTACGATCTCCTGCAGATATACGACCGTCTCCGTTGATATCTTCGTACATGATATCTCCTGCTGCCCATCCCGAACCTAATGCTGATTGTCCATCACGCATACTGGAAGGGAAGTAGCCGTAAGTATTGAAGAAGTTCTCATCTAATTGGTCCAAGTGTGCATTCATCTCGGCATCTGTTTGGGCTATGCCTATAGTGGTGTATCCCCAAATTTGTCCTAATGGTTGTCCGGCGATGTATTGGTCGATGGAGTTTGTTGTGTTGCTTGGGTAGCGTGTTACATAGGTCATAGCATCGGAGAGCAAGAATTTAGCTCCGTAACTAAATCCGTTCTTGCGTACATCTTGCCATCCTATTTCAAACTCCCAGCCTCTTGTTTTCAAGTCGGTGTTGTTGGTTTTGGGTGCAGTGTATCCTAATATAGATGGTAATTCGGGTGCTGACCCCATCATATCGAGAGTGTAGCGGGTATAATAGTCGAACGATCCTGTCAGTCGGTTGTTGAGGAATCCGAAGTCGAATCCTACATTCCAGTTGCGAACTTTCTCCCATGTCAGTGTTGTTGTGATAGCAGTAGGTACGCCGATGGTAGTTGTTTTTGCGCCCCCTTGTAGCCATGTACCACTATTGACACTCGGTGAGAATGTGAGGTAGGTAGGATACCATCCGTTGGTATTTTGGTTTCCTAATTCACCGTAGGATGCTCGTAACTTGAGGTTGTTAGCGATATGCTCGTAAGGTTCCCAGAAACTCTCTCGTGCGATGTTCCATCCAGCAGAGACGGAGGGATACAGGTTCCAGCGTAGTTTTCCGCGATAGCGTGATGTTCCATCGTATCGTAGATTGAACTCGACAAGGTATCGTCCCATATAATCATAGTTGATTCTTCCAAAAAAGCCCGCAGTTGACCAAGAGTTTCTATTGCCATAGGGGCTTAAATCTTTTTTCTCCCAAGAGTTGGTACTCTTGTTCCATACGAGTCCGGTTGTCAGATCTATTTCGGGTAGTTCGTCCAAGACCAATCCGTAGGCGGTCACTCCACTTTGCTTCTGCCATAGGTTTTCGGCTTGTGCCCCGAGCATGAATGAGAAGTTGTGTGCATCGTTTATACTGAAGGAGTATTGCGTGCGTATGTTTGCAATGAGGTAGTCTTCTTTGTAGTTGTTTTCGGTGACGGAAGTGGTTGCATAATCCTTATCGACAGGTACTCCGTAGATGTCGAAGTTGTAGGTGGGAAGTGTGTAGGAATATACATCGTAGGTCTTTATTTTATAGTTGAAGTCCATACTTGTTACCCAGTTTTTAATGGGTTCCAGTGTAATTCCTATCTGTTGGTAGATGTTGTCTGTAGTTTTGTTGTATTTACCTCCTTGCAGGAAGTCTCGTCCAGGCCATGTTGCAGAATAGAGGTTTCCGTTATTATCATAGAGCGGGAGATTAGGCCAGTTTTGTCGAGCGAGGTTTTCGTACAGTCCGTCGTTCATGGCAGAAGGCTTGTTGTAATCTTCGCGCATGAAACGAATAGAGTAGTTGAGTTTGAGCCAGTCGGTGAGTGATGCTTGCATCTTACCTGTTGCGCTGTATCGGCGCAGGTACTCCTCTCCGAGGTTCAAGAGTCCTTCCTGGTTCATGTAATTGGCAGAGATGTAGAAATTGACCTTTTCGTTACCTCCGCTTGCGCTGAGATTATGCTCGTGGGAAAAGTTGTAGTTCTTGAAGAATAAGTCGTACCAATCGGTGTTGGCGTTCGCTGTAGTGAAGGGGTCTTGCCACTGTGTGCCACTTGTAGGCATGGCGAGTGTTGTTGTTATCTCTCCCCGTTGGTAGGCAAGAATACGCGCCAATGTTTCATCTGTAAAGATGATATCGGTTGTATTGTTAGATGTATTTCGTGCGGCTTCGTTGTAGTAGTTTGCAAATGAGTAGGAGTCCATTTGCTGCATTTTTACTATAGGTGATCCCCACCGGAAGTTGTTGTTGTAATTGATTTGCATCTTTCCTGCTTTGCCGCTTTTTGTAGTGACCAAGATTACTCCGAACGGTGCCCGTGAACCGTAGATGGATGATGCTGCCGCGTCTTTCAGAACGGAGATGGATTCGATGTCTTGTGGATTTACTGTGTTCAAGTCACCTTCCATCCCGTCTATCAGTACCAACGGGCTACCTGATGATCCCTCTCCAATAGTGGCTGTACCACGGATGTTCATTGTAGGTGATTTCTCCAACGACCCACTGCTCTGCGTGATTTGCAGTCCTGGCACAAGTCCTTGCAATGCCTGTGTTGCGTTGGTGACAGGTCGGAACTCAATTGCTTCAGCGTTTGTAACACCGACAGCCCCTGTAAGATTGACCTTTTTCTGCGTGCCGTATCCAACGACAACGACCTCTTCGAGTGCTTGTGTGTCCTCTCGTAGGGTGACTTTGAGAACAGTCTGCCCTTTAAGAGGAATCTCTTGAGTAGTGTAGCCCAAGTAACTAATTACCAAAGTGGCTTGTGGTTGTGCTTGAATAGAGAAGTTTCCGTCAAAGTCGGTGATTGTACCTACAGTGGAGTTCTTGATTTGTACTGCTGCTCCAATCACGGGTTCTCCTGTCGGATCGACGACATTACCGTGAATGGTCGTATGGGCAGTTGTTTGAGCATGAAGGAATGAGAAAGAGAGAAGGACAGCACATACTGTCAAGAAAAATCTCTTGTCTCGAGTGCGTGAAAATCTTTTCATGGTAAAGAAATTCTGTTTTCGTTAAGTTGTTTTTGTCTCGAAACAGGCGATTGCGTCGTCTTTCGAGCGGTTATTTATTATGGGTTAGATTATTGTCTAACAAAAGTGCTGCAAAAGTAGGATGTAGTTATAATATATATAGGTGCTATATCACGGCTTTTTTCTTATTGTGTGGAAAGAGCATAAAAGCGGTAAATAATCAACCTTTTTTGTGGGTGAAATGTGCTTGAAGTAGAAAAAATGTCTATGAGGTTGGAGAATCTGAGTATAAAGATGAGGCGAATGTTTGTAGTTCGTTTGATTTTGGTTAGGAGTTGATTCGGTTATCACATAAGAATCACATAAGAATCACATAAGAATCACATAAGAATAT
>CAVEIE010000014.1:0-42634 GCA_963615895.1 Bacteroidaceae bacterium | reverse complement strand
GCTTTTCGCAGTACTCGCTCCATTTTTGACGCACCGACACAAGGCCGAAAGTGAATGAAGGGGAGGTTGATTAGTTGAGGAGTTTATGAGTTTATGGGTGGGTTAGTTGGTAGAGGAACTAGATAATCTAGAAAATCTAGAAGAACTAGGTGGTTGGAGGAGGGGAGGAGAGCCATAGCACGCTATGGCTCTACAGTGGGCAAAAGCGCAGTAATGAACCATTATAAGCGCAGCAAGGAGTTATTGTAATTTAAGAATTAAGTGTTAATGATTAAAGTGTGGAGAGAGGTGTTTGGGAGGGGAATTGGAGGTAGTTTGTAGGGGATTCCTATAGTCATCCTATAGTCATCCTATATTCATCCTATATAAATCGTTTGGAACAGGTAGTGTTTATGGGGGTAAGCGGAGGGGGAGCGGGAGGGAACAGGGAGTTTGTTGAAAGGAGGGAGTGTTAAAGGTGAGTGGGGAAAAGTTAAGAGATGATAGGAGTTGAGGGTTGAAAAGGTGGGGTTATCCAAGGGGAATAAGGTCATCTTGATGGCTTATCCGCATGCGGGGCGCACGCGTCCCCAGTGGTTAGGGGTTGGAGGAGGAGGTGGTTTGGGTGGGGGAGGTAGGGAAACTAGACGGTCTAGGAGATCTAGGTGTTTTGAGGAGGTATTGAGAGCCATAGCGTGCTATGGCTCTACGGTGGGCATAAGCGCAACAAGGAACCATTATAAGCATAGCAAGGAACTATTGTACGGTGGGCAAGAGTGTAGCAAGGAACTATTATGAGTGCAGTAATTGGTGGGGAGGAAGTAGCAAGTGATATGCTAAAAGGAGTCGAGGTGAATATGACAATTTGACTATTTAGTATTTGACAATACGCCACAAAGGCAGTCATTGCGTGCTATAGCGATGCCGCCTGCTTGTGAGGTATAGTGAAAAAACAATGTCTAAGGGGTCGGAGGGGTAGAAGTGAGGTCGCTATAGCGTCGGGAGGAGACTTGATAGGTGATTTTCGCATCAGTGAGGTTGTTCTCGGCTTGCAACAATTTCGATTGCGCTGTGAGCAGGTCGGTGACAGTAGATGTACCTGCACGGTAATTGACCTCAGACAAACGATAGTTCTCTTGTGCAATGGACAATGCCCTCTGATTTTCGGAAACGAGCAGATATGCCTCCATCATTTTATCGTAGGCTTGTTGTGTTCGCAAGGCGAGTTGCTCGGTGAGTTGTGCTTGTTGGAGGCGGGCTTGTTGGATGGCGATATTGTTCTCTTGTATTTTATGTCCGTTCTCCCACCAATCGGTGATAGGCACAGAGACCGTGAGGAACAGGAGTCCGTTGCCGGTTTTGCTGCCCAAGCCATTACGCAGGAGGTTCGCTTGTATGTTGCCATAGCCATAGTGCGCTCCTATTGCCACCTGTGGCAGAGCATCGGCGACTGCCATTCGTCGCTGAAGTTCAGCGGCGCGTACCTGTAGCGAGAGGAGGTTTGTTTCGGGTAGGTTGCTCACATCGTTATCGGTGGCGGGGAGAAGGATGGTATCGGTATGGATAGGCTCTAATCGGATGTTGCCGAGTTGTTCCTGTTGGGGGTCGAGGGAGAGGGACTGCCAAAGCGCTCTTTTAGCGAGTGCGAGTCCGTTGGTGAGTTGGATCTGTGTCCGTTGTATTTCTGATTGTCGGAGTTCGACTTGCAGGAGGTCGGTTTGGAGTGCCAATCCGGCTCGTACGGCGACATTTACGGTACGGTGGATGGTGTCCAAGAGGTTGGTTACTGCTTGGAGGGTGTTTTGTTTTTCGTTCAGCCCTACGACCAGCCAGTAACTCTCTTCGACTTGTTCGAGAAGGTCTCTCTCTGTGATGTCGGTTTGGAGTTCTGCGGCTTGAATACCGACTTCAGCCAACCGATTACCGGCAACGATTTTACCTCCCACATAGACCGGTTGCATAGCTGTTACTCCGACTTGGTAGCCGTATTGAAAGAGGGATATGGTGTTTTCCAATCCTAAGGCTTCGCCATAGTTGCCATAGAGCATGGTGAGAAGGTCTCGAACAGAAGCATTATTGATATCGTCTATTCCGAACTCCATGAGCGGATGCAGGCTGTGAAAGCCGATTGCCGACGCTTTTACCTGCGGGAAATACTTGGTAAAGGCTTGTGCTTTGACCTGCTGTGCTTTTTGGATGTCGAGTCTTGCCTTGAGCAGTTCTTTGTTGTTCTGTTTAGCCAAAGAGAGGCAAGAGTCGAGCGTGAGCGTTACTCCGACCGTATCTGCGCTCTGCTGGGCGAGGAGTCCGACAGAGCAAGATAGCAGTAAGCAAGATATGTATGTTCGTAATGTGAGTTTCATCGTTTAAGCCTTTTTCTTGTCTTTATGCTGATACATTTTCCAATAGGTGATAGGCAACATGGTGAGTGTGAGCGGCAGGGTGAACAAAGAGCCGAAGCATATCACGACTCCCATAGGCATCCAAAGGCTGGTGCGTGCGATAATCATAGGTATGACACCGAGAGCGGTAGTAGCCGTGGTGAGGAAAATGGGTCGCATACGGCGCAGTCCTGCTTCGTAGGCTGCTTCTGCTACCGGTACATTGTGCTTGCGCAGGTCTTCTGCGTACTCGTACATCATGATGGCATTACGCACAATGACCCCTATCAGGCTGACGATACCTAAGACTGCGGTTATGGATATATCCATTCTAAAGATGTATAGTCCCAAGAATGCGCCGAAGAAACATAGGATGCTGCTTGAGAGGGTGAGCAAAGCAAGAGCAATGTCGCCAAAATGATAGAGCAGCAAGACAAGCATGACAACCAGTGCAGCCACGACGCTCAGGAGAATTTCGGGAATCATTTCGTCGTTGATAGCCGTGAGTCCGCCATAGGAGATAGTGATTTCGGGAGGTAGGTCGCTGAGGTTTGTCTGAATCCAGTCTCTTACCTTTTTCTCTGCAGACACTTGACTTGTTTTTCCTTTTAGGTCGCATCCGAGCGTGATAGTTGGCACGGAGTTGCGGTGTTCGATGGAAGAGCGATGCCACTCTGGTGCAAGATCTGCCACTTGTCGGAGAGGGACCCATACTGTCGGGTAAGCCGTAGGTATCATTACATCGTTTAGATCGGAGGTTTTCATTTCTTTTCCTCCGTCGGTATAGAGCAAGACAGGTATGCCATAGTCGCCTTCCCATATAGTGGTTACTTTGGCTCCGTTGGTGAGAGTGCTGAGATAGACAGATAGCATGGTCTCTGTTATGCCCAACCTTGTTGCTTCTTCTTCGCGGAGTGTTATCTTGGTTTGTGCAGTAAATTGGTCGTAATCGCTATGCACCCACATCATCTCCGGTTGCTCTGCCATGAAGCGTTTAAGGCTATCCGATAGTAGTGCCATTTGCTCCATATCTCCACCTTGAAAGCGTATCTCCAAGGGGTTTTTAGCAGCCTGATAGTCTATCTGCTTCAAGCGTATGTATGCGTTCGGAAAATAGTTCTCGTAGCGTTGTGACATTTCTACGAGTAGTTCGGCTGTGGCACGAGATGATGTAGTATTTACTATAAACTGTGCATAGGATGGTTTCGCCATCTGTGGGGTGTAGGTAGCATGGAAACGCGGAGATGCCTGCCCGACGAAAGATGTGATGGATGTGATTCGTTTGTCCACCCTCATCATTCGCGCCAAAGAGTCTGCGAGGAGGGCTGTTTCGTCTATAGAAGAACCTTCTTTCAAGTGTATTTCTACGGCAAAGCACTCACGCTCCGCCTTAGGTAGGAGTTGTACATTAAGTTGCGTCATAAGGTATACACCTAATGCGATACAGACGATGAGTACAGCAAAAGAGATGTAAGGATGATGAAAGCAGCGTGTAAGGAGATTCTTATATCTTGCTTGTAACCATTCAAAGAAGTGGTTTTGTGAACGCTCGAACCAACCCATTTCGTTCTCTTTTTTTCTTTTGATGAAACGCGTGGCCATGTATGGAGTGACCCAAGTGGCATAGAATATACTGGCAGTTAGTGCGAAGAGAATAGCCCAAGGGAATAATTGAACGAACTCTCCGAGAGGTCCTTGTATTATGCGTGTCATAGGGAAGAACATACCCGAGATAGAACAAGTGGCTACTGCCATAGGCACGAACAATTGTTGGGTGCTTACGGCAGCAGAGTACCAGCGACTATGTCCTTGCGAGAGCATATCGGAGTAGCCATCTATGACTATGACAGAATCATCGACAATCATACCCAGTACCACTATGAGTGCGGCGAGTGTTACCGTATTGAGTTCGATGCCTGTGAGGTACATCAGT
The DNA here is from genome assembly GCA_963615895.1 of Bacteroidaceae bacterium. GTDB lineage: Bacteria > Bacteroidota > Bacteroidia > Bacteroidales > Paludibacteraceae > Colicola. Next base: position 38,341 of record CAVEIE010000014.1, on the reverse strand, counting down.
CCTATTGCCAAGGCAGTACATACGGGTACGCCTGTACTGGCTACCAAAGCAGTACGCAAGGGGAACAGTACGAGCATTACGGCAATGACGACCACGATAGACAGCAGGATGTCCCGTAGGAAAGACATTACAGAATCGTTGACTATTTTAGGTTGGTCGGTTATACGATGGAAGTGTATGTCAGGTGGCAGTTGCTGTCGTGCCACGGCTATTTCTTTATCGACCTTCTGACCAAATGCCACTATGTTATTACCGGGTACCATTTCCATGTTGATAATTAGACATGAGCGGTCGGGAGATATGTTGACCGTTTCATCACCGGTATAGTATTCTACGAATTGTGTTGGTTTTTTGTAGTGTCTTTCTATAGTGGCTATGTCTTTCAGGCGGATGGTACTATTGTTTATCGGGTCATACCAGACTATCTGTTCTGCGATCTCCTGTTCGCTTTTGTAGGGAATAGTTACTTGCAATTTTTGTCCATTGTCGAGACTTCCTCCAAGTGTCCGAAATCCTTGCAAGAGCATAGAGAGTTGTAATGTAGTTTGGTCGATTCCATAAGCAGATAGCCTTGCTGCATCGATGTTGATTGCGACCTCTTCTTGTTGTGTACCGAGTGTTTTAATTTTACCCATCTCAGGTATTGTGCGTAGGCGAGTACAAAGTATGCGTGCATATTGCTCTAATTCTCGCGGGCTTCGCTCATCACTCTCTACTGCCAGAAGCATGGATGAGGTATTACCAAAGTCGTCAATTACAACGACTTGGAGTACTCCATGAGGTAGTTTAGTTGCTTTGAACAGATCTAATCCCGAGCGGATACTTGTCCATGTCTCTGCACATGACTTTACGGAAGTACGGATGGTGACATATACATAGACAATGCCATCTTCGGTGACCGAATAGGTGTTCGCTTTGTCTATCTGCTCGAACCCATTCAGATAGTCCTCTAACGGTATGGTGACCTGTTGTTCCACCTCTTGTGCAGTTGCGCCTGGGTATATTGCAGCCACTACTCCTTGACGGATTTGGAATTGTGGGAACTCGTCTTTATTCATTTTCGGCAAAGACCAAATTCCTATCCCCAAGAGTATGAAGACTACTAATGCGACCATATTATGGTTGCGCATTGCTCCTTCGATATGTGTGCGTTTTTTCACTGTCTCAGTAATTTAGTTTGGCTCCATTATAGAGTTTCTGAAATCCATCGATGATGACTATATCTCCTTCGTGCAAGCCACTTGTTATCAGTACACTATTTCCTACATACTGTCCGATTTCGACCTTTCTTCGTTGTGCTATTCCATTGACGGCGATCCATACACTTTGCCCCGATTTTAATGTTTGCACACATTCTGTAGGAACAGTGTATCCGATTGCTGTTTGTGATTTGAGCCATACTTTGCTTACCATTCCGGGTAACAGTTCATGGTTCAGTGAATTATTGAGCAGCATTGCTTTGATGGTGTAGGTATGTGAGATGTTATTGGCAATGAGGTTTTTCTCTACGATCAGTGCATTGAGTGTATCCTTTCCTATTGCGGTTATGTAAAGTCGTGCGCTGTCTCCAATATGCACATTGGTTATATCGTTCTCCGCTACATCAAAGGTGACCTTATAGGTATCGTTATTGATTAGTGTGGCGATGGGTATTCCAGGTGCTACTACTTGTCCGACATGAATATCAAAGTCACCTAAGACTCCATTGCTTGGCGCTCGCAGTACGCAGTCGTTCAGTGTTTTTTCGCTCATAGCGACCATTGCTTGTGCCTGCTGTCTCTGACTTCGCAGTTCGACCATTTTTTGCTCTGTTACTCCTCCTTCCGCAAACACTTTTTTGGCTCGCCTATAGCCGTCGTCGATTTGTCGGAGCGAGGCTTTTGCTGCTTGCAAGGTGTTGCGTGCCTGCGTATTATCGAGACGGAGTATTTCTTGTCCTTCCGTCAATTTATCGCCTTTCTTTACGCTGACGCTGATTACTTGTCCTGCCGTCTGCATACTGAGGGGTATGCTGCTTGCACTCTCCAACTTACCGACATAGGTATGTGTATTGCAGGAGGTTTCCGTTCCTATTATCTGTACGGATACCGTTAGCGGTGCAATGTTGTCCGGTTTGTCCTGTTTGATAGATTGTATTTTGTTGCAAGCAGTGCAGAAGCAGATTGTGAGCAAGATGAAAGGAAGTAGTATAAACTGAGATTGTTTCATTGTTCTATGAAAATAGCGATAGGGGATATTAGTTTCGTTTGGCAACCATAAGGATGTTATTGCCTTTGATAACCTTATTGTTGGTTGTGCATTTTCCGTTGTATTGGAGTTGGAAATGGACGGTTTCGTTGTAGATAGTCCCTACTCCACTGACCTGTACTTCGTAGTTCTCTGTATAGGTTTTCTCGACAGGTATCAACAAGTCTGTTTCGGTGTTTTTATAAGTAACCGTCATTATACGCTTGAAGGGCGTCAGTGTTATTTTGTTGTCGGTTACTTTGCCTTGCGTAGTGTATACTCCGCCTTCTATTCCACTGTAATAATTCATTGTCAATAGAATACTATCTTTTTGTATTTTTTCCATCTGTACTGCCCCTTTTTCGTTGGGTAGTATTACCGATATGGTATCTTCGATGGTTGCTTGTCCGCTGATGGTATAACTATAGGAGCCGACCAGTGCTTTGACCGGTTCATTACAAGAGGACATTAAAAGCATTATCAGTCCACTGAAAAGGGACAATGTTAAGATTTTCATTGGTTTCATAATCATTCTTTTTCTATGGTTATTCTTTTATACCTAAAAACAAGTGTATATAACGGATGTTTTCTTGTTTGTGTTGCATTAGAAGCGTTTGATTGTCAGGTTGCCGACAGGGCAGCAGATGCTCGAGTTCAGGCATTACCAAAACTGACATGATGTTGAGCGAAAATATGTTCAATATCAGTCGTTCGGCATTGGTTGGTTCGATGTTTCCCACAGCACTTTCTTTGTTTAGTGAGTTTTGCAATAGATTGATGTAGTCTATGTATTGATTGTGAGCAATATCCATGAGCGTTGGTATTGATTTCGCCTCATTTACTATCAATCGGACAAATGCGACATTGTTAGCGACAAAGTCGAAGTTTTGTGCGATGAGGTTGTCTATGTTCTGCAGGAAATACAGGTTCTCGGTTCCAGCCGGTGGCAAGACAGATTGTACGAAGCCGTCAATCTTGCGTTGCAATACTTGTGCGAACAGATTTTCCTTACATTGGAAATGATAATACAATAAGACATGTGTGACATGGACTTTTTTGGCTATGCGTGAGATATTGGCCCCCTCATATCCATGACGGGCAAACTCTTCTTCTGCGGCAGATAGTATCTCTTCTTTTTTGTTTTTCATTTTTTCAAGAAGCAATTTCGGGTGTTTGCTTTGCTATTTTTTGCGGATGCAAAGGTAGTGCAATTCCTGTTTTTGTTCCAAATTTTTCCTTACAAAAATGTAAGTATTTTTGTAAGTAGTTTGTTTTTAGGTTATTAGTGGAAGGCGGGTGAGTGTATTGAGTTAAGTGTTTTTAGTAGTTGAGGGTGGAGAGGAGAGATTTAGTTTAGAGTTTGGAGGAGGTGGAGGGTTTGATGGGGGATGTAGGGGAACTATACGGTCTAGAGGATCTAGGGGTTTGGATGAGGGGTTGAGAACCATAGCATGCTATGGCTCTACGGTGAGCAAAAACGCAGGGAGGAGTTATTGTAATTTAAGAATTAAGTGTTAATGATTAATATGCGGAGAGGGGTGTTTTGTGGGTGGTTTATAGGTTGTTTGTAGGGTGTTCCTATAGTCATCCTATAGTCATCCTATATTCGTCCTATATAAATCCTTTGGAATTGGTAGTAAACATTAGGGTTGGCGGAATGGAGGGGTGAGGGAACAGGGCGGGAGGTGTTTTTATATTTAGAGCGAGATGTTACAGAATTTTATGCAAGTATTGGGTGGGAAGGTATCTATTTGCGAGTTGCTGAGATGGGCAAGGGAATGGGCGGATGAGGTAATTTTTATTTTTTTCGTCCTTATATTCTAATTATTGTGAAATATATTGTACCTTTGCAGTTGTGTTAGAAAGTATAAGAGGTAGCCTCTCTATTGAGGGAGAGGAGTGACAATGGATAATTATTTGTATTTATTTTAATTTACTATCTTATAACAATTTATTATGAAGAAAAGTGTATATTTATTGCTCGCTATGGTCGTTCTTGGCGCAGCAAGTGCAGTAGCACAGCCTCGTGCAATCGGCGGTAACTTAGGTACTGATTTCGGTTTTTCGTATCAGCATGGTTTTGGTCAGTCGAACATGTTGGATGTGTCGGTTAATGTGCCTCTTATTTATGGTATAGGTGTAGGTGGCAAGGTAACATACGATTGGATAGATCCATTCAATGCGCCAGTTCCTTGGGATCATAAAGGTGAGTGGCACTGGTATATGGGTGTCGGTGGTGGTACGAGTGTGTGGTTTCCATACGCTAATACCGAAAATTATGCATGGTGGAATGTTGGTGCAGTAGGTCACATCGGCATAGAGTATGACTTTTGGTTCCCACTGCAACTCTCATTAGATTGGCGTCCACAGTTTGGTGTAGGTAACTACGACTACTATGGCAACGGTAAAAAAGTGAATTTCGACCTTGCTGGTATTTATGGCTTGAGCCTTGGTGTTCGTTATAAATTCTAAACGAGATAACAATAAAAGCGAGAGACCGCAGTGCCGTTGTGCATTGCGGTCTCTTTTTGTGGGGGACAGTACCCTGTATCTCAGATTAGTCCTTCGGGGAGAGAGACATATACGATTTTTTTCGTTGTATCGACGGTTCGGACAAGATCTGGGTGTGCAGGTATGAGCGTACCGTTGTTCAGTTTCCAAAGGATGTTGAGCGTAGAGTCGTCGATTGCCACTATTCGTCCCACCTCGCCTTTCCGGTCGTCAATCAGGAGGAACCCCTCTAAGGTATGTTGTGGCATTGATTCGATTATCTCTTGGGAAATGGAGGAGCGTAGAAGGTAGAGTTTGGCTCCGCATAGTCGTTGCGACTGCCGTTCTTCGGTTATTCCTTCGAGGCGCAAGAGGAGTCCGTCTTCGCCACGGAATCGGTAGTCTTCGATAAAGAACGGCACAAGGATATTGTCGCAAAGGAGTACGACAAACTCAGGTTCGGCTTCGGGAAAGAGTTCGTTTTCGAGAAGACAGAGCAGTTCACCTTTAGCGTTGTTAGATTTTCGGACCTTGCCAATATAGATGACTTCGTCGGGTTGTATCATCGTTGTTATTTGCTTGTTATAGTGAGATAGCCGTTGCTGTAGATGGCATTGTATTGCCTGAGGGCTTCCGTAGCGATGCCTTTGGTGGGGACCGCCAGACCGAAACTCAAGTCGTATTGTTCCTCGCAGATAGGGCATAGGGCAAAGAAGCCATCGACAGTTACTCCTTGTTGTTGGTTAAGACAATGCGGGCAGGCAAGGTCGTAGGCATGATATTGAGCGTCCATGGCAACATAGATGAGCAGTCCTGCATAGCCAACGGCTTCTGTGGGATAGCGAGGTTGCTGGAAGATGAGATATGCGCCCGTGGCAGTGGGTTGGAAGTCGGGATATTCGGCTAAGATATTGATACGCATGCCCACAGGATAGGATGGTACACTACTTCGGTAGGTGGTACCCTCGCAACTGCAGAGGAGCAGCAAGATTATACTATACAGAAAGCGATGTTTCAATTCTCCAAGATGTTGGTCAAGTGTACTTCGAAGATGAGTGTTGAGTAGGGGGGAATATAGGAAGAGCCACCTTCTGTGCCATTTTCTTTTGTGCCATAGCCTAAAGTATAGGGAATGTAGAATATGGCATCGCCAGAGACATGCATGAGGGAAAGTCCTTCTTGGAAACCTTCGACGAGGTTGGATACCGTCAGGGTTGCCGTACCTTGGTCGAAGATTCGGCCGTTGATTAGTTTGCCCGTGTAATCGACGACTACCGTTGCCGATCGGGAAGGCTTTGCGTCGTAGATGTTGCCCTCGTATAGAATGGTATATTGCAGTCCGCTCCCCGACGGCGAAGTCTTCACATTTTCTTTTTGGGCATTCATGGAGAACCACATCTCGTTTTGCAGTTTCCAATCGATCCAGTTATCTTGTTTACAGGCTGTGAGGAGGAGCATCACAGCAAGAAGTAATCCTATTTTTGTTTTCATAAGTCTATAATGGTTTTCTATTGTTTGGTCAGCCACAAAGACGGGTTGAGAACATCCGTGTCTTTGCGAATCTGGAAGAAGAGTTCCGTTTTGTTGTCGTTATCAGGGTCGGTGTATATTCGTCCGATCTTTTGTTTGGCAGTTACTTTGTCACCGTTCTTGACATACAGTTTCGTGAGGTTGCTATAGACAGTCCTGTAGTTGCCATGCTTGATGATGACTACATTTTGCCCGTCGGAAACAAACACTGCCGACACTACCCCTTCGTAAACGCTACGCGCATCGGATCCGTTGGTAGTTTGTATGTAGATGCCTCGATTGTTGACGGTTACATGTGCGAGTGTGGGATGAGGTTGTACGCCAAACTGTCCGCTGATGTAGCCTTTTTCGGTCGGCCAAGGCAGGCGTCCTTTGTTTTTCTCGAAGCCTCCTGCAACGAGTTTTTCTTCTTTGGTGAGCGTACTTGCGGTGCGTTTGACCTCTTTCTGTATCATTTGGTCAATGCGCCTGTTCAGTTCGTCGGCTTTCTTTTGTTGCTGTTTCTGTTGTGCGAGTAATGACTTTTCTTTCTTTTTGAGTTCTTTGAGCATACTTTGTTGCTTGCGTTCATCACGACGGAGGTTGTCTTGTTCACGCTTCCGCACTTGGAGTACCTCTTGTTTGCTTTGCTTGTTCTGTTCGAGTTGTAAGTTTTTGTCGTCGATTTCGCGTTGTTTGTTCTTTATTTCTGCCACCTGTTGTTTACGGTAGTCGGCAAACTCTTGCATATAGCGGATACGGCGCACCATTTGATCGAAGTTGTCGGCAGAGAGGATGAACAATAACGGACTGCACTGCATTGAAGCATAGTGGGTTTGCCGGACTAATTCGGCATAGTCGTTTTGCAATCGTTGCAACTCCTCTTGCAGCGCCTGTTTCTCGGTATTGAGTACCTGCATCTCAATGTCCAGAGCCGTTATTTCTCTGTTGATATTAACGATGAGCGTTCGACGCGTTTGTATATCTTTATTGAGCAAGTTAAGTTTGTTGAGGGTAGATTTCTCGTTCTGCTTGGTTTGTTTGAGCATCTTGCCGGTGTTCTCCAATTGTTGGAGAGTCTGCTTACGCTGTTTCTCCAATTCTTTTACGCTTTGCGCAGTAAGGTTGGAGGATAGGCAAGCCAAGCACAGAATAAATATGCAGAATCGTTTTATGCTCATAGTGATCAGGGTAGTATAGTGGATATGTCAACTAACTTATAGGTTGCGGTATTGACGGGCGAGTAATTGACCTTCCTGTTGAATTGCCTGCGCAACATTGTCAGTGTGAGTGCTATATGCTGTGTGGGATGTGTGTAGGATACTTCCACTGTTTCGGGGAATAGCACATCGTCGGTTTGGGTTTCGTTCCGATAAGCGACAACCACCGACGCATTCATCTTGGTGGAAGTTAGTTTCGTTTCTTGCAGAATATAGTTCACTGCGTCGAACAAGAAAGAATAATCGATCTTGTTATCTGAGAAGGTTATTCGATGTTGGGAGTCGGTTTTATCGAGGGTGAAAGACTGTTGCCAATTATCTGCTTCTCCCAATGCGAATATGTGCTGCATCGTTAGTGCCTGGATGTCTTCAAAAATGACGGACAGACCCATATAGTCGGATAGTTCAGGGTAGGTGAATTGAGCAAAGCGGCGGTTCATCTTATCGACTATAGCAACTTGGGAGGGGGTGATATCGACCCGGAACAGTTCGATGCCCATAACAGGTTGGAGGGAGAAAGATACGACAGAGTCTTTGATAAACTTCAGGCTACCATTGGCTGCCATCTGACGATTGGAATATGTTAGTGTGTAGCGCATTTTTGTGACCTCTGCCGAATGGAAAGATGATTGAGCAAGTATGATATGCTGCAGAACATCCCTGCGTTCACGATCGGCTTTGGATGGTTGGCCGGTGGTTTGCCGTTGGGTGGCACATCCTTGCAGGAACAAGACAGTTGCGACACACAAAGCAGCGTATAATATTTTCGTTACTTTCGTTCTCATTGTTATCTACTTTTGCGTGATGATGTCATAATGTTCTTTCAGTATGGGGTCTTCTTTTCCCGTTACTTGGTTCTCCATTGCTTTTTTGATATAGAATTCTGCCAAGAAGTCTTGTCCTTGCAAGTGGAGTATCCACGCATAGGTATCAAGAAAGGTTGCGTTATCGGGTTCTTTCTCGATCGTTTTACGGCTCATTCGTTCCGCCTTGCGCAAATCGCCGTTGTTGACAGAGAGGGTGTAGGCATAGTTGTTGAGTATGTAAGCGTTTTCGGGTGCCAAGAGTAGGGCTTCGTCATACACACGGTAGCAGTTTTCCAAATCTCCCTTATCCAGATACAGATCTCCCAGTAGGCTCAACATCATAAATCGGTAGCGAGTATCATCGGCTGTGGAAACTGTGAGTTGTATTCCTTCTTCGGCGATGACAATAGCAGAGTCCATTTCTTGTTTGGTGACCAATAGTGCAGCCATCCAGTAATACCACTGATGGTCATTACCCTTGTATTGATAGCCTTTGCGTATCACATATTCATAATTGTTATCTTGTGCGGTTGTATCAGATTGCAGTACCTGTAACCAACGCCCCCATGTATGAGGGTTGTTCGGGTTAATATCGGTCATCTGACGCAATGCCTCTGCTGCTTTGACATAGTCTCCTTTTGCAGAATAGTACTTATCTTGGGCATCGTATACTTGTTCTGACAACGGATAAGCCTCTGCCAATTCTTGCAGCATCTGTTCCATTAGCCCTTTCTGTTGAGCGAACCATTTGCCTGCGTTCTGCAAGGTTTGTATTTTCTGCTCTACACTCCAAGCGTCACTACGCAATGCTTTTAATATATAGTTCTTGCACTGAGTTGTGTCGTTGGTACGAATAGAATAGTCCGCTAATGAGAGCAATACATAGGGGTTGTCGGGGTGACGCTGTTCTTCGGCGTAATAAAGGCGCAAGGCTTGTTCTTCTTCGCCTAATGATAGCCACACATCTCCTCGAAAGGCTTGAAAACGATAGTCCTCCGTATTTTCGTCCAAATACTCATCGAGCAACTGCAATGCTTTCTTAGATTGTCCACTTGAGACATATAACCGATAGAGCGGCATTACCGTATAGGGTGTTAGACCATCCAAGTAGCAGATATATTCCTGTATCCGAATTGCTTTCTTCCACATTGCCTGGTAGGAATAAGCATTGACCAACGCCTCCAAGAGGTCTCTGTCTTCAGGGAGTGATTTCTGAGTTCGCTCCAAGATACGGATAGCAGACTTTGGATCTTTCTCATAGAGAAGCAGTGCGTAGTTTTCCCAATAACTTATGGGGTCATTCTGATAGGCTATTGCATAGTGTTGCAATGCCCATTCCTTCTCTCCAATAGCCTGGTAGATTACCCCCAAGTTCTGTTGAGCAGTAGCATCGGAAGGATTCTGCCTTACCAAAAACAGGTAGGAGGCTACTGCACGCACATAATCATCTTGCTCCAATGCACGCTGTGCATCGTACAGATAATAGCGGAAGCATTGTTCTTCCGGCGAGAGATATATCTCAGTTGCCGCTTCTTTCTTTGCTGCAAGGGCGAATATAGGAAGCGACAGGCAGGTCAGCAATATGTAGAAACACCGCTTCAAGTTCGTTTTATTTTAGTCCGCTATGCCCAAATCCTCCTGTTCCCCTTTCTGTATCGCTCAGGCTTTCGACCTCCACTACTGCGGGTTGTTCGTGACGAGCAATTATCATTTGACATATACGCTCGCCTGATTCTATGATTTGTGGTTCATCACTGAGGTTAATAAGGATAACGCCTATTTCTCCACGATAGTCAGCATCTACAGTCCCTGGAGTATTCAGCACGGTCAGTCCTCGTTTCAAAGCCAATCCACTGCGTGGCCTTATTTGCGCCTCGTATCCTTCGGGCAACTCGATATAAAGCCCCGTAGGTAGTAGTCGCCGCTCGAGAGGTTGGAGCGTTACAGGTTCCTGCAAGAAACAGCGTATATCCATTCCCGCAGCCTGCTTGCTCTCATAACGGGGCAAAGGATTATTACTCTTATTGATAATTTTAATGGTCATATATTCATTGTTTAGAATCGTTTCTCTACCAATACGCGCAAGCCATCCGGTACGATGCTTATATGTGCGTTTGTGCCTACTTCTATGGGGTCTCCATCACAATGGAAGGGTGCTGCTTCGGGGCGGGAAAGTGTTAGTTCGCGAGTACGGATAGTGGTCATAAACAGGTCTTTGTCGAGTGTTTTGGTGAATAATTGCATGACCAAGCCAGGTACTGCCAATATAGGAAATGGGGACAAGATTGCCACATCCAACATACCATCTTGGATGCTGGCTTGAGGTGCAATATAGGCAGCATTGCCCCACTGTTTGGCGTTGGCTATAGTAATAAGGAAGGCGTCAGTTTCGATATCTATTCCTTCTCCTTTCAAGATGCAATGTTGCGGGGTATATTGGAATATGTCCCTTACTATCTGCTGGATATATGTATGCAACCCTCTTTTACCAGCCGTTGCAAAATGTTGGCTGATGAGTGCATCGAACCCCGATCCACAAGTGCAGAAGAACGGTTGGTCGTTCAAGAGAGCATAGTCGATGCATATAGCTTCGGAGTTGTTAAGCATTTCGATAGCACGGGGAAGTCTTAATGGTATATTCAGATGCCGAGCCAATCCGTTGCCTGAACCGATAGGCAAGATACCTAATGCTGTTTGGCTGTCACGCAATCCGCTTGCCACTTCACTTACCGTTCCATCTCCTCCTACTGCCACTACAGCGTCGAAGTCCATTTGTGCATACCTGTGAGCGAGGTCGGTGGCGTGTCCTTTATATTCAGTAAATACGATGTCGGTATTCCACTGCTCGCGGGAAAGCAGGTTGTCAATCATTTTAGGGATGCGCCGTTTATTGAGCGTTCCCGCAATAGGGTTGATGATAAAGGCGATATTCTTCATAAGCACATATATTGCACTGCTTGCAAAATTACAAATTTCGTGCAAATTATGCAAATGTAATTATGGAGGGAAGTGATTTTAGGGGAGTTGGTGGCAGGTTTGTTGGGGGATATAGGGGAACTGGACGGTATAGAGGATATAGGGGTTTGGATGAGGGGAGTAGAGCCATAGCACGCTATGACTCTACAGCGTGCAAAAGCGCAGGGAGTGGTTATTATAAATTAACAATTATGATTTAATGATTAATGTGCGGAGAGGGGCGTGTTCTATGTCGTTGGGAGGTGGTTTGTAGGGGGTTCCTATAGTCATCCTATATTCGTCCTATATAGATCCTATATAAATCCTTTGAAAGTGGTAGTAAACAGTGGGCTTGGCGGAGTGGAGGTTTAAGGGAGAGGGGAAACGGGAGATAGGGAGGTAGTTTTAAGACAGTTGTGTGATTTATAAGAGAATTTAAGAAAAAGGTCTTTGGGTTATACGGAGAGTACCCAGAACAGGCAGGGTAGAGATATAGGGGTGCGAGGAGAAGGGAGGGGAGTTTACAGGACAGAGTTGGCTATTTTGCCTATATTGCCTATACCGACCTTTGTTTTTGGGGTTTCGCCACGCAGGGTCGGGAGATAGATGTCGCTGATATATGAAAAGTCGGGTTCTTCAGAGAGGATAGAATTGCATTTTTCGATGGCTTTTTCCTTGTTTCCTATTTTCTCGTAGCATTGTGCGATACACAACTGCAGTGCACGGTAGTTCCAGTTGTTGGCGGTAAGGTGCAGTTCGTTGAAGCGTCGTTCCGCCAAGAGGAAATAGCGCAAAGCCCGTTCTTTGTTTCCGCCGAAAGCCTTCGGGCAGTACATATCGATATTGGCTTTGAGTGTGAGTGCGGCAGGGTGCAGTGAGTCGATACGCATGGCTTCGTTGGCATAGACCATTGCCTGGTTGGCGTACATGAGTTTGCGGAAGGTGGCGAAAGACATCTCGTAGGCAGCGACGGAAGACTGATAGCACGCCATCTGTGCAGCATCGATGGAGAGACTTGTATCGGAGAGGTGTTGTTTGAACAAGTCCAAATGGTATTGCGCCGACTCACTTTCCTCGCTTACGGCAAACGCCACATAGCCATACTGATAGTTGAGCAGTCGCAGTTTCTCGGCATTGGGTGCGTTATTCCAATCGGTAGCCTCGATGTACTCTTTCCAAAGGCTGACATCGCTTGTAAGATAGGCTTTGTAGAGTATCTCGTCGGTGTATTGAGCCAGCACCCGTACGGGAAGCCAAACGCAAAGCGCAAGCAAGGTGAGCAGTACTATATCTTTAGACAGATTCATTCCAAGCGTTGAGAGAGCAAAACCTATGCCAAAAGGGAAAGGAAAGTCAAAAAGAGAACAAGCGTTTGTTTTTCCATAAGAATTGCACTATCTTTGCACACTGAAAAGAAACTAAAAAACAGAAACTATGTATTCCGATCCCAAAGACTGCCTGTATTGCACGCAGAACAAGACATTGCAAGACCTTATGTTGCCTATTGCAGAATTGAGCGTATCCAAAGTATTTTTATTCAAAGAACAATCGTACAAAGGAAGGTGTCTGGTTGCCTACAACAGGCACATAAATGATTTGAACGAACTAAGCGATACGGAGCGCAATGCTTTTATGGCTGATGTGGTGAAGGTGACCCGTGCGATGCAGAAGGTGTTTGATCCGGAGAAGATAAACTACGGTGCATACGCCGACAAGTTGTCGCATTTGCACTTCCATTTGGTGCCGAAGTATGTGGACGGACCGGATTACGGAGGTACATTCCAGATGAATCCGCAGAAAGTGTATCTGACAGAGGAAGAATATAACCGTATGATTGAGGCTATTCGCGAGAGTCTATGATTCGGAACATCATCTTCGATATAGGTGGTGTGCTGATAGACTTGCAGCCTCAGCGGACATTGTCGGCATTGCGTTCGCTGTCGGTGCTTCCCATAGAGGAGTTGTCGGACAGGTCGTTGCTTGGCGGTGGTCAGAACGAATTGGTGGATAAGTATATGACGGGGGAGATTGCAGATGAGGCGTTCTTTGAGGCACTCTTGACGCATGCCAAGGAGGGTGTAACGACAGAGGACTTGAGGCGTGCGTGGAACAGTATGATGATCGATTTGCCTGCGAGGAGGATTGAAGCCATCAAAGCGTTGCACCGAGAAGGGGTGCGGGTTGCGTTGTTGTCGAACATCAACGACGAGCATCTGCGTGTGACAAAGGAAATGTTTGCCAAGTCAGATTTTCTGTTGGGGCGAGATTATGATTATGCGTTCTATTCCAACGAGTTACATTTGGCAAAGCCGGATGCTGCGATATATCGTTTGGTGTTGTTGCAAACAGGTTTTGCAGCCGATGAGACGCTGTATATAGATGATTTGGCGCAGAATGTTGCAGCCGGTGAGGATGCAGGCTTGAAGGGGTTGTGTGCAACGGGCGATGAGTGGTTGGAGAAGATACGAGGGATGGCGTTTGCAAGGAAAGAATAGTATTGGCAGTATGAATAACAACAAAGGGACACACCTGGCTGGGGCGTGTCCCTTTATTATGTAAGATGGAAAAAGATTATTCCTTGATCGGACTATATTTCGGCACGAGTGCTTTCATGATTACCCATGCGACGAGATAAGCAACGCCACAGAAGCAGAACATAATGAAATAGCCTGCAGGTTTGCCCTCAAAGCCCAAGAAAGTGAAGGCTGCGCCTGCTTCTTCTGCATAGGTAAACAATCGACCGGCACACTTTTGGATTATCATAGAGCCAATACCACCAGCCATAGCACCTATACCCGTGATAGTTGCGATAGTAGATTTTGGGAACATATCTCCTACTGTGGAGAACAGATTCGCAGACCATGCTTGATGTCCTGCTCCTGCAAGACCAATCAAGATTGCCGGCCACCATGCGCTGAAGTCACCGAGCGGCTGAGCCAAGAGAGCGCAGATAGGGAAGAAAGCGAAGAGCAACATGGCTAACATACGACCGCTATAGGGCTGCATGCCTTTCTTCTCGACAAAGTACTTGGGCAAGTAGCCGCCAAAGATAGAAATGACGGTGACAATGGCATAGAGCGTAAAGATAAGCGCCTGCCCCATACCGCTGGATGCCTTGTAGCCGAACTGGTTCTGGAAATAGGAAGGTGCCCAGAACAAGAAGAACCACCACACCCCGTCAGTGAAGAACTTACCGGCAATGAAGGACCATGTCTGTCGATAGCCGAAGCATTTGTACATGGGTATAGCCTTTTCGTCGGTCTCAGGTACGGCTGCGGTGTTTGCTTCTTCTGAATCGTCCTGATGGATGTATGCCAATTCTTCGGCGTTAACATGTTTGCTTTTCTCCGGTTTGTCGTACATAAACTGCCAGAAGAACATCCATATAAAGCCTAATGCACCGATGATGATGAATGCCATCTCCCAGCCAAGATGTTTTGCCAAAGGCGGGATACAGAGAGGTGCAGCCAACGCTCCAACCGATGCGCCAGCGTTGAAGAGAGATGTGGCAAAAGCACGGTCTTTCTTAGGGAAATACTCGGCTGTTACCTTGATAGCGGCAGGGAAGTTGCCTGCTTCGCCAAGCGCCAAGATGCCTCGACAGAGTAAGAACAGGTAAACCGATGTAGTGGCGACGGCAAGGGCGACATTCGAGCCTGCTTCCACAGCCCGCATGGCTTCTACGCTTCCCAATCCTTCGATGTGAGCAGTAGCCCATCCGCAGGCAGCGTGCATACATGCACCAGCCGACCATACACCGATGGCAATCATGTAACCCTTCTTGGTACCCATCCAATCGACGAACTTACCGGCGAAAAGACACGCAATGGCGTAGAATATAGAGAAGAGGCTTGTTATTGTTCCATAGTGATCATCAGTCCAGTGGAATTCCGGCTTGATGAACTCTTCGTAGGTGAGTGAAAGTACTTGGCGGTCGAGATAATTGACGGTAGTTGCCACGAAGAGCAATGAGCATAACCACCAGCGCCAATTGGTCATAAGTTTTGTTTGTGTTGACATTAGATATAATTTTTATTGTTTACAGATAAATGGCTGCTTCTCCCTGTTATCAATCGTACAGGGGAAAGCAGTCATCGATAGAACTATTAACGAGCCGCCTTGATAATCTCGAGGCACTCTTTGCACTTATTGGTAATGTATGCCCAGTCGGCAGCGGCGATAACCTCTTTCGGGAACAATTTCGAGCCCATGCCTACGCAATAGACACCAGCCTTGAACCACTTCTCGAGGTTCTCCTTCTCGGGAGCAACACCGCCCGTGACCATGATTTTAGACCAAGGCATCGGTGCCTTAAGCCCTTTCACCATGTTTGGACCATATACATCGCCAGGGAAGAGTTTCGTCAGGTCGCACCCCAATTCCTGTGCCTTACCAATCTCCGATACCGTACCGCAACCCGGGCAGTAGGGAACCAAGCGGCGATTGCAGACAGGCGCAATCTCGGGGTTGAACAACGGACCTACTACGAAGCAAGCACCCAACTGAATATAGAGAGCAGCCGTAGGAGCATCTACTACAGAGCCGACACCAAGTGCCAATTCCGGGCACTCCTTGGCAGCCCACTTAACCAATTCGCCAAATATCTCGTGTGCGAAATCGCCACGGTTGGTGAACTCAAACGCACGGACACCGCCCTCGTAGCATGCCTTAACGACATTCTTGCAGAGATCGAGGTCTTTGTTGTAGAAGACAGGTACCATACCCGTCTCATTGATTTTAGCCAATACGGCTAACTTATCAAACTTTGCCATTGTAATAATTATTTTAGACCTCTCCTACCCTTCCAAAGAATGGGCTCATGAGAACTTAGTTCTTACACCTAATTTCTGTAAGCCCTATCTTGAAGGGATTGGAGGAGTTTATTTATCGTTGTACGCGGCCGTTAGCGTTGCCACCGGCGAGGGCTTCTACTTCTTCTACCGAAACAAGGTTGAAGTCGCCATTAATAGTGTGCTTCAGTGCGCTGGCTGCTACTGCAAATTCCAATGCCTCACCCTGGGTCTTCTTGGTAAGCAGACCGTGGATAAGTCCACCCGAGAACGAGTCACCACCACCAACACGGTCGATGATAGGATTAATCTCGTAACGCTTCGACTGATAGAACTCCTTACCATCGTAGATAAGGGCTTTCCAACCATTGAATGTAGCGGAGTAACTCTCACGCAAGGTAGATACGACATACTTGAAGCCGAACTCCTTAGCCATCTGCTTGAAGATACCTTCGTAGCCGGCTGCATCAGTTTGACCACCCTCTACATCTGCGTCCGGCTTGAAGCCCAAGCAGAGTTGTGCATCTTCCTCGTTACCGATGCAGACATCGACATATTGCATCAACGGACGCATAACAGAGATTGCCTTCTCGCTCGTCCAAAGTTTTTTACGGAAGTTGAGGTCTACCGATACCGTAACGCCATGACGCTTAGCCGCCTCGCAAGCAAGACGGGTAAGTTCTGCAGCCTTGTCAGAGATAGCAGGGGTGATACCACTCCAGTGGAACCACTGTGCACCCTCCATAATAGCATCGAAATCAAAATCCGATGGGTCAGCCTCTGCAATAGAGGAGTGTGCACGGTCGTAGATAACCTTAGAGGGACGCATGGAAGCACCGGTCTCTGCATAGTACAGACCGACACGGTCACCACCGCGTGCCACAAAGTCGGTGTTCACACCGTAACGACGAAGCGCATTAACGGCAATCTGACCGATTTCGTGCTTCGGCAGTTTACTTACGAAATACGCATCGTGCCCGAAGTTAGCGCACGAGATAGCCACATTAGCCTCTCCACCACCGGGGATGATACGGAAAGACTCTGCTTGAATGAAACGATCGTTGCCGTTCGGCGAAAGGCGAAGCATAATCTCGCCCAAAGTAACAATTTTAGCCATTGTGTTGTTAGTAGTTGTAGTAGTGAAAAAGCAGAGCCTGCACATCGGTGCCGACTCTACTTATTTCGTGTATAGTTAAAAATTAAAGTAGTTCTTTGCGTTGTTGTAGCAGATGTCTTCTACCATCTGTTGGAGGCGAGCCTTCTCGTAACCAGTATAAGGAATCAAACCGTTCTCTACATCGTTGCCCAAGATATTGCAGAGCGTACGACGGAAATACTCGTGGCGAGGATAACTCAAGAACGAACGGCTATCGGTCAACATACCGACAAAGCGACTCAACAGACCGAGGTTGGAGAGTGCCATCATCTGCTTCTCCATACCATCCTTCTGGTCGAGGAACCACCAGCCCGAACCGAACTGAATCTTACCTGCCACCGAACCATCTTGGAAATTGCCCAACATAGTGGCAATCACCTCGTTAGCGCACGGGTTGAGGTTATAGAGAATAGTCTTTGCCAACTTGCCCTCCATATTCATCTCGTCGAGGAAGTGTGCCATTGCCTTAGCGGTAGTAAACTCACCAATAGAGTCGAAGCCCGTATCGGCACCCAACAGATTGAACATCTTGGTATTATTGTTGCGGATAGCACCGTAGTGGTACTGCTGCGTCCAACCAGCATTATAGTCCATCTCGGCCTGCATGTGCAGGAAAGCGTGCTTGTACTGGCGAATCTCGGCAGTAGTGAGTACCTTACCTGCAAGCGCCTTATCGAGGATAGCGTTCAATTCGGCAACAGTGTATGCCTCGTCGTAGAACTCCTCAATACCGTGGTCAGACAGACGGCAGCCCATAGACTGGAAGAAGTCGTGACGCTTCTGCAATGCGTCCGTCAGGTCGGCAAAAGTATGAATTTCTACGCCGCTGACTTGCGCGAGTTTCTCGATATAGGCTTTCCATGTAGCCGCCTCGATATTCATTGCTGCATCGGGACGCCATGCGGGAAGCATACGGGTCTTGCAAGTGGGGTCTGCGGCAACTACCTTGTGCCACTCCAAACTATCGGCAGGGTCGTCAGTAGTGCAGACAATCTCTACATGGTAGTGCTCCATCATGCCGCGCGGGCAGAACTTCGGGTCGGTAGCAATCTGATGGTTGCACTCGTCGTAAATCTCTTTCGCTGTCTCGGGATTGAGCAGTTTCTCAATACCGAAAGCAGTCTTCAACTCGAGGTGCGTCCAATGATAGAGAGGATTGCGGAAGGTGTACGGCACAGTGGCAGCCCACTTCTCGAATTTCTCCCAGTCTGTGGTATCCTTGCCCGTGCAGAAACGCTCGTCCACACCGTTGGAGCGCATGGCACGCCACTTGTAGTGGTCGCCCATCAGCCATATTTGCGCAATCGACTCGAAACGCTTGTTCTCGGCAACCATCTGCGGAATAAGGTGGCAGTGGTAGTCGATAATCGGCATCTTCTCCGCATGCTCGTGATAGAGTTCCTTCGCAGTCTCGGTCTGCAAGAGGAAATCCTTGTCCATGAATTGTTTCATATAAATCTCTTTTTTAATCGTTTATTTTATTAACGGAGCCACCAACTATAGGCGCACTCCTTTCCACATTGCAAAAATAGGGAATTTTATTGGGACGCAAGTAGAAAAATTGACGCTTTCTGTAGAAAACCACCCTACCGTACTGTCCCATAACAAATACAATTTATGGTGCAAAATTAGGGAACACCATTGAAAAAACACTCTGTGGTGTATTGCAGTTCCATTTTCTCTGGGTCTTCAATTCAACTTCTTCCGCGTCTTCTCATATCCTTCTGCACAAACAATAAATTATTGGCAGATTAATCTATGAAATTCGCCTTACTTCATAGTTAGAAAAATATCGGACCAAGCAGCCTCGAATTAGCCTCTTATATCCATACCACTACCTTAGCACTACCTTACCACTCATAACTTTTATAAGGGTTTTATAGACCTTTTAGCACACCCATACTCCCACATTTAGTACTGAAAAAAATATGTTTCCAAATGAGAATTGCAGAAGACTACCCTACGCACACCGGTGAACATGTTGGCATATTTTTTGTTAAGAGATAGGAAAATAATATAAAGACAATATATCTATGGACAACCAGTTAAACAACACCAATTACCAAGAGGACAATGTACCCGTATCAACTCTTGCCAACGACCCTTCTGTCGTATCATCACTAATGCGCAAAGTCTATTGGTGGATGACACTCGCACTTATCATCACAGGTGCCACTTCCTTACTCATCAGCAACAACGAGCAATTCCTGTCCACACTCTTCTCAAGTTCCGCACCGCTCATCGGCTTGTGTATCGCAGAGTTGCTCATGGTCATCGTATTGAGTACACTGATCAATAAGATGTCTTTCACCGTCGCCACCGTAATGTTCGTCATTTATAGTATGCTGAACGGCGTAACCCTCACCCCTATATTCCTACTCTATACACAAGAGAGTATCGCCGGAACATTCTTCATCACAGCCGGAACATTCACTGCTATGGCACTCATTGGTTCTTTCACCAAGCGCGATCTGAGCAGTTTAGGCCGATTCCTGCTCATGGCACTCATTGGTCTTATCATTGCCTCCATCGTCAATATCTTTGTGGCAAGTTCTCCCCTCTATTGGGGAATCACCATCGTGGGAGTCTTGTTGTTTGCAGGACTGACCGCCTACGACGCACAGCACATCAAGAAAATGCTGGAGTTCTACGGCGACGAAGTGAACGAAAACACACAAAAGATTGCTCTCTTGGGGTCACTATCCCTATACCTCGACTTTATCAACATGTTCCTCTATCTATTGCGGATATTTGGGAACAGAAAATAAAGAACCATCGCTCCACACAGGCTCATCATAACGCCTACGCAAAAAAATGCCTTTTCTCTTGTACGAATAAAAAAGATGTTGTACTTTTGCGAGCGTTTTGATGCAACCCTTGTGTTGTAGTCTTAAGTTCAGCCTCGTCTGTTGGAAGGAAGGATGGGTGAGTGGCTGAAACCAACAGTTTGCTAAACTGTCGTACGGGTAACCGTACCGGGGGTTCGAATCCCCCTCCTTCCGCCAAAGGTGTTGTGAAAGTTTTTCGCAGCACCTTTTCATTATTCCACTCCCTACATAAAAGCGCAAAAGTAACCTTTCCCTTACCTTCTCCCTACCCTCCCCTCAAAACTCCCCTTCGCCAACCCCTGTGTTTACTATCCATTCCAAAGAATTTATATACGATCTATATAGGATGAATATAGGACGAATATAGGATGAACCTACAAACTACCTATAAAACCCACAGAAAATTGCTCACCATAGAGCCACACCCTCCTATGCCTCTCATCCCCTCAACCAACCCTCTAGATCCCCTAGACTGTCTAGTTCCCCTACCTCCCCCACCAAACCCACCACCTCCTCCAAGCCCTCAACACGGTTGTCACTTCCACCCCACCTGCGAACAAGCCTTTAGTCCCCTTGTATAACCCTCAACTCTAAACTCTCTACCCTCAACTTCTTTCAACTTTCCACTTTCAACTAATAATTTTTGCGACTTTCTTTTGCTACATAAAAATAATGTATTACCTTTGTCCCGTCATCCGATAAGAGAACTGACATTTATTTCATGGTTATACCTGTCAATACCAATTTCCTACCTGCTATACTTCTTGTAGCAATCTCTTTCGGCGGCTACATCATCCCCAAAAAATATCTGATAAAATCAATAACTAACTTTATTATTCACAAAAAAATTAACACTATGAAGAAAATTCTCTTCGCTACTGTTGCAGCCCTTGCTCTTGTTGGTTGCCAGAAGCAGTCTGAACTCGACTTTTCAGACATCACAACATCCGCTACCGTTAAAGGTAAAGTAACTTACGAAGTTGGATACAAAGTAGATGGCTCACAGTATGTAAGTCAACTCCTACCTGCTGCAGGAGTGGAAGTAGTTGCTAAAATCAACTACTCAGAATATAGCGACATGGCTGTTGGTACCAAGCAAGTTGTTGCTACTACAGATGAATATGGCTACTACTCCCTCGCTATACCAGTGGGACAAAAGGCTATCAACTTTAGCGTACAACCTCGTGCATTCGAAGGCGAGTATGCAGGCTACCTCAACGAATCTGCAGAAGTATTGCCTACAACAGCATTCTTCGAGGCATCCGAACAAAGTGTTTCCGTTCTATCTGGAGAAATTAAAGTACTGAACGACTTCGAAATGAAGCCCAGTGTAACGGCTCCTATCGAATCTCGTAATATGCAAATCAAAGTTTCGGGAAAAGTAAAAGTACAAGCAGAAGAAGCAACCACCAATGCTGCAAAAGACATCACCGGAGCAAAAAAAGGTTCTGCTGATGCAACCTGCAAAGCAAGAATCACTTTCTCTAACACAAATGATAGCAGAAAGATTATCTACAATGATGTCAGCGTTAAAGAAGGCGTATATACCCTCACCGCAGACCTCTACGATGTATGGAAATTAGATGAAACAGAGATTTTGGTAGAGGCGCTGCCTTATATCACTGCCGAATTCCCACACTACTACTATCTCATCGAAGACAAACAATGGAAAAGACAAGACCTTGAGGGTATTTACGAGAAAACGGACAATGGTGGTCAAACGGTAGGTGCTTCTGCTTCACTCGTACCTTTCAACCCCGCTACTATTACTATGGACTTCACTCCTACCAACAAGTCTGTTATACGCGGTATCGGTAACAAAAATGTTGACGAAGACAGCGATGGAAAGACCATCTACTCTTGTCCGGGCGCTAACCCTTATTCCTTCACATACTAATCTACTAAAGACATAACTCACTATGAAAAAGATATTAAGTGTCCTACTCGCAGCAATGCTGATAGTACCTGCTTTTGCTATCGATCAAGAAAAAATCAACGAAAAAGCAAAGCACGACTATACTGAATGGCTGCCCGCTGCAGGAGACTGGCATGTAGGTTTCAGTCTCGATCCTATTGCCACTTTCGTTGGTAACCTTGCCAATGGAAAAACGGCAAACTCGCTTGACGACCTCGCAGGAGAAGCATTGGTCAACAATATGATCTCTATCATGGGTGGCTATATGATTACTGACCAGTTAGGAGTACAGGCAAACATCGGACTTAACCTCGGGCGTACAAATGAACATAATTATGTTACCGACGACTTGGCTAAGTTCCTTGACCCTGCTTCCAGAGCAAAAGTAGAAGATGTCCTACACAAGTCTTCCAATGCAGGGAGTATCTCTCTGGGAGTTGACTATCGCGTAGGAAAACGCGCCGTACAAGGTGTCTTCGGAGGTGGATTGGTATATGCTTTTGCCAAAGAGAAGAGTACTTACAACTATGGCAATGCTATCACAGAGGCTAATCAAAAGCCTTCTATCAATGGCTCATACACTGCCTACGACTCCTACATACCTAACGCACGCCCATTGAAAAATTTCAACTACGACGGAACACATACATTCGGTGCTTATGCATCCGTTGGAGTGGAATGGTTCGTCGCACCTAAAATCTCTTTGGGAGCAAATGTCAACCTGTACCTGCTCTACAGATGGTCACCAAATCGCTATGTCACCTACGAAGGATGGAACACACTGACTATGCAGGTAGAGGAAGTCACCGACCTCAAAATGCCTGTAAGCAGCGGATTGGCTTTTGGGACTGACAATATAGGAGCAAACCTCCTTCTGAAGTTCTACTTATAAAGTACACTCATACAAAAAGAGGCTACTCGCAGAGTAGCCTCTTTTTGTATATACACACGCCATCAAAGCGGGGGCACACCCGATAGCAAGGTAATCTGGCAACCAAACACTTCTTCTAACACACCGCTACCAAGCAGTTCCTTTGGAGTACCCTCAACTATTCCTCCATGCTGCTTCATCAACCACAACTTGTCTGCACGCTGCAAGGCCAAATCTAAATCATGCGTAGATACAACAACCGTTTTCCCTTGCTTGTGCGCCATCTCCTGCAACAAGGCAAAAGTCTTGTACCTACCCGGCAAATCCAAATGAGCAGTTGGCTCGTCCAATAGCACAATAGGAGTCTCTTGCGCTATCGCCTTGGCAAGCAGCACACGCTGTTTCTCGCCGTCACTCAGACTATTGAAACAACGGTCACGCAAGCCAGAAAGATCACTCTGCGCTATAGCATACTCTATCTGTGCCATATCCCGAGCAGACATCCCGCCTAATAGATTCGAATACGGATAACGACCCATTCCCACTATATCTGTCACATCCGTATTAGCCAACGCCGTACGCTCCGTCAAGACCAATGCCAACAAACGCGCCAATTCTTGCGAAGAAAGACCCTGAACATCCCTGCCACATAGCAATATACGACCTCCACACAACGGCTGCAATCCTGCTATCGTTCGTAGCAGCGTGGACTTACCGCAACCATTGGTACCTAACAGACATATCAACTCACCCTCACCCGCACACAACTGCAAGTGTTCCTGAACGATATTTCTACGATAACCTATCGAAAGGTCTTCTATCTCCAATCTCATGCCGCAAAGATACACAATTATATCCAACCTGTCAACCATCTACCCAAAACCATATACGCTACACTCCTGCCAACTTTCAAACAGCCACCGTCTCCTTATAATCTAACTACTCTACATATAAACACTATATGATATTCTTATGATATTCTTATGTGATTCTTATGTGATTCTTATGAGATTCTTATGAGATAATCGAATCAACTTCTAACCAAAAACAACGCAAAATGCACCCGAAAACCAACACGCACCTACCCACATTTTAACTACTAACATTGGACATTTGTAAAATTATCTATATCTTTGCAAACCGTATGAATATCGCAATCATTGGATATGGTAAAATGGGGCATATCATCGAACAGGTAGCCCTACAACGCCGGCATACTGTTGTCTGCATAATCGACAAGGACAATGTATCCGACTTCCATTCTGCTGCCTTCCGCGCTGCTGAGGTAGCCATCGAGTTTTCAACCCCGCAAACTGCCGAAAGCAATATACGAGCAGCATGGAAAGAAGGCATTCCCGTCGTTTGTGGCACTACAGGATGGAACATCACCAAACTCAAACAAGAGATCTGCGAACAACAAGACTCCTGCCTGCCTACAACCTGCCCTACGCAACAAAACGGACTGCTTTGGTCTTCCAACTTCAGTATAGGCGTCAATCTTTTCTTCGCCGTCAATCAACGCTTGGCACACCTGATGAGCAACAATCCGCAATACAACCCCTCACTTACCGAAATTCACCACATACACAAGTTGGACGCACCCTCCGGCACGGCTAAAACCATTGCAGGACAAATCGCATTCGCATTGGGATGCAATGCCGATAATATACCCATACAATCTATTCGAGAAGGGGAGACTCCTGGCACACATTCTGTTATATGGAATAGTGAAGACGACGAGATACAAATCACACACATCGCACATTCCCGCAAAGGATTTGCTACGGGAGCCGTACTGGCAGCCGAGTGGATGAAAGGCAAAAACGGATATCACGATTTCAATGAAGTATTAGGACTATGACGAATTTCAAAGAAAGAATAAAAGAAACCACAACAAAAGACTGGGTAAAAGCCTCTATATGGAGTGCATTATACATCGCTTTCGTACTATGGGTAGCATGGGGAGACTGGGCAAGCCTGGGCTGGTTGGCGCTATTGCCTGTCATAATCGACGCCTTTACTACACGCTATATCCGATGGAACTGGTGGCGGAAATACAAAGACAAAAACAAAAGACTCTACACACTTTTCTCGTGGATAGATGCTATTGTCTTCGCACTTGTGGCAGTCTATTTCATAAACCTCTACATCTTCCAGAACTACCAGATACCCACCAGCTCATTGGAAAAAAGCCTGCGCGTAGGAGACTTCCTCTTTGTAAGTAAGGCAAGTTATGGTCCCCGCATCCCTAATACTCCGTTGTCTTTCCCTTTGGTGCAGCACACTTTCCCGAACTGGATGGGAGGAACAAAGTCATACATTAGCAAACCCCAATGGAACTACAAGCGACTGGCAGGATGGGACAACCCTAAGAAAAACGACATCGTAGTATTCAACTTCCCTGCAGGAGACACCGTATGCCTCAAACAGCAATCTACCGACTACTACACCCTCTGCCACTACTATGGTCAAAACATCGTACACGCACGCAAAGACATCTTTGGCGACATCGTCACACGCCCAGTCGACCGACGGGAAAACTATGTCAAACGATGCGTAGCCGAACCAGGCGATACCCTGCAAATCATCGACAACCAAGTCTATATCAACGGACAACCATTGCCCGACAATCAAGGCGTGCAGTATAATTATTACATCCAAACAACGGGTAGCATCCTTACGGCTTCCACATTGGATAAATTGGGAATCTCCAAAGAAGACAGGCATCATGTATCAAGTGCCACACAAACAGGTATGCAGGAAATACTGGCAATGGAATTAGACCCCTCTCTACCAGTTTACCGCTTCCCGCTAACACAAAATATGGTAGAACAACTCAAGCAAAATCTGAACATAAAGGAAATAAAGAGAGAGCCTGAATGGCGCGGAGGCGATGTTTACCCGCTCGGACATACCACATGGACAAGAGATAACTACGGACCTGTATATATGCCACACGCAGGAGAGGTCATCATGATAACCGAAGACAACTATTGGATCTATAAGCGCATAGCAGACGCCTACGAACATCAAACCATCCAAATTGGTACACCCTACACCTTTAAGATGGACTACTATTGGATGATGGGCGATAATCGACACAACTCTGCAGATAGCCGATACTGGGGTTTCGTACCCGAAGATCATATCGTCGGAAGACCTGTCTTCATCTGGCTGAGTATAGAGAAAGACAAACCCTGGGGAAAAGGACATATACGATGGAATCGTATCGGCAACAACGCTGCACAATAACATGAGAGTCTATCCAACATCCTATCTGCCTCCCATAAGTTATTTCTGTACCTTACTCCACGACAACATCCTGCAAGGAACAGACACCGTACTATTGCGCATCGAACAACACGAAACCTACCCAAAACAGACCTTGCGCAACCGATGTCTAATAACAGGCAGTAACGGCAAGCAAAGTCTCACCGTTCCTGTCTGTCGTGCCGAACAACCGACAACGGACAACGGGCATATCAGCACCGCACGAAAAACCTGCCAAGTGCGTATCAACTACCAATCACCTTGGCAACACCAACACTGGATGGCACTGATGTCAGCCTATCAACACACACCCTTCTTCTTTTATTATCAAGACTTTCTACTACCACTCTACCAACAACCCTGCGACTTTCTTCTGCAGTGGAACACACAACTCATGCAGGTGCTGTTTCACTTGCTCGATATTCCAGCAACCATTCAATATACCTCCCACTGGGAAAAAGCGGACGACAGTGTTTTCATCCTCCCGCAACATACCAACCCACAAGCCTGCACTACCATCCCACCATACTGGCAGATATTTTCCGAAAAAAATGGATTCCTATCCAACCTCAGTATCGTGGACATCTTGTTTAACATAGGCCCAGAAGCCAAAGACTATCTTTACCGCTATGCAGAAAAATCTTGATTGGAAGAATCTCGGATTCTCATACACCGAGACCGACTACATCATTCGTGCAACCTACCGGAATGGACAATGGTCCAAACTAAGGGCTACCAAAGACAAATATATCAAAATACATACCTCCGCCACAGGACTGAACTACGGACAAGAAATCTTCGAGGGACTGAAAGCCTTTCGGGGTATAGACGGAAAGGTACGGATATTCCGCATGGAAGAAAACGCCATCCGTATGCGAAACTCGGCAATAGGACTCTGTATGCAACCTGTACCGACCGAACTGTTTTGCGATGCCATCAAACTGTCCTGCAAAAAAAACATCGACTACCTGCCGCCCTGCGACTCCGGTGCCTCCCTCTACTTCCGACCTCTCTTGGTCGGTCTTACCCCGCGCATCAGTGTAAGCCCGGGCAAAGATTTCGAGTTCATCGTCATTGCGTCCCCATCAGGACCCTACCACCGTGAAGGGTTCATCTCTTCCCATTTCATCATCAATCGACAAATCGACCGTGCGGCTCCCTTGGGTACAGGACAGTTCAAGGCCGGAGGAAACTATGCCGCAGCATTCAGAGCCACCGAACCTGCCCACCAACAGGGACTTACCTGCATCTTCCTCGACGCAAAGACCAAGCGTTACATCGACGAATGTGGGGCAGCCAATTTCTATGGCATCTACTATGCTGACAATGGAGATATTGCCGGCGGGAAGTATATAACCCCACGCTCACGATCTATATTAGCCAGTGTAACCAACCGAAGTCTAATGACCTTGGCACAAGATTTCGGAATGAGGGTAGAACAACGGCACATACCTGTCACCGAGTTAAGCCGGTTCAACGAGTGTGGGGCATGTGGC
Source organism: Bacteroidaceae bacterium (assembly GCA_963615895.1). GTDB lineage: Bacteria > Bacteroidota > Bacteroidia > Bacteroidales > Paludibacteraceae > Colicola. The sequence continues at coordinate 10,809 of CAVEIE010000014.1, read as the reverse complement.
ACAGCTATAGCCGTAGCACCCATTGCCACCGTCATCGATCCCGACAAGAAACTACTCTACTCCTTCAGCGAAAAACCAGGCAAAGTCTCTACCCTCCTCAACCAAACTTTACAAGACATACAATACGGACGCACCAATGATACGCATCACTGGTGTACCCTCTTGAAATAAAAACACTGCCAGAACCGTCAGAACACTATCTTCGCTGCCTTATCCTTGCGTTTCATGGCATTGACAGCGTGATACTTGACTATATACACATTCCCTGCTATAAAACTTTCCGTAGGCAACTCCACAATATTCTCTTGCGGAGCCAATCGTTTGCTGTACACCAGATGTCCCTGCAAGTCATATATACCGATCGTCCTGCTACCATCGGAAACAGGTACATATACCACATGGGTTGGGCGGTCATAATGTATGCTGTCTATAGCAACCGTCAGTACTCGGCTATCCGCATCCTCTCCAGCAAGCGTATGAAGCACAATAGGCGCAGATAGAGGCGTCAAATGCTCCTCACAGCCCTTCGACTCACTGCACTGTATCTGGAAATAGTAGTCACGGTCCGGCGTCAGCCCGTTTAGATAGTAGCAAGTATAGAGTGCAGGGTCAACTCCCGACACATTCATACTCTCTATCGTACACTCTCTGCCTTTGTAGAGATAAACCGCCTCTTTCGTGCTGCTTACGCTGAAAGCATCCACCGCTACACCTGTACCACCCAACGACTCATACTCCAATTGGAATGCGATATAGTTATCCTCCTCGCTAAACGAAATGCTGAATGTCTGCTTACGCGAGGTTCGCAACACCTCCACCTCGTCCACCTTCTTCCACTCTGTGCCGTTGTAGGCATTCAAGGTAATAACACCCACCGTCTCGTCACTGGTCGTAAAGGCGTTATACCAGAACGACAATGCAGTAACAGGCTGTATATAGGTCGGAGTGGTCACTTCTTCTTCGTTCTCCCTGAACCATATCGCATAAGTACCGTCAGAGTGAGCCGTACTTGTCACACGGACAAAATTACTGCTCCATCCCTCCTCTATTATGCTTACCTCAGAGGCGAAATTCTCAAAACTCTGCACCGTCGTACTCTGGTTATCCTGCAGTTCATACACCGTCAGATAATATGCCTCCGCATCCGTTTGAGGCTCCCAATTGACAATGGCAGTATAAGGAGTCACATCCGTAAACGCTTTGAACTGAGGCTCTGCAATGTAGATCGGCCGTTGAGAAGAACCCGACAACGACAGTATTTCCATACTGTTCTCCTGACGAACCGTCAAACTGCTCGTCACAGTGTTGCACTTTACCGCCCTCGGATTATAACGCAACCAGAAACTTTGCTCAAGCGTCGAATCTTCCAACACCGCAATACGCAGCGAGGTACCCCACTCCACCGAGTCCAATGATACCTCGAAACCGTCTTTACTCGTCATACTGACCTCTTGCTCAGGGTCGAGCGACATCCCTCGTAGCAACATCGGTTGAACGGCAGGCGTAGAACGACGCTTGTCGCTGTCATAATACGACAGAAACTCATCCAACTGCGAAGGGAAGAACAGAAACTTCTGAACACCATCGTTCTTGTAAACGAACGATATATCTGTGCCTAACTCTTGTATATCCAACAACGGAGACAATATCGTGCCATCCGACAACTTCGGACTGAACTGCGTGACGCCTTTCGTTCCAGGAAACAGATCACTCGCCAACGAAGAAACTTGCGTACCGCCATGAGCCGCCTCAACATAGTAACGCAACTGCGTACCATTGTTCGGGGTATTGTTCGCCCAAGCCGATGCATTGTAAATAATATGCCATATCAACATTCCAGTACCCGCAAGGCAACTCGACGGAGTGTCCCAACCTATATGTTGCCTGTTCTCAAGCAACAGAAACTCTACCGGACTCGGATTCGAACCCGACAGGTTATGAGTGCCGTTCGCAATCAGATAAGCCGTGTTGTCTGTGTTCAACGGAGCCAGACTATACCGACCCGCTTCCGTCAGTTGTACAGGCGACAACCACCCTAACATGAATCGCTCATAAGCGGTATAGGCGGGAGGAGTCTTGCCGTTGCCGTTGTAAGAACCGCTGCACATAACCGACCAACGACCCACCGTGTAACGATAAGAGTTCGAGGTATCATAAAAATCAGGAAGTCCTAACACATGCCCAAACTCGTGGCAGAAAGTACCTATTCCGCACATCTGGCTTCCCCTGCTCGAACGAAGTTCAGAGGTACAGGCATAATCGAATATACGGACAGTTCCGTATGTCGGTGAGTTCGCCACTACTGACCGGTGCGGCCAAACAGTATTCTCCCCAGCTCCTTCTGCCTCATTATGTCCCGCATAATAGACAAAGACATTGTCAACCACTCCATTGTCGTCCGTATCATACTGCGACAAATCTACACCCGCCTCATAAGCCTTCGTGCAGGCCTGCACAATCATCTCTCGGGCTCGCACACTACTGTTGTTACCCGAGTTCGCTCCGTAATATGCGTAGGGTTCGTCCAAGTCGTACGGACCGTACACATCAAACTGAGGCGAGAATACACCGTTCGAGCATGCCTCAAAATAGTCACGCGCTGAACCTACACCGTCATTGTCGGAATAGCCTTTTTCGTTCAACAAACGGGAATAAGCCGCCTGAGGGTTCGGAATAACAAACTTCAGGTCGGAAAAGTTAACCAGTATGACAATACTCTTAGGCGAACCCTTCAGCGGATACGACGACACTGCCTGCTTCTGTTGCACTATACGCCGTTGCTCTTGCACCTGCTCCGACACCACAATGCCTTTCCGCATACTGCCGAGAAAAGCATTCTCCTGTGACGAACGCAACGACAAATTATGAGCCAACATAGCCGTCACCTCCGCCTCACCATGCTCCGTAAAACGCAGATAACAGTAGCCTGATGCGTTCTTCCTTACCGCATAACCGTCCTCTGTTAGCATATACGACGACCATTCGTCGCCTATCTGACGCACACGCAACTCGCTGCCGTCAGGCTGAACAACCGTAAACACTTCGGGGGAAGCAGGCACTGCCATCGCAACAACTCCACTCAGGCATGACAAACACACCACTAATATTCTCTTTATCTTCATATATCTTTCTTCTTTCGGTAAGTTCTGTTTACCACATGACCCCGCAAAGATACAATTATCGTACTAAATAAACAAGAGATAAGAACAATTACCTGCCAATTTCCCTAACAGCATCACTCCGCAACCCCCTTTGTTTACTACCACTTTCAAAGAATTTATATACGATCTATATAGGATGAATATAGGACGAATATAGGACGAATATAGGATGAATATAGGATGAATATACCAACACCCTCCCAACTCCATAGAAAATACCCCTCTCCGCACATTTATCTTTAATCCTTAATTATTATTTTTTAATTATAATTTGCTTCGCTCTTGCTCACCGTAGAGCCACACCGTCCTACACCTCTCATCCCCTCCCCCAACCCCCTAGATTATCTAGATTTCCTAGATTTCCTACTTCCTCTACCAACTAAACCACGCATAAACTCATAAACTAATCAACCAATAAACCATCCTCCCACTCACTTTCGGCCTTGTGTCGGTGCGTCAAAAATCGAGCGAGTACTGCGAAAAGCGGAGGTACTGTCTGAGCGAAGCGAGTTGTGCCGTAGCCGCAGGACGAGCGAGTTATATTTTTGGCAACGCCCGACACACAGCCGATGAATTTTCTTTGCTTCGTTTCTTTTGTTCATGCAAAAGAAATGAAGAACACCCTCCTATGCCTCTCAACCCTCAACTTAAAGACACTGGGGACGCGGGCGCCCCGCCTGCGGACAAACCACCATGCCCACCCATAGTTCAAGCAAAAGAAATGAAGAACACCGTCCTACACCTCTCATTCCCTCCACAAAAAACAAACTTTCTCCCACAAATGGCGACATAACAAAAAATGCCGGCAATCACTTGCCGGCATCCTTTGTCTTTCATTGACAAATTAAATCTATCAACGCTTAACAGTACGAGGCATAACTTGCAGTTTCTCGGGTTTACCCATATTAACCACTTTGTTGTATCTTGGGTTCTTGAAACCATTAACTGGTCTCATAAATGCAGGTGCCGACTGTACAGGATTGCCCGATGAGGTATAATGATATCGTGTAACATCCATCTTATAAGGCTCTACAAATATCAACTCCTGTGCCGCCATACTCTTTTCCCAATCAATAGCCAGACCAAATCCAAAATCAATATCGTTATACCAATCTATATAAAGGTCATATACAGTACCCGCATAATTGCCTTCTTCATCAAAATCATAATAGATATAACCATCAGTAACAGCACCATAGTGCAAATACTTATAACTTACATCTTCTGTAACAGTTGCATAACCAAGATAAGCACCTGGAAGAGCCTCATCGTAAGCAGCCCAGAATGCATCATCACCAAGAGTTGTATCCATCAAGCAAGCAGCAAATTTATCAGCATCATAACTTCCTGCCAAAGCAGCATACTCATTTTCCAAAGAGTCCGTTCTCAATTCAAAACCCCTATCAGAGAACATCTGTCCATCATATTTCGATGAAGCATCATTAATAAAATAAGCAACTGCATCTGCAAAAATAGCGTAACCTTCACCCATAAGCGTTTCAGAATCAAACCCGTAGGTACTTGGCAAAAAGTAAGTAAACTTGTACAACTGAATCTTATAGGTATTGCCACTTGCCAATGTAGTATCCTTTACTGATCCAATAGGTTCCTTGGTATCAGGGAAATATGTGATAGCATCAAATCCCGTCAAGTTTTGTACAATATCTACTTTTACCTCACAAGTTGCAGTAAGGTCATCCACTTTGGCTGTAATAGTTGCACTACCGATAGTATCTTTGGCAACAACAATACCCTTACCGATAATCTTTACTACATTGGTATCTGAAGATGCCCATGTTGCATCTGGATGAGCAGCACTTGCAGGCTGATACAATAGAGAGACTTGGGTCGTATCTCCTGCAACTAAAGTTAGTTCATTCGGTTTCAAAGAAATAGAGGTGTATTTGTTATCTTCTACAGGAGGATTACACCCTACCAACACAACTGCTATTGCCATAGCAGCACAATAAAAAATCTTTTTCATAACTTTGTTATTTTAATTTGTTAGTTAAATACTGTTCTGTTTGTTTCTTGCCAGTTAGTTTCTTGGAGCCTGCTGCAACTCTTCTGTATTGGTGATATAAGGATTATACCGTGTCTCACTGGAAGGTATTCGCCAATTAAAGGCTATAGTACTATAATCCACAGTACCACCCCTTCGTGTAACTTGGTGGTTATTACCCAAAGTCTGCGTATGAGATAGACGCTTCACAGTCTGCATACCATAACCTTCTCCCCACAACTCAACACGCCAGTTGTAGATAATAGCATCCTGCAATGCATCTGCAGTAGTCAGAGTTGCCTTGTAGTCACCATACAGCGTAGTCGCATCAGGGTCGTCCAACAGTCGCTCCGACATGATAGCATCCAAATACGATAACGATGCCGTCAAGTCAGGAGTAGTCTGCTTGAGAGCAGCCTCAGCAGCAATAAGGTAAACAAACTCTATACGCATAAACACATTATCGTTGAGCCAATTTCGATCTACCTCATTCATATTATAAGTACTCTTTGTAGCAACATTATAAAATTTGCCCTCCGGTGCATAACTCTTACCCTTGTTAAACCAATTCACACGACCATCCCAACCTGTCTTTTCAATCAATGAATAGAGTACATCGTCGCAACCTTTAATATCGCCTGCAGCAGCATAGGAGTAAGTATGTACATCGCATTGCCCAAAGAACGAGCCAAGTGCCGTACTCGTCTCAACTATTACATTCTGACCCCACATCCACGAGGTTTCCGACACATCTGAAAAACCGGTGGTCAATAGTTTCTCGTTAGGCAAAATAGTAAAATTGTTTCCATCGATAACGGTCTTTGCAAGTTGATACGCCTTACGATAGGAGGCGGTATCTCCCATATTGATATAGGCATAAGCCAATGTAGCACGGGCAACATCTGCATTCATCTCTAATTTAGATTGCCTGTCCGCACCTGCCTTATTGTATGCATCCATATAGTCGATACCTGCAAGCAAGTCTTCTTCTATGCGGGCATATACAGCAGCAGCCGTTGCACGAGGTGCACCCAAAAGGTCTTTATCCTGAAACTCTGTCTCGGTGTAGATAGGTACAGTCAATTCAGTTTCAAAATCTATCAGATCAGAAGGCGATGCAAAATAGCGCATCAAACCTGCATAAGCCCAACCACGCATAGCGAGCATCTCACCATAGTAGAAACCGTTTATCACATTGCTGCTTTTTTCAACAGGCAATGCAGGTGCCTTCGGATCATCTTCACCACCTTCTGCTTGTTCAATCGAAGTAATCACCATATTGCATAGTCTGATGATACGATAATAATAATACCATGTACTTGAAGCACGGTAAGCATAAGACAGCCCTTGGTCATCTGTGGAGAACCAACCATAGTACTGCGTACTCATAGCCATATCACCACTGGTAAAGTCGCTATACATATCGAGCGAGCGTTGTCCGAAACTGTCATGATCGCCGTACTCATAAAGTATAGAATAGATTGCACGGGCAGAACCCTCTATATTATCATCGAGTCGTTTATACTGGTCATCAAGTATTGTACCATTCTGTGGTTCCTTGTTCAGGAAACTATCGGCGCAAGAAGTCAGCAGCAGGGTAAGACCTACCATATATGCTATATTATTCCATTTCATAATATCTTCGTTTTAATCGTTTTCTAATATAATCTTATTCATTCTTAGAAAGTAAACCGAACACCGCCCATAATAGTGGATAATGGTGTATATTGGTGGGTGTTGGAAGAACCGTCTGCGCTAACCATAGGGTTGTATCCTCGTCTTGCAGTTGCAATACAGAGGTTGTCGCCTGCTACCCACAACTGCAGACTCTCCAACTTGATTTTTTCGATCAACTTCTTAGGGAAGCGGTAACCAAGACTAATGTTATTGAGTGAGAGGTACGAATTGCTTGTAAGGAAGCGGTCAGAATACATCGCAGAATAAGTATCGTAGTTATTATCCAACTTCGGATATATTCCGCCACCCCATTCTGTCCAAGCATTCCTCATATCGACATGCCAATTGGTTTTACCCACCTGATCAGGTGTCATTAAAGTATGGTAAACATAGTCATATCCCCAGCCGCCAATACCATAGGAGCAAGAAGCCGACAGTGTTACACCATATACCTCAAGGTCAAATCCGAATCCGCCACTTAGATCGGGGATACCTGATTTAATTTTGCCTCGTTTGTCGGTTACATAAAGACTTGTAGCGTATTGTGCTTCACTTCCACTAACCGTTACCTTCTTTATATCTGCGTCGGGGTTTTTAAGTGTGTATTCGTGTAGTGAGGCGATGTAGTTAGCACCCGTAGCAATAGTAGCCTCTTGGAAATCTGATGCGGAGGGATCAAATTCGCCTTTGCTTGCATCGTAGTACACATCATATAGTGCATTACCATTGTCGTCGATGCCGGCATAGTGGGGCATATAATTGTCGTAGATGGAGTGTCCGACACTCATACCACCACTCATTACCATTCGTTCTACGGTGCCGTCAGCGTTTACCTTATCGACAGGCATTTCGAGCATCTTATTGGCATAGTGTGAGCCATTGAGCCGGATATCCAATTTGACATTACGCGTATCGACTGCGTGTATATTGAACTGGAACTCTATACCTTGGTTCGCCATTTGGGCATCGTTAGTATAGTAGCCTGCGTAACCTAATGAGGTTGCTACATATCGGCTGAAGATCATATTGTCGGTTTTCTTATAGAAATAGTCGATTTCAGCAGACAAGTATTTTGATATGTCGAACTCAAGTCCCACATCGACCATTTGTGCGCGTTCCCATGTCAGGTTGGGTGTTCCACGGAAGCCCCAGAGATAACCGATGGTGTTGTCCACATTGATGATGGAATATTGGTCACTATACAGATAACTGCCTATCTCTTGGTTACCGAGTACACCCCAACTGATGCGCAATTTACCGTTCTTGAGGATATCAACATCCTGCATAAATGATTCGTTGGTAAAATTCCAAGCCGCACCTACTGATCCGAAGTGTCCCCAACGGTGTCCCTTAGCAAATTTGCTCGAACCATCTGCACGGTAGTTAGCAGTGATCAAGTAGCGTTCGTCGTAGCCATAACTTACTGTAGCCAAATAACTCTCGAGTGTGGCTGCTTGTGAGCCGCCAGACATACCGTTCATGACGATAGCGTTGTTGATTTCGGGTACATTGTTGTCGGCAATACCTTTCTGTGCAGCATACAAATAGTTTACTGTGTAGTAGTTGGTTTCGTGACCTGCCAAAGCACGGATGGAGTGTTCACCGAAGGTATTGTTATACTCCAATAGTTCATTAGCGGTGACGCTCAAATAGTTGTATTGCGTGGTAGAGATATATCCCGTACCTGCACCGTCGCCATAATATTTGTTGGTCAGATCATTTGAGCGTGAGCCTAAGTATTGCGCACCTACATTGACTGTGAACTTAAGTCCTTTGTAGAGTTTGAATTCCAATGACCCTGTAGTAGATATTTGATGTTGTTTTGTCTGCTTTTTATCGAGCCTCAATGCACCTGCCGGGTTGATACCCAAACCGAATGCACGGCTTGTGGAGGTTCCATTGACTGCTGTTGCATAGTCGTAGGCATAGCCTGAATGGTACGGGCTTGTTGCCAATGAGCCATCGGTATTACGCAAATAAACAGGGTAGATAGGCGGAATCACATTGACATAATAGAAACCATTGTTCATTGTTACGCCGCTTCCAGAACCAGACTCCTGTGTAGGATTGTTCATCTCGGAATACGCATAGGCGATATTGAGTTTGCCCTTTAACCATTTTTTGGCTTCATGTTCGATATTGGAACGAACAGAGAAGCGGTTATAATCGGATGACTGATAATATCCTTCGTCTTTCAGATAGCCGAAAGAAGTATAGTAGTTGGTTTTTTCGTTACCGCCTCTAATCTTGACAGTGGCTTCTGCTTTTTGTCCCACACGAAATATGGCGTCTTCCCATGACTCCAAGTCAGTATATCCCTGTCGGCGTGTTACCTGCTGGGAAAATGACGGATTGACAGACCCATCGCCGGCATAAGGATTGATGAGCAGGTTACCTCCAGCCGGAGTACTTGAACCGTCTAACGACCACAGGTTGTAGTAAGAAGGAATACCGTTAGTACCTACCAAGTTGCTGTTAGCATAGTTGACTGCACCAGTCTCGTTACCACCATTTGCGCGGTTAAAGTTATAGAGTCCCGTCCATCCCAACACCATATATTCTTCGGGGCTGGTTATGACATCGTAGAGAGGCAGCAGGTGCATGTTTGCTCCATACTTGACATCGACATCGATTTTGGCTTCGTCGCCGGATGTACCTTTCTTGGTGGTGATAAGCACAACACCGTTGGCACCACGGGAGCCGTATAGAGAGGTTGCCGTAGCATCTTTGAGTATGGTAGTAGAAGCGATGTCACCGGGATCGATTGCGGATATATCTCCATCGTAAGGTACACCATCGACTACATATAGCGGTGTGGAAGAAGCGTTGATAGAACCTAATCCACGGATGCGGATTGTGGCGTTGGAACCCGGTTGTCCGGATGTGTTAATTACCTGCACACCTGCTACTTCGCCCGCCAAAGCTTTGGATATTTCAGAAGGGTTTTTCTTTTCGATATTTTCAGCATTTACTGCTTGTGCCGAACCAGCGAAACTACCCTTAGGTGTATTGCCATAGGCTACTGCAATGACCTCTTGTAGCATCTCTGTCGATTCGTGCATGACAATACGCATATTGGTACGAATCGGAACCTCTTGTGTTCTCATACCCATGTATGATACAGTGAGTGTTTTTGCTGATGCCGGTACTGTCAGTTCAAAATTCCCATCATAGTCGGAGATAGTACCCAAAGTAGAACCCGTGACAAGAACACTTGCCCCGATGACCGGTTCTCCTTTTTCGTCTACGACAATACCACTAATCTTTTGACTTTGGGCGAAAATACTCAAACTCAAAGCACAAAGAGTGATTAATGTAAACAATTTCTTCATAAAACCAAATTTTATTAACTCTTATTTCGTTGATTTTTCGTTGATTTCGAGTTGCAGTTATCCAATTTAAGGGAAACTGCTTGCAAAAATAGAACACTTTTTTTTTACTTCCAAGCATTTGGTAAGAAAAAATGCGTTTTTTATTGCAAAATGTTGTATTTTGGAGGTTATGGAGTTCGTGTTGGCATGGATGGCGGTGTGTGGAGTGATAGATGAAAGATGGGGAGAGGATAGAGGAATGTGGGGAGAGATGAGGGGTTTTAGAAGTTGAGAGGTTGGAGGAGGTAGCAGGTTTGATGGGGGATGTAGGGGAACTAGAAAATCTAGGGGATCTAGGGGGGTGGAGGAGGGGATGAGAGGCATAGGACGGTGTGGCTCTACGGTGAGCAAAAACCCATTATAAATGAACGATTGATATGTAAGTATGTTCTTCATTTCTTTTGCATGAACAAAAGAAACGAAGCAAAGAAAATTCATCGGCTGTGTGTCGGGCGTTGCCAAAAATATAACTCGCTCGTCCTGCGGCTACGGCACAACTCGCTACGCTCAGACAGTACCTCCGCTTTTCGCAGTACTCGCTCCATTTTTGACGCACCGACACAAGGCCGAAAGTGAGTGAGGGGTTGGTTTATTGGTT
>CAVEIE010000013.1:0-48701 GCA_963615895.1 Bacteroidaceae bacterium | reverse complement strand
CCTAGATCCTCTAGACCGTCTAGTTCCCCTATATCCCCTACTACAATTGCTTTCAACTCTCAACTTTCAACTATCAACTCTCATCTCCCTTTCAACCCATTAAACCACCCATAAACTCATAAACTCATCAACCAATAAACTATACTGCCTCCCTCAACCCTCAACCACCAAAAACTACACCCTCCCGACAATAAACTTTGTCGTATGGTAGGATTTTTGTACCTTTGCAATTTGCTATATGCGCAACCACGCAAACTGTTGTGAGATTACAGAATAGACTACATATCAACACACTAAGCAAACTGCATAAAGGCATACTATGCTTTATGCTGACGCTCGTTCTCTGCTGGACTGCACTACCGGCAGAAGCACAAAGTCGCCGCAAGGAACGCAACAAACCCCTCCCACAACAAGAACAACTAACTGATACACTATCCGTTACCACACCACCCCTACCAACCGACAGCCTCTATGCGCCACCTCTCGACACTATAAACAACAGCGCAGACACCACCGGCAATGCACTACCACAAAAGAAATCTGCAATAGAAGCAGTCATCAACTACCAGGCAAACGACTCCATTGTACTATGGGGAAACGGCACCGTATTCCTGCACGGAGCAAGCGATGTCAAATACCAGACAATGGAACTGACAAGCAACTACATCCGTGTACGGATGGATAGTTCTCTCATCTTCGCACGAGGAGTACTCGACACAACAACGGGCGACTGGACAGGACAACCCGTATTCAAAGACGGGAAAGACCAATTCGAGGCGAAAGAAATGACCTACAACCTGAAAACAAGAAAAGGTTTTATTCGCCATGTCGTCACACAACAGGGCGAAGGATATGTCATCGCCGGTAAAACAAAGAAAATGGGAGATGACGAGTTAATGATGTCCAACGCCAAATATACTACCTGCGACGAACATGAACACCCGCATTTCTATCTGGCGCTTACCAAAGCAAAAGCCAAACCAGGTGACTACATCGCCACTGGACCAGCATACCTTGTAGTCGGCGATGTACCTCTGCCGGTGGCTATACCTTTCGGCTTCTTCCCTTTTACCGACACCTATTCATCCGGCTTGATAATGCCAAGTTTCGGCGATGATTATACAAGGGGACTTTACTTGCGACGATTAGGTTACTACTTCGCCATCAACGACTATCTCGACTTTGAGGTAACAGGAGATATCTACACCAAAGGTACATGGGCGGTCACGGCACAATCTAAATACCTGAAACGCTACAAGTTCAATGGAAACATCTCTTTCAGTTACCGGAACGATGTAACAGGCGAGAAGGGTATGCCCGACTATACCAAAGCAACCAACATGAGTATAAACTGGACGCATACACAAGACTCCAAAGCCAATCCCTACAGCAACTTCTCTGCAAGCGTCAACTTTTCCACATCCGGATATAACCGCAGCAATATAGATAGTTACTACAATCCCGTTGCTAACTCCGAAAATACCAAATCTTCATCTATCAGTTACACACAACGCTTTCCAAACTCACCATGGAGCCTATCAATGAGTGCCTTGGTCAGCCAACGGACAAAAGACTCAACATTAAGCCTCACACTACCGGATATATCTGTCAATATGAGTACAGTATATCCTTTCAAACGCAAAAACCCCGTAGGCAAAGAAAAATGGTACGAGAAAATATCCATACGCTACTCCGCTTCCATCAAAAACAGTATCGACTGCAAAGAAAAAGATTTCCTGCACTCTAATTTCGTAAAAGATTGGAAAAACGGAGTCAAACACACCATACCTGTATCTGCCTCATTCGTAGCATTCAAATACCTTACCATTAGCCCATCTATTACCTATAACGAACGATGGTATTTCCAACGGACTAACCAGAGTTGGGATGAGGAACAGAACCAAGTACTAAGGGACACAACTAACGGATTCTATCGGGTATGGGACCTGAGTACTTCGCTCAGTATGTCCACCAAACTGTATGGATTCTACACACCTATACGAAAACTCTTTGGAGATAAAATCGACCGCGTCCGACATGTCTTGACACCAAGTATCAGTTTCACTTATAGTCCCGACTGTGAACCTATCCGAGCCAAACTGAATCACAACTACTATGGTTCCTACCAAAAACCCGTAATAAACAATGCAACAGGGGACACCATAATGGAAACGGTAAACTATTCACGCTACCAAAATGCACTATACGGCACACCAAGTGCGGGGAGCTCAGGAAGTTTAGGGTGGTCATTAGGGAACAATGTCGAAATGAAAATACGCAACGATAAAGACACTACCGGAAAACAACCCTACAAAGTAATATCACTCATCGATAACTTGTCTATATCGGGTAGTTACAACTTCTTAGCCGACTCCATGAAACTAAGTAACTTCCGTCTGCAACTACGACTCAAACTGCCACTCAACTATACCTTGAACCTATCAGGAGAGTTCGACCCGTATATGTACGGGCTGACACCTTCGGGAACACCAGTTCGGATCAACAAATTCTATTGGAGCAACGGACGATTTCCACACTTCAAAGGCACAAGCACATCATTTAGTTATACCTTTAATAACGACACCTTCCGCAAATGGTTCGGTAAAAAAACAAAAGAAGATAACCCCGAAAACAACGAACAAACAACCGACGAACAAAATACACCAGCGCAAAGAAAGAAACAAAAGAAACAAACCGACAATATCGAAAATGGCTATGTCAAAGCAGACATACCTTGGAGTCTGTCTATCAACTATACTGTCCGATACGGCGAAAGCAGCGTGTTCGACTACGAGAAAATGTACTATAAAATGCAGTGGACACATAACTTGTCCTTCCAAGGATCTATAGGATTTGGTAAGGGATGGAAAGTAACTGCAACCACTTCCTATGACTTCAAGGCAAAAAAACTGTCATACACAAATTTCAATGTCACACGAGACTTACACTGTTGGACTATGACAGCCAGTTTTGTACCATTCGGACCCTATAAGAGTTATACATTCCACATCGGGGTCAACGCAAGTATGTTAGCCGATCTCAAATACGACAAGTCAAGTGCAGAAAGCACTAACAAACGAGTAGATTGGTGGTAACCGATAGCAATAAAAAAGATAATAGATAATAAACAGTTAACACAAACAACTATGGTAGAAAATCAAAAAGTGGTAAAGGTCATCTACGACCTTTACATAAAAGGCGAAGAGCCAAATACCGAAAATATCATCGAACAGGCAACCGAAGAGAATCCGCTAACCTATTGTCATGGAGAAAACATGATGCTTCCTAAATTCGAAGAAGCACTCGTAGGCAAAGAAGTAGGCGATCATTTCGATTTCTACATACAACATACTGACGCCTACGGTGAATACGACGATGAAGGAGAAATGACGCTCAATCGTGAAATGTTTGAAATAGATGGCAAATTCGATGAAAAACGCGTATTCGTAGGTAACATCATCCCAATGAATACCACCGACGGACAAACCATCCTCGCACAAGTAATGGAAGTTACAGATAACAAAGTCACTATCAACCTCAACCATCCATTAGCCGGCGAAGACCTACACTTCATAGGCAAAATTATCGACATTCGGGATGCAAGCCAAGCCGAACTACAGGCAATCCGTAATAGAGGACACCATTGTGGTTGCAACGGCAATTGTAATAGCGACTGCAACGGATGTAACAACGACTGCAATGGCAACTGCTAATTAAACAACATAATATAACATTCTTGTAAATAAAATCTTATGGCGAATATTTTGGCTATAGTAGGTCGTCCCAATGTAGGGAAATCGACCTTGTTCAATCGACTGACACGCACGCGTCGTGCAATAGTTAATCAACAGGCTGGTACAACTCGTGACAGACAATATGGAAAGAGCGAGTGGAATGGAAAGGAGTTTTCAGTAATAGACACTGGTGGATGGGTAGTCAACTCCGATGATATATTCGAAGGCGAAATACAACGCCAGGTAAATATCGCTATCTCCGAAGCCGATGTGGTACTGTTCGTGGTAGATGTAAACCAAGGAGTTACAGATTTCGACATGGAAGTAGCGCACTTACTCCGTCAATCAGGAAAGCCGGTTGTACTAACTGCGAACAAAGTAGATACATTCGACCTGCAATATGCAGCGTCAGAATTCTATAAGTTGGGCTTAGGAGAACCGTTTATCCTTTCAGCCGTCAACGGTCTTGGTACAGGCGAACTGTTAGATGAAATCATCGCACGCTTCAACCCCGATCGTTTCAACGATAACGAAGAAGACTTACCCCGTTTTGCAATCGTCGGACGACCTAATGCAGGCAAATCATCCATCGTAAATGCACTGATGGGAGAAGACAGAACTATCGTAACAGACATACCTGGCACGACACGGGATTCTATCTATACACGCTATAACAAATTCGGGAAAGACTTCTATTTGGTCGATACGGCAGGTATCCGCAAAAAAGCCAAAGTAAATGAGGACTTGGAATATTATTCAGTCGTACGAAGCATAAGAGCCATAGAGAACGCCGATGTATGTATTTTGATGATTGATGCCACCAGAGGCATAGAAAGTCAGGACTTGAACATATTCTCTATCATCCAGAAAAACAAGAAAGGATTAGTGGTTTGCATCAATAAATGGGACTTGATAGAAAACAAAACAAACGCAGATATCAAACGCTTCGAATCCTCCATACGCGATCGACTGTCTCCCTTCACTGACTTCCCTATCATATTTACCTCCGCTATAACAAAACAACGCATCTATAAAGTGGTGGAAACAGCACTTTCTGTCTATGAGAATAAACAACGCAAAGTACCTACGGCAAAACTCAATGAAAAATTCCTACTTCTAATAGAGAACTATCCACCGCCGGCAACAAAAGGAAAGTATATCAAAATTAAGTATGTAACACAACTACCAAACACACAAATACCTACCTTCGTATTCTTTGCAAACTTGCCACAATATGTCAAGGAACCTTACAGACGCTTCCTTGAAAACAAATTAAGGGAATGGTGGAACTTCAGTGGTACACCCGTCAGTATATTTATACGGCAGAAATAAAGAGAATGCCCCTAAACGAATTAAGTGTTCAAATTGTAACTCGTAAATTGTAGATTGTCCAACTGTCAATTGTCAATCCCTACACTGTATCCATAAAACTCCGCTGTACTTTGTTGAATACAACAATACCCGACATCAACAATACGACCATAAATAAGAAACTATAGCCCAACGCTAACCACGAGAACTGACCAACACCGAGCATACCATACTTAAAGGCTTCAATAAGCCCCGTAAGAGGATTAAGCGACATAACCAAATACAACTTTCTATTCGTGATGGTCGAAAGAGGATATATCACAGGAGTAGCATACATCCATAGAGTAACAAAGAAGGAAAGCAAAAGTTGCAAATCACGATACTTCGTCGTCAAAGAAGAGAATAATATACCAAAACCCAATGCTAATCCAGCCTCTATAAGTACTAACACGGGAATTAAAAGGGCATACCAATTAGTGTGAATGGTCAAGGGTGTCAACAGTTGATAGTAGGCATACACCGCAAGAAAGAGCATAAACTGAATAAGAAAACGCACCAAATTACTGAGTACATCAGAAATAGGTACAATCAGTCGGGGGAAATAAACCTTACCGAATATACTGGCATTCGTCACAAAAGTATTACTGGTCTTAGTAAGACAGTCCGAAAAATATTGCCAGAAACATATACCTGCCAAATAAAACAGTGGTTGCGGAAGACCATCTGTAGAAATCTTGGCAATACCACCAAACACAACCATATACATAATAGTTGTCATCAATGGTTGTATCAAATACCATAAAGGACCTAAGATAGTCTGCTTGTATTGAGTAATAATATTACGCTTGACAAAAAGAGTACACAAGTCACGATATTGCCACAACTCTCTGAAATTAATATCAAAAAGACTGTTTTTTGGTTTTATAAGAGTCGTCCATTTTTCCATAGCGGGTGCAAAGGTAAAGAAAAAAACTTTTTCCTACAAAAACTATTGTCCAAAGCGAATTACTTTTTGTATCTTTGCAGCGATCTATGGGTTGGTGGTGTATTGTCTAATACTTAGCAAACATACTTAAACACCATAAGACAATAATTCTAAATAAGAAAGTATCCGATTATGATGGAAGAAAACACAACGGTCCAAGAGAAACATTCGGTAGAATCTCCACAAGAGCAAGTATCTGCAGAGAAAGAAAATGAGAGTCCTAAACAACAAGAGAATCTCAGCCGAGAGGAACTTGTAGAGCAACTCAAAGAGTTACTTGAGCGACCAACCGATGAGATACGAGAAAAGGTAGAGCAACTTAAGATGAAATTCTATCGACAGTCTGCTCTACAACAAGACAACATTGCAGACATTGCAGAAAACGCCGCTGAAACAATTGAAGAAATCAGTACACCTGTTATAGACGAAGTAGAAAAAACTTTTCGTCAACTGCTAATTGTCTATAAGCAAAAGAAGGCCGAAATGGTTGCTAAGCGCGAAACCGAATTACAGCAGAATAAACTACGCAAGGAGAATATTATTGCGCAGATGCGTACACTCTCTGAAAGTGAAACAGCTGATGTAAGCGGAAGTATTAAGCAAGTAAGAGAATTGCAACAAGAATGGAAATCCATTGGAGCAGTACCTCCACAAGATACCACAGCACTCAGCAAAGAATATAACCTCTATCAAGAGCGTTTCTATGATTTGGTAAAGATTAATAATGAACTGAGGGAATACGACTTCAAGAAGAATTTAGAAGCCAAAACTGCTCTCTGTATACAAGCAGAAACTTTGCTCCAACACACCAATATCGTAGAGGCTTTCCGCCAACTACAATCATTGCATGAGCAATGGGTAAATATTGGTCCTGTGGCACGCGATGAAAGAGAGGCGTTATGGACTCGTTTCAAAGAAGCATCTACTGTCATCAATAAGCGGCACCAAGCATATTTTGAGCAACTGCATCAAAAGGAAAAAGAAAACCTACAGAAAAAACAAGCCATCATAGACAAACTGCATACTTTTGATTTTTCGCAATTTACTACAAGCAAAATGTGGGAGGATGCAAACAAACAGGTTCTTGCCCTACAGAATGAATGGCGCTCCATCGGCTTTGCGCCAAAAAAGGTAAATCAAAAAATCTATGACGAGTACCGTGAACTGTGTAATGCTTTCTTTGCTGCAAAAACAGCATTCTATAAAAATATTCGCAATACACTGAACGAGAATCTCAAAAAGAAACAAGAACTACTTGACAAAGCCGAAGAATGGAAAGATAGTAAAGATTGGAAAACTGCAACAACAATGTTTGTGCAACTGCAGAAGGATTGGAAAAACGTCGGTCCTGTTACACGGAAGTATTCTGAGGATGTGTGGAAAAGATTCTCTGCTGCATGTGACTATTTCTTTGAACAAAAGAAAGCCGAAGAAAAAGGTGTACATACCGAAGAGAAGGAAAACCTACAGAAAAAGAAAGATATCCTGAAAGAGATTGAAGCACTCGCTGTTAATGCAACCAAAGATACAGCAATCAGGTTGAAAGAACTAATGTCGCAATATGGAAGCATCGGGTATGTTCCTTTTAAAGAGAAAGATAAATTATCCCAGCGTTTCCGCACTGTCTGCGATAAGGTATTCGACCAATTGCATATCGATGAACGAAGCCGCCGTATTGACGATTTCTGCAAAGATATGGAAGAAAAAGATAGTAACTCATTGCTTAATGATCGCCGTCGCTTGGTACGCCAATACGAAGCACTAAAGCAAGAGATACAAACAGCTGAAAACAATATCTTATTCTTCACTGCACAATCTAAGAAATCAAACAACTTACTCGATGATATGCAGAAGAAGATTGATAACTTGCATGAACAACTAACCGATCTTGAAAAGAAAATAAACCTAATAGATTCTCGTTTACAATAAAGCAAATGGCACTTATTGAGTATAAAAGTGTGGAAATACATCAACAAGAACAGGTTGTTTTGCACGATGTAAACCTATCCATCGACAAAGGCGAATATATTTATTTGCTTGGGCGAGTGGGTTGTGGAAAATCCACACTTATGAAAACCTTCTATGCTGAGTTACCTATTGCTTCCGGAGAAGCCCATTTTTTAGATTACGATCTAACACATATCTCCAAGAGGCAAATACCCTATCTTAGAAGACGTATAGGTATTGTCTTTCAAGACTTTCAACTCCTCACCGACCGAACAGTGGAAGAGAATCTACAATTTGTGCTTCGAGCAACAGGGTGGAAGGATAAGAATGTTATAAGCAATCATATCGAAGAAATACTCCAACAGGTAGGTATGGAGAACAAACGCTATAAAATGCCCCACCAACTATCAGGAGGAGAACAACAACGCGTGGTTATTGCACGCGCTCTACTCAATTCGCCTGAAGTAATTTTGGCGGATGAACCTACCGGGAACCTTGATGCTGAAACAGGTAATGAAATAATGGAACTGCTCTATGGAATTAGAATATCCGGAACGGCCATTATTATGTCAACACACAATGCACGATGGGTAGAAAAATATCCAGGAAGGGAACTGCATTTTGCTAACGGATATATTACTGAATAACTTAATGAATATGAAAAAGAACCTACTACTTTTTGTTGTTATTTCCACACTATTGGTTTCTTGCAAGAAAGACAATAGTCTTAAGCAACAATATCAAGACCTTAATAACAAAATCAGTAAAGAACTTCGTAATACTGTTTCTGATACAGAGAAAGACTCATTAGTTGCCGTATTGAAAGAACATACATACGATATGCTTATGCATAATATGGGCGAAGAGTATAGTGATTCTATCTTTTTAGAGACATTCTATCTATTTGATGATGAGGAATTAAATAAACTCTTTGATGCCATGTCGGAAGATATGAAAAAGGGCGAAGAAATAAAAGCATACTATCAGGCTTTCTGTGCACGACAAGAGACCACAACAGGATGTATATACAAAGATATTATAGGTTTAGACCTACAGAATGAGCCTTTTGCGTTGAGTTCCTTAATAGGACAGACCGAATATGTACTTGTTGACTTTTGGGCTTCATGGTGCAGACCTTGCCGAGAACTATTACCTAAACTTAAAGCCATATACGCAGAGCAACCTACAGGAAAATTGGAGATATTGGGAGTTAGTTGTGATAACGACATAAACGCATGGAAACAAGCAGTTGAAAGCGAACAATTAACCTGGAAACAAATCCGTAGTACCGCTGAAGAACCTTACAATGCTCCTGATGCATACGGTGTGGTCTTTATCCCGACTACTATACTGATAGACGCAGAAGGTACTATTATTGCGCGGAATCTGTCGGAAGGGGAGATAAAGGATCTTCTTCAATAAATAGAATTCTCTATCACCCTGCCTGTTAGGTAGGGTGTTTTTCCTTTTTACCACTACTATTAAATGGAACTAACACTTGATATTCTAAAAGGTATTCTCTTTGCTAACGATAGACTCAATCTTACTGAGGAGCAAATGCAAAGAGTGGACAACTCTTATGCGTTCTTAAGTAACTTTGCGTCAAATAAAGTTATCTACGGTATCAATACAGGCTTTGGCCCTATGGCACAATGGCGAATAGATGACCAGCACCTATCTGAATTACAATATAATATCATACGCAGCCATAGTACAGGAGCAGGCACTCCGTTGCCTGATGTATATGTTCGTGCGGCTATGATAGCGCGCGTTGGTAGTTTTATTCAGGGCAAATCGGGCATTCATCGAGAAGTAGTCGATTTGTTAGTACAAATGATAAATAAGAATATCATACCCTTAGTACCAGAGCATGGTAGTGTAGGTGCAAGTGGTGATTTAGTACAATTATCCCATATTGCCCTTTGTCTGATAGGAGAAGGTGTGGTGCATTATGACGGACAATGGATTCCCACTAAAGAGGCTTTTAAGAAAGAGAAGCTTGAACCTATTGGTATTCATATACGAGAAGGATTAAGTGTAACTAATGGTACATCGGTTATGACAGGTATTGCATCTATCAACCAGTTGTATGCAGAGAATTTGCTTAATCTATCGATTATAGCGGGTGTATGGATTAATGAGATTGCAGAGTCTTATGATGATATGCTATCTATTCCATTGAATGAATGTAGAAGACATAACGGACAGATGTATATTGCAGCAGAAATGCGGCGCATTGCCAATGGTAGTCAATGTTTACAGAACAGGGAACATGATCTCTACGATAGTAGTCATAGCGAGGAAAAGACTTTTTCTAACACTCATAAGGTTCAAGCCTATTACTCGCTCCGTTGTTTGCCACAGATATTAGGACCAGTCTATGAAACGCTACAACAATCAAAACAAATTATTGAGGAAGAACTAAACTGTGCGAGTGATAATCCGATTATCGACCCGACGACACAGAATGTTTATCACGGCGGTAATTTTCATGGTGACTATATTTCGCTTGAGGAAGATAAAGTAAAGATTGTTGTTACACGGATGGCTATGCTTGCGGAAAGACAACTTAATTATCTGTTTCATGATCGCATCAACAATATACTTCCTCCTTTTCTCAATAAGGGTGTGTTAGGACTCAACTATGGTATGCAAGCCTGTCAGTTTACTGCCACCAGTACTACAGCAGAGTGTCAGACCCTGTCAATGCCTAACTATGTACACAGTATTCCTAACAACAATGACAATCAGGATATTGTCAGTATGGGTACGAATAGTGCGGAACTATGCAAGCGAGTAATTGATAATGCCTATCAAGTGATAAGTATTCTTTATATTGCTTTGGCGCAAGCCTCTGATTGCCTTGATAATGTGCAACGACTTTCGCCGTCTATCCGTAAAGTATATGAAGAGATACGCTTACTTACGCCTACAATCATTGACGACACGCCTTTCTATGAGGATATTGCACGAGTGAACACACGATTGAGACAACTAACATAACACACGCATCGACACAGTATGGAATATAACAATATAATGCAACAAGTATGCAGAGTTCTAACTGAAGAGTTCGAAATAGATTCTGCACTGCTTCAACCCAATGCGCTCTTGCAAAAAGATATTGGACTTGACAGTTTGGATTGGGTAGACTTGATTGTTGTTATACACGAGGAGTTTGGATTTAAGCCGACACAAGAAGAATTGAAAGATATAAAGACGCTGGACAATCTGTGTACCTTTATAGCAGAACATAATGTCTGAACACAGGTCATCGATAAAAGCACAACCTTGGTCAGGTAGAACGGATGGCACACGAGGTATGCAGCAGGCATTGATTATCATTTTTCGATATATCGATGTTCGTTTTATCTATGCCATTATGTCTATTGTCGTTGTATTCTATATGATTTTTCGACGACAAGGCTTTCGGGCGCAATACTACTTATTTCACACAAGGCTACACCAAAGACCCCTGAAAGCACTGCTCAATGTTTATCATAACCACTACCAATTCGGACAAGTAATTCTTGACAGGTTTGCTGCCTATTCAGGAAAGAAATATCGTATAGAGCTGGATGATAAGGAGAACTTGTTTGGACAATATGCCGAACGAGAAAGCGGGATGACAGTTTTGTTTTCCCATATCGGTAACTTTGAAATGGCAGGGTACTTCATAAATTCTCCCAAACGAATGCATATTCTTGCCTATAGTGGTGAGACGGAAACTGTCAAGGACAATCGTTACAGGATGTTCTGTCCTAATAATATCAACATTATTCCCATTACCGATGATTTCTCGCATATCTATAGTATTAACTATGCTCTTCAGGCGGGCGAGATAGTTTGTATGGCCGGTGATAGACGAATGCCGAAACAACGCTCCATACAATGCACTATACTTGGCGAATCTGCATCTTTGCCAGAAGGTCCTTTTCGCATTGCTGCGACAGAGAAGTTACCTACATTGGTGGTATTTGCGATGAAGGAGAATTGGAATACCTACCGTGTTTATCAGAAAGAGATACATATCAACCCAGAATTATCGCGCAACGAACTTGAGAGAGATATTATACAACAATACGCCCAACATATAGAGAATATGGTACGAAAATACCCTTTACAATGGTACCATTACTTTGATTTTTGGGGTAAAGATTAAATGATTGCCTATGATACAATCTGCTACTTTTGTTATATCGAGTCCTGATGTTATGCAGTGTCCTCGTTCATCATTTCCCGAATATGCATTTATCGGCCGTAGTAATGTGGGTAAATCTTCGTTGATTAACAGTCTGTGCAGGCAGAAAGACCTTGCGAAGACCTCTGCCAAACCCGGTAAGACTATTTTAATCAACCATTTTCTTATTAACCAGCAATGGTATCTTGTAGATTTACCGGGGTATGGCTATGCGAGGGCAGGGAAAAGTCAGAGGGAGAATTTACGAAAGATGATTGAACGCTACTGCCTGCTTCGTCAGCAACTTATCTCTCTTTTTGTGCTGGTGGATGTACGGCACGAGCCTCAAGCGATTGATACAGATTTTATGCAGTGGCTTGGGGAAAACAATATACCTTTTGCGATTGTCTTTACTAAAGCAGACAAACTATCGAGGAGTCAATTACAGCAGAATATCGAAGTATATAAGCAGCAACTACTGCATACATGGGAAGAACTACCGCCTTATTTTGTTACCTCCTCCGAGAAAAATACGGGGTGTGATGAAGTGTTGAAGTATATAGAAAGTATCAACTTATCTCTTGTATGAGAACATCGTTGAGAATTGTTTTATTTTTTGCAGGTGCTACTTGCATTGCAAGTTGCACATCCACAGCAGGGAAGCAGTTGCATACTACGAGCAACCAATATGCCACAGGCTTTTCTCTTTGTGAGAGGGATGGATATACAGAGGCTGTTGTATATAGCCCCCGACAAGACAGTAGCGTAATGCAACGGTTCTACCTTATTCGAGATACCGATGTTGTTACGCCTGCGGATGGAATACGCCTGCATATTCCTTTGCAGTCGGTTGCTACAACCTCGTGCACTCATATCGGATTTCTTTCTGCGATCAATAGTTTGTCTGCGATTAAGGGAGTTGCCAGTCTGCAATTGGTATATACCGCTATGCCTGACTCGAACCTGATTGATATAGGCGACGCTATGCAACCTCAGATGGAACGCATAATGTTGGTAAATCCTGAAGTTATTTTTCTTACGGCGTACCAAGACCAGAACAAGTTGGAATCGATGCTTCTGAATCATCGAATCGTGCCTGTTTATATAAACGAGTGGACTGAACAGAACCCTCTTGCGAGAGCGGAGTGGGTTCGGTTCTTCGGGATTCTATTCGGCAAGGAGGCTTTGTCGGACAGTTTGTTTTCGAAGGTGGAAGAAGAATACAACAGACTTACACGCTATGCGAAAGATGAATTGCATACAGAGGTGAACATTCTTACAGGCAGTAACTTTCGCGGTACATGGTATATGCCTACGGGAAGCACCTATATGGGGAGGCTCTTTGCAGATGCAGGTGCTGATTATTACTTTAAGGACAAAGCAGAGAACAAGAGTCTTCCTTTATCGGAAGAAGAAGTGTTACTGCATTTTCAGAAGGCGGATGTATGGATAGGCAGTAATGCAAGAACGCTTGAGGAACTGGCACAGATTGATTCTAAGCATACGCTGTTTCGTGCGTACCAGACAGGTCGGGTGTTCAACTTCTATAAGCGTACTACTCCTTCAGGGGGGAACGATTTTTGGGAGATGGGTATTGTACACCCTGAGTATATATTGCACGACCTAATCCTTATCTGTCACCCATCGACCTATAAGGATATTGACAGCGAATTGATTTTTAGTGAGCAACTACGATGAACCTACTATTTTTGAACGACGACGGTAAGAGCGATGTACGCACGAAGTACGCAGAATATCTTGCTCATGTACTTGGTAAGGAAGTGCTTGCCGTCAGCAGTATGGAAGGCAGTTATGATGATTATATCTCGGAGCATGCTGTAGATATTCTCTGTATTTCGTGTGACAGCAGAAGAAAGACCTTGCAACGCTTTTTGAACGAATGCCGTACGCTTCGCATACCCTATTTGTTTCTTACCGATATACAGCACCCTATGCTGTCGATTCATCGTATACTTATGCCCGTATCCATGTTGGAGGAAGAAGTATATAAGGGGCAAATATGCTCGCATCTTGCCCGGATGACCGCAGCATCTACGACCTTGCTTCAAGCCAAAGACTACGGTTCGAGAGCCCTGCATAACACACAGAAGATAGGAGCCTTGTTGGATAAATTTGCATTGCCGTACCAAGTATTGCCTGCCAAGACCGACTCGTTTCATGTTACTGCAGAGAGTTGTGACCGATTGCGAGAACTACGGGCAGACTTGGTTATTCTGACGGCTTCGAGAGATTACGGGCTTGATGATATATTGTTCGGTCCTCCTGAGCGCAAGGTACTTCAAAGGAGTCAGGTCCCTGTTATGCTTGTCAATCCGAGGGACGACTTATTTTCTCTTTGCGATTAACTATTTACGGCCTATCCCCCGTTGGTTGAGAATGGCTTGATAGGCTCGTGCATATCGTGCGTGTTCGGCATAGTTGCCGGAGAAATGATGTGTACCGTCGAATGCTGTACTGGCGCACATATACAGGTAGTTGTGTTGTGTAGCATGCAGCACAGCATCCAATGTGGTTGCCCGAGGTATGCGAATAGGTCCTGGCGGGAGTCCTTTGTGTTTGTAGGTATTGTAGGGTGAGTCGTATTCGAGGTGTTGATACAGAATGCGTCTGAGTGTAAAGTCCTGTAAGGCAAACTTGATGGTGGGACAAGCCTGCAAAGGCATTCCCAAGCGGATACGATTGAGATATAACCCTGCAATGACGGGGTATTCTGCTTTGTTGTTGGTTTCTTCTTCGATTATTGATGCGATGATGCTTACTTGAACAGGGGACAAGCCAAGTTTTTCGGCAGCGTGTAGTCGGTCGGAAGTCCAAAAATGCTCGTATTCTGTGTGCATACGGGTAAATAGTTGGTCGGGCGATATAGTCCAGAAGACTTCATAAGTGTTTGGTAGGAACATAGAGACCGCTGTTTCTTTGTTTAATCCATACTGGCTCATGAAAGAGTCGTTCTCTAACCGTGTGATGATGCTGAGAGAGTCGAGCATCAGTTGTTCCGAGAGGCGGTGTGCTAATTGTTCTCTTGTTCTTATATTGTTGAATGACAATTCGATTGGTGTTTGTTCTCCTCCTCTTAGTCGTTTCAAGAAAGTATAGTCGCCTTCTCGTGCCGGCAGTTTGTAGCATCCTTGTCTGGGGTGTTGGAAGTGCATCAGACGAGCATGGAAGTGCAGAGTTTTGACAGAGGCGATTTGGTAGTTTTCTGACAGTACTTGCAATACGCTATCCAGGGTTGCATTAGGATAGACATAGAGCAGATGTTCCTCTGCGTCACGGCTTTGTATGTTTGATATTTTGAGGCGGTAATACTGCTGTATTGTGAGTGCGATGCCCGACAAGAGGAGTATCAGTATCAGCGCGAGGATGGTCTTTTTTTTACCTTTCGTCATAGGTTTGTATTTCTTATCTATTGGTTTAGAAACAGGTTCTGCCTGCGATGGTTTTAGTTGTATTCGGGCAGCAAAGATACAACTATTTTCTTGAGTAGTCAAGTAGATTGGGGAGAGTGTGCGGTTTGGAGGAGGTGGGAGGTGTGGTGGGGGATGTAGGGGAAATAGACGGTTTAGGGGATATAGGGGTTTGGAGGAGGGGATGAGAGCCATAGGACGGTGTTCTTCATTTCTTTTGCCTGAACGATGGGAAAGCCTGGTGGTTTGTCCGCAGGCGAGGCGCCCGCGTCCCCAGTGTGGTTTATGTTGAGAGTTGTTGAGGGTTGAGAGCCATAGGACGGTGTGGTTTTACGGTGAGGATAAATGCAGCAAGGAACAAGTATAAAGTCATCAAAATGAGACTATTCATGAATAGAAAAGAATGGATTGAATACCTTATTTCGTCACACTTTTGTATATAAGTCGTCACACCTTGGTATATTCATCCTATATTCGTCCTATATTCATCCTATATAGATCCTATATAAATCCTTTGGAATTGGCAGTATTTACTTGGGTTGGCGGAGGGGAGTTTTTTGCAAAGGTTTTGCGAGGGGACAGGAAGGTGCATACAAGGTGTTGTGCAGGTTTGTTTTTGCAAAAAAGACAAATATTGCCTGAACTCTTGGTATATCAAAATAAATGTCGTATATTTGCAGACTGAGGGAAAGTCCCTTTGAAGGGAGAACCCTTGTAAAAATGAATATAAACCTAATAAATACGCAGATATGAAATTTTCAGTATCAAGTAACAAGTTGCTTGGATCTATGCAAGCATTGACGAAAGTCGTTCCTGCCAAGAGTAGTCTTACAATCCTTGAATCTGTATTGTTTGAACTCAATGGTAATCAACTCACTTTGACCGCCTCCGATAGTGAGACCACACTTCGTACGACGATAGAGGTAGAGAAAGAAGAGGGTGAAGGTAAGGTTGGTTTCGGTGCCAAGTTGCTCCTTGATACGCTCAAAGAACTGCCTGACCAGTCGTTGACCTTTGACATTAATGACAAGAACTTTGAGTTGAACATATTCAGTGACAATGGTAACTACAACTTTGTAGGTGTCAATGGAAATGATTATCCGGAGATGCCGAGCATTGAGGAAAATGCCCAGCACTTCACGGCTTCCGCTGCTATTCTTCTGTCCGCCATCAACAAGACGGTGTTCTGCACGGGTGACGACGAATTACGGCCAGTGATGAATGGTGTATTGTTTGATCTTACTCCTGAGAAGGCAACGATAGTAGCGACGGATGCTCACCGTTTGGTCCGCTATATCAACACCTATATGCAGGTGGATAGTCCTTGTAGTTTCATACTTCCGAAGAAGCCTGCCCTTTTATTGCGCAGTCTGCTTACGAAGGAGGAGAATGAAGTGCAGGTTGCCATTACAGAGAAGAATGTTCGTTTTGTATTCGCAGGTACGACACTCGTATGCCGTTTGATTGAGGGTCGGTTCCCGAATTACAATGCCGTTATTCCACAGAACAACAGCAATAAACTGATTGTTGACCGTATTTCTTTCCTGAATGCCGTTAAGCGCGTTGCGTTGTTCTCCAATCAGGGTACGGGTTTGATAAAATTAGCCATTGAGAGCGACAAACTGCACATCTCGTCACAAGACATAGACTTTTCCACTTCGGCAGAGGAGACGATTACCTGCAACTATACCGGCTCGCCGATGTATATTGGTTTCAAATCGCCGTTCTTGCGGGAGATACTGGAATATATCGACGCTAACGAGGTAGTGTTAGAACTCTCCGACCCGAGCAGGGCAGGTTTGTTCCTTCCTTTGCAAAACGAAGAGAACGAGGACCTGTTGATGTTGCTCATGCCTATGTTGCTCAACGATTGATATGAAGATAAAACTAACAAGGCCATTGGTCTTCTTTGACTTGGAGACCACAGGGTTGGATTTAGTCAATGACAGGATAGTAGAACTCTCCTACTACAAACTTCACCCGAATGAAAGTAGTGAGAGCAGAACTTACCGCATCAATCCAGGACGGCCTATCCCTCCTGAAAGCACGCTTGTTCATGGGATAACGGACGAGGATGTGAAAGATTGTCCCACTTTCAAGCAAGTTGCGATGGAGATAGTGGGAGTGCTGAAAGACAGTGATTTGGCGGGTTATAACAGCAATCATTTCGATGTACCTATGCTTGCAGAGGAATTGTTGCGTGCGGGAATCACAGATTTTGATTTGCGCAAGCATCATCGTATTGATGCGTTTGTTATCTTCCAAAAGAACGAGCCGCGAAACCTTACGGCAGCCTATCAGTTTTATTGCGGTAAAGATCTGAAAGATGCTCATTCAGCAAACGCCGATACACGGGCGACTGCAGAAGTATTTATGGCGCAGTTAGAGCGGTACCCTAACCTTCCGAACACGATAGAAGAACTGGAGGAGTACACTACTCAGCGCAAGTCGGCAGACTATGCTGGTCGTATTCTCTACAATGACAAGGGAGAGGAGGTATTCGGCTTTGGGAAGTATAAGGGGCAGCCTGTAAGGGAAGTGTTGCAGCATGATTCTGGCTATTACGGTTGGCTGATGCAGAGTGCTTTTCCTCAAGAGACGAAAAATGTAATCACACGACTTTACATTCACCACCACTCGAAATGAGTGACAAAAGACTCACTATAATAGGTTGTGGTTCTGCGATGCCTACTCGCAAGCACTCGCCAAGCGGGCAGTTGTTGGAGATAGGACAGAAGCAGTTTCTTATTGACTGCGGAGAAGGGGTACAACTCACTCTTCGCAGAAACTCTATACCTATTTCGCGGCTTGATAACATTTTTATCTCGCACTTGCATGGCGACCATTGCTTCGGGCTAATTGGCCTGTTGTCGTCGCTTGGGATGATGGGACGGACACGCGACCTGCATATTTACGCCCAGCCAGATTTGGAGAAACTACTTCGTCCGTTGCTTGATTATTTCTGCGATGGTCTGTCGTACTCGGTGTTTATTCATGACATTCATCCTCGCAAGAACGAGGTGATATACGAAGACCGTTCGCTTACGGTATCCACTATACCGCTGAAGCATGGTGTTCCGTCGTGCGGGTTTCTGTTCGCCGAGAAGCAACGCGAGCAACATATACGGGGGGAGATGATTGAACGCTACGGGATCCCCTTGTCGGCTATACCGGCTATCAAGCAAGGAGCAGATTTCACTACAGATGACGGTCAAGTTATTCCCAATGGGTGTCTTACCGTGCCTCCGACGGCTCCTTATCGTTATGCCTACTGTTCGGACACGGCTTATACAGAGAAGATTGTTCCTATCATCAGTGGAGTTGATTGTCTGTTTCACGAAGCGACATACTTGAGTGATATGATGGATAGAGCCAAACAGACGCAACATTCTACTGCGCAACAGGCTGCGACCATTGCCAAATTGGCTAATGTCAAGCAACTCATGATTGGTCATTACTCTGCTCGATACGAAGACATCGCTCCTCTGCTGGCTGAGGCACAAGGCATATTTCCGAATACCATTGCAGCCGAAGAACTACGCACTTACGAACTATAAAAGCAGCACATACGATGAAACTGCAAACGAAATATGTATGCCAAGAATGCGGAGCCACTGCGCCGAAGTTGTTGGGACGCTGCCCACAATGCGGGACATGGGGAAGTTATGTGGAGGAAGTGACAGAGAAGAGTCCTGCGGTCCGAATGCGGGAAGTAGGGTTATCGGTTTCTCCTCAGCGTCTTCAGGAAGTGGAGACCACAGAAGACATGCGTATTGATCTTCATAACACGGAACTTAACAGGGTGCTTGGAGGAGGCTTGGTGCCAGGAAGTTTGGTATTGCTTGGCGGGGAACCGGGAATAGGCAAGTCCACTCTTGCACTACAAGTGCTTATGCAGATGAAGGAGGCTAAGACCTTTTACGCTTCGGGAGAGGAGAGTATCAGACAACTGAAACTACGAGCAGGGAGGCTAAGCGGTGACCCGGAGAACCTATATATCGTGAGCGAGACATCGTTAGAGCGAATACTTGAGCATGTGAAGCAATTGGAACCCGAAATAGTTGTGATAGACTCTATTCAGACGATTGGCACTGATTCACTCGAAAGTACTTACGGGAGCATAGGACAAGTGAGGGAATGTGCTTCGCGTATTCTAAAGTTTGCCAAGGAACAGAATATTCCTTTCATTATTGTGGGGCATATCAACAAAGAGGGATCGTTGGCAGGTCCCAAGGTACTTGAACATATTGTTGATACTGTGTTGCAGTTTGAAGGAGACCAGCACTATATGTATCGCATCCTTCGGGCGCAGAAGAACCGATTTGGCAGTACCAGCGAGTTAGGGATATTCGAAATGCGGCAAGACGGACTTAGAGAGGTTGTTAATCCGAGTGAGTTGCTCCTTTCACAGAACCACGATGGGTTATCGGGTGTTGCTATTGCCTCCGCCATAGAAGGGGTCAGACCATTTCTTATTGAGGTGCAAGCACTTGTGTCTTCTGCCGCATACGGCACGCCTCAACGAAGCAGTACAGGTTTTGACTTGCGGAGGCTGAATATGTTGCTTGCCGTACTGGAAAAGCGAGTCGGGTTCAGGCTTCCACAGAAGGATGTCTTTTTGAATATTGCGGGAGGTATTCGCGTGAATGACCCTGCCATAGACCTTGCCGTTATGGCTGCGATTCTGTCGAGTAATATGGATATTGCCATTCAGCCTAATGTTTGCTTTACAGGAGAAGTGGGACTATCAGGGGAGATACGACCTGTTAATCGCATAGAGCAACGAATATCGGAGGCTCGGAAACTCGGATTCCAAAAGATTATTATCCCAGAGGGACAGCGTGTTCAACCGTCGGCATATTCTATTCAAATTGTCCCTGTCAGCAAAGTGTCGGAGGCCTTTAAGGAGATTATCCTAAAGAAATAGTTCCGTCGGAGGGAAAGAATCGTTGTACGGATGGTCAGAGAGATGTAAAAAGGAGGTCAATCCCATAGGATTGCCTCCTTTTTGTCAGGATATAGTCAGTTCTTTAGATACCTAAAGATGTGCGTACAGCATCTATCTTCTGTTGGGCTGCAGCCTCTACAGCATCGTAATCAGCACGATTATTCAGCACGCCACGAACTTCGACATAGAACTTTATCTTGGGTTCGGTACCTGATGGGCGAACAGATATTTTGGTACCATCAGCCGTGAAGAACTGCAAGACATTGCTTGTTGTCGGGAAATCGAGTGAGGAGACAGTGCCTGTGAGCAAGTCTTTGTTCTCCAATGTCTGGTAGTCTTTAATACGCACTACTGCTGAACCAGCTATCTCTTTAGGAGGATTGTTTCGATAGTCAATCATCATTTGGCGTATCTCCTCTGCGCCAGTTTTACCCGGCCGAACGACAGAAATGCCTTTCTCTTTGCCATACCCCACTTCGATGTAGATATCTTGCAGTAACTCGTAAAGGGACTTGCCTTGTTCTTTTGCCCATGCCATCATTTCAGACATTAGGAATATAGCCGACACAGAGTCTTTGTCCCGACAGAAGTCTTCTGCCATATAACCAAAACTCTCTTCACCTCCTCCGACATACCTCCGTTTGCCTTCCAGCTCGCGTACCACACTTGCAATCCACTTAAAGCCAGTATAACAATCGAATATCTCCACACCATACTTGTCGGCAACAGCCTTCATTACTTCGCTTGTCACAATCGTTTTAACCACGAAATCGGTAGGCTTTTGTAGTCCAAGTTCGTGCCGACGACGCAAGATATAGTATGTAAACATAATGCAAGTTTGGTTGCCATTGATAAGCACCCACTCTTCTTTATCGTTCTTGACAGCAATACCCAAGCGGTCGGCATCGGGATCACTGGCACAAACCATATCGGCATTGATACGCTTTGCTTTTTCTATCGCCATGGAAAGAGTGGCAGGCTCTTCCGGATTAGGACTCTTAACTGTTGGGAAATTGCCATCTACAACGCATTGTTCTTCTACGGTGGTAAAGTTCTCGAAACCTAATTCTTTCATCAGTTGCGGGATAATCATCACCCCAGTACCATGGCAGGGCGTGTACACAATTTTCATATCTTTGTGTTTAGCCACTGCTTCCGGCGAGAGACTTAATGTCTTGATAGCATCCATGAACTGGCGATCCATTTCCTTTCCAATAATCTGGATAAGAGCAGGATTACCCTTAAAACGGATATCGTCCACCGCCACTTTGTTCACTTCGTTGATAATGCCAGTATCGTGTGGAGCAATAATCTGTGCTCCATCCTCCCAATATACTTTGTATCCATTATATTCTTTCGGATTGTGACTTGCCGTAACAATTACACCACTCTGGCAACCAAGTTTGCGTATCGCAAAAGAGATTTCAGGTGTTGGGCGTAGGCTCTCGAACAAGTATGCTTTGATTCCATTGGCAGAAAATATGTCGGCTGCGATCTCTGCAAACTTGCGACTATTATTACGGCAGTCGTGTCCAACAACGACAGCAGGATTGTGTCCTGCAAAGTGTTGGTTGATGTAATTAGCCAAACCTTGCGTAGCAGCACCTACTGTATATATATTCATACGATTAGATCCTGCACCCATTATACCTCGCAAGCCACCTGTTCCAAACTCCAAGTCCTTATAGAAACTCTCTACCAATTCCGTTTTGTCGTCGGCTTCAAGCATTGTACGCACTTGAGACTTTGTCTCTTCATCATAATTGCCCTTCAACCAGGCTTCTGCCTTTTGAATAACTTGTTCTAATTCTTGAGTCATAACTATTATTTTTAAGTATTACATTCTTGGTTATATCGTTGCAAAAGTATTACACTTTTACGAGTCGTACAAGTGATATGTGTAAATTATTCATATTTCTGGAAAAGAAAATCATTGTAAGGATAGCGTTCAATATGTATTGCTTTGATACGCTCATACATCAGTTGCTTCAATGCCTCAATATTATCCTTCTTTTTTGCAGAAATAAAGATACAATCGTCGCTCATCTTACTCATCCATGTCTGTTTAAGTTGCTCTAATGATATGTTCTCACGCATAATTGGTGTTAGGTCATCCTCCTCTTTTGGCGTATATTGAAAAGCATCTATCTTGTTAAAGACGACTATTTCAGGTATGATATGTTGCTTTTGATGACCTATTGGAGCATTACTCTTACTATCTTGAGTTATCTCACAGATTGTTTGTTCCACCACATTATACTGCTCTTCGAAATTAGGGTGAGAGATGTCCACTACATGGATTAGCAAGTCGGCTTCTCTTACTTCATCAAGCGTGGACTTAAAAGACTCTATTAGGTTGTGAGGCAGTTTACGAATGAAGCCTACCGTATCGGAAAGCAGGAATGGAAGATTATCGATTGTTACCTTTCGTACAGTAGTGTCTAAGGTGGCAAAGAGTTTATTCTCAGCAAATACATCAGACTTCGATAGAAGGTTCATTAGGGTGGATTTCCCCACATTGGTATATCCCACCAATGCGACACGCACCATTTTCCCCCGATTTTGCCTCTGAGTGTACATCTGCTTATCAATTTTTTTGAGGTCTTCGCGGAGCAAGGCAATTCGGTTCTTGATGATACGCTTATCTGCCTCTATTTGCGTTTCACCCATACCACGCGAGGTAGTGCCTCCTCCTCTCTGACGATCCAAGTGGCTCCACATACGAGTAAGGCGAGGTAACATATATTGCAGATGCGCCATCTCAACCTGCGTTTTTGCATAAGAAGTCTGAGCCCTTAAACGGAATATCTCTAAGATGAGAATCGTGCGATCCATTATACGCACTGCCAATATTTTCTCTATGTTTCGTATTTGTCGAGGCGATAACTCATCATCGAATATAACCGTATCAATTGCCTCTTCCGTATCCTTGCGCTCTTGGATATAAGTGTGTATCTCCTCTAATTTGCCTGGACCAACATAACAATTAGAGTCGGGTTGTTCGATACGCTGTACGAATCTGCGCACAGGAAAGATATTGTCGGTGTCTGCAAGAAAGGTTAACTCATCAAGATATTCTTTGGTACGTTCTTCTGATTGCAGGGGTGTAATAACCCCGACTAACAATGCTCTTGTTAGAGATAAAGAACTGGTATTATATTTCTTTGTTTTCATCTTAACCTTATCAATGAGCCTCCAACCAATTATTTCCAATTCCACAATCTGCAACAAGTGGTACTCGTAGTTGTACGGCTTGTTGCATTTCTTGCAAGACTATCTGTTTCACTTGTTCTATTTCTTGAATTGGGACATTAAAATTGAGTTCATCATGGACTTGCATTATCATCTTGGCTTGTAGATGTTCTTGTTTTATTCGTTGATGAATACGAATCATTGCCACTTTAATAATATCTGCAGCCGTTCCTTGTATAGGTGCATTGACTGCGTTGCGTTCTGCGAAACTACGCACTGTTGCATTTTGAGAATGAATGTCTGGCAAGAAGCGTTTTCTTCCAAAGAGAGTTTCAGCATACCCTCTTTCTTTGGCTTTTTCTTTGGCTCGTTCTATAAATGCTATCACACCCGGGAATGCTTCAAAATAACCATCAATGAGTATTTTGGCTTCTGCCCGAGATGATTGCAATTGTTCTGCCAATCCAAAGGCAGAGATACCATAGATGATTCCAAAATTTGCTGTTTTTGCTTTACGCCTCATATCTTGCGTGACTTCCGATAGTGGTATATGGAAAATCTTGGCCGCTGTGGCAGCATGAATATCTTGCCCTGCTCGAAAGGCTTCCATAAGATGGACATCGCCACTAAAATGTGCCATCAGTCTCAACTCTATCTGCGAATAGTCAGCAGATAGGAATAGGCATCCTTCATCGGCTATTACGGCACGTCGAATTTCTCTTCCACGCTCACTTCGAA
Organism: Bacteroidaceae bacterium; assembly: GCA_963615895.1. Classification (GTDB taxonomy): domain Bacteria; phylum Bacteroidota; class Bacteroidia; order Bacteroidales; family Paludibacteraceae; genus Colicola. The sequence goes on along the minus strand of CAVEIE010000013.1, from coordinate 24,238 downwards.
TAGGTAGATTCTGTAAATTAGGGTTGGCAGAGGAGAGACGCCCTGTTGCTGTTACTGTTTGGTTATAGGTAGTATGTACTTTACCTGTTACCGGGTTTACAAGTGTGGGCAATACATCTATGTATGTGCTAAGGAGTTTGCGAATGGCACGATAGTCGAGTATCTCACCTACGATGGGATGTTTATGAGCAATACTGAGCAATATATCCTCTGAGGTAATATATTGTCCACTTTTTGTTTTCTTTGCCTTATCGTCTAACTTCAAGTGTTTGAACAACAACTCTCCCACTTGTTTGGGTGAATTGATATTGAAAGTATCTCCCGCAGTCATTCGTATCTTCTCTTCTATCTGTTGCATTTGCTTATTGAGTCGCACGGAGGCTTCTGTTAACACAGTTGTATCGAAGCGTACTCCTGCTTGCTCCATATCGGCTAATACGGGAGCAAGAGGCATTTCTATCTCACGATAGAGTTTCTCTGCGTTTGCTTTCTGTAATTCATTCAACAAAATAGGCATTAATTGCCATGTCGCTAATACTCGTTCTTGAGGAGCGTCGATAATCGTATGCTGCAAATATATCTCCGAAATGTAAGGTAAATCGTGATTGTTCTCTGGTTGTAAGAGATAATGCGCAATAGTAACATCGAAGTTATTTCCTCGAAGCACTATTCCTTTGTTATTTAAGTTTTTTATATCTTGTTTGATATTGGAACTTATCTTCGTTATTTTCTCATCCTCTATCCAACGGCAGATTGTTTCATTTAATTCGGTATGATATACCACATTATCCCCCTTCGTGATGTATATTGTATCCTGTTCAACAGCTATGGCTATTGCCAGTGGATTTAACCATTTTGGAGAGCCTTTTTGTAAAGAGATAGAGAATGGTGAGGGGATTATTGTATTATCTGCAAACAAGTCAAGTTCTTGTTGTTGTGCCTTATTGACTGTATTTTCTCTTGCTATTTTTACATTCTGTCGTGAAGGCTCATTAAGTTCGGAGAATAAATCGAGAACAACTGCCTGTTTGAGTGTAGGTGCTGGTTGTTGATATTTCTTCAACAATGAGCGGAACTCTAATCTTGTATAGATAGCCGTTAGGGCTTGCATATTGACCTCTTTGCGTTGCAAATCTTTTTCTTTTAGAGAGATGGGAGCATCAGTACGAATCGTTGCTAAGAAATAAGAGAAGCGAATATTATCTATTTGTTGTTCTATCTTCTGCCGTAATGCGCCTTTCAGGTCTTCGGTATGTTGTAAAAGATTATCTACCGAGCCGAATTGTTTTAATAACGCTACTGCTGTTTTCTCCCCTACTCCACGACAGCCCGGTATATTATCGGAAGTATCACCCATCAATGCTAATAAGTCAACCACCTGATGAGTAGAGTTGATACCATATTTCTCGCAAACCTCTTTTATTCCCATCTGTTCGAATCCTCCGCTATGTCGAGGTCGATACATAAAGATGTTATCCGTTACTAACTGCCCATAGTCTTTATCGGGTGTAGCCATATAGACCTGATAATTATCTTTTTCCGCTTGTTGTGATAAGGTTCCTATTACATCATCTGCCTCGAATCCATTCACTTCGAGAATAGTGATATTCATTGCTTGTAGGATTTCTTTTATTACAGGAACTGCTTTGCGTATATCCTCCGGAGTTTCCTCTCGCTGCGCCTTATATTGTTCGAATACTTCATGGCGAAATGTCTTTCCGTGCGGGTCAAATGCGACTCCTATGGCATCAGGTTGTAAGCGTTTTAACAAGTCGTCTAAAGTAAGAAGAAAACCAAATATAGCAGAGGTATTTTCACCTTTGCTTGTTAAACGTGGTGTACGGATGAATGCGTAGTATGCCCGATAGATTATGGCATAAGCATCGATAAGGAGTAGTTTCTTCATATTGGTATATTCTTGATAGGTATTCGATAAATACCCTATTTAACTATAAAACTCACCGATATGGAGTGTATAACATATAAATCACACCCCTTAAAAAATGCAAAGATAAAGAAAATACTCCTTGTTTCCAATAGTATGTTCAGAAAATTTGTATATCTTTGCAGTGCATAAAGTATATTAAACATCGTTATTGAATATTCTTATGATTACCGAGAAACTAACTAAACAAGAGATACATAATGCGAATGCTCTAATAGAAAAGGCAGGTTCCGTTGCCATTGTTACCCATATATCACCTGATGGAGATGCGCTTGGAAGTAGTTTGGGTATGCAGCATTATTTGGAGTGTTTAGGCAAGAGTTTGACAGCAGTTATTGTTCCTAATCGTTTTCCCTCTTTTCTTGAGTGGATGCCAGGAGCAAAAGATGTACTATGTTATGACGAGAATACAGCCGAGTGTAATACTATCTTACAAGAAGCAGATTTAATTATTTGCCTTGATTTTAATGATTTGAAGCGTATTGGTGTAATGGAAGAACAAGTAGCCAATGCAAGTGCTAAGAAGTTACTTATTGATCACCACTTATTTCCACAGCCTTTTGCTGATGTAAATATATCTTATCCAGACATAGCCTCTACGAGTGAGTTAGTATTTCGTCTTATCTGTCGCAGCGGTAATTTCCGACTTATGAATCTGTCAACTGCAGAATGTATATACACCGGTATGATGACTGATACGGGAAACTTTTCGTTTAACTCCAATCAAGCCGATAATTATGCTATTGTCTATGAGTTAGTAAAATTAGGAGTAGATAAGGATGCTATTTATAATAAAGTCTTTAATACTTATTCTGAGAGTAGAATGCGATTGATGGGTTATTGTTTGTATCGTAAGATGAGAATATTCCCAGAACAGCACACTGCTCTTATCGCATTGACGCGGCGTGAACTCTACCGCTTTAATTTTCAAGCAGGAGATGCTGAAGGTTTAGTTAATCTTCCGTTGCAAATAGAAGATATCTATTACTCTGTGTTTATGCGAGAAGATAAAGATAAGATAAAAATTTCGTTTCGAAGTCAAGGAAACCGCCCTGTTAATGAGTTTGCCAATCTATTCTTTAATGGTGGAGGACATAAGAACGCTGCCGGTGGTGAGAGTTATGCAAGCGCGGAAGATACTATCCGGTTGTTTGAAAAACACTTCAAGGAATATTTTCATTAAAGTGTAATGTTATTAACTATCGGAGTTATTATTTCTCCAGTTCAATGTGTTTTGCTTGGATGGGTTCACTAAGAAATATGCCTGCTGAAGCCATAAATTTATCTGCAGACTCTGTGGTCAGGTAGTGTTGTGTACTGCCCTTGCTACACGATTGCTCTATCTCAAGGTGCCGTTTTAGATAGTCTTGCAGCGAAGAGGCTACAATAGTTCCTTGTGAGATGAGATTGATAGAATCTCCTACGCATCGTCTGATTTTATCCATAAGCAATGGGTAGTGTGTACAAGCAAGGATGATTGTATCAATGAGGGGGTCTGCTTGGAGGAGTTGTCGTGTATATTTCTGTACAAACCAGTCTGCCCCATTATTGAGATGCTCGTTTGCTTCGATTATAGGAACCCACAAGGGGCAGGCTTGTTGGGTGACATATAGATCAGGATAAAGATGATGTAGTTCGATGGGATATGAATTACTGGCTACTGTACCTACTGTGGCAAAGAGTCCGATATGCCCTGTATGTGTGTAATTACCTATTTGTTCCACCGTAGGTCGGATAACCCCTAATACTCGTCTATTGGTATCTTTATCTTTTTTCCAGACTTGTGGTAGATTGCATTGCTGTATCTGTCGAAGGGCTTTAGCAGATGCGGTATTGCAGGCTAAGATTACGAGGTTGCATCCATGCTCGAAAAGATATTCGACGGCTTGCCAAGTATAGTGATAGACTACTTCAAAGGAGCGAGTTCCATAGGGTGCGCGTGCATTATCTCCGAGATACAGGTAATCGTATTGTGGAAGTTGTTTTCTTATCTCTGAGAATACGGTTAATCCTCCGTAGCCGCTATCAAAAATGCCGATCATAGTCTGTTACCTTTCCATTAAATATGTTGCAAAGATACATAATTTATAACAAAGATGGCTCATTGGCAAGATTATCGTTTATTCTATATTTCTACTACGGTGATGCCGGCTCCTCCTTCATCGGGATGAGCATCGTGGAACGCCATAATACCAGACAACGATTTTAGATAATTTCTCACTACCACGCGCAACGCACCTGTGCCCGTTCCATGTAGTATTCTGACCTCTTCTATTCCTACCATTAGTGCATCGTCCATGTAGTTCATTAGTAATGCTAAAGCCTCGTCGGTTCGTTCTCCACGTAAGTCTAATTGACTATTGAACTGCAGTTTCTTTTTGCGTAGAGAGTCGCTTATGTTTGTTTTTTGGCGTTGTTGTTGTATTTTCTTTGCTTGTCGAGCCGATACCCATTCTAACTGCGACAGCAATACCTGCGAGGACATATCTCCGAACGCTACTTGTGCGTATTTGCCCTTCAGTTTCACCACCTCACCCACCATAGTCTGTCCTTTGATACGGACACGACAAGCAAGCGTTATTTCAGGATTGTTGATGGATGCTATTTGCTTTTTGGTACGATGTTCCTCTTTCGGTTTTCCGTTCTTTTTCTCTATAGGAAGAGACTCTACTCGCTTCTGAAAGGCAGACAGTTCACTGCGAATTTCCTTAGTACGCATACGTTCTGCATCGGCTTGGCGTATTTGTCGGATTGTATTTTCTATTTTTGCATTTGTTTGTTTAAGTAGTTCAGATGCCTCTTCTTGTGCTTGTTTCAGTACTTCTATCCGCTTTTGTTTTATGGAAGACATGGCATCGTCGTAGGCTGCAATGCGCTGCTCCAAATGTTTCTGTTGCTGGCGTATTTCTTGCCGTTTATGTTCCCAATAGCGTTTATCACGGGCTATGTCTTGCAGGTGTTTCTCGTAATCGATATGTTCCTCTCCTACTAATTCTTTTGCCCGATTGATGATTGTATCTGGCAGTCCTATCTGATGAGCGATTTCCACAGCAAATGAACTGCCCGGTTGTCCGATTGACAATTGGAATAATGGGCGCATTTGTTTGCGGTCGTATAACATTGCTCCGTTGATAATCCCGTCGGTGTATTCTGCTTTATGCTTGAGATTATCGAAATGTGTAGTAATTACCCCTATTGCTTTTGAGTCGCAGAGACGCTCCAAGACCGCTTCTGCAATAGCACCGCCTATATTGGGTTCGGTACCTCCTCCGAACTCGTCAATAAGCAACAGCGTTTGACTATTGCTATTGCGTAGAAAATACTTCATATTGCGCAGGTGGGAGGAATAGGTTGACAAGTCGTCTTCTATGGATTGCTCATCTCCTATATCGATGAATATATGCAGGAAACATCCCATTACACTATCTTCCCGAATAGGCACCAACAGACCACACTGTAACATATATTGCAACAATGCTACTGTTTTCAAGCATACTGATTTACCCCCAGCATTAGGACCTGAGATAACAATTATCCTATTCTCTTTATCAAGCCGTATTGACAGTGGTACTACCTCTTTACCTTGCGAGCGGTAATTGAGTAGCAAGACAGGATGAAAGGCGTCTCTCCAATCGAGGACAGGTTCTGCAACCAATTGCGGTGCGATGGCGTTGAGTTCTTTGCCTAATGTTGCTTTGGCGATCAAGAAATCAACTTTCCCCAAGAACAATTGGGATGCCAACAGTGCAGGCAACATAGGACGCAGTTGGTCGCTACATTGAATGAGTATTCGAATACGCTCGCGGCGTTCATCGCCCTCTAATTCCCGAATACGGTTGTTTGCCTCCACTACTTGTTGCGGTTCGATATAGACTGTTTTTCCCGTTGCAGATTCGTCGTGTACGATACCTCCCAACTTGCGTTTATACACAGGTGAGACTGGAATGACCAACCTTCCTTCACGAAGTGTGGGAGTTACATCCTTTTCTATCATTCCGTCTTTCTGAGCCTGATGCAATATAGATGTCAGGGTGCGACCGACGGAGGCTTGTGCTTTATGCAAGTCGGTACGAATACGGGACAGTTCCTGCGAGGCTGTATCTTTGAGTTGTCCATATTTATCCAAGATAGTATCAATTATATGGCAGACAGATGATACATCGCACAATTCTTCGCGAGCGTAAAATGCACGCAATGCTGGAAACCGGTCTTGGGGTAGAGCGAGAAAGAATGATGTGAGCAGCCGCAATGTTTCCAGTGACTTGCGCAAATGGAACAAGTCTTGTTCTTCCAAGAATAGTCCTTCGATACGGATACGGGAAAGGCACTCCCGAACGTCGTGCATCTCACATCGCGGGAAGTTGAGAGATTGGTCGTTCAAAGCACATAGCATTTCCCATGTTTCGAAGATGAGACGCTGAATGTGTTGTGGTTGTGTTTGAAAAGTGAGTGCATCCACTTGTTCTTTCCCTATGGTAAAAGTGCAGTGGTGCCATAGATAGTCGCGGATAGCCGTGAAGTTTATCTTATTTTCAAAGTCGGCAGGATAGAGCATTATTGATTAGAGCAAGCGAATATCTGTTATGATTTCCGCCCCAACTTCTGCGTTTAGTTTCTCCACGAGTTTTTGACGGCATAAAAACAGTTCGCTACGCAAAGGGGCGGATTGTATATGTACATAAAGTACTCCGTTTTTCACTTCCATTTTTCCTGTGTAGCGGGCTACTGCTTCCCCTAATAGTCGAGGCCACGCCTGTAGTACTTTGTGTTCAAGTAAAGGCTTTTCCAATCCTTGTTCACGCAGCAGTTGTGTGATGACCGCACCTATACTCTCTGTGTTTGTACGTCTCATCGTAAACGCAGTTCTTGGTTAATGGATACATCTTGTCCTTCCGCTATACCATTCAGCCTGTAGATATATTTGACTTGAATAGCCTTGTCTTGTGCTATTTGCCAGATATTCTCGTTTTTGCGTACGCGGTAAACAGCGTAGGGTTTTGCTGCCTTTCTGCGTTTCATTTGCAGATATACTTTATCGCCCTTTTGCAAAACATAACCGGTGTTGTGAATATCGTTGTAGCGATAGATTGCCGACAGACGGATGTTGAACTCGGCTGCAATACTTTGGAAAGTATCGCCCTCGCGTGCCACTACATACTTGCAAGTATTGTTGCGCAGGACAGTATGCTCCGTGAACAAGTCAACCGTTCCCATAGATGCAGCAGAGGTTTTTCCTTTGGTGGAAGCCGGTACAGTGGTTGTATCATTGACCGCTGTGCCATGTGGCTTGATGGGTTTATGAGATTTGCTCTGTTTGCCGGTGGTTACAGGTTTGGAGGTGGCTTTTGTTTTATCGGTTTCAGGCAGTTGCTCTTCGGTAGTTACATACTGCATCAGGTTGTAGTCCTCTATCAGTTTGATGAGTTTTCCTGCATAGGCAGGGTCAGTAGCATAGCCACATCGTTTGAGTCCGTGTGCCCATCCTTTGTAGTCGGTTACTTGCAAGGTAAACAATTCGGCGTAGCGAGGTCTTTGCAAGAATAGTGCATGGTCTTTGTAAGAGTCTTCCACTTTTTTGTATTTGCGGAAACATTCGTCTTTGGTATCATCGTCCTGGTGGTAGGTATTACCTTTCCAATCGCCGGCGCACTTTATTCCGAAGTGGTTGTTGGCTTTTTGTGCCAACGGACTACGCCCTGCCCCTGATTCGAGCAAGCCTTGAGCAAGCGTGATGCAAGCAGGCACCCCGTACAACCGTTGCTGTTCTTGTGCAATGGGATAGTATTGGAGGATGTATGCGTTATAGAGTTCCTGCGTTGTCTGTGCGAATACGGACACTGCAGCCCATAGCATACATACCAGTAGGATGCGTCTGCTTTTCATGTTTCCGTTATCAGTTGAATGCGCCCATTTGGAGCATACTTATTTCTTTAGGCGACAAGAAACGGTATTTGCCCCGTGGTACATTTTTCTTTGTCAGTCCTGCGAAAGATACCCGGTCGAGTTGGAGTACCTTGTACCCTACTCTTTCGAATATTCGTCTGACGACACGGTTTTGACCAGAATGTATTTCCAAACCTATGTGTCTGCGGTCGTCTTCGTGCGTGAATTCGAGTGCATCGGGAACAATAACCTCGTCGTCTATTGTTACCCCCGCCATAATTGTGTCGAAGGCTTCTTGCTCCAAGTCACGATCGAGCGTTGCCGCATAGATTTTCTTCTTTCCAAACTTGGGGTGTGTTAGTTTGGCTGCAAGGTCTCCATCGTTGGTGAGCAGGAGTACGCCTGTTGTATTCCGGTCGAGTCGTCCTACGGGATATATGCGTTCTGCGCACGCGTTTTTAACGATGTCCAAGACTGTTTTACGATTTTGAGGATCGTCGGTTGTAGTAACACAATCTTTGGGTTTATTGAGCAATATATAGACTTTGTGTTCGGAACGAACAGGCTGGTCGTGAAACATAACCTTGTCGGTTGGCAGTATTTTTGCTCCCAACTGCGTTACTATTTCGCCATTGACAGTGATGACGCCCGCCTGTATAAAGTCGTCGGCTTCCCTGCGGGAGCATATTCCTGCATTGGCAATATATTTATTGAGCCTGACAGGTTTGGTCAAGTCGATTTCTTTCTGCCGATATGCCATTTGTTTGCGTTTGGAATAGAGGCTGCTATCCCTGTGCATCGGAGAAGAGAAGCGTGAGCGAGGGTGACCATCGTCGGCACCATAGTGATTGTTTACACGGGTATAGTGAGGAGTACGGTTTGTGTCAGCATCGCCTTGTTCGGGTATGAAACGCCTCCTACGAGGGCGGTTGTTTTCTGCATCGGGGTTGAAACGGGGACGGGAGCCTTCCGGATTGAAGCGGTTTTCGTCGTTGTTGTATCGATTAAAGGAGCGTCTTTCTTGTCCTTCTGTAGTATGGAAACGCCTTCTTTCCGTGTCGGGGTAGCGTTCGTCGTTGGATGGTTTAGAGAAGTTGCCTGTACGATGGCGGTTGTAATCGTTGTGATAGTCAGCGCCTTGACGGTAATTGTAGTTGGGTGTGGTTCCTCTTCCTCTCGAAGAAGATTGCCACCTTGATTTATTATTTTCCATTCTATAAAAATATTGGTTTGAAAATAGGGAATACAGATAGGTTCCCCATAAGAATAATACCTTAGTAAGTGTAGTAAAAAAGGTGCAAGAGCAGGTGTAGTGTATTAGAAACGGCTTTCCCGTGTGCGACTACACAAGAACAACTCCGAGCAGAATACTGCTCAGAGTTTGCTTGATGTTGTTTTCGCAATCACCGGTAGAAGCATTATCAAGCCTCTGCGGCCGTTTCGATAGCGAGTTTTCCGCGATAGTAGCCACAAGCACCGCATACGGTGTGGTAGATGTAGGTTGCTCCGCAGTTAGGGCAAATTGCGATTGTAGGCAATTTTGCTACATCGTGAGTACGACGCTTCGCTGTTCTGGTGTGCGATTGTCTTCGTTTAGGATGTGCCATATTTTCTATTATTTAAATGTTTATTACACTATTTTGCCTCAGGCTTCGGGAAAAGCCGCAAGGTTGTTGTTTTGTTCTTCCGAGAGTGAACAGAGGTAAGTTTGGAGAAGTTCCTCCATTTGAGGATTGCACTTACCTTCTTGGTGACGAATCACTATCGGGAGGTTTGTTACTATCAGTTCGTAGAAGAGTTCGGCCAAGTTGAGATTGCTTTCCGCAGGATCAACAAAGACGGTTATATCTTCTGTTTGTGTTTCATGCGCCAACTTTACCCGCACCGTTTCCTCACAATCGACCGGCATTTCGACATCGTCCAAACACCTATCGCACGGGCAACAGACAAAGCCTTTGAGTTGTATTGTCAAGGCAAAATCGTCTTTAGTGCGTTGTAGCACGACCTTTGCGATACAGTCGCCGCCCGTCAGTTTCACTGCGCCTTCACGGGTGAGCCACGCTTTATCCAAGTGGTACTCGTGTTCGTAAACATCTGCACCAAAGGTTTTTAGGTTTATTATGTATGACATTTCGTTCGGCATAGACCTATACACAAAAGTGGTTGCAAAGGTACGAAATAATTACAATATCGCAAATACTATTGTTATAAAAAAGTTTCCTATTGTTTTTTCGGGCGTTTTTGAGAGAAAGAATAATTAAGAATTAGCAACTAATGGTTAATATACAGAGTGATATATTATAGAGGTGGTTGGAGGATAATCGGGATGTGATTTGCAGGTACTTTCTATAGTCATCCTATATTCGTCCTATGTTCATCCTATATAGATCCTATATAAATCCTTTGAAACAAGTAGTATTTATCGGGCTATGCGGAAGGTAGTCGGTTCGGTTGGCGACGGGAGAGGTGTGCATTGGGGGACGGAACACATTTACAATCTTTAAGATTTCAAAAGGAAGGTCGGGCGGAGGAAGCAGGTGAGAAAAAAGGAGAGGGGTGACGGGTGTGAGGGAGGGGGAATGTATTTTGTGTGACAGTTGCGGGTCGTTTGTGTTTCTGTATTTGAAATAAAAGCACTACCTTTGTCGGTGGAATAGTTGTTTGGTATGGACGGGGGTGTGGTGCTATTCCATAAACACTTCATTAACAGATCGTACGCACAAAGAAATATGAAAGCAGAAGTACACAAGAAAGTAGAATGGAAGCCCGGGACATTGATCTATCCTCTGCCTGCCGTCATGGTATCGTGCGGCGACAGCATAGAGAACTACAATATACTAACTATCAGTTGGGTCGGGACGACTTGTAGCAATCCTGCGATGTGCTATATATCTGTCCGTCCGGAGCGACACTCACACCCTATTATCCAGAAGACAGGTGAGTTTGTTATCAATCTTACGAATGAGGCTCTTGCGAGGGCGACGGACTGGTGCGGTGTGAAGAGTGGCAGGGACTTCAACAAGTTTGAGGAGATGCATCTGACGCCCATTCCAGGCAGGAAGGTAAAGGCTCCTATTATTGCGGAATCGCCATTGAACATCGAGTGCAAGGTGAAGCAAGTTATTCCTTTGGGAAGTCATGATATGTTCCTTGCGGAGGTGGTTAATGTGCAAGCGGACGAGGCATATATAGACCCTGCGACCGACAGTTTTGACCTTGCGAAAGCGAAGTTGATAGCCTACAATCACGGAGAGTATTTCCGTTTAGGTGAAGCGATAGGGAAATTCGGTTGGTCGGTAAGGAAGAAGAAAAGTAACCAATAATCTATATATTCATGAAACAAGACACTACAGTATTCGACATTATCCGTCGAGAGAGAGAGCGGCAACTCAAAGGAATCGAGTTGATAGCCTCAGAGAACTTCGTGAGTGACGAGGTACTGCAAGCAATGGGTTCGGTATTGACCAACAAGTACGCCGAAGGTTATCCTGGAAAGCGTTACTACGGAGGTTGTCAGGTGGTTGATGAGAGTGAGAATCTTGCCATCAGCCGTTTGAAAGCGATTTATGGGGCAGAATGGGCGAATGTGCAGCCACACTCGGGCGCACAAGCGAACATGGCGGTTTTTATGGCTTGCCTACAGCCAGGAGACAAGTTTTTAGGGCTTAATCTCAGTCATGGCGGACATCTTACTCACGGGTCGCCTGTAAATTTCTCGGGGTTATTGTTTCATGCTCTTGAGTATAATGTACGGGAAGACAGTGGCCGTGTAGATTATGACCAGTTGGAACAAATGGCATACGCAGAGAGACCCAAGTTGATTATTGCGGGTGCTTCTGCTTATTCGAGAGAGTGGGATTACCAGCGTATAAGGCGCGTGGCAGATGCTATAGGGGCTATCTTTATGGTAGATATGGCGCATCCTGCAGGGTTGATAGCCGCAGGCTTGTTGAAGAATCCGGTGCAGTACGCTCATATTGTGACCTCGACTACACACAAGACACTTCGTGGTCCGAGGGGAGGTATCATCTTGATGGGTAAAGACTTTCCGAACCCGTGGGGCAAGACAACACCCAAGGGAGAGGTAAAGATGATGTCTGCCTTGCTTGACTCGGCAGTATTTCCTGGTACGCAAGGCGGTCCGTTGGAGCATATTATTGCAGCCAAAGCCGTTGCCTTTCATGAAGCGATGCAGCCCGAATACAAAGTGTATCAAGAACAAGTGAAGAAGAACGCCACCGTTATGGCGCAAGCCTTTATGGACAAAGGTTACAAGGTGATTTCAGGTGGCACGGATAACCACTGTATGTTGATAGACTTGCGGACGAAGTTCCCAGATTTGACGGGCAAAGTAGCGGAGAAGGCTCTTGTGGAGGCAGATATTACTACGAACAAGAATATGGTGCCGTTTGACAGCCGCAGTCCATTCCAGACCTCCGGTTTGCGCTTTGGTACTCCCGCTATTACGACAAGAGGATTGAAAGAAACGGATATGCCACAGATAGTGGAACTGATAGATACCGTATTGTGCAATGTAGAGAACGAGCATACCATAAGCAGTGTACGCGCAAAGGTAAATGAAATGATGCGTGTTTATCCGCTATTTGCATGGTAAGGTACAAAGATTTGTATCCATTCTATAGAACAAGAAGCGTGCAACGGACAATGCAGTTGTCTGTTGCCTAAAATTTATGAACTGATTAATGACCCAATCACTAAGACAACTATTTCAGTCGTTTACCCACAAGAATGCTGAAGAGCAGACGGAACTGTCGGCTTCAGGAAGCAACAGGCGTTATTTTCGTCTGACTGGCGAAGGAGAGTCGGTTATAGGAGTACAAGGCACTTCCGCTGATGAGAATGCGGCCTTTCTGTATATGGCAGCACATTTCAAGGAGAAAGGTTTGAATGTGCCGCAAGTATATGCGTACTCAGACAACAAGATGAACTATATACAGGAAGATTTAGGGGATACCCTGTTGTTTGATTTCATTGCCGAAGGCAGGAAGACCGGTGTTTTTTGCGAGCGTGAGAAACAGATGTTGCGCAAGACAATGCGTGCGTTGGCACGGTTTCAGGTTGTCGGTGCGGAGGACTTTAATTTCAATATGTGTTATCCTCTGCCAGAGTTTAATCTACGGAGTATAGAGTGGGACTTAAACTACTTTAAGTACTGTTTTCTTAAGGCGACAGGGTTAGATTTCCAGGAGGACAGATTAGAGAACGACTTTGACAGATTGGCTTACATTCTACTGCAGAGCCGTAGTGAGACCTTTATGTATCGTGACTTTCAGAGCCGAAATGTGATGGTACATAATGACGAGCCTTATTTTATAGACTTTCAAGGCGGGCGGAAGGGACCTATTTATTACGATGTCGCTTCGTTCCTGTGGCAGGCAAAGGCTCATTTTCATCCTGACTTGCGGCAAGAGTTGATAGAAGTTTATCTGAGCGAGATGGAACACTATATGCACCTTGAGCGAGAGGAGTTCTACGGGATGCTTCAGCATTTTGTTTTGTTCCGCACTTTACAGGTGTTGGGTGCTTATGGCTTCCGGGGATATTTTGAGAAGAAACCTCATTTCTTGCAGAGTATTCCGTTTGCCATTGAGAATTTGAGACAGTTATTGGATAAGGATAACGAGGATTACCCCTATCTAATAGAAGTGTTGCACGCAATGACGGAGTTGAAACAGTTCAAGGAGGTAAGTGTACGGAAGCCGTTAGTGGTGAAGGTTTACAGTTTCTCGTACAAGAAAGGTATTCCGAACGATGACAGCGGCAACGGCGGAGGTTTTGTGTTTGACTGTCGTGCGGTGAACAATCCAGGAAAGTATGAGCGTTATACTTTCTTTACAGGGTTGGATGAGCCTGTTATACAGTTCCTTGAAGAAGACGGTGAGATATTACCTTTCTTGCAGAATGCGGAGGACCTTGTCGATGCAAGTGTGAAGCGATATATGGACCGTGGATTCCGTAACCTGATGGTTTGTTTCGGTTGTACCGGTGGTCAGCACCGCTCGGTTTATGCAGCGCAAAAGATGGCGGAGCACCTCAATCAGAAGTTCGGAGTGGAGGTGCATCTAGTACATCGGGAACAGAACATAGAAGACCATTTGCTTGCCAAAGAGGTAAAATAAGGCAGGACACATGTTAAGCAGAGCAATGATATTTGCAGCGGGATTGGGTACACGCCTACGCCCGTTTACAGACAAGCACCCCAAAGCACTGTATTCTATCGGAGGGAAGACATTGCTTGCATATCAGATAGAACAACTTAAGCGTGCCGGAGTGGAAGACATCATTGTTAATGTCCATCATTTCGCTGAACAGATAGTTGATTATCTGAGGGCTAACGATGATTTCGGCATTCATATTGCTATCTCCGACGAGACAGGCAAGTTGTTAGATACGGGAGGCGGACTAAGACACGCACAGTCTTTTTTTACCTCCGAGCCTTTTATTGCCTGCAATGTGGATATCCTGTCGAATATAAACATTCCAGCCCTTTTGCAAGCCCACAGGACAGGCGACCTTGCCACTGTTGTGGTGTCGGACAGGATGACGAAGCGTTACTTGTTGTTCGATGAAGACGGCTGTATGCGAGGTTGGACAAACATCAGTACAGGCGAGGTGCGGCCTGACAGTGCGGAAGGAATCAGTGAGTCGTTGCGACGATTGGCGTTCTCGGGTATGCAGGTGTTAAGCGGAGATATTTTTGCTTGTATGGAGAATTTTGGAGAGTGCTTTTCGCTGATTGACTTGTATGTAGGGAATTGTACTAAACATAATATAAGGGCGTATATACCCAACAATTATCGCATAATGGATATCGGTAAGACCGAAATACTACCGCAGGCGGAGGAGTTTGCGAGGTCTTTAGGATTATAAAGGTACTATGGAGAATTGGTTTATCAGTCTGTTATTAGGGAGTGGCATTGCCCATTCCATCTTGGTATTGACCATTGCAATAGCATTAGGGATATTTTTAGCAAACAAGTTAAAGATAAGAGGCATCACCTTAGGTGTCACCTGGATACTCTTCTGCGGGATTGCCCTTTCGCACTTCGGTATGCAATTGGACCCGCAAGTAGAGGCTTTCGCCAAAGATTTCGGGTTGATACTATTTGTTTACTCGATCGGTCTGCAGGTGGGACCTTCGTTTTTCTCCTCTCTTAGTCATGGAGGACTAAAGTTGAACGCATTGGCTTCGTTTATCGTTTTGGCGGGGTGCGTTACTGCTTACATTATTCATCGAGTGAGCGGTGTAGATATAGCCACCATGACGGGTATTTTGTTCGGTGCTGTGACGAACACGCCAGGTCTGGGTGCTGCACAACAAGTGTATACGGATATACAGGGGGTGGGTAATCCGAACATTGCCAATGGTTATGCGATGGCCTATCCTTTGGGTGTTGTGGGTATTATCATGGTGATATTAGGCATACGGTGGGTATTCAGGATACAACTTGACAAGGAAGAGCAAAGGGTGGAGAGTGAGAGAGATGTGCAGAAGGAGATTGAGGTGTTGGATATTCTGTTGACCAATCCTCAAGTGGACGGGCTAAAGATAAGCGAGATAAGTAGTTTGTATAATATCAAACTGATTGTGTCGCGTCTGTTGCGCAATCATGGAGAAGAGGAGATGCCAGATGTGGAGGCCGTACTTCATTGCGGCGACACTATACGCGTGGTGATAGATGCAGGGCATACCAAAAGTGTCTTATTGTTAGGAGAACAGACCTCGTTGGCTGAGAGGGACAAGAGTAGTATGCATTTAGTGTCGAAACATATTGTTGTGACACGCTCGGAACTTAATGGCAAGCGCATAGGTGAACTGAATATCCGTGCTATTTATCATGTTTCTATTACGAGAATCAGGCGTGCGGGTATTGAACTATTGGCGACAAGAGACTTGTATTTGCAGTTAGGCGACCGCTTGACGGTAGTCGGAGAGGAGAAAGATGTAGAGAAGGTGACAAAGTACATTGGTAACTCTACCAAGCGTTTGGATGTTCCGAACTTGACGGCTATATTCTTGGGTATTGCTTTGGGTGTTATATTAGGTATGATACCGATAGCCATTCCAGGTCTTTCACACGCCTTCAAGTTAGGATTGGCGGGCGGAACACTGATTGTAGCTATTTTACTTGGGTATTTTGGTCCCAAGTTGCATATTGTGACCTACACCACCAGTAGTGCGAACTTGATGATTCGGGAGATAGGTATTGCGTTGTTTCTTGCGTCTGTAGGGTTTGGAGCGGGAAAGACCTTTGTTCCTACCCTATTGTCGGGTGGATATGTATGGATTGGTTATGGTGTTATCATCACCCTGTTGCCCCTGTTACTTGCTGCCGTAGCGGGACGCTACTGGCTTAAATTGGACTATTTCACACTTATGGGACTATTAGCAGGTAGTATGACAGACCCTCCTGCATTGGCATACGCCACATCACAATCGAGCAACAACGACAATGCGGCTGTTGCTTATTCGACTGTCTATCCTTTGACTATGTTCTTGCGAGTACTAACGGGACAGATGATGATCTTGTTCTTCCTATAGTTCTCTCCCGGATGATGAGATTTGAGAAAAGGAATAATGGTGGGTTGTGCAGTTAAGAGTAGAGTCCTCCGTTGATAGAGATACACTCACCTGTGATGTAGCCGGCCTCTTTGGAAGCCAAAAAGCCAACCAACGCAGCAATCTCTTCTGGTTCACCAAAGCGGTTCATCGGGATAGTCTTTTTGAGTTCCGCCTCATCGAGTCCTTCAACCATATCGGTTTTAACAAAGCCTGGTGCAACAGCGTTGACGGTAATATTCTTGCGTCCGATTTCTTGCGCCAAAGCCTTTGTGGCAGCAATAAGTCCCCCCTTTGCTGCTGAATAGTTGCATTGTCCCGGAAGTCCTTTCAGTCCTGATAGTGATGCCATATTGATGATACGACCATATTTGTGGCGCAGCATAGGTGTGAGCAAGGGTCGTGTCACATTGTAGAATGAAAACAGGTTTGTGGTTAGCACCTTTGAGAAGTCTTCTGGTTCCATCCATACCAGCAAGTTATCTTTGCGGATACCTGCATTATTGACCAATACTTCAATATAGTCGTCGGGATGTACATTCATCCAACCTTCGAGAGCCTCTTGTGCTTTCTTTGTGTTGCTGACATCGAACTTTAGCAATTCTCCATCGCTACCTGCTTGACGAATGAGTTGAAGTGTATTCTCCGCCTCAAGGTCGTTTGACATATAGTTTACCACTACCTTATAGCCCATTTGAGCCAGTTTTACAGAAACTGCACGACCTATTCCTCGGCTTCCGCCTGTTACCAATGCATACATAGTATTGAGTGTTTTAGTTATAATATCTATTCTCTCCAGTGTTTGACATCTATATCCTCCACCAGTGTTTGCATTCCCAATAGTTCGGCGCAGGTAAAGACTGATGTCATAGACACACCTAAGACCCCATGCAGATTGAGATTCTGCCCTGTGAGGTATAAATTCTTCAGCGGAGTGCGAGGTGTGAGTATGGTTGTAAGTGTGTTATTATAATCTTTTCTCACCCCATAAGCCGACCCATCGTAAGTGAGTGTATAGCCACTATAAGAGAGCGGAGTAGAAGTGTAGATATGGTCTATAGCCTGCCTGATGTCGGGTATGACCGGTTCTATGAGTTGCAAACATTCTTCTGTTTTGTTTTCTTTGAATGCCACATAATCTTCACCTCGATGTCCACGAGGCTTGTCAGCCCATTGTGCGACTTGATTCCAAGACATCGGTGTAAGCAAGTCGATGCAAGGAGAATATACAGACGAGTCTTCGGGCAAGTAATAGTTTACTAACACGCTCTCTGTCCGTCCATTGCACGGATGCCACAAATCGGCATCAACAAGGTGTACAAAAAGGTTCTTGTTTTGATAAGTGATTGTATTCGGATGTAGGCGGATATTGCTGGTGAACATACCAAATGTGTTCTGCATAGAACCGATGCGTCTGCGATATACCTTACGGATAGCAGGACAATCGTCGATTAAATTCAAAGTGGCAGCAGGATGAGCGTTTGATATAACCCAATCGGCTTCGATGCGTTCCGTGCCATTTATCTCCACCTGAGTAATGTGTCCTTCCTTCTCATACAAGTGCGTAACGGTTGAAGAGGTACGCACTACTCCTCCCATTGCTTCGATTGACCTTCGTAGTGCGTCTGCGATTTGTTGTCCTCCACCGTGAATACGCCATGCGCTTTCTATGAAAGAGTTATTTATCTGGGCAAAGATATAGAGAGGCAAAGTTTCCGCACGCAGTTCCATTTTTAGTGATGTACCAGATAATACCTTTCGCAAAAGAGGGTCGGTGATGGTGTCTTTCAGGTAGTTCCATGCTGATTTCGCAAATAGTGAGGAGGAGTAAAATTCTCCAGCGTCACGAGGTAGGAAACTATCTGACAGATGATTGCCCACTTGTTGCAGAAATGAGGCATATTGTATTAACTCTTGTCGCTGATGCGGAAATCGTTGTGCCAAGGTATCTACGAAGTTCTGATGACCTTGTGCGAAGGCGAAATGCTCGTTGCCTAATATCACTTCGTCGAAGCAATCTTCGTCCAAGCGATGCCATGGCAAGTTGAGTAGGTTGAAGTAGCGAAATAGTCCATATAGAGACTGTCCTTCACTAAGTCCACCTACATAGTGGAAGCCTGTGTCGAAGGTTACATTACCTCTCTTGAATGACTGTAAGCAGCCGCCTATACGCTGATCATGTTCCAACACGGTTACTTGGAAACCATTCTTAGATAAGATGTAGGCGCATTGTAATCCCCCCAATCCTGCTCCTATGATGACAACCTTATTGTTCACTCTTTTGCTGCTTCTGCTTTTAGTTCCAAATAAGTATGCTCTGCCTGACCAAGTGTTGCGGTAAATACTATGCGCTCATTATCTTGCTGCTTTATCTGTATGCGTACATCCAATTGAGGACAGGTGACAGGTGTGATGAGTGTAGTAAGCCGACACTGTTGTATGGTATGTAGCAATACAGGATAGCCTAATACACATTCTAAGCACTCCTTTATCATCTGGATGTTACATACTCCAGGAGATATAGGTTCGTTCGGGAAATGTCCTTTATAGACCTCACAGTCGCCATTTAGAGACACATAGAATATATCCACTTCGTCTTGGCGGGTGTGGTGCTGAATAGTATAGTAGTTTGATATAAGCATTTTGAAGGTTTTCAGTTTAGTGAATAATGGCGTTTCCATTCTTCGTAGAACGGAGGACTAGCAGGTATCAGTTCTCCTGTTTGCGTAGTAAACAGTTGTGTAGTGGTAGCAGTAAGGATGAGTGCATTGTCGGACTCCCGATGTATCTCGTAATCAAATACTATCTTGCTTCCTTGTTGTGTGGGTTGATAAGTTGCTTTTACCAACAGGATATCGCCGACAGTTGCAACCGTGCGATAATGTAACTGCATATCATAGACAGGTGCATAACAACCATTGTGGAATATACATTCATAAGTCAACCCATATTGCTTGCCAAAAGCCTCCCTGGCGTCTTCAAGATACTGCACATAATTACCGTGCCAGATAGTACGGATAGCGTCCACTTCTGAAAAGCGTACTTGTATGCGGACTATTACACTTAGTGCATTACTCATCCTTGAGGAATATTTTCATTTGACATTCCATTATTTGTTGTCCGTCCACCTTGACTTGTGCGCCCAACAATGTAATGTTCCCTACTTTAGCAAGGATTGTCAAGTCTGTATTTAATTCTTGCCCTACGGTGGGCAATTGATAGATTCGGCATCGCTTTATCTCCCCTATATATCCTAATTTGGGCGGTAGATTATGCTGGAATGCTTCGTAGCCTGCAAATGCTGCAGCCGATTGTGCTACATGCTCTATCAAACCAGGCTCGCGGAGATAACCATTCTCCAAGAATATATTGTTCTTACGAATGGTTAATGCAGAAGAAGCACCTTCTGCATATAAATCACCAAACTTATCCACCATAACGATAGGTTCTCGTTGCGGGATAAGTTTGAGGATACTGTTATCTTGTAGAAGTATGTTTGTCATACTCTACACAAGTTATGCCAAGCGACTTTCGAGATAGTCGTACAAAGCACCAAAGGTCTGTATTTGTGCCAACTCACTATTGGCAATCTTTACACCAAATTCGCTCTCAATTAGTGCTACCATATCTACTAATGACAGGCTATCTAATTCCAAGGTCTTTTTGATGTTCGCATCAGGAGTCAGCAACTCGATATCTTTCTCAAACTCTTCAGCCAGCACCTCATTTACTTTGGAGATAAGTTCATTTCTTTCCATTTTTATCCGTTTTTTTATTGGTTAAACAATTATAAATTCTTTACTATTAGTGTTGCATTGGTACCTCCGAAGCCAAAACTATTACTAAGGAAGATATCAAAGTGTTTCGAAATACGCTTATTGGGGATGAGTAGTTTGGCACTATCTTCATCGGGGTTCTCAAAGTTGAGATTAGCAGCAATGAAGTCGTTCTTCATCATAAGCATGGAGTAGATAATCTCGCTGGCACCTGCCATCCACATTTCATGTCCGGTTTGGGATTTAGTACTTGTTACTTCTGTTTTCTGGTTTCCAAACACATTGTAGATTGCTTTAGCCTCGTTGGTATCGCCTACATGGGTGGATGTGGCGTGGGCGTTAATATAACCTATTTCACGAATATCGATGCCCGCACGCTCAATTGCCATACGAAGTGAACGGCTTGGACCTTCGACATTGGGAGAAGATATATGATCTCCATTTGCAGAGAAGCCATATCCTATGACTTCTGCAAGAACAGGTGCGCCTCGTTTTACGGCGTGTTCATATTCTTCGATGATAACTGTTGCGGCGCCGCCTCCTGGTACCAATCCATCTCTATCACGATCGAATGGACGAGATGCCTTTTCCGGTTCGTTCTCGCGAACAGAGAATGCCGAAATACCATCGAATGAGCCTATACTGAACGGGTTTACTTCTTGCGCTCCCCCACATACAATCATATCTTGAAGACCGGTTTGAATAAGCAGAGTACCTAATCCTATGGCGTGCGCCCCACTTGCACATGCGCCAGATATAGTGAGGTTGATTCCTTTGAGTTTGAATATACAACCCAAATTCATTGTTACAGTAGAGTTCATTGATTGGAAGATGGCTCCTGATCCGCATAGAGTTGTATCGTTCTTCTCACGCATTGTGTCAACTGCACGAACCGTAGGATCTGCGGAACTGTCATTACCATAGAGCAAGCCTACTTCGTGTGTGTTCAGATAGTCCTGGTCGATATGTGCGTTGCGCAATGCTTCCACTGTGGCGCAATAGGCGTACTTGGCTTGTTCCGGCATATAGGCCCGTTGGGAGCGGCTTAGTTCTTTCTTCAAATCAGGCAGGTCCAACTTTGCCGTAAGTGCCGAGCGAAATCCCATTTCCTTACGCACAGGGTCGAATACAATACCAGACTTACCATTATAGAGAGAGTCGCGTACTTCGTCTAAGGATTTACCCAAGCACGACCATATTCCCAACCCTGTTATTACTACTCTTTTCATTTCTTTAGTTTCTATTTTATCGTGTTTCGTAACTTGCAGAACAATTGTTTGCGTTGCTCTTTAAGTTGCGATACTTTCTGTTTATTTGCCAAACAATGCAGGTCTTTTATTGTGCTTTTCATCCATTTCCAATCGTACCACGCTATATCCACAAAAAGAGGGAATAACAAAATCCATACCAATGTTTGCCACCATAGACCGAATGAAAGTCCTGCGACGAGCCATGTTAGGAGCATAATGCAAGGAAAACCGATTACAGCAGCAAGGATAAAACGAAGAGTATTGGTAAACATTTTATCGGTTTTGAGCAGCAGGAATGGGAAAGCATAGAATATGATGCCCGGGTAGAGCGAGAATAGCCATACCGGCAGGATAATTATCTGCAACAATATAGTCAGCAAGAGTTTGCCAAGACTTGTGTTTCGCTGGATGGTAGCGTCGTCGATATGTAATGCTTGTTGTTGTTTGCTGATTGCTTCGGCTTCGTTGTAGAGTTGCTGCAGGGCATTAGGGTCGGTTTGTTTTGCCTCTTGCAATGCGGCAAAGAGTGCCTTATCGGACTCCAATTTATCAGGTAGATAGTCGGGATTCAGTCCATGGCTGCGTGCAAACGAACTCCCATATTCGCTATTGCGTATCCAATCGATGGTGTCGTAGTTATCCAAGTCGGTTATATTGAGCATGAGAGATGCTATTTGCTCCCGTACCAACTTGTTGACTTCTCGTTGTGCGGTGCGTGGTTTGGTTTGATAGAGTGCGTAGTAGGGTTGCAGATGGATGGGGGTACCAAATCGTTCTATGTAATCTGCCTTTACGCCAAAATAGTCGGAGTAGTGATTACAACAGGGCATTATAACGATGTCCTTTTGAAAGTTAGCGGAGGCGGCTGCCTGAAATGCGAGTCGTGTGTAGCCAAATGAGAATTCTCCCAAGAAACGCTTGTTTTGGTGTCCTCCTTCGGGGAATATGATAAGCCTGTTGCCATTGAGGAGATGTGTTTCCGTGACGCGCAACATCTCATCGTTCTTTTTCAGTGATTCTGCGCCGTCATAATCGAGGCGGAATGCAGGAACCATTCCTATCCAATTGAAGAACCTGTCCACAAGGCGGCTCTTTCCGAATACATCGCCTCGTGCTACGACATAGGGATGAGACTCGTTTTCTAATCCGAGCAGCAAGGCTAATGGATCGTTGGCGCAGTTTTGATGGTTGGATGCAAAGAGTACGGGTATTCCTTGTTTCGGTACATTGGCTTGGTCGATGTAGTAGGTATGGCGATAGAATACACCATGGTGCATGAAACGCACATAATGCTTGAATAGGCGGTAGAAGATTCCACCTTTGGGTACTTTGGTTTCCACTTTCATTCTGTTACCATAGGGGCAAGCATTATGCCAAATTCGGATATGCCTGCCTACATATAGTTAAAAACGAAAATATTGCTACTTTTTTAATAAGAATAATCAGTTTGTGCCGGACTTGTTTTGAACGGTTGCGGGTACTACCATTTGCAGTGCTTGAGGGATCAAGTCTATAGTATAGGGTCCACAAGCATCGACCAAGATACCATCGGCTTCGAACATAGTATATTTGTTGGTATCCAACAGTACCTTTTGAGCCGTGAAGAAGTCAATGAATCCCAAGTTTCTAAGTCCGCCGTCGAATACATGGAGTAATGCAGTGAATATCATGCGCGATGTAGGTTTGCGTACAAACATTGCGTGGAAGATACCATCGAATGGTATTGCATCAGGGTTTTGGCGAATACCCCCCCCCGAAAACGGTCCGTTGCCGATATTCATTGTGAACATAGGAGCCCGCAACAGGAATCCTTTTTCGGTGGAAATATCGACTTGTTGCGATCGGTGAGTGAATACTGCAGAGATGAGTGCGAAAAGATATAGCAAGCGGTGACTTCCCAAGTAGTATTTCATGATGTGTGCTCGTGCTACGGTACGCGCATCTACGCCGAAGCCTACAGAGTTGACGAAGTAATGTTTGTGTTCTTCGCCGTTTCGGAGGTATGTGAGGCAACCTATGTCGATGGGTTGGGGATGTCCTGTGTTAAAGAAGATGTCGAGTGCATCTTTGTATCCGTGCGTGATGCCCCAGTATCGTCCCCAGTCGTTCCCTGTACCTCTTGGCATTATTCCGAAGCATACAGAAGATTTGTCTTCGATATTAGAGGACATTATTCCATTGATTACTTCTGAGAGTGTGCCATCGCCTCCCAAGACGAGTATCTCCCGATAGCCTTTCTCTACAACTTCGCGTGCGAGTTCAATAGCATGCCCTGCATATTTGGTTACTTTGTATGTGAAAGGCTTGTGTCGAGCCTTTAATAGTTTGAACAAGTACAAGCGTTGTTGCCTATAGGCACGCTTGCCTGATTTTGGATTTATTATTATTGCCAGCATTGCGCTCTTAATAAGGTTATGCAGTGTTCTACCGGTGTGTGGCGTTGTACAGAGCCATGTTGGAAAGAACACGCATGCAAAGGTATGGAAAAGATATTGAATATGCAAATTATCAGGCTCGGTAGGATGTGAGAGAGAGGAGGAGGGTATTGAGAGAGGAGAAGGATATAGAGGAACTAGAAAATCTAGGGGATCTAGGGGGTTGGAGGAGGGGAGGAGATGCATAGGACGCTATGGCTCTACAGCATACACGAGCGTAGCAACGAATAAGTAAAAATTAACAATTAAGGGTTAATAATAAATATGCGGAGAGGGGTGGTTAGGAGGGGTATTGGAGGTAGTTTGTAGGGTGTTCCTATAGTCATCCTATAGTCGTCCTATATTCATCCTATATAAAACCTTCGAAA
>CAVEIE010000012.1:0-49136 GCA_963615895.1 Bacteroidaceae bacterium | reverse complement strand
AGCGGAGGTACTGTCTGAGCGTAGCGAGTTGTGCCGTAGCCGCAGGACGAGCGACTATTATTTTTGGCAACGCCCGACACACAGCCGATGAATTTTCTTTGCTTCGTTTCTTTTGTTCAGGCAAAAGAAATGAAGAATACCGTCCTATGGCTCTCTTCCCCTCCTCCACCCACCTATATCCTCTAACCCGTCTACTTCCCCTACCTCCCCCTACAAAACTGCCACCTCCTCCCTACCATCAACTATCAACCATCCCCACATTCCACCACCAACAACAACCCTTGTTAATAACTCACTCAACTCTCTATAAATCTGTAAACTATAAATTCATAACATTGTTAATAACCTGCTAAAAAACTTGTTGAAAACTTTTTCGTGGTGGAAAGTGGGGAATTCCAATATAATTTCTTATCTTTGCAGCGACTATACCAAACAACAGCCAAACAACCAACAATATGACTACATTCATCGGTACAATATCAGCGCGATTGGATAGCAAAGGCAGGTTTTTCATACCCGCCTCATATCGCAAGATCCTTGCTGAGTGGGGCTCAGAACGGGTAGTCATGCGTCGTGACACCGACAATGCCTGTCTCATATTCTATCCCGAGAAAGTCTGGAATCAACGCGTCGAGCAACTGAGCGCAGTCCTCGATGAATGGGACCCTAACGATCAGATGTTGCTCATGCAATTCGTGGCGGAAGCAACCTTCTTGGATATAGATAGCCAAGGTCGTGTACTTCTCTCTAAACGAGATCTCCAGCAGATAGGTGCCGCCACCGACTTGCTGATAGTGGGAATACGCAACCGCTTCGCAATCTGGGACAAGACAACCTTGGAGAACAGCCTGCTCTCACCCACCGAGTTTGCTTCCCAATTGCGGGCAAGAATGAAACATACTCCGCAAGACCATGATTGAGCCTGCATTGCCATATCATATCCCTGCGTTGGCAAAAGAAACCATCGACCTGCTTGCTCCCCAACCCGATGGTATCTATGTCGATGCCACTTTCGGAGGAGGAGGACACTCACGCCTGATTATCGGCAACTTGTCGGCACAGGGGAAACTCTATGCTTTCGACCAGGATGCCGACGCCTACAAAAACCGAATCAACGACCCTCGATTCCATTTCGTACATGGCAACTTCCGCTATCTAAGGCAATTCCTTCATTACTACGGCGTTACAGCCATCGATGGCATAATAGCCGACTTGGGCGTATCGTTCCACCATTTCGATACTCCTCAACGAGGCTTTTCCTTTCGGCTCGAAGGACCTTTGGATATGCGTATGAACCAACAAGCCAAAACAACGGCTGCAGATATACTCAATACTTATACCGAAGAACAACTGGCAAACATCTTCCGTCTTTATGGCGAACTGTCCAATGCCAAGAACCTTGCCCGTGCCATCCTGCAACGCCGCCAACAGCAACCTTTCGCCTATACCAGAGATTTGCTCAAAGTAGCGGAAACCACCCTTCGCCATTACAACGACAAAAAAGAACTGTCCCAATTATTTCAGGCGTTGCGGATAGAGGTGAACGACGAACTCGGGGCGTTGCAAGATATGTTGTCGGCGGCACGAACCATCCTGAAACCTCAAGGCAGAATAGCAATACTCACCTACCACTCGTTAGAGGATCGTATGGTAAAGAACTTCTTCCGTACAGGTAACATACAAGGGGAGTTGCAGAAAGATTTCTACGGGAACATACTAACCCCCTTCCGACTGCTCACCAACAAACCTATAACCGCGTCCGAACAGGAAGTGAACAGCAATCCTCGTTCACGCAGTGCTAAACTGAGAGTTGCAGAAAAGAAAAATGAAGAACCCGTTTTCTAACATACATTGGTCAAGCCGGAAAATAACAAGCGTGATGCGTGATGTCTTGTCCGGCAACATATTCACCAAAGAAGCCGTGCGCAAACAATGGCCTCTCATCGCCCTTGTTGCTTTCTTTACATTCGTTTACATCAACAACGGATTTAAGGCGGTCGGACAACAGTCGCAAATCAAACGCCTGCAAAAGGAAATACGGGAAGCACGGTTTACTATGTTGGATCTGTCTGCCGACTATGTCAAAATAAGCAAGTCTTCCGCTATAGCCAAACAATTGCAAGCCGACAACAGCCAAGTCAAAGAGCCGACAAAACCGGCGATATTAGTAGAGTAGAATGGACGATAAACGACGCAATACCATTTATCGATTTGCCTTCGTGTTTGTCATGATGGTAATAGGGTTCATTGCCGTATGTGTCAAAATCATCGCAACACAATTCGGCAGTCGTCACGAGCAGTTGATTGCAATTGCCGAACGCACTGTCTCCCGCAACGAAGTTATATCGCCCAATCGGGGAAACATCTACGATTGCAACGGCAATCTATTAGCAGGAAGCGCACCTATCTACAAACTCTATATGGACACACGCGTACCTGCACTCCACAAAGATAATGGCAAGTTGTTCTATCAAAACATCGACTCACTCTCCTACGCCCTGTCCAACTACTTCAACGACCGTACGGCGGCGGAATACAAACGCTTGATTGTAGCAGGATACAAGGAAGGAAACGGAAGACTCCCGCTTACCAGGGACCGTATCACCTACAAACAACTGAAAGATGTCAAGCAAATGCCGCTGTTCCGATTGGGTAGGAACAAAAGTGGATTGCTCGAAACCGAATACTACAGGCGTATAAAACCCTACGGACTACTTGCATCCCGAACCATAGGAAGCATCTACGGTGAAAATGGGAGGGGCAATGCAGGATTGGAACTCTCCTATGAGAACCAACTACGAGGAAAAGAAGGACATAAACAGGTGGAAATGATTGACGGAAGAGTCATTGTATCCTCCAATACCGAAGCCGTTGATGGATTAGATATCCTGACTACCATTGACGCTGACCTCCAAGATATCGTAGAGAACCAACTTATGCTCATGATGGATAGCCTGAAGCCCGACTGGGGCTGCTGCGTACTAATGGAAGTCAAAACAGGAGAGGTAAAGGCAATAGCGAACTTAGGATGTGTAAATGGGAAGTACATCGAAGATAAGAACTATGCAACAACCCGCATCGAACCGGGATCTACATTCAAGACTTATTCCTTGATGGCTGTACTCGACGATGGCAAATACTCCTTAAACGATACATTGGACTTGGAAAATGGGAAATGGGTATATAAAGACACCAAGAATCCTATCACCGACAGCCATAAACACAAGAATGCAACTGTCTTGCAGGCTTTTGCAGCCTCCAGCAATGTAGGGATGGCTAAAATGGTAACGCAGACTTACGAAGAGAAAGCCGACCGATTCGTAAGCAAGTTAGGTAAAATGGGCGTCAGAGACAGTATCATATTCCAAATAACAGGCACCGATCAACCCCTCATACAAGTACCCAAAGACAAAGAAACCTTATCCCGTATGTCATTCGGCTACTCGGTAGAATTACCCCCTATAGCATTGTTGATGTTCTATAACGCCATCGCTAACGATGGGAAAATGGTTCGTCCTTACCTCGTAAAAGAAATACAGCAAGATGGAGAAACAGTCGAACGCTTTAAGACCACCGTTGTTACTTCGTCAATATGTAAATCTTCCACCCTGCGGGATGTAAAGAAAGGATTGGAGGCGGTCGTATGGGACAACGAATATGGTACTGCCTCCGTTGATCCATGGGGCAACAAAAAAGCACAAGGCAATATCGTACATGTAGCCGGGAAAACAGGCACGGCGCGAGTATTGAGCGGCAAAAACTACGACAAGAACAACCACCGATACTTGTTCTGTGGATACTTCCCTATGGAAGAACCGCAGTATAGTTGTATATTCATCCTGCACCGACCAAAAGGCAGAACTGATGCAGGAAAACATTGTGGCGGGTCAGTCAATAAGATAGCCGAGAAAACCATAGCCCAACAAGGTGCCATCTCTATCAAAACACGCTATGCTGACGAAAACAACCTGCTCTTGCCATCTATCAAACAAGGTAGGCAGTCCGCCATAAAGAAAGCAGCAGCAGGTACCGAGATAAAAATAGAACACAACAATGCCGAATGGGCAAAGGTAAATGCTGACTTCGAGGCAGAAGAGATTCAAGTGCCGCAAAACATCGTACCCAATGTCATCGGTATGGGAGCAAAAGATGCTGTCTATGCCATCGAGCAGACAGGAATGTTGGCACGAATAAGCGGAAAAGGACGAGTCATACAGCAGAGTGTTCCCTCAGGCTCTCCTGTACTGAAAGGAGGAACAGTCTATCTCGAACTGAAACCATAAGCAAAGACAACAATAGAACATCGGAAAACGAAGAAATACTATGCAACTGAAAGAACTCATAGCACCCCTGCACCCAGTTTCCATATCAGGCAATACAGAGGTCGAAATAACAGGTATCCAATTCGACTCTCGCTTGGTGCAAACCGGCAACTTGTTTGTTGCTACAAGGGGTACTGTAGTCGACGGACACGACTATATCAACAAGGCATTGGAAGCAGGGGCCACAGCCATCGTATGCGAACATTCGGTCAACCTGCCAATAGAGTGCTGTATCATAGTTCCGTCTTCAACCAAAGCCTTGGGACTATTGGCAAGCCACTGGTATGGTAACCCCTCCGAACAACTCACCTTGGTAGGAGTAACTGGCACCAACGGAAAAACAACCATCGCAACTCTCCTCTACCGTTTGACATGCGCCTTCGGTCATAAGACAGGACTTCTGTCCACCGTCTGCAACTATATCAACGACACTCCTGTTCCCTCCACACATACTACCCCAGACGCTTTGAAACTCAACCATCTACTGCGCCAAATGGTCGATGCAGGCTGCCGCTATGCATTCATGGAGGTAAGTAGTCACGCCATAGCACAAGACCGCATCGAAGGATTGGACTTCGATGGAGCAGTCTTCACCAATCTCACTCGCGACCATATTGATTTCCATAAGACATTCGACAACTATCGTGATACGAAGAAGTTGTTCTTCGATAACTTGAAACCTGCTGCCTTCGCCATTACCAACAAAGACGACAAGAATGGCTTGGTCATGACCCAAAACACCAAAGCACATATCAAAACCTATTCTACACAATCCATCGCAGATTACCAGGCGCAGATAATCGAAGAGGGATTCGAAGGAATGTCCCTCCTCATCAACCGCATAGAAGTATTCGTTCCGCTTGTAGGACGCTTCAATGTATCCAACATCTTGGCAATCTACGCTACTGCAATATCTCTCGGCTTCCCTGCCTCCGAAGTACTGCGTATAATCAGTACCCTTCGTCCTGTCAATGGACGCTTCGAGACCATCTATTCACCAAAGGGATGGACAGCAATCGTCGATTATGCCCACACGCCCGATGCTTTGGAGAATGTCATAAACACTATCAACGAAATACGCACCCCCTCTGCCCGACTCATCACGGTCGTAGGCTGCGGAGGCAATCGCGACAAGGGCAAACGACCCATGATGGCACATATTGCCAAGCAAGGCTCAGGTAAACTCATACTGACCTCCGACAATCCCCGTGATGAGCAACCCGCTTCTATTTTGAACGATATGCTGCAGGGGCTCACTCCCACCGAGCAACTCGATACACTCGTCATCGAAGACCGGCGCACTGCCATTCAAACAGCCTGCGCTTTGGCTCACAAAAACGATGTTGTCCTTGTCGCTGGTAAAGGGCATGAAGATTACCAGATAATAAATGGCGTTAAGCACCATTTCGACGACCACGAAGTAATAAGACAATACCTATAAAACTATGCTCTACCATCTTTTTTCATACCTCGACCGGACTTTTGACCTACCGGGTGCAGGAATGTTCCAATACATCTCCTTCCGTTCGGGCTTAGCGTTCATTGTCGCCCTGCTCACTGCCACCTTGTTCGGTAAACGCATCATCAATTATCTCCAAAAGAAACAAATAGGGGAAACCATTCGGAACTTAGGATTGGAAGGGCAGATGCAGAAGAAAGGTACGCCCACAATGGGAGGTATCATCATCATCCTTTCAATCCTGCTGCCTGTCCTCCTCTGTTGCGATCTAACCAATGTCTATGTCATCCTCCTTATCGTCTCAACCCTCCTGCTTGGCTTCTTGGGATTCCTCGACGACTACATCAAAGTCTTCAAGCACAACAAAGAAGGACTCAACGGTCGCTTCAAAATATTCGGACAAGTGGGAGTAGGACTGATTCTCGGACTTACTATGTGGCTCGCACCCGATGTCGTCATCCGTGAGAATGTCGAGACCCGTGTCGAAGACCATATCGAAAGCGTCAACTATGCCAACCAAGACCAGAAATCTACCTCCACCACAATTCCCTTTGTCAAGAACAATAACTTCAACTATGCCGACCTCTTCTCTTGGGCAGGCAATGCCAAACAGACCTTGGGGTGGATATTTTTTATCCTTGTATGTATCTTCATCGTCACGGCGGTGTCCAACGGAGCCAACCTCACCGATGGGCTCGACGGTCTCTCTGCCGGCACCAGCGGCATTGCAGGCGTAGCATTGGGCATCCTTGCCTATGTGTCAGGCAACATACGCTATGCCGCTTTCCTCAATATCATGTACATCCCCGGTATCGGCGAGATGGTGGTCTTCTCCAGTGCCTTTATCGGTGCGCTGATAGGTTTCCTCTGGTTCAATGCCTATCCCGCACAAGTATTCATGGGCGATACAGGATCCCTCACCATCGGGGGCATCATCGGTGTGTTGGCGGTCATCCTGCACAAAGAACTCCTCCTGCCCATCCTCTGTGGCGTGTTCTTGGTCGAAAGTCTGTCTGTCATCATGCAGACCTCCTATTTCCGTTTTACCAAGCGGAAAACAGGCACAGGCCGTCGTATATTCAAGATGACACCCCTGCACCACCATTTTCAGAAAGACGGTAACGCAGGCATTCAGGCACTCTGGCAGAAGCCGTTGCAGGCACACCCCGAAAACAAGATTGTCGTCCGCTTCTGGATAGTGGCACTCATCCTTTCCGTACTGACTATCTTAACCCTCAAAATGAGATAAAATGAACAACCCCTGCCAAAACATACCTCGGCTTGTCGTCTTGGGAGCCGGAGAGAGCGGAACAGGCGCAGCCATTCTTGCCAAACAGAAAGGCTTCGATGTATTCGTATCTGACTGTTCCCATATCAATCCTATCTACAAAGCCCTCCTCGAGCAACACCAAATTGCATGGGAAGAAGGGCAGCACACCGAGAGTAGCATACTCAATGCTACCGAAGTCGTCAAGAGCCCGGGCATACCAGCATCCGCTCCCGTCATACAGGCACTCTCCCGACTGAACATCCCCGTTCTCTCCGAAATAGAGTTTGCTGCACGATACACATCCGCAAAAATGATATGTATAACCGGAAGCAATGGCAAAACAACCACCACAACACTCATCTACGACATCCTGTGCCGTGCCGGACTGAATGTCGGGCTGGCGGGAAACATAGGCAATAGTCTCGCACTGCAAATCGCACAAAACGACCACGACTACTATGTCATCGAACTCTCATCATTCCAACTCGACAATATGTACGACTTCCGTGCCGACATAGCCATCTTGATGAATATCACGCCCGACCACCTCGACCGCTACGACTATTGCTTCCAAAAGTACATCGATGCCAAGTTCCGTATCACACGCAACCAGCGGAAAGAGGATGCCTTCATCTATTGGAGCGAAGACCCTGTCATCAACCAGCAACTCCAACGCCTCCACCTTACCGCTACCCTCTATCCGTTTGGACTGAATCGGCAGCATAATGTAGCCTACATAGAAGGCGACCGCTTCATCGTCGATGCACCCGATGCCACAACACTTGCCATGCAGGTCACGCAACTCTCCCTGCAAGGAAAGCACAACCAACTCAACTCAATGGCGGCAGGTCTCGCTGCACAAATACTCAATATCCAAAACGACATCATCCGCGAAGCACTTTCCCGATTCAAAGGTGTCGAACACCGACTGCAATATGTGGCAACAGTTCGCAATGTCCGTTTCATCAACGACTCCAAAGCCACCAATGTCAATTCCTGCTGGTATGCCCTCGAAAGCATGAACACACCCACCGTACTCATTCTCGGTGGCAAAGACAAAGGAAACGACTACTCCGAAATCGACAACTTGGTTCGGCAGAAATGCCACACACTGGTCTTTATGGGGCTACATAACGAGAAACTCCACGAACACTTCGACCGCTTCGGCTTGCAAATCATCGACACCGACAATATCCATTCTGCCGTACAAGAAGCCTATAAGGCTGCACACGAGGGCGACACGGTACTCCTCTCCCCTTGCTGTGCCAGTTTCGATCTGTTCCACTCCTACGAAGACAGAGGAGAACAATTTATGCACGAGGTAAAACAACTGTAAACAATGGAGGATAACAAGCAAACAACAACCAACCCCTTCCAGCACAAATATGTCGATGTGGGCTTCTGGTTTATTCTGATTGCACTGATTGTATGCTCAATCATTAGTATCTTCAGCGCAAGCAGTACGCTCATCAACAAGGCAATGGCGAACGGGGCTAACGCCTATCAACCTATCCTCTCGCATATTGCTTTCCTCGTAATAGGAGCCTTCCTCGCCTATGCTATACAGTTCCTCCCAAGTTGGTTCATACGCTTCTGCGGCTATCTCGGACTCCTTTTCAGTTTCGTGTGCTTGATTCTTATGTATGTCCCCGCGCTGCAGGTATCAGCCAACGATGCCGTCCGGTGGATCAAGTTAGGACCCGTTCAGTTCCAACCCTCTGAAGCAGCGAAACTCACACTTATCATCGTCGCAGCAGACCTCTTGGGACGAATAAAGACCGAGAAAGACCGGAAAAAGTACTTCTGGATCGTCTTGGCACTCACTGCAGTCGTCTGCGCTCCCATCCTCGCAGGAAACCTCAGTTCCGTAGTACTGATTTTCGGAGTAATCATGCTCCTGCTATTCATCGCACGCATACCCTGCAAATGGCTGCTCGGGGTCATCGGCGTACTCCTCCTATGCTTGGTATGTGGCTACTTCATTGTCAAGTTTGGATTCCTCGAACGCGACAAGGAACTGCCTAAACCCATCCGACGGGCATCTGTCTGGGTCGGAAGGGTCGACGATTTTATCGGAGCCAAACAAGACAGCAACGACAACAATACCATCAAGATTACCGACGACAACTACCAGTCTGTCATGGCGGAAACGGCTGTGGCTCGGGGAGGAAGGTCACTCTTTGGAGTGCTGCCGGGAAACTCTGTCATGCGCAATAAACTGCCGTTGGCATACATGGACTTCATCTTTGCTATTATCGTCGAAGAAACAGGACTCTTCGGCGCAATCGGACTCATCACCCTCTATCTCTGCATTCTCGGAAGAGCATGCATAGCCACCAGCAAGTATGCCGACTACTCCGCATTGCTTATGGTCATGGGACTTGCTATTATGCTCACCTCTCAAGCCTTCATCTCTATGGCGGTCGCAGTCGGACTCGGACCCGTCACCGGACAACCACTCCCGCTTATCTCCAAAGGAGGTACCAGCATCCTCACCACTTGCCTCTATTTCGGCATCATGATGTCCGTCTGTCGCGAACAGAATATGCGCAGGGACATCGAACAACAGTCCGTCAAAGAAAGTCAGGATATGGTCCCCGACATCGACACCGAAGATACTCTCGACTTAACAGACAAAGAATAACCAACGATATAACCCTTATATTATGAATTATCTCATCTCAGGTGGCGGAACGGGAGGACACATCTTCCCTGCCATTAGCATCGCCAATGCCTTGCGCAAACAAGACCCTCAAGCCAACATCCTCTTCATAGGCGCAAAAGGACGAATGGAGATGGAACGCGTACCGCAGGCAGGATACAACATTATCGGACTACCCGTACGGGGATTCGACCGAAAGCACCTATGGCGCAATTTCTCCGTACTCTGCGACCTGCTCAAAAGTATGCGGCAGGCAAGGCGCATCATTCAAGATTTCCGACCCGATGTAGGCGTTGGGGTAGGGGGATACGCCAGCGGAGCAGCCATGAAGGTCGCCGCACAAATGGGAATACCTGTCCTCCTGCAAGAACAGAACGGGTTCGCAGGAGTCACAAACAAAATCTTGAGGCACGATGCCGCTGTCATCTGCGTTGCCTACGAGGGCATGGAACGGTTCTTCCCGCAACAGAAAATCATACTCACAGGTAACCCCGTCCGACAGAACTTGGAGGGAGGCGATCGGGCTGAGGCTGCACAGCACTTCCACCTTCGTACCGATAAGAAAACACTCCTTGTCATCGGAGGAAGTCTTGGCGCACGGACAATCAACGATACCATCATCTCCTCCTTGCCCGAACTGCAGAAAGCCGATATACAGGTAATCTGGCAAACAGGCAAGACCTATTTCCCGAAATGCAAACAAGCCGCCGATGCCATACAAGCCGACTGGCTCCTATGCACCGACTTCCTCACACGCATGGACCTCGCCTATGCCATCGCCGATGTGGTCATCTCACGGGCAGGGGCAAGCAGCATAAGCGAACTATGCCTGCTCGGCAAACCTGCCATTCTCGTACCCTCACCCAATGTGGCGGAAGACCACCAGACACACAATGCAATGGCTCTCGTCGAAAAAGATGCGGCAATTCTCGTCAAAGACAACTCGGCACAACAGCAGTTGATACCTGCTGCCCTCGCCCTCATAAAGAACGAGCAACGCCTTCACTCCTTGCATACCAACTGCCTTGCACTCGGTCAGCGTAACTCTGCCGAACGCATCGCTGCTGAGGTCATCAAACTCGCACAACAATACCACCACTAACCCTCCTGCACATACCTTCCTAAAATAATCAATAAGAATAGGCTTCCCGAAAGCAAACAATTCTTAACTATCCACACATCGTGTGGATAGCCTTTTCCGTACCCTTTCCTCAAACCTCCCCTCTGCCAAGCCCAGTCATTCCTACCCATTTCGAAGGTTTTATATAGGATTTATATAGGATGAATATAGGACGACTATAGGATGACTATAGGAAGCCCCTACAAACTACCTCCAATCCCCCTCCCAAACACCTCTCTCTCTACTTTAATCATTAACCCTTAATTCTTAAATTACAATAACTCCTTACTGCCTTTATAATGGTTCGTTGCTGCGCTCTAACATCGTTTATGCTCACCGTAGAGCCATACCATCCTATGCCTCTCATCCCCTCCTCTCAACACCTAGTTCTTCTAGACCGTCTAGTTCCCCTATATCCCCCAACAAAACCACCACCTCCTCCCTGCACTCTTGCTCACCGCAGAGCCACACCGTCCTATGCCTCTCATCCCCTCCCCGAAAAACCTAGATCCCCTAGATTTCCTAGATTTCCTATTTCCTCTACCAACTACCCTCCGCATAAACTCATAAACTTATCAACCAATCAACCACCCACCCACTCACTTTCGGCCTTGTGTCGGTGCGTCAAAAATCGAGCGAGTACTGCGAAAAGCGGAGGTGCTGTTTGAGCGTAGCGAGTTGTGCCGTAGCCGCAGGACGAGCGACTATTATTTTTGGCAACGCCCGACACACAGCCGATGAATTTTCTTTGCTTCGTTTCTTTTGTTCAGGCAAAAGAAATGAAGAACACCGTCCAACTGCCCTCAACCCACCACTCATCAACCCATAAACCACTCACCCACTTCCAATAAACAATTTTACCACCGTAACTATCACAAAACCAATACCTTAACGGGGGGGGGGGGTATTTGACATAAAATAATCACTCAAATGTTTTTTATTTCAAGAAAATGTTTTTACCTTTGCAAGCAGATTAGGAATAATTAACAACTAAATGAGGTTTTACTAAATAGGTCTTATTTGACTTTGCATAACGCAAAATGAATTAGTCTTCTTTTGCAATAGTAGAACCTCCAATGAAGATTGTGTCCTGTCTGTCTGAACAAGCAATACACAATCCTGCAAAATGGTATCAATAACAATGAGGCGTTCTATGCGATATATTTTATTATTGTTGTGCGGAATATACACAATCTCTGCGCAAGCACTGACTGCGACCTCGAACGATACTATCAACCGCCTATCCGATAACTTCGTCAAAGCATCTCTCATGGTCGCTGCACCCGGCGACGAGTTCTCTTCCCTCTGGGGACATGCCTGCTTCCGTCTGCAATGCCCTGTCTATCAACTCGACTACTGTTTTTCTTACCAGAGCGAAGAAGTCTCGTCCGAAGTATTGCGCTTCCTCAAAGGAGACCTCTCTATGGGTATGCTTGCCATACCAACACAGGAATATCTGCAAAACTACGCCGACCAACAACGGGGCGTCATCGAATACCCTATGAACCTGCCGCCTGTAGTCAAACAACAACTATGGAAAGTACTCGACGAACACCTTATGGAAGGATTGCTCCAATGGGATTACTTGCACCATGGATGCGCCATCTCTTGTGTGCATATCCTCCATCAAGCCTTGGATACCATACCTATCGTCTATGCTCCTTTCTCTGAGGAATTTCAACACAACACCATACGGGAATTGGCTTACAATCGTGCCTTGCATAGTTGGAATATATTCATTTGGATGATGTTTATCGGAGGAGATGTGGACAAACAATATCTGCCCGAAGACAAACTGGTGATACCTGCAGACTTGGCCGATACATGGCAGAAAGCGCAAGTAGCCGGCAAGCAACTGCTTGACACAGGAGTAGAACTCTTGCCCGACACACCACGCAAACCTTTCCCTATATCGCCCATAGCAGTTACCTTGTTCCTGCTATTCCTTGCCATACTCAATCTGTTCCTCCATATATCGTGGATCGATTATCTGTCGCTCGCACTGCAAACCCTCATCGGTCTGGCAATAACCTACTTTGTATTGTTCTCCTCACTACCGGCAACAGGATGGAATTGGTGCATCATACCCTTTAACCCGCTGCCTGCTCTGTTCTGGCATTGGCGCAGGTACTGGGCAAAACCTTATGCAATACTGCTATGCGTATGGTGTCTTGCAATGCTCGTTATGCCTCACAGGCTTGTATGTGCCGAACACATACTGTGGGTAATCTCATTTATACTGGTTTTGCTCAAACCTGCCATACAAAAATGGACTGCAAAGAAAGAAAAAACATTATAAACCCGTAAACACCTTAACGAAACAACGCATCGATAGAATAAATGACACTGCATCGCAACATAGTAATTCCATGCACGCTACTCATCATCATAGTAGCGGCAGTGTCCCATTTTGTGTCAACCATCCAACAATCAAGCGACATATTTACATACTCCACCCAACAACAACGCTCTTTCAACCCTACGGCTAATAATCAAACACTATATGCTAACTACTCGACAAAACAGTTGAGCATATCTCAGCAACACAGGATATCGCATCAAGCGATGCAATCATCACAACGGAGTTATTCTCCACATTCTCTTTATCAACATAGTTCGGCGATGACTGCTTCATCCTGTGTTGCTGTTCCTTTGCAACCATCAACCAACAACCTCACAATAAACAACGGACATTCTTCTATGTCCGAACAAACCTACAACCTGCTGCTCCCCTCCATCCAACGAAGCAACATCTTACCACATACATCCCCTGCTACTCCCCGCTCGGTAGTTGCTTCTACCCCGCAAGAAACAACACCCCTCGTACAATGCATACCTGCAATAGGCGGTGGCACAGGTTCTGTATGGCAACAATGGCTCGACGAGTATTATGCTACGGGCGCAACAGATCTCTCCGGCTTGGAAGAATGGTGGCACTCACAATATGGCGATGGATATACTCCCGACATCTACAATGACTTCGCCCAATGGGCAGTACCCCTCGATGATGCCTTGCTTTTTTGTATAGTATTGGCTATAACTTACCTCTTGCGAAAAACAAGAAAAGACGCACTACGATGATACAAACTTTATATAACATATTCCAAAGAATACTCCTCACCATGGTCTTCTCATTGGTGATAGGTCTGCATACAATCTGTGCAACACAATACGCCATTACACCGGAAACCATCTATCCTTCTTCGTATGCCGCATTGGAGTCGTTGCTGCCATCTGATATACGGACAACAATCTATAGCAATGGTCAAACGCAGTTCGATCGACTCTTCTTGTCTGTTCAACTAAACGATGCTATGGCTACGGCGTTTGGACTGACCGCAGGAGAACCCTATATATTCGTCTTCGATGCCAACAACAATCAACAACTCGACGCTACTGCAGGCAGAGAACAATGGTATATCTTTAATGGATTTTTCTCGCTAAATAGTAAAACCATATACTCAAGCGGCTGGCTCAATCGGGATAAAACCTATTACTATTCCTACAACAACTATACAGGCGGAGTAGCAGCATTCGGCTTACCGTTTATCTCCCCCGCTGGTGTGAGGCCCGACAATGTATATTTAATCCTTACACATAAACTACCGGCAGATTACTTGTCCGACTTGTATTTGTACCTGCCACCCACATCAATAAAAGGTACAATGGACATGCTCTATACCTCAATGCGTTTTACTGCAACGGAAGCATCATACTTCTCCGCTCTTGGTTTCACGCTGCCTGCCGACGAGGACATAATATTCTCCTTCAGCAGAGTAACCTGCTCCGATGGCTACGACTACTATGTCCCTACCGACTTCCAACCTGCATCGTCCTATAACTTTGTCTTGAAAAATATCAATAACCGCAAACTCTGGTTCACGGGTAGTGTAGAGAACGCCTATGCAGGAGACAAGGACGCAAGTGAAGGTTTCTTCTATCTACAAGGAACCGACCGACAAAAAGTCGACATCTATCTGCATGACTACCAAGTCAAGTCAGTCCAATCTAAAACACTCAACGAAATCGACATCAACGCTTTTCTAAACGGTTGCCCTAAAGGAATGGCTGCACCTTTTGCCATCGGTACAAGTGGCGAGCAGACAGGTGACGACATATTCACAGTCAACTTCCATATCAAAGGCGACAACTACCTTGCAGGCGGCGCAAAATCTACTTCCTCCTCTTCTAATCCCATATTCAAAATATTGGCAGAGATAGTATCTATAACGGCAGCACCAATTGCCATCCGACCTATAGGCTCATCGGCAGCAGAAGTCGAGTACCGTTCTTGCTGCCTCAACTTTGATGACCACTTCCCTGCTATATCAGGCATACAGGCAACCAACGGCAAACTGTCCTTACCGGTTTCTACAAACCGCGACGCCCCTTCCATCGACTTGGGTACT
The DNA here is from genome assembly GCA_963615895.1 of Bacteroidaceae bacterium. Lineage (GTDB taxonomy): Bacteria > Bacteroidota > Bacteroidia > Bacteroidales > Paludibacteraceae > Colicola. The sequence goes on along the minus strand of CAVEIE010000012.1, from coordinate 33,894 downwards.
CGCTTCGGGCGTTGCACCTTCAACGGAGGACAATACCAACTCACAACGGCTGGCAACAATAGTATGTTCTATGTCGCATCTATGGCAATATGCTATCGTTTGTTCGAAATGATGGGTACAAAGAACTTTGGAGTGGGTACATCAGTTGCAACTCCTGATGAAAACTCAGGAGAACATCCTACAGTACGAATACTCAATGGCACCTTCTCAACCTACTCTGCCGAAGAATTCAAGAATGTAGTTGATGTAGTAGCACATGGTTGGTATCGTAACTATACCGACTTACGGCTACCAATCAAAACGCGTATAGAAGGCGGCACATTCAATAACTGCCAAGTATATGCTTGCGATGCTTCTGCAGAACAAGGCAAAGCACCGGTCAATACGGATCAAGAGGTGTTGTGCCGTACCCAAATGGAAGTAGCAGCACCCAACGAACAAGGATTGGCTGTACTTGATTTATCAACCACTAATCCTGCCTATGGCACGGCTTCTCTAACCCCTGTATCCGACAATGGCAAATACTATGTTTACCTTTATCTACCGGGCGATTGTGCAGAGAGGACAAATACCTATACGCACAACTATGTAAGTGTCATACCACTTATGGGCGCAAATGGATTACTCACAATGGGTGGAGATGTCACGGTCGAAAGCACAGAACCCGATGGTACTCCCCGCAAGAACGCATTCTTCTTCTATACACGCCTCAACGACTATACTAAGCGAAATGCATCGGTCACCTTGGCAGGATTTACCCCAACTGTCGGTACGGCAATATCAATGGCAGGCAACCACGAGTTCTCAGAGGTGAAAAATACAGATCCATATACTATTGCGCACGGACTATATACGATGCTATCATTCAACTCCAACCAATGGTACACCATCTGCCCGCCTTACGATGTGCATAATGTCTATGTAGTGGAAACATTGCCCGACGATAGCCTCTCTGCCAAAGGACTTACCCCTGCCGATAAGGGAACAGACAAGTATCTTATGAAACAGGGAGAAGCCGATGGGGTACTTGCACAAGGCATCGTTACTTCACTCATACCCGACATATTGTCAGGCAAAGGCTCTGGCGTCTATATGGATTTAATAGAGATATGCCAAAACACACTCAAACTAGCACCTATACTGCTCACGCACTACAATCCTGCTATCGCAGGACACTCTGCTACCGATGCCAACTACTACCTCTACGAACAAATCGAAGATGAGGGAAATGAACTTGACGGTATTCTTAATAATTGTCTAATGTGGAAAGTAGAGGACAATATCAACGATTATAGTAGAAAGTGGCAGTATGTAAATTCGGTCGCTTCTACCTCTGCCTATATCGATAAAGACGGCAATACTCGCTCGGCAACAGACATCATCATGCAGAAAGGAAAGAACTACTCATTGTTCCTACCTGCAGGTAAAGACAACTATTGGACAGGCAAGTACCTTATATTTGAGGGCTATGGACCACAAAAACTCGATGGTAAGAACGCTATAACAGGTTTCATAACCTCAGAATCTGAGGTGTTCACCGATGAATGGATGGAAAAACCAGACAGCGTAATGTATATGCAGGGCAATTCAACTTTCGCCAACGACACCACAACCAACGAAACAGGACGCGTATTTGTACCCGACACAGAGAGTCAAACACACGACTTCGTACGCAAAGACATCGGACATATTGTTATGCCTTGGGAAACGATGTTGGTAATGAGTTCGACCAACACAGCCAATTACTCCTCTCTCTCGTCATTCAGCGCATCTACTCTACAAGCAGTAGTAGCCCGCAACACATCGTTGCCTACCATACTAAGTAATTCTTTGCTGGCTGTTAACCACAATGGTATTCTCTTGCAGGCATCAATGTCGCAGGGGGTGAGTGTCTATTCCATAGATGGAATGTTGCTCTGGCGAGGCGACATCGCACAAGACCAAACCATGCAAATTGCCGTGCCTGCAGGTGCCTACATCGTACAAGGTGAATGGCAGACAATAAAACTGATAGTAACGAAATGATGAAAAGAATATGAAAAGACGGATATTAATACTTTTGACACTCCTCACCACTATCACGCTTCGTGCAGCAGTAGGCGAGAATTGTGAGAATGCCATTCCTGTAGATATCGAATACTCAGGGTCATTCGCAGCAGGAGAATACTGGTTCACTGCCACCACCGATGCTCTTCCGCTCACCATCTATTACTACCCCGAAGATACAACTGCCGATGCTCCTGAGATATGGATAGATCTCACTTGCACACCTGGTGTATATAGCGATTCATTAGTGGCGAAGATGTTACAGGTAGCCGACCAATACGACTTGTCTTTTCCTATGCGCGAAGTACCCGACAAACAGTACGACGAGAACGGACAACTCTATTACACCATCGTTTACGACCGGAACTACCGGGATATGCTCTATAATCAAGGTGTTACCTATTCTATTCCTGCCTATGTGCGACTTATCAACTCCACACAAGCATCCATCGACATTGTTTCTACTTCGGTCAATGCACGATGCCGTGAGTATGTCAACACCTTCGGACTGAACACCTCCCTGCGAGTAATGCCGGTCGATTCAGTCTATGTACACCTATGGCCTATTGGCGAATGGATAAACAAGAATTATCGTATCTCATGGAGTGGAGGAAACATGGCTTTTGTTGATGGCAAAGATTGTCAACTCACCCACTATAGTCGTGTTTACCAACAATACGATATGCCCCATGATAGAATCACCGTTCGCCCGCGCCTCACCTCCCAATGGATTAACGACATCTACCAGACCGAGTTATATGTCCGCCTCTATCCGCAGAGCGAAGGCGTACTGAAGATAGAAGAATTTCAGGAAGTGAATCGCCTTATCGCTTTCATTGTCAATGGCGTCTATGCTGCTATCGACCACGATGCCCTAACTATCACTATCGTACTGCCTTACGGTATGAAAAAAGTAGCGATAGTGAAAGCCGTGAAAGCCGCAGATATACATTATGAATCCTATGATGGCTCTGTTCCGACATTCAATACTACAGCAACCGCACTGATTTTCGGAGATAAAGAATATGCTATCAACTACTCCGCTGCATCTGCAGAAGGAAATGTCGATGCCACACTCAAGAGCATCGCAATCGATGGCGAACCTCTGGAAAACTTCCTGCCGGGTACACTCAACTATACCAATGTAGAGGTAACATCCTCCTCCCCTGTAGTAACAGCAGAAGCAACCAACACTGCGGCTGCTGTCTCCATCACGCAAGCCCCATCTGTTCCAGGAATAGCCACTGTTGTAGTAACAGCAGAGGCAGGAAACACTCAGACCTATACGCTCCAACTTATTGCAGGACGCAGCAGAGATACTTCTCTTGCCTCACTCACTGTCGATGGTAAACCGTTCCCCCTCGTCGCAGGAGAAACAAGTTATCGTACAACGGTAACCAAACTGCCGAGAGTGGATGCTATTCCCACCAACCCCGCAGCAACCGTCTCCATTGAACAACCTAAGGGTGTACCGGGCTTTGCACAAGTACGAGTCACAGCGGAAGCAGGTAACTTCACGAACTATACATTCTACTTTGTTATGGACCCTCGCTTTGAACCTTGTCTTGCAGCAACACCGACCATTGCTCTGAATACCCCAGTAGCACTCTCCACATCCCAACCGGATGCAGTCTACAATATACCCATCAAAGATTGGATAGACCAACATATTCGTTTCTCTTTCGATGGCAACACCGACCTTCAGGTCTATATAGGAGCATCTTGCTTCTTCGACCCTCTCGACCCCGATGAAACTTTGTTGGATAGTTTCCTTGTGGCAATACCTAAAGGCGAGGATACACGACATTTCGATTTTCTGCCCTCTGTCCTCAAAGACTTGTCCCACCGTTCTTTAGACGGCACACTCTATCTGCGCTTCCGTATATTGGGCGATGGTAACCTGACATTGACCGACTGGACGGAGACCTGTTTAACACAAAGCAATCTGTTGGACATCCCCTCTGCTAACACTGTCGTTGTAGATACTCGCGCCAAGTACAAGATTTACTTGCCCGATTGGGACAACAAAACTATACAAATAAAGTGGCAAGGCACTTCTGCCGCTACCATGTTTGTGGCAGACGATTGCAACTTCTATCTCACTGCCGACAACATTCATGTCTTGCAGCCATCGCCGTTCAACCTCGCAGCAGGCGAAGACTCACTTACTGTCACCCCCGATGTAACGGCTCTATGGAACTATTCTGCCGACAACAATTTTGTCTATGTACGCTTTATCAACAACATAGAAGGTGTCCTCACACTAACCGACCTAAGCCCGCACAGCGATGAAACGGCAGTAACCAATGCGAACCTGAACAACTGGTATTGTTATTCTCAAAACGGCGTATGGTATGTACTCGCCCAACAGACAATGCAACTAACCGTCTATACCATCACAGGCACACCTGTCGAAACGCTCTCTTTGCAAGCAGGCATACCTCTCGCACTCTATCTGCCGCAAGGCGTATATCTGCTCAAGACAGCAGAGGGAGTAAAAAAACTGATAAACTGATATGCGTAACACTATCTGTATATTATCTTTGTTGTTTGTCTTTGCAGGACATACACTTGCCTCATGCCTTTTCCCGAAAGACTGTGCCGAACTCAGCAGATGCCTCAACGCACCTTATTACTATTGCGACTGCAAGAACAACTCTATTGCCTTTGCCTATGGTCTCGACACGGTACTAAGCGACACTACTTGGTATTCGGCAAAACTCATCGACTTGCAAGATGGACTTACCGCCTATTGGTTCTCCACTGGCTCTGTACAGATAGATATATTCCCGCTTTGCATTTCCGATACGGCACTCATGTCCACCACGATAGGTAAGAATCGTGCCTATAATGTCACCTCCGACTATATCTCCGAAAAACTGCAGTCTATCAGTGGCACTCTACCCGAAACCCTCCAAAATATGGAAGTCCATATCCGTGTGGTGCCTCAAACGGGGGTGTCTGGACGGGTAGTAATGACCTCTTACAACGAAGGCTATCACTCTACTTGTGCCAACCCTCTTCCTCTGCACTATAATATGGCGTATGTGTTGAGCAATCCCGATAATATATACCACCTCACTTACACAGCTGCGCCTACGCCCATACTTGTCCAATGGATTCAGAGCGAAAGCCAACCGGTCAATGTTGAGTTGGCAGTAGGCTCTTGTACGGCTCCCGCTCTTGCAACAGCCCAACTGACCGACTCTGCTCATGTATGGCGTCCTCAACTCTCTGTCTTGCAGGATGCGTATAGCCAAAACCAACCGCTATTCTTCCGTTTCTTCACCAACGCAGTAGGAAGGGTCTGGTTCGTTTCGCCTTTCTCTGAATACACATACCGGGTCGATACCACCATCTGTCAAGGAATCCCGCTGCAGTTATCCGACACGGCTCTCACGCAGACTACGGTTTATACCGACACCTTCTACCTCTCCCGTACCGACTCCCTGCTGCTGACTACCTATAACCTTACCGTCACCCCTCCATCTACGGACTACGACACCCTATCCGTCCAATCTACCGCCTTCCCGTTCCTCTACAAAGGGCAAGGGGTGGTCAACCGGTATGGAACTTTCACCTATCTGATCCATAACGAGGGTGCTTGCGATCAACGAATACAACTTACGGTCCAACCTGTCGATCTCCCTTCCATGTTGGATACACCCCCTTCTTTTGTTCATGTCTATCCCACTATAGCCGCTGTCGGACAAGATATCACTTTCTCCCTCCCTCAATCGGCTGTACTGAGTATATACGACATCGTAGGTAACTTGGTCATGCAGCAAGAGTACGGCGCAGGAATACATGCTGTTCAACTCTTACGGCAAGGTAACTATATCTTGCAACTTTCCACCTGCGATAACCAATACTCCACCCGTATAGTGGTGCAATAATGATAATAAACGATATAAATAAATGATTAATAATTGTACAACAATGAGAAAACTTGCCTCCCTCTTTTTGGCAATGTGTAGTGCTGTCCTGTGTGCCTCTGCAGGCTCAGGAACATCTTACACTGACCCTATCGATTTCGATTGGACTGCAGGAAACGACTATCCAGGCGGTGGAACCGCACTTTGGTACAAAGTCGACCTCACTTCTGTCCCGCAAGACAACGATGTCTTGCTCTATCTCAACAACTTGTCTGCTGCTGCAACTGCAACGGTAACTGCCGAGCCGTATGTCAAGTTGGGGACTATTCAATCGCTCAGCGATCCTACCACCAAGCAGATTTTGCCGAACCGCAATTATGCAATGAACTTGCCTAATTCAACCATCAAGGCACTCAATGTAGATGCTATCTACATCCTCCTGTCTTCCGATGAGCCTGTCCGCTTCTCTGCAGAACCTGTCGAGCAGGGAGAGAAAGACCTCAACTGTCTTAACGCTCCGCTATTCGACTATGCAGGCGTAACACTGTCTCCCTCTGAAGTGTGGTATCGTGTCAATTTGGAAGCCGTACAAGCCGATGTTACCAAAACATTGAAAATCACACTACAAAACAAGTCCTCCGAATCAGCGGAGTTCTCTGCAGGTTTCAGTTTCGATTGCCCTTCCTCTGGACTTTCCAACTACTCATGTACGCTCTCTGCTGCACAAACCAAAGAAAAGGTACTCGACAGAGCAATCATCGACCTTGTCTATTCTGACGAGATCTATGTCAAGGTAAAGACCACGCAGCCCGTCTTCTTCAAGGCGGAAATAGTGGACGCAACCACCTTGCCTGCCACCGATGTACCGGCTTCTGCCATCGACTTTTCGTTGAACACCGAATATACCAACTACAACGAACAGTGGTACAAAGTCACAGTGGCAGACTTGCTGCAAGATAAAAAACTCGCTGAACTCACCCTCAGCAACACTTCCTCCTCCACGGCTCATATCACCGCCGATGTGGCAGTGTCAAATCCTTACACCTCACTTATTACGCGTAGCATCAGTCTGAGCGGGAACCAACTGCTTGTCAAAGAATTGGCTCGCAACTTGCTCAAGGAAATTGAGAACAACACTTATGTCTATGTCCGCCTTACATCCGATCAGCCTGTCACTTTCTCTGCCCGACTGAAGAACCGCACGGAAGGTAATGCCTGTCTCAATGCCAAACTCTTCGACTGGAACACAGGGGCAATGCAGAACGCCGAAACATCCCTCTGGTATGCCGTTAGTCTTACCGATGCCAAGAGTGCTGCCAATGCCGACAAAGACATTATGCTTACCGTCGAGAACTTCTCCTCCTCCCAAGCATCATTGCTCGCTGCCGTAGCCTTCGATTGTCCTTGTTCGGCAACCACCGACATCAACCGCACTATCGAACCGATGGGCTCTCTCAACAAGCGGATTGAACGCGCACTCTATTCCAATCTCGGATCCGATACCCTCTTCATCAACCTCACAGCCGGTGCCAATGTCCGTATCACGGCTTCGCTTGTGCCGTCCGTCGCTACTGTCAACGACTGCGCAACTCCTGTCACCACCTTCGACTACGACAATGGTCACCACCAGTCGGCAGGAAAGAACTGGTACTATATCGACATCTCTCATATATGGGCTAAGAGCGATACCGTTCCGCAGATTGTCGTGGTCAACGAAGGGACAGGCACGGCAACAATCAATGGCGAACTGGCTTTCGATTGCCCTGGCAACAATGCGGCAACTCGGACAATAACCCTTGCCCCGGGCAAAGAGTATGTCAAGACCATCACTCGCGATATGTTGGAATCTGTTTCCAACCCCGAGTTGTATATAAGCGTCGATACCGACCAGCCCCTGCATATCTATGTCAACCTCCAAAAAGAGAATCAAGGACTTTCCTGCCTCACAGGAGTGGACTTCAATTGGAATAGCGGACACCTGCAGAAAGCCGCCTCTACGGTTTGGTACAAGATAGGGCTGACCCACATCAAGCAAACTCCCTCTTTGGCAGGCTTGGTGGGCTTAGTCAACAAGAACGCCAAAGCAGGCAAGGTGACGGCCGACATCTATTTCGATTGCGACAGCGACCCCCTCGCTTCCTATACCATGACGCTCGGTGCCGGGGACAAAAGAGAATTCAACTTGGAACGCTCCACCGTACTGAGCCTCAAGCCCGATACAATCTACATCTGCCTTACCACCGAGCAGCAAGACAGCGTCTATGCAACTACCTTCACCGATGGCTCTGTCACACCTGTCGAAGCCTGCAACGGGGCAACCGAACTGCTCTACAATACCGACATCCCGCAATCTGCAGGCACACAATGGTACAAATTCAGTGCGTACCACTTGCAGAACTTTACCTCTGGCGATGCAACGCTCTACATCAACAATGGTGCCGACGCTAACACAATCAAGGCGGAACTGGCCTTCGAGTGTCCTGTCACCACACCTATGACCGACCGTACCAAAGAATTTACGCCCCTCCAGAACTATAGCAAGGTTTTCTCTCGTGCCATAATAGATAATATCGCTGGAGATACGGTCTATGTCTGCGTAACCTCTTCCAAAGACTTCACCTTCCGTGTCGATATATCCGACGAACGAGGCGAGGTATGCTCTGCTCCTATCCTCTTCGATTGGGACAATGGCAACCTTCACCCAGCCGATAAGACGCTGTGGTACAAAGTAAGCCTCGACACCCTCCGCAACAATCCCGACAAGGACTTCAAACTCAATGTCGAGAACCGCGCAGACAACAATATCTCTGCATCGGCAGACATCCATTTTGACTGCGACGACGAACCTCTGGTCTCTTTCTCTTACGACTTCACCCCCAACGAACTCAAGTCTAAGATCATCGACCGTACTTTCATGGAGCAAATGGGTTGGCCTATCATGCTGATCAAGTTCTCCTCAACCGACGGTGACGCACACATCAGTGCCGAACTCATCGACGCCTTGCCCGACAAACGCGACACACTCATTGTCGATACCGTTACTTGCAAAGGCAACACAGAGTTCGAAATCATACAAACTCATGCCATCCATACAATCATCTCCGATACAACTATCGTTGACAGTCTGCGCTATACCTACAACGATGGCATACTGACAATGCAGGGCGACTCTATTTTTATCTACAACATCCGTGTCCTCCATACACCGCCTGCACAGTATCCCGCTGAGTTTATGGGGCTCCCTGTCACTGCCGGTAAAGCCATCAGCATTGCAGCGGCGCAAGATGCCGTACTCGATGCCCTCAACACCTACATCGGCTCTGCTCCCGATCCCGTCAGCGAACTCGACTCACTCTATTCCGCTGTCGAATCCATCTCGTGGCAACAACAGTGGGTCGAGAATGGACCTTTTGTGCCGTTGGATACAACCACCCTTCTCGATACACGCACGCAGACAGTGACTTTACGCTATCGTTACCAAACCGAGTGTCAGGGAGGTGGCACAAGTGTCGCCCTGCAGATACCCGCGGCCGAACCGCTCCGTGAAACTCTCGTCATACAAGACACGGTCGATGCTGGAACAACCTTTATCACGCTGCACGGACAATCTGTCGTCATCAATGCCGATACCGCATTCTCCGACACAATCTTCAATCTTGTACACGATGCCTATACACTCAAAGACTCGGTATATCTCTACCAAATCTTTGTCTATTCCGTTGTCGAGACAACCCTCTCCGATACCCTGTGCCTTGGAGACACCTACACACCAGCCGTCGGTGAACCGGTGCTGATCAACCAAGATACTACATGGTCCGTCATCAAAACCGAGCAGGCAGAGAAACATAAATACACCTATAGTATCTATCTCTACACTGCTCCCGCAACCGACCAACTGCCCGATGCTGACGACTTCATCCTGCCTGCGGCAATATGTGGGCAACCCGTCAATACATCGGAAACAACCGATTCTCTCTTCTCACTTCTGCTCGCACAGAAAGAGGCGCTGAACTTCACGACCGACATCAACCAAATAACTTGGGAAATGCAAGTTGGCTCCGAGTGGCAACCTCTCACCGACGCTTCGCCTGTAGTCAAGAACATGGACAACATCTCTGTCCGTTACAATGTCCTCACTGCCTGCAACGATACCGTCACGAGTCCGGTCTTCACCCTCGTCGTAGAAGCACCCACCGCCGACAATGTCGCCGACTATGCCAATCTGCCTGCCGTAAGTAAGTACAACGGTTGGCTGCTAATGGTCAATCTCAACGCCATTAACGCAAAAGGATGGAATCCTACTGAGCAGCAGGTACGCTGGTACCGTGTCGTAGGGCAGTTGGACACACCTATTAACGCCGAAAACAACGACGAGTTCCTCGCCAATGGCTACTACTACACCAACGGAGAACCGCTGAGTGGCGACTACTATGCAGTCATCGATTTCCCCGTAACCGACAGCGACCCGTGCGGCGCATCTCTGCGTACGGTCACCCTCACTTGTAGCTCGCCTGCTTCTCAAGCATCTCTCGCTCCCTCCGTCGTCGCACCAGGCGAGACCATACAGATTGTCGGGCTTGATCCGTTGCAGACCTATACTGTCTCCATCTACAACCTCGCAGGAGTGCTTGTGGAAACCATCTTCCTCGATAACGCCGAAGAACATTCCTTCAAGGCACAAGCATTGCAAGGCTACTACATGGTCAAAATACAAGGCACAACACAACAAACACTTAGGTATATCGTTAAATAAGGAGAATAAGATATGAAAACAACAATAAAACGACCCCTGCAAGGGACAATCAAGACGCTCCTTATCGGAGTGGTGGCTCTTTCTTTCTCTCTATCGGGCATGGCGCAAGACAACGCTGAGCCTGCATGGCAAGTCGGCGACACCGTCATCGTCAAGAGAGAACACAAGGTCTATCTCACTGGCGAACAACTCAGTACTTGGGTTTACGACTATCGCCATGTCATCCGTCAAATAGGAGGTGTTCGCTTCCCGCAAGGAATCTGGCTGCGGGGTATCAACTCGTGGATCGCACCGGAGGCACTCGAACCTGCTGTCTCCACTGTACCCCGTGCCGAAGAGTATGCTGCCAAGCCAATCTTCAAAGAAAAGGAATTTGCCAACGAGCCACCCCTCGTTGCCCCTAAACCTGCTCCTGAGCCTGTCCCGACACCGCAAGACACTGTCGCCGAGCAGCCTGCGCCGGTCGAAGAGGAACCCGAACCCCTCCCTGTTGAGGAAGAACCTCTTCCCGTTGAGGACACACTCACCACTGCCGAACCGCTGTCTTTCCGCATGGCTCCCCACCACCGCTTTTCCATTGGCGTACGGGGGGGCGTCGCTTCGCTTATGCATCAGACCGATGTCATGGGCAACTGGCGGGCGGGGTTCGATGGACTCCTCGACCTGCAATATGCCTACTACGCAGGATGCAAACAGGGAAAAAAGGTCAACTTGGGTGTCATCACGGGACTATCGCTCGGATGGGCGCAATCAGGTCTGAGATCAGGAGTCGACACTGCCTACACCGTCACTACATCCGATGGAAACATCAACTATACCGTTTCGGCAGAACAGGTCAACGAAAACGATGGGCAGTTGCAACTCGAAATACCCGTCATATTCTCGCTCCTCACCGAGAAAGGATTCTTCTTCAATGTCGGGCCTAAACTCGTACTGCCCGTCTATCGTCACTTCAAACAGGGCATCACTACCCCAGACATCAATGCGTACTTCCCCGAAGAAGGCGTCAATGTATCCAACGAGGTCATCACGGGGCGCGTCTCCGATAACCAACTCACCACCAAAGGCAAGTGGAACGGTAGCAAACTTAACCTTATGCTCACCGCCGAGTTAGGGTACGAATGGGCGCTTCGAAGCGGCAACGCACTCGGATTAGGAGCCTATGCCAACTATTCCGTTTACGACTTGTATAAGAACGATACATCCAACAAGAGTCTTATCCATGTCACTGCACCATCGGCCGCATCTCCTGCATTAGTCAACATATTCTCGGCCACTGACACTTATGCGCATGGACTTGGATACTTCGACTGCGGACTCAAACTCGTCTATCATTTCTCCTTCCCGAAGAAATAAAACACTCCGTCCTATATAAAACCGAATAGCAGGTATAACTATCATAGTATAAATAACTTACTATCGGTTTTATATAGGATGAATATAGGACGAGTATAGGACGAGTATAGGATGAATATAGGATGAACATACCAAGATGCAACAGCGCAGCCTTCATACTCACCATAGAGCCATAGCACGCTATGGCTCTCAATACTCAACACTTGACAACTAAAAACAAGCAACACTCAACTTAAAAAACACTGGGGACGCAGACGCCCCGCCTGCCGACAAACCCTCAGGCTCGCCTGAATTCCCTTAGATAACTCCACATTCTAAACTCTAAACACCAAACACCTCAACTCCTTAATTAAACAACGAACGCTATGTCCAATTCTAAACTATACTTCCTGCTCCTCCCACTGCTATTCTCTGTTACTAATGTGTGTTGGGGAGGTAATACTTATTATGCACAACTCGTAACCAAAGTATCTTCTAATAGTCCAACAGGAAGTGGTTTAGTCTATGCAGGAACAAATAGTACTCAACCGGACAATAGTTCTTATGCAGAAACCAGCACATCAGACACTCAAAGTTCTTCTACTTCTGGTGGAAATACGACATTCTACGCTTTTGCAAAAGAAAATGACGGTTATTTATTCAAAGGATGGACAGCCTCCGACAATTCAACAAATTATGCCTCTACAAACAATCCCTATGCAGTTACAGTCCCTGTAGCAACAACCAACGGGCAAACCAACACCAAAACACTTTATGCAGTCTTTGAATGGATACCTGTCCAAACTACCATAACCTATAACGCCCCAACCAATGGTACTTATACAGCCACTTACTCCGATACAACAATTACGATGAGTCCAGGTAGTACATCGCAAACAAAAACAGCAGAAGAGCCTATTACACTAAAAGCAACTCCGGCAACAGATTATAGATTCTTTCGCTTTACAAAAGAGGTAGATGGTGCAATCTCCTCCCTTGCATTTATAGATTCATTATCTGTCACTTTTACTGAAAATGCTACACTCAGTGCAGAGTTCGTTCCCAAAACATCGCCGATATTCAGTGTGGACGGAGAACGATTTTTTACTGACCTCAATAAAGCCGACACTGCTGCAACATCCTCTACAAGCAGAACCATCATACTACTGCAATCTGGCACTCTTCCAACTGGCAACTATACCATATCTCCCGGCAATACACTCTTAATCCCATATAAGTCAGACCAAATAACAGCAATAGGCACAACAGCCTCGCGTGTTACATTAAGAGTCGCCCCTTCTTTGTATAGATGTCTTACTCTTGAGAATGGTACTACTCTAACAATAAATGGCATTCTTGAGGTTAGTTGTCAAGAGAATGTAGGTGGAACAAGTTGTCCACCAGGAGTAGGTGTACCAAGTGGTCCTTATGGACAAATTAATATGAAAGAGGGTAGTGAAATAAATCTTGAATACGGTGCAAAACTGATAGCATGGGGATATATAACAGGCGATGGGTTAGTAAAGGCAAAAAATGGCTCTATAGTATACGAAATGTTCCAAATACTTGATTGGAAAGGAGGTAGTGCTTCTTCTGATATGATAATAGATAATAAATACAAGATTCTACCTGTTAGTCAATACGCTATTCAGAATATAGAGGCTCCGCTACTTTTCTGTTATGGTTCACAAGAAATAGTTTCTACAGGGGTTAATCTGACCATTGTAGGTATACAAGCAGCAGATAATATTGTATTTATAGGTTCTAAAGGGATGTTTAGTTTGTCAAGTGAAACATCTACACTGCAAAAAAAATATGACCCTGTTAATGATAAACAAATATACGAAATTAATGGAGACGCTCAACTAAATGATTTTGAATTAGCATTGTCCGAAACGATAAAAACACAAAATTATCGCCTGCCTCTAACCAATAACATGGTAGTCACTATTGCTTCTGATACAACTACATTAAATACAAATAGCGTAGTTATGTTTGCAGGGTCAGAACTTTATATAAGGAATGGAGCAACATTAAACCTGCCATCTGGAAAAGAACTCGTACTGTACGACTCTACCGAATGGGGAAGTAAGTATGCTTATAACAACAAAGCAACCCATTCTGTACCTTATTCGCCTACAAAGAAAGTTAATCACGGCATAAAAGATGCAATACTCAATATAGAAGGAAAACTTGTTGTTGGAGGTACTATATACACAACTAAAAGTGGTGCTGAAATCATATCTACCAACCAATACCCGGGACAAGTGCAATTCAAGACTACTGCCCCAACAAGTGATATTATGGTATATCAATACACAGCAGCCAGTACAAGTTCTCAAGATGGTAAAACGGCAACCCCTGCACAACTCAAAAATGCCGACGCCTCTTATCTGCCAACAGCAGGAGTTCAGGCAAACACAACAATCAACTACCGAAACGGTCACTGGGGCTGGCTGACAAGGTGGCTCGACTACGACGGAACCACCCTACTACATAAAGAGGTAGGTGTCAACAAAAAAGAAGTAACAGACTACACCTATACTGGTACCATCTCATCTGACCAAGGACTCGTTTGGGAAGAAACATCGGATGACGCCCAACAGGAATTCACTTACACTGCCAAACTAATATCCCCAATAGGCCCTGCTCTCGACATCGTCAGTTGGACACCCGACTCCCTAACCATCAACGCCACAGGCTTCACACTTTCAGGATGGCCATATACCATCAACGGCGTATCCTATGGACGGGAGAATGTTACCACATCCCCTAAGTGCAATGCCGACCGTACCGTAACCATCCCCTACAAAGGCAAGCCCGATAAGCAACTTAATATAACGGTGACCAATAAGGATAACACCACCTACAGTAACCATTCCTATACCATTCCCCATATCTACACCCAAAATGCTACGCTGTCTGGCACTAAGTCCACCAGTACAGTCTTTGTCAATGCAGGTAACCTGACGATAAATGCTGCCACAACCCTTGCTGCAATCTATCTCTCACCTCAAGCCCGACTGACTGTTTCTGCGCCGCTGACGGTAGACACACTCTATCTCCGTACCACGGCTTGGAATGCAGCGGTACTGCAAAACAACAGTACAATCACGGCAGACCAAGTCTACTACACGCGCATTGTGGCCAACAAAACACAGTACTTCCAGTTCGCTATTCCATTGTCCTCCAATGTAAATCAGGTCACGCTTTCCAACGGCAACAAATGCCCCTACGACACGGCTTGGTTGTTGAAGAGTTACAGCGAATCATCCCGTGCGAATAAAGGAGTAACCAACACCAAAGATTCCTCCAATTGGGTACTGCTCACTGCCGATGCGGGTACAATCCTCCCTGCAACCGGCTACGAACTCTATTCCAACTCCGCTTACTACCGTGAGTTCTATTTCCCCGTCACCCTTCCTGCCTCCCCTGCAACGACAGTGTCTGTCACACGCACTTCCGGAACAGCAGGTGAGGAGCATGCCGGATGGAATGCACTATGCTCACCCCTTCTCGGACTCTATCCACAAGAGTTCTCCGACCCGTCTGAGGCAATCAAGGTAAGCAAACTTATGCCGTGGGGACGCTATCAGCAGTATCTCCCCGACACAATCTTCCCCGCCGTCCCGTTCTACTATCAGGCACCATCCTCTGGCGAGTTGGATTTCTCCGGTACACAACTGGTAAAGAAAGCACCTGCCCATGAGTGGCAAGTCAAGGTCGCCACACAATGGCTGCGGCTTCTCCTTTCCGATGCCGAAGGACAGATGCTCGACGAAACCAACATATTCGTCCATCCCGATAAGTTCTCGGTTAACTATGAGCCGGGCTACGATGTCGCCAAACAGTCCCTCCAATCTCCAACGGCTCTACTCTATTCCGAGTTGCCCTATGGCGCATTGGCGTTTGCCGCCGTGCCGGACAGTCTGGCACAGACATTTATCCCTATCACGGTCTATGCCGACAACCAACAAGACTATACCTTCCACCTCTGCGACAATGCCTTTCGCACTCGCCTGAGCAATGTATTCCTTCATGATACCGCTACCGATGCTGTCACCGACCTTCTCAAAAACGACTACCAAACCGCTATCTACAAGGGTACTACGCAAGGCAGGTTCTACATCACTTGTGTATTCTCCGACGCTGAAGACACCACCGACGGACTTGTTCTTCCTGTATATAACCAATCGGAAGAAGGGGTACAGAAGATTCTTTACAACGACCATATCTATATCCTCCGAAACGGATCTATCTACGATATCACCGGTCATCGGTGCGAAATCAAATAACACCGCTGTCCAATCGCAAATGAATGTATCAATGAAGAATCTCAATACATACACCGTCGCCCTCCTGTTGCTGCTCTCTGCCGTAACGCTCATCGTTGGCGTCAAATATACTCTCACCGACAGGAAAGCCTGCAATGCGTCCCAACCGACCTACTCACTCCGAAACCCCAAATATCCTACCACTTCGCCTTCTGTAGTGGGGGAGATTCCTTCCTACGGCTCGGCTCCATCCTTGCTGCTGCCTGTCACTACCACTGCCCCCTACAAGCACTATCGTTCCCATACCTCATACAATACGGGGGAAAACCTGTCTAAAAGCATATCCCGTACCTATACCACTCAGCAACTGACCCAAATGTCAAGCCAAACCATGCACTCCTCCGCTGTATCGGCTATCAGAACAGATGGGTACAATGCCGCAGCAGGCAGCACATCGAATGTTCTCCGCTCCAACGCAGGGTATGCAGCCTCCGATAGTCGCACCTCTGCCGTGTCTGCCTCCGCAGAATACACCGGCATATCCACTTTGCCCTCTCTTGCTGTTCGGGGAAAATCATCTGGCTCGGCGCTTGCCTATGCCTCCACACCCTATGGCACTGCCGCACAAAGCCCTTCCTATAGTCCGGTCCGCCGTGTCGCTCCATCCTACGATGGACAATATCAAGGACAAACTTACACCGACACTGACGGAACGGTGTGGACATGGGATGAAGACGAAGGCTGGGTATCAGGCAATACTCCATCCGTCGGAGACACAAAGATAGAAAATGGTTCTGTTTACCGTTGGAATGGCTCTGCGTGGGTATTCGTAGCCAATCAGGCTGACCCCGATGCACCTCTCGGCAGCATCCCCTGGCTATTTGTTGTCCTTTTGCTGGTCTTCTACATCCCCCTCCGCAAAGCCCGATAAACACTACCCATTTCAAAGGTTTTATATAGGATCTATATAGGATGAATATAGGACGAATATAGGATGAGTATAGGATGAACATAGGAAGAACCTACAAACTACCTATAAAACCCATAGAAAATTGCCCACTGTAGAGCCACACCGTCCTATGGCTCTCAACCTTCAACTAAAAGACACTGGGGACGCGGGCGCCTCGCCTGCGGACAAACCACCAGGCTTTCCCATTGTTCAGGCAAAAGAAATGAAGAACACCGTCCTATGCCTCTCCTCCCCTCATCCAACCCCCTAGATATTCTAGACCGTCTAGTTTCCCTACCTCCCCCACCAAAACAGCCCCCTCCTCCAAACTCTCAACACTGGTGACACTTCCTCCCCGCCTGCGGACAAGCCGTCAGGGACACCCCGTCCCGCCAATTTCTACACACAAATCAACTAAATTTTGCTATATAAACATTGCAAATCACAATTATTTACACTACCTTTGCAACCTCAAATTATGCTCTTTAATGGGCTGAACAATAATCCGGTGCGCTTCTTTGCATTATTGTTGATACAAATACCAGAACCAATCGGACTAATAGGCTCTCAAAGAAGCATATATGGCAGAAAATGGAGTGAGCAATGTTAGACACATTCTACAAAACACACGATTATCTCTTGGAGCATCTTGAGGTGCCTGTACAACGACTCCTTATGAAGGAAATCGACTGGCAAGACCGACTCATTGCCATCAAAGGATCGCGTGGTATAGGTAAGACAACATTCCTTCTGTCCTATGCCAAAGACTATTATGGGCTTTCAAGAGAGTGCCTCTATGTAAACTTCAACAACTTCTACTTCTCCCGCAATACTTTGCTCGAGTTCGCAGGCGAGTTCGTGCAACAAGGAGGCAAACTCTTGCTCTTGGATCAAACATTCAAGTACGAGAATTGGGCATCGGAAATCCGTGCGTGCTACGACACTTATCCAAACCTACACATTGTATTCTCAGCCTCTCCTATTATGCGCCTCATGGAAGAGAACAACCCATTATACGGCGTGGTCAAAATGTACAACTTGCGGGGACTCAGTTTCCGGGAATATCTCAATCTACAGGCAGGACAACAATTCCCCATATACACACTCCGTGATATTATGCTCTATCACGAAGAGATAGCACAGCGTATCGTGGACAGAGTAAATCCCTTGTGGTATTTCTCCGACTATCTGCATCATGGCTACTACCCATTCTTTTTGGAGAAACAAAATTTCCAGGAGGCACTTCTCAAGATAATGAATATGACCTTGGAGGTCGACATCTCCCTTGTCAAACAAATCGATGTCACCTATCTACCTAAGATTCGTCAATTGTTGTACTCTTTTCTCGAGAATACACCATGTCAGTTGAATGTACTTAGCCTCTCCGAACAACTGGGAATGTCGCGGGCTACAATCATGAACTATATCAAGTACCTACAGGAAGCACGCTTGCTCAATATGTTGTATATGCCCGATAAACAATACCCTCTTAAACCCCAACGGGTATATATGCAGAACACCAATCTGCTCTATTCGCTGCCTACACGCCAGGTCGAACCGCAGGCAGTCGCCGAAACTTTCTTCTACAATGCTGTCCACGCTAACCACAAAGTCAATGCTACAGATCACAACGCACTATTTGTGGTAGATGGAGTAAACTACTTCAATGTATCTGTACACCCATCTGTTAAAACCTCCTATCGTATGACCGCTGTCGCTGACTTAAAGGTGGGTACAGGTAATAAAGTACCACTATGGCTATTCGGATTTCTATACTAAATAATACAATAACTAACCTATATTTATCGTATGAAAGAAAAAAAATTTATAACTTGTGATGGTAACGCTGCTGCTGCGCATATCGCGTATATGTTCACAGAGGTGGCCGCTATCTATCCTATCACGCCGTCATCGCCAATGGCAGAGAATGTCGACGAATGGGCTGCTGCCGGACGCAAGAATATGTTCGGTGAGACCGTTATGGTACAAGAGATGCAATCGGAAGGCGGTGCTGCCGGTGCAGTACACGGCTCGCTGGCCGCAGGTGCACTGACGACGACCTTCACTGCGTCACAAGGTCTGCTGTTGATGATTCCGAACATGTACAAGATTGCCGGTGAGTTGATTCCGACCGTATTCCATGTATCGGCTCGTACACTGGCCAGCCATGTGCTCTGTATCTTCGGTGACCACCAGGATGTGATGGCTTGCCGTCAGACAGGTTTTGCTATGTTGGCAGAGGGTAGCGTACAAGAGGTAATGGACCTCGCCGGTGTGGCTCACCTCTCGACCATCAAGAGCCGTGTTCCTTTCTTGAACTTCTTCGACGGTTTCCGTACCAGTCACGAGTATCAGAAGATTGAGGTGGTAGATATGGAAGACCTCCGTCCGCTTGTTGATATGCAGGCTCTGCAGGAGTTCCGTGAGCGTGCTTTGTCGCCTATGCGTCCTGTTATGCGTGGTATGGCAGAGAACCCGGATGTGTTCTTCACACACCGTGAGAGCTGCAATACCTACTACAACGAGGTAGCCGACATCGTGAGCGACTATATGGACAAAATCTCTGAGATTACCGGTCGCAAATACCGTCCGTTCAACTACTATGGTGCTGCCGATGCAGAGAACATCATAATCTGTATGGGTTCGGCTTGCGAGACTATTCGTGAGGTGATTGACTACGAGGCTGCAAAAGGCAACAAGAAACTCGGTATGATCAATGTACACCTCTATCGTCCGTTCAGCCTGAAGTACTTGAAGGAGGCTATCCCAGCCACCACCAAGCGTATCTGCGTACTCGACCGTACCAAAGAGCCGGGTGCAAATGGTGAACCGCTGTACTTGGATGTAAAGGATGCACTCGACGAACTCGGATTGAACAATATCTTGGTTGTTGGTGGTCGCTACGGCTTGGGCTCGAACGATACCACTCCTGCACAGATGTTGGCTGTTTATGAGAACCTCGCATTGCCGACTCCGAAGAATCACTTCACATTGGGTATCAACGACGATGTTACCTTCACTTCGCTCCCCGTTGGCGAGGAAATCGCTATGGGTGGCAAGGGTATGTTCCAAGCCAAGTTCTATGGTTTGGGCGCTGACGGTACCGTTGGTGCAAACAAGAACTCGGTGAAGATTATCGGTGATACCACCGACAAATACTGCCAAGCATACTTCTCGTACGACTCCAAGAAGTCGGGTGGTTTTACTTGCTCGCACTTGCGTTTCGGTGACGAACCGATTCACTCGACCTACCTCGTTACCACACCTAACTTTGTGGCTTGCCATGTTCAGGCTTACCTGCACATGTACGATGTTACCCGTGGTCTGCAGAAGAACGGTACATTCCTGCTCAATACAATTTGGGAAGGCGAGGAGTTGAAGAAGAACTTGCCTAACAAGGTAAAGAAATACTTCGCCGACAATAATATCAAGGTTTACTATATCAATGCCACCAAAATTGCTCAAGAGATTGGTCTGGGCAACCGTACAAATACCATTCTTCAATCGGCATTCTTCCGTATTACGGGCGTTATCCCTGTAGAGAAGGCAGTTGAGGAAATGAAGCACTTCATCGTGAAGTCTTACGGAAAGAAGGGTGAGGATGTAGTCAACAAGAACTACGCTGCGGTTGATCGTGGCGGTGAGTATCACTTGCTCGACATCGATCCCGCATGGTCTGCTCTCGGTGCTGACGAGAAACCGAACTATGGCAATGAGCCTGAGTTCGTAACGAACATCGTTCGTCCTATCAACGGACAAGACGGTGACTTGCTGCCTGTATCGGCATTCAAGGGTATCGAAGATGGTACTTGGCCCTCTGGTACGGCTAAGTACGAGAAGCGTGGTGTATCGGCATTCGTGCCTGTATGGACTGCAGAGAACTGTATCGAGTGTAATAAGTGTGCGTATGTCTGCCCTCACGCTTGCTTGCGTCCGTTCGTTATGGATGAGGAGGAAGTTAAGGGTATCAACGGAGAGACCCGCGAGATGAAGGCTCCTGCTGCGTTGAAGGGTATGCACTTCCGTATGCAAGTGGGCGTTATGGACTGCCTCGGCTGCGGCAACTGTGTGGATGTATGTCCGGGTAACCCCAAGACAGGCAAAGCACTGGCTATGGTTCCGCTGGAGGGACAAGAGGCAGAGGCTGCAAACTGGGAATACTGCGTCAATAATGTCAAGAGCAAACAAGATCTTATTGATATTCAGTCGAATGTAAAGAACTCTCAGTTCGCTACGCCGCTGTTTGAGTTCTCGGGTGCTTGCTCGGGTTGCGGTGAGACTCCGTACCTGAAACTCATCAGCCAACTGTTTGGTGACCGTGAGATTGCAGCTAACGCAACAGGTTGTACTTCGATCTACTCAGGTTCTGTTCCTTCTACTCCTTATACTACCAACGAAAAAGGACATGGTCCTGCATGGTCTAACTCGTTGTTCGAGGACTTCTGCGAGTACGGTCTCGGTATGGAGATTGCACACCGCAAGATGCGTGAGCGTCTGGAAAGCCTGATGACCAAAGGGCTTGAGTGCGCTTGCTGCACGGAGGAACTGAAGGCAATGTTCAAAGAGTGGCTTGAGAACAAGAACAGTGCTGAGGTAACGAAGAAACTCTACGAGCCGATGGTTGCTGCTATGGAGGCCTGTGGTTGCGATACCTGCAAGGAGATTTTGAAATACAAAGACCATATTGTAAAACGCAGTCAGTGGATTATCGGTGGTGATGGTGCTTCGTACGATATCGGATACGGAGGATTGGATCACGTGATCGCTTCGGGCGAGGATGTCAATATCTTGGTTCTGGATACGGAGGTTTATTCGAACACCGGTGGACAGGCTTCCAAATCGACTCCTCTCGGTGCTATTGCTAAGTTCGCTGCTATGGGTAAGCGTGTACGCAAGAAAGACCTCGGTATGATTGCTACCACCTACGGTTATGTTTATGTTGCACAGATTGCTATGGGTGCAGACCAAGCACAGACCCTGAAGGCTATCCGCGAAGCAGAGGCATATCCCGGACCTTCGCTCGTTATCGCTTATGCTCCGTGTATCAACCACGGCTTGAAGTCGGGTATGGGCAAGAGCCAAGCTGAGGAAGCTAAGGCCGTTGAATGCGGTTATTGGCACTTGTGGCGTTACAATCCTGCTTTGGAGGCAGAGGGCAAGAATCCGTTCACGCTCGACTCCAAAGAGCCGCAGTGGGATAAGTTCGAAGATTATCTGAAGGGTGAGGTTCGTTTCGCCAGCGTAATGAAGCAATATCCGACAGAGGCTGCCGACTTGTTCAAAGCTGCTCGCGAGAATGCACAGTGGCGTTACCGCTCGTATCAGCGTATGCTCCAGACTTCGTGGGAGTCTTTCAAGGAGAAATAATCCTGAATACGAAATCTGTACGTAATCACTATAGGCTTAGCACTACTAAGCCTATACTTACCGTATCGACAGGGTGTATATTTAATTAAAGGTACAATGAAAATAAATCAAATCATCAAAAGCATGGGCTTAGTAGCCCTGTGCTTTGCGGCAGTGGCTTGTAATTCTACGAACGAGCCGGAAAAGGAAACAACCAACGAGCCTATTGTTAAGTCAGGCGAGTTTTCAATCTCTGCAACACAGAAAGTAAAGTTCGCTCCGGGTAACCTACAGTATCAGGCGAGCACCAAGACTTTCCGTTTTGCGCCAAAGCAATACGAAGTCATTGGAGAACTTAATGAGAATATATCAGACACCTATGATGGTTGGATAGACCTCTTTGGTTGGGGTACAGGTACTAACCCTATTCTTCATGTTACCAACAAAGAGGATGAAAACTACAACGCCCGCTATCGGACTTTCACTGAATGGGGGACTAACAAGATTGGCAATGACACTGCTAACACATGGCGTACATTGAAACAAGCAGAGTGGAACTATATCCTCTTTGTTCGTCCAAATGCTAACCAACTCTTTGCTGGGGCTACGGTTAATTCAGTAAAGGGTTTTATCATCCTGCCGGACAATTGGACTACACCCGCCTCTGTTACCTTTATCCCGAGTGCTGACAAGGGAATGAAACTGGAAGGCGACTCAGCCACCAATTGGCGCTATGCCAATGATTCTCGCAACAACTACACACACAACACCTACACGGCAGAAGAGTGGACAGTGCTGGAGGATGCAGGTGCTATATTCTTCCCTGTCTGCAACCTTCGGTGGGGTAGTGAGTATCATGACAATAATGTAGGCTTCTATTGGTGTGCCGACCTTGACGAAGCCAACTGTTGGCTCAATAGTTATGTAGCCTACTGGATGAACTTCAGTGCGTTGGAGTTGGCTTGCAGGAATTACTGTGATGTGGCTATGGGCAATGCGGTCAGACTGGCACAAGACATATGATAATAAGTATTAGTGTTCATATTTTAATTTTAAAGTACAATGAAAGTAAATCAAATCATCAAAGGCATGGGCTTAGTAGCCCTGTGCTTTGCGGCAGTGGCTTGTAATTCTACGAACGAGCCGGAAAAGGAAACAACCAACGAGCCTATTGTTAAGTCAGGCGAGTTCTCTGTCTCTGCTACGCAGAATGTACTCTTTGCACCGGGTAATCTGCAGTATCAGGCGAGTACCAAGACCTTCCGTTTTGCGGTTAACCAGTATGATACTGTGGGTGCTGCCAATGCCAATATCTCCGATACCAACGAGGGTTGGATAGATCTCTTCGGTTGGGGAACGGGTGCTAATCCTACTCTCTGTTTGGGTGAAGGCGATACTACTGACTATGATTCGTTGTATGCGAACTTCGTAGACTGGGGTAGCAAAAAGATTGGTAGTTACGAAGCCAACACTTGGCGTACTCTAACCAATGACGAGTGGACCTATGTCTTCTTTAAGCGTACCAATGCTGAGAAACTACATGGTGGTGCTACAGTGAATGATGTATGTGGTTGGATACTCCTGCCTAACAACTGGACTGCTCCAGAGGGTATCACCTTCAACCCAAGTCTTGAGAATGGTCTTGCAGACCCATACAACTCGGGTGCCTACTACAACAGCAAAGAAGACAACTATAACCACAATGTCTATACAGCAGATGAGTGGACTAAGTTGGAAGA
This sequence comes from Bacteroidaceae bacterium, assembly GCA_963615895.1. GTDB lineage: Bacteria > Bacteroidota > Bacteroidia > Bacteroidales > Paludibacteraceae > Colicola. Next base: position 9,577 of record CAVEIE010000012.1, on the reverse strand, counting down.
GGCAGGTGCTATATTCCTTCCTGCAGCAGGTACACGCTTCAAGAGAAACTCCAACGGCATCAATGAATCCGGAGCCTATTGGTCAAGTTCTGTGTATGCAGACTATGATGCTTTCAAATATATGTTTGCATTTGATAAAGGCAACTTCTCAATTGGTCCGAACGATGGTTCTATGGGTTACTCTGTTCGTCTCGTGAAGAGTAAGTAATCTATCCACAAATAATACAAGAGGCTGCCATGATTAGGCGGCCTCTTTTTTGTGGGTTCTGGTAATTTGTAACATTATGGAGATAAACTGAATGGGGCTATCTGGCAAAACAGATAGCCCCATTCAGTAGTGGAGTTCATGCGTTGTTGCGTGGTCTATGGATTAGCGTATTTCCTCACCCAATATGGTGTATGTACACCCATTGCGTACAATGCGCACTTGCCCATTGACCATTATCTTTGTTGCTTGGATAGTCTCAGCAGCCACATTCTTGTTGCCGGTTCCAATCTCTTCCCCTTTGAAGGATGCCGTTACTTCTACATTACCCTTTGGCATGGTGAAAGTGTAGTGTGTGTCGTCCACCTTGGTGAGCGTGAGTTCTGCCTCACCTTGCTTCACGGTCAATTGGTCTAACTCGTAGCCCGTAGCAGGTGCGATGGTCAGTGTGATAGTTGTTTCATCTACTGCTGTAGCCTTGTTAGCAGTGACTGTTCCGTTGGTGGAGGGATTGACAGTTACTATATAGAGAACATAGTCTTTGACGAGTCGTACCGACAGTCCCGAATGGCATTGGACAATTGATCGGCTAACAGTACTACTCGAGTTAGAGGAGAATACAATAGCGTATGCAGCCGTAGGATTTCCACTGATTACAGCGGATTGCCTGGTACTTGTCCAATATGCACCTGCTACTTGTAAATCGGTGGTGGCACTAGTGCCATTGCGTTTGCCGCATGCCGGCAAGAATACTGCACCGCGTTTCTCTATTGCTGCCCATTGCGTTTCGGTGTAGGTGTTCGTTGTATAGTCTGGTGCTTGGGGAGTGAAACGGGCCCCATAGTGTTTTACCAGATCTACCCAAGTCAACCAATCATCAGGTAAGATTAGTAGTCCCTTCACATCATTCACTGTAGCGAGTGAGTATTTTGAGGCGGCATTTGTTCTCTCGTTAAAGATGTAGTTCCATTCGTCATAGGTCAGTGTATGCCATAATGTTCCGACTGTATCTGTGCCAATGGCGTTCTCTCCCCAGTCTATGAAGTTGCCGTAGAAGTCAGCAGCAGTAGTGGACCAACTGATTCCCCAATCGGTTGCAGCCGTGTTGTCTGAACTCCATCCAAAGAGATCAATTTCTGAGCCCCAAGATGCGATTTCTAACCCTCCAATAAATCTGATACTTACTTGCTGCGACATCCAACTGTTTTGTTTCTCTGCAAAATAGAAAGTGGTGTCTGCTGGTTTGCACCTCAGGTTGCCGTTGGAGAAAAGCACCTGCTTTGTTGCCGATACCGAGAAGGGCTTAGCGGTGTAATTGCTTGTTGTCGTTTGTGCCGTAGCACTGAATGTCGTAGCCAATAGAACTACCGACAAGAAAGTGTAGAACTGTTTCATTTGTGCATTAGTTTGAGATTAGTGATTATGTTTTTCTTCATGGTGCAAAGGTATATTTTTTCTTTGTATAAACAATACCTTCTCTCGTTTTTATGTACTTCTTATATAAGGGAACGCCTAATGTAGGACTTTTCTCCTATACAGAGTTCATAGAAATCGTAAGGCTTGATAAATCGAAAATCGGCTGTCTAACGCAAGTCAGACAGCCGATTTCATTATCTTCACAATACAATGTATCTTCCCCTCTCAATGGTTTTCCCTCTTTTTGTTGAAGAGACGACACCCCCCAAAGCAAACAACCGATCTGCAGTTTTGTAGCAAGGACATTCCCAACTCACAAATGCCACTCAACATGTAGTTTAGCCCAATGTTGAGGTTGTAATATACCGCCATAATCATAATAAACCCGATTGGTCATATTCTGGCACTCAATTGCCACACGCACCGACTCATTTGCCCAATACACTTTACCGTCAAAAAGAACAACGGGCTGGTAATCACATATCACCCCGCTGCGATCCGAGTATGTCCCATAACGCTGTTGGTATCTCATGCTCCACGATGCACCAAACCCTTTCCATATCTTATGCTCTATCCGAAGTACAACCTTATGACGAAGGTAATCTAAGGCATACTTGCTCAACATCTCTCCGCTCTCTTTGTTCACATCGGTAAACGAATAAGACAACTCCACTTTCCGCAGATAATCATATCCTCCAACGCCCACACAAGCCTCCACACCCCCTGCATTTACACGCGTATGGTTCACCGAGTTCCATTGAACGATAGAATCCACTGCAGGCTTCACCCAATCAATGATATTACGCCCCCAACGATAGTAGCCTGAAGCATTGGCATACCAATGTACCCCTTCATATTTTATTCCCAACTCCAACTGCAACGCCTGCTCGGGTTTCAACTCCGGATTAGCCAACTGAACCTTACTCTGGTAATACAGATCAGTGTAGGTCGGCACACGAATTGCCCTGTTGAAATTAAGAAAAACCTTGCCTTTCTCAAGAAAAGAATAACCTATGTTCGCACCGAGTGTCCAATCATTACCAAAGGTTGAGTTCCATATTCCCGCAGCACCTATATTCCCCGTCAGATTTCCGTAAAAGAGATACTGTTCCGCAAAGTAACGGACATTCACTCGGTTATGCACTCCCAAGTTACTGCTCTCTATATACTCATCTCGCACATCCACTCCTATCACACTCTTCCCGTATCGCTCGTTCCAGCCTGCTGCCAGGTGCGTACCTGCCGTATGTGTCCAATGCACATTGGCACCAGTGTACCACGACGGAGCAACCCCACCGTCACTGTCTTTACCGTCCCGATAAAGTTCAAACGCATCATAGTGCGTCCGGTAATAAGCATTACCCGCAATATAGCACTTCTTCCAACGATGACTATACGACACCGACGAAAACAACATTCGGGTTGCGTCAAACTGATTAGGGTAAGTCAGCGAATAGAAACTGTTCGCACCTGCATCCTTCATCTGCATTCCCAACTGAACATCCAGGTCTTTCCAACCCGTCTGCAAAAACATATTGGCAATCTGGTAGTCTGTGTTATCCGCATAACCACTGCTGCGGTTATAACTGACACTACCGTTCAAATACCAATCTTGTTTCCTTACACGCCCGCTCAACGAAGGGTTCAACAAACCATACTCACCTACGGTAATGCCTGCTGTAAGATGATGGTAATCAGACAACAACGACGAACTTCGGGTGACAATGTTTATCGCACCCGAGAACGCACCTATTCCATAGTTCGTCCCTTGCATCACCTCTACCCGCTCAATCAGGCTTACATCTATCGGAATATCCAAAGAATAATGCCCCGTCTGCGGATCCGTTAGATCTATACCGTTCACAAGTACCTTTATCTGATCTTGTGTACCGCCCCGTATCGACAGGTCCGCTTGAACTCCCGATGCTCCTCGTTCACGCAAGTCTATTCCTTGCGCCAACTCAAGAACATCTGCCACGGTGTGAACAGGCAAACGGGAAACCTCTTCGCTGGAAATGGTTGTAACTAATCGGAATATGTCCGAATGAAATTCAGAGCGTTGAGCAACCACACTCACTTCTTCTATCTGCAGTTGCAACGCATCAATGCCTTCCGGTGGATCAACCTCTTCTGCCTGCAAACCACTCACTCCAAAACACATACAACATACCGCAATGGATATGCCCGACTTCAGGAGTTCCTTGTCGCAAACATGTCGGCTCACTCTTCCTATGCTTACAATCTTGTGCATAGAGTTAAACGCCGAATATGACTTATTGGCAAAACGGCGAAAACGGAAGACGACGGATTTAATATATTGTCGGTTCATAATTCGTAACCATAGTGGCGAAGACGAGAGTCCTTCTGACGCCAGTCCTTATCCACTTTAACAAACAACTCAAGGTATATCTGTTTCCCGAAAAATGCCTCTATGTCTTTTCTGGCCTCCATACCCACACGCTTGATCGATGCGCCGCCCTTCCCTATGATAATACCTTTCTGCGATTCCCGCTCCACATAAATGGTGGCGCATATCCGTATCAACTTCTCCTCCTCTTGAAAACGCTCCACTTCCACCTCCACAGAATATGGCACTTCCTTGTCATAGTTGAGCAATATCTTTTCACGGATAATCTCATTCACAAAAAAACGGGCAGGCTTGTCCGTCAAACGGTCTTTCTCAAAATAAGGAGGACACTCAGGCAACAACTCAACGATTCTCCGCATCAACACATCTACCCCGAAATGCTCCCTTGCAGACAAGGTAAACACCTCCGCCTGCGGCAATTCTTTCTGCCAATAGTCCACCAAACGCTCCAAACTGTCCTGGGTAGTAAGGTCTATCTTGTTTATCACAAGCAGAATATGAGACCGCATCTTACGAACGCTATCCACATATTCTGCGTTCTTCTCTATGTTGTCCTGTATGTCCGTCACATAGACCAGTACATCTGCATCGGTCAGTGCCGAACGGGAGAAATCCAGCATCTGCTCCTGCAATTTGTAGTTCGGCTTCAATACACCGGGAGTATCTGAAAAGACAATCTGATAATCATCACCGTTCACTATTCCCATAATACGATGACGGGTCGTCTGAGCCTTCTGAGTGATAATCGACAACTTCTCACCAACTAAGGCGTTCATCAAGGTGGACTTACCCACATTGGGGTTCCCCACTATATTTACAAAACCGCTTCGGTGCATACTCCTATTCTATTCTGATAAACAACGCGCAAAGGTAATTACTTTATTTAATCTGTGCAATCTCATTCATGATGATAAGGCTCTCCGCCTAATATAGTCATAGCACGATACAACTGTTCAATGAACAACAACCGTATCATCTGGTGCGAAAAAGTCATCTTCGAAATCGATACCTTCTCATTGGCACGCTCATACACCGCTCCCGAAAAACCGTATGGACCTCCCACCACAAACACAAGGTTCTGACCTGCAAGTTCCCAACTGTTCACTTTCTGTGCAAATTCAATACTTCTGTACTCTCGACCGTGTTCGTCTAACAATACAACATAGTCCGATGGCAACAACGCATCCAAAAGCAATGCCCCCTCTTTCTTTTTCTGTTCCTCTTGCGACAGGTTCTTGGTGTTCTTCAATTCAGGTATCACACGAATGTCTGTCGGCAAGGTATGCAACAGCCGCTTCCTGTATTCCTCCACCAAACCTTCTACACGAGGGTCTGTCGTCTTGCCTATTAATAATAAGGTCACTTTCATAATCTTCTGCCAACCAAAATAAAACCTTCAACCAATCTTGCTGCCTTCGCAATGCAATCTCAATCTTGCTTTTTCACCACAATAACCATACCACCAACAACAAATTTTGCTTTCCCTTCCCACCTCCCACGCCCCCTCCTCCCATACTCTTTCCTATAAAAAAGAAAAATGAATCAAACCCCGTACCATCCATCTGCAACCCCTTTCCCATACCCCAATATCAAATCTGCTCTCCGCCAAGCCCGATAAACACTACCCATTTCGAAGGTTTTATATAGGATTTATATAGGATGAATATAGGACGAGTATAGGATGAATATAGGAAGAACATACCAACCACCTCCCAACTCCATAGAAAATTGCTCACCGTAGAGCCACACCGTCCTATGCCTCTCATCCCCTCCTCCAACCACCTATACCCCCTAGATTTTCTAGATTTCCTATTTCCTCTACCAACTACCCCACCCATAAACTCATAAACTTATCAACTCATAAACTAAAACAACTGCCCCAAACCCAACATCTCCCAACAACGAATTTGCGAATAACCTACAAAATTACACCCTATTTCATACTTCATATTGTTTTTCTAAACTATCTTTTCTATCTTTGCCGACAATACTATTAAAAACATTCATTATGAAAATCTCTAAGAGAATTAGTGCTCTACAAGAGTCACAAAGTCTGCAAATGGCAGCACGATGTCAGCAACTTCGTGCTGAAGGCATTGATGTTATAGGACTCTCACTCGGTGAACCCGACTTCGCAACTCCCGACCACATCAAACAAGCAGCTAAACAGGCTATCGAACAAGATTTCTCTCACTACGGACCAACACCTGGCTTCCCTTCATTGCGCAAGGCAATCGCTGACTCAATCAATACCGAACTCCAACCTTACAATGTCCTGCCTTATACACCCAACGATATTGTCGTATCGGTTGGAGCAAAGCAGGCACTATGCAACTGCATCCAGGCACTGATCGACCCCGATGACGAAATCATCATACCTACACCCTGTTGGGTAAGTTATGTAGAGATGGTTAAACTCGCAGAAGGTAAAAGCGTACTCGTTAAGACTACAATGGACAACAACTACTGCATCACACCCGAACAGTTGCAGAATGTTATCACACCAAAAACACGAGTACTGCTCCTCTGTACTCCCAATAACCCGACTGGAGCCGTCTATTCATACCAACAACTCAAAGCACTTGTCGAAGTACTCCGACATTACCCCAACATCACTATACTGTCCGACGAAATATATGCCCGCATACAATACAACGGCAAACATGAAAGTTTGGGGCAATTCCCAGAAATACAAGATCGACTCATCCTTATCAACGGAGTGAGCAAAGTCTATGCCATGACAGGATATCGTATAGGGTGGATGGCTACACACGACAAAGCACTCATATCGGCGTGCAAACGCTTGCAAGGACAAATGATTACTTGTGCAACGACCATCGCCCAAAAAGCAGCAGAGGAGGCATACAACGGACCGCAAGAATGTGTCAGCGAAATGCGAAACGCATTCCATAAACGACGCAACCTCATAGTAAAACTCGCACAAGAAATAAAGGGACTGAAATTCACCGAACCGCAAGGAGCATTCTATCTGTTCCCTGATGTGTCCGACTATTTCGGCAAGACATACAATGGACAAACCATCCGCAATGCTGACGATTTAACGGAATACCTACTCAACGAAGCACATGTCGCTTGTGTATCAGGCAGCGCATTTGGAGAGGACAACTGTATTCGGCTTTCCTATGCAACAAGCGAAGACAATATCATCAAGGCAATGCACCGTATCAAACAGGCACTTGAAAAACTCAACTGAACAACCGCAATAATACATTATATAACAGGAGAGCCATCCTCATACGATGGCTCTCCTGTTGTTTGTCCTTTCTCGGTATATCTTTCCGTCAATTATTTGCCTATTTGCAGCCAATAATCTACAAACTCCTATCGTTCTGATTGTACTTTTGCAACTTGGGAACACTTTAACACAATATACCGATGAAGAACATACTTACATCACTTTTTGCAACCGCTATCACTGTTGCCTCGTTCGCAACTACAGTCAATTACACTGCCGACAACTCGACAAACTTTACTAACCCCGAAAGAGGATTCTACGAACAAGTAGAGCAAAAAGTCACAAATAGCACATCTTCCAATCTCAATGACTATTATTTTACTAACGCCGAAGCAGCAGGACGCTCTCTTATCCTGAGACTTTACTATTTGGATAACTTCCGTACACAGGCACTACCAGATAATGTCTTGACACTGTTTAGCAACGATATGGCTGTCTTTCGTGCTAAAGGAGCAAAGTGTATCTTACGCTTCGCCTATACCAATAGTTCTGCCAAACCTTACCAGGACGCTTCACCTGCAATCTGGCAACAACACCTCTCGCAACTCAAACCCATCCTGCAAGCCAATGCCGATGTTATATATGTCGTACAGGCAGGATTTCTCGGTGTATGGGGAGAATGGTACTACTCAAGTCAAGGCACAGGAGACGCAATACCTCAATCTGTCCGCACCGCACTTATCAACCAACTGCTTGATGCCGTCCCCGTATCACGATGCGTGCAACTTCGTACACCCCAATATAAAACCGAATATATCGGTGATGCCACACCGCTTTCTGCTACCACCGCTTGGCAACAGAACCAGCGCGCTCGGTTAGGACATCATAATGACGCCTTCTGTAATGGAGCGGAGAATATGGGTACATACCGGAACATTACTACCGACAAGGCATATATCGCACAGGAATGTCTTTATGTACCCAATGGAGGAGAAACCAATATAGAAGAGTCCGACGCCTATAATAACTACGGCACAGGGGCAAAGGCTCTTGCGGAAATGAAACTACTGCACTATTCCTATCTCAATTACGATTATAGTGATTATGCAACAGACCGATGGAAGACGGAGCAAGATGCCGAGGGCAATGCCTATTACGACCTTATGGCACGACACATGGGCTATCGTTTCCAACTCCTGCAAGGAACATTCCCCGCAGAAGTGGAAACCAATGGAACCCTCTCCCTCACACTATCTGTCAAGAATGTAGGCTTTGCACCTCTCTATAACGAACGCCATGCATATATCGTACTGAAATCTGCCACAAATACCCATTCCATACAACTGCAATCTGACCCGCGTACATGGGCACCCGATCAAACAACAACCATACAGGAAACACTCACACTGCCTGCAGATATTCAGAGCGGAACCTATTCGCTCCATCTCTATCTCCCCGATGTAGATTCACGCTTGGCTGCAAATCCCAAATACGCCGTTCGATGCGCAAATACCGATGCTTGGGACGCTGCTACAGGCTACAACAATCTTAATGCATCCCTGCAAATTACCGACTCTGCTACACCCGACCCTGCAGAAACAGTAACCATAACCTATTCCGACAACCAACCTGCTGCTTGGCATAAAAATTTCTTGCTTACGCCATCAGGCAACACAACGGCTACTATCGACAAAGGAACAAACTATACTGTACCTACTGGCACTCCAAGTATAGGGGTGAAAACAGAACCGGACTATCTTATCTACATCTTTCAGGGATGGAACACCGAGCAAGATGGTACAGGTACAACATATATGGCAAACGATGTCATCCCCTCTGTCACTACCGACATCACCCTCTATGCACAATGGGAAGGACGACCGTTCCCTATCACTTACTATGCCGACCAAGCCAAAACAGAGCAACTCAATTTGGTACCAGATAGTTATACCTTCGTTACAAAGGTCATTTTCCCTATACCGAGCAGGCTGGGTTACGACTTTGTTGCATGGCACTCGGATTGGGATAATACAGTAGTAACATCTACGGAAGGCTATTATGGCGACTTCGGACTATATGCGGAATGGAAAGCATCTACACCCACTGAACTGACCACCGCCGAATCCAACGCCAATAATACCTGTAAGTATATCCAAAATGGTACATTGTTCATCCAACGCAACAACATCACCTATACCATTCTCGGCACACAACTGACCAAATAAGCATAAGAAATAGAACAATACGCATACCAACCTATACCATACAACGAAATTCTCCATAAAAATCCATCTTGCTAATACGATAGAAACCAACATATTACAATAAAATCCTATGTTTTTCTATAAAAAACTGCGTAAAACATTTGGAGTGTATAGAATTAAGTATTACC
>CAVEIE010000011.1:0-58118 GCA_963615895.1 Bacteroidaceae bacterium | reverse complement strand
CAGCCGATGAATTTTCTTTGCTTCGTTTCTTTTGTTCATGCAAAAGAAATGAAGGAAACCGCCCTATGGCTCTCATCCCCTCCTCTAACCCCCTATATCCCCTAGATTTCCTAGATTTCCTATTTCCTCTACCCACTAAACCACCCATAAACTCATAAACCTATCAACTGATAAACTAAAAAACTCCTCTCAACCCTCTCCCCTCAACCCTTCCCTCCTCTCAACAGCCTCCTTTCTACCAACAACCGCCACACCACACCGCATTAAAAACGAAAAGAGCAGGTCACTTTCCAGCAACCTGCTCTTTCTCTTATTTATATTTATTATCTGTCTATTAGCGTACTTCTGCACCGAGAGCATTATAATAAACGCCATCGCGTACAATATACAACTGACCGTCGCGAATTACTTTCTTAGCCTGCATTGCATCATTATTCACATCATTAACAGCAGAAGCAGCCTTCTCAATAACTATTTTATTGAGGCAGTAACCACCGGCTGTCGTACGGATAACAACTTCGGAAGCAATAGCCTGAACAGTAACATCTTCAAATGCAAGATCATCACCTTTTGCTGCTTGCTTCTTATTACCGCTTACCCATATACAACCAGTCAATCCTTTACCCTTGGTTTCGCTGTCTTCAAAGGAGTTAGGAGTAGTACCCTTCGATGCAACAGAAAGTGTAATCTTATCGCCTACACTGAGGTTCTTAAAGGTTATATCACGCTGGTCACCATCAAATTGAATGTACTTACTGGGTGAAACCTTGAAACCGACTTTCTCTACACTATTCTTGTACGAGAATTCCATATTAGGAAGTTGTGCGATAGTAAGTACAACAGTCTTAGTTGCTTCATTCTTAACCTCAAAATAACCCTTATCTGCATTGTTCGTAACAGTACCGTCTGTAACAGTGAGGTCACTCTCAACAAATGCCATAGTAGAGATGTCATAAGTTTGAGCATTGATTGTAAGTGCGGCTACAAGAGCAGTAGCCATAATGAGTAGTTTTTTCATAATAGATATTATTTTATTAGTTAGTATTATATTGTTTTCATTCTGTCTGTTACAGTCTTATTGAGTAAATCGGTTATACGACAAACCACTTTAACACGCTGCAAAATTAAGCAATTATATTCATTGCAACATACACATTTCGACACAAAATGTTTAATTATTGGCACAAGCACCAACAATCTATTCTACCATCGGGTCTTTACCATTATACAAGATATTCTTTGACTTCTGTATATCAAACTCATAACCTTGTCTTGACCGTATAGTACAATCTGTGAATATAAAATCTTCGCAGAATTTAAGCACGATACCCTGTTTTGCATTCAATATAGTTACATTCTCAAAACGCATACCATGGACAGGCATACCTTTGATACCTGTCGCTTCAACGCCTGTCTTTGCACCGACACAAGTGATATTACGGAAGGTGAAATTACTCCAATCAGGAAAATATGCCTCCTTGTTGTCTTTGTCGGTAGCACTAACTCCTGCACCTCTGTCTGCATAACCCGACTCAAAATGAATAACCGACTCTTGGATATTCTTCATCACTATATCATAGCAATATATATCCTCACACCAACCTCCGCGACCTGGAGCAGACTTCATACGCAGTCCTATATCCGTCCCATCAAAGAAACAGTCTTTCACTACCAAACGCTGCATACCACCAGAGAACTCAGAACCGATAACAAATCCTCCGTGCGCATGATATACTGTGTCCTTCACAATAAGAAAATCTCGTTGAGGACCCGACTTCACACCTTTTTCGCCCACACCGCCTTTCATACAGATTCCATCATCACCACAGGCAATATTGCAATTGGCAATAAGTGCTACCTGTACATTACCGGGGTCCATAGCATCACCGTTCTGAGCCCAATGCGGACAGCGTATATTAACACCGTCAATAATTAGGTTCTGCACACGAGTCGGCACTAAATGAAATTTGGGGGAGTTAAGCAAATGCACATTCTCTATAAGCACATTCTTCGAATCAGTAATGTTCACTAAATGCGGACGCATCTTTTCTTGTATAACTGCAGTTGCAGCAATATTGGGTACACCTAACTCTTTGTTTAGGTTAAAGGGATACCAAATCTTCTTGGTTTTACCATTAGGCACTACTATACCGCCCATATAAAGAAACTCGTTCCACTGACCTTCATCCACTTTTTCTGATTTGACAGGACGCCAATAGATACCCTGACCGTCTAATGTACCATAACCTGTAATGGATATATTCTCGCAGTGAGAAGCATACACCAACGCAATACATTTCTTGCTGCCATCTCGTAAACTGTCACTTTCTTGCACATACAATTCTTTGTTAGGAGAAAAGCGTACAATGGCATTATCTGAAAGGTGCAAATCAATATTGCTCCTCAAGCGGATAGGACCGGTCAACCAAACGCCGTCTGGTACTATAAGATGTCCTCCTCCTTGTTTGGTCAAGTGTTTAATAGCAGCACTGAATGCCTCCGTGCAAAGACTATCGCTACCTTCTACTGCTCCAAAGTCAGTAAGCACAACGCTATATTCCGGTATCACTATAGGTTGCACTTGTTCTACAGGGCAGGGGAGATTATCATAATAACTCGAATAATCTTTGGCTTGCAGCACACCCACAGTGAATACACTACTACTGATTATTACACTTGCAATTATTCTTCTTATCATACGGCTATGGTTTTGCTTTTTGTTAGTATAGATGTTCAACAAGACTGTTTATATAGACCTCAACATTGGTATACATGGTACTGATGTTATATGCGCATCCGTCCCATATATCATTAGGATTCAATCCATGTTCTATCTCCCATTCATCAGGAATACCGTCATGGTCAGTATCCAATGGAGGTGTCTCGGTTTTGTATTCTATATATCCACCTGCTTCATCAGGCGTATTGATTAGCCCATTTGTTCCTTTGGTCGCCGTACCTGAACGCACCTCTTCTGCTATTCTGCTATCAATAGCATCCCTGCATAGAGAACAGCCTGCTTTACTAAGTACAGTCTCATAAGCATCTTGCGCCGTTTGTTCATTATGCAACAGAGTTAGTCCGTCTGTCCAACGGGACAATGCTTTTACTGCGTCAGTCTGAACAGTAGAGCCTTTCCAATTATCGGTAGTCACTTCATCACTACCATACATATAATTGCCCTGCAAGAAGAACTTACCGGGTATAAGTGTTCCCAACTCACTGCAATATTCACAACGAATAGTGGGATCTAACAATCGTGCTTTCTTGCTCGTAGCAGGACCATACTTATAGTAATTGTTCACCATATTTATTTCGCGTGCAGAACCTACACCCTCGCCCCCATAACTGGAGTTTCCACCCCAGTTATATACTACATTATTCACATAATCTAATGGACCGAATACAGCATTGTTCACATACGAATGATCGAAACGGGGATTACGAGAGTCATGATGTGCTAACAGGTTATGATGAAATGTAGCATTAGTACCACCCCATATACCTCCATAACCATGACTACCTTTTATATGCACCGAATTACGCAGCGACTCTGTAATAAAGCAGTATTGCAAAGTGAAGTTGGTATTACCATAACACGACACACATTCGTCGGTTGACCAAGAAAACGAGCAGTGGTCTATTAGAATGTCTTGTTTACCGGTGCAGGTTAGTGCATCCCCCTCAACAGCATTGCTATCCCCCATACGAAACCTTAGAAAGCGTATGATAACATTATTGGCTTTAATTACTATAGGATAGCCCGCTATACATATTCCGTCGCCTGGTGCTGTCTGCCCTGCTATAGTTACTGAGCCTTCTGTAACTTGCAATTCTCGTTGTAGGTTGATAGTTCCGCTTACATCGAATACTACAATCTTCTTGCCAGGTAACTTAAGGATATATCGGAGCGAACCATTATTGTTAATATCATCTTCTAAAGTCGTTACATGATATGCCATTCCACCTCGTCCGCCTGTAGTGTACATACCGCCTCCTTCTGCTTCGGGAAATGCTGGTACTTTGTTCTTTGTCGGGTTTTCTATTGGATTGGGCGTACAACTGCATAGGGCAATCATTACGCCCATCCAAAGAATAGGAAGAATAAACCGTATTCTATTATAATAGATATGGCTTTCTTTTGGTTTCATAAGTAAGACAATAAGTCTAATCTACAGAGAACAACAAAGCAATGGAATAGTTGTTTAATAACCGTAATCGTTCCACAGAGTACCATTAGAGGCGTTGATATCAACATCGAATATAGGCCAATAGTGGCGCATATCTACATCTACCCCTTCAGCGTACAAGTAGTAACTTTTCCTATCCAAGTATCGCACTCCTTTTTCATCATAGATAGACTTGGCTACCCACCCCTGTGTTTTATCGAACTCTGTAGGACGAGTCTCGCCTTTACGCATACCTACGAATTTATCATAGACATAGGTTTTTGCGCTGTCCTGTGTCAGGTCGGTGTCATATACTTTGAAAGTGAAATAAGCGGAGTCGCTGCGTCCTGCGAACTCCCCTGTTCCTGCGTCCATATCTGCAAGACGGTTCATAGTTAGTTCTAATTGTGATCCTAATTTGTTCCAACGCATCAAGTCGTATTTTCGTATATTCTCTCCACAGAATTCGAATGCGCGTTCTGCCATTAGGTTATCCATATTCAGTGTTTTAGAAGATAAACCTGCTCTATGGCGTATCTTATCGTATTGTTCTTGTGGATTAAGTCCGTATAGATTGCTTGGTGCATTGCCTTCGATGCTACCTATTGCGGCTTCGGCATACATTAGTATCACATCTGCATACCGCAAGACAGGCATATCTATTCCGTCTTCATTGGCTGTATAGGTGCGTTTCATCCACTCTATACGATATTTGCCCAAATAGATATCTTTAACTCCTCCAAACTTCTGATACAACTTATTGGCATTACTTGCACTCCCTGGAAATGCTGCCTCGTCGGATGATACACCTGAACCAGTGTCGTAGTTCCAAGTGAAAGGACATACAGTTACATCCATACGCTTATCACCTTCTTCAAAGTCCCATAAGAAAGTCGGCACAATACGAATCATGCCTTGTATTTTGGTATCGTTTTTACCATCACCATAGTATTCAGTGTTAATCATCTTACCAGGACATGTTGTCTGCATTTTCAACCCACAAAGGGACAATACTTGACCACGCGCACCGTCTAAGTAGGGTAATGCCCATATAAACTCTGAATTAGCGTAGTTTGTTTCATCAGCACAATGTTTACGCCATATATCTTCGAAAGATGACTCTAATTTGTAGTCTTCGTGTTTGATTATTTCAGCGCACGCCCATACTGCTTCTTGGTATATTTCTTGTCGCAGGGCAGGGTCTTTGATGTTGTATTGAACTGAGCAGTCGGTTGTTCCCCCTATTGTGAATGTGTTGGGGCGTAGAGCCATGCCTGCATACATCAGGTCCATTCGAGCCAATAGTCCCAAAGCAGCAGCGCGTGAGCAGCGTCCGGTGTAGTTTTGTGCTTTACCTGGGCAACTTTCGGACCACGGCATCAGTTCGGCTGCACGGCGAAGATCTTTCCGCAGTTGTTCGTAGATAACATTGCGGTCGGTCTTGTAAACATACAAGTCGTTAAGGTCTTGTCCGTCGAATGATTTGAAGCAAGCAGGTACATCTCCCCATAGTTTTACTAATTCCAAATAACAAAAACTGCGCAGTGTGAGTGCTTCACCAAGAAGGTATTGTATGGTTTTGTCGGTGGTGTCACTATATTGCTCTATTCCATCTATTGCCACATTGGCACGCTCTACAGCGGCATTTAGATAACTCCATGGGTCTTTATGTGCTGCATCTGAAAGGTCGCCCGTTCCTTTTCCAAGATTGTAAGTAGCGCATCTTAGTTTATCGCCGCTTGTTTGTCCGTTCCATTCTATATCAGTATTAACGGCTACATAGCCGCCTACCAATCGGGCACGATAGTTCTGTTCTCCGAAGATATTGTATATTCCGCCGATGGCTTGTTCTACCATATCTGCAGATTTGAACACGGATACATCCATTGCCGAAGGAGATTCGGTGTCGAAAAAGTCTTTCTCGCAAGATACCAACATCAAGACAGATGCTGCAAGAAACAGTTTATAGAAATTCGTTTTCATTGTTAATCATCGTTTAAGGATTAGAATTGAATGTTCATACCGATGTTGATGCCTCGACTTTTGGGATAAGCAGAGAAGTCAACGCCAGGAGTAAGCGGGTTCTTAGATGAACGCGTATCTACTTCAGGGTCAAGCCCAGAGTACTTGGTTGCGCAGAACAGGTTTGTGCCTTGTACGAACAAGCGTATTTGGTTTAGATGCGCTTTTTGCAGCCATACTTTAGGCAGAGTGTAACCCAATGTCAGGTTTTGTAGTCGCAGGAAAGAGCCATCTTCCATATCTCTGTCGGTTACCAAGTAGTGTGATTGAATGGGTGATGCATATTTGGCACCTTTAGCAGCATTGCTCTCGTCGAGTGCGTTTGCCAATGCTGTATAAGCGTCGCCAAATACGATTGTTTGTCCTGCAGCCAATGCGTCAGGTAGGTATGTCCCGTCTGCAGCGAACAACGAGTAACGATTGGCGAAGTTTACTTCGTTGATGAGGTTACGCATACGGGATTTTTCCGTGACGGTGGTATATTCCATGTGGCTTAGATTTAGAATCTTGTTGCCCCATGAGAAGGTAAAGTTTGCTGTTAAGTCGAATCGTCCCCATTTGTCTCCTCCAACGAATGCGGTAATATTGAAGCCGCCGTTTAGTACGGGAACGGTATTGCCGAGTATTACTTTATCGTTCTCATCGATTACTCCATCGCCGTTCTGGTCTTTGAATTTGACAGAGCCAGGTCGTACTGAAGTACTCCAGAAGTCTTTATCATAGGTTACTACACCTTCTTTTAATCCCCAATCTCCGGTAGATGTATAAGAGATGAAGTCAGATGCAGTGTAGTATCCATCTGTTTCGAAGCCTAATACATTCCCGACAGGTTGTCCGACTTCCACTAAGAATTCGCCTACTGTTTTATATTCTGAACTACCAAAGCAGTTTGTTTGAGCCAGCAGGGAGGTCATATTTCCCAAGTCGATGACTTTATTCTTGTTGTAAGACAAGTTGGCATCTACTGTCAAGCCGTAACTAAGTGCTTTTGATTGATGGTCTAAGATGACGCCTTTGATAGAGAACTCAACGCCCTTGTTGTCAGTAGAGCCGATGTTTTGATATTGTGCGCTGTAACGGGCAGGCAGACTTTGCAGAATGATCAAGTCACGAGTAGTGTTCCAATACAAATCGATGGTTCCTGTAAGTCGCTCGTTGAAGAATCCGTAGTCCAGTCCTAAATCTCGCGTTGTGGTTGTTTCCCATTTTAGATGGGGGTTCTGTGCAATTTTATCGGAGCCACCTACAATGAGTATGTTACTTACTCCGCTACCCATATCGATATAGGTCATTTGTTGGGAGAGGAAATCGTTGTGCAAGTAGCCAAGATCGACATTGTTGTTACCTGCCATACCATAGGACAGCCTCCACTTCAGGTTACTTAACCAAGAAGATGCGCCTTGCATCCAATTCTCGTCCGACATACGCCAAGCCGCTGCTACTGATGGGAAGTATCCCCATTGGTTTTCCTTTTCAAACCGAGTCGAAGCATCTGCGCGGAATGTTGCAGTCAGGTAGTATCGTCCCATATAGTCGTAGTTTGCGCGTGCGAAGAAAGACAACTGATTGTCTTTTGGGTTGATATAGTTGGATATTTCGGAGTATTGTGCTTGTCCGAGATAGTTAAATATCTCGCCGTTGGTTGCATCGTAGTTTCCTTTGTAACCGAAGCCCCACAGTGTGTTGGTTTCTCCTTTGCGCAAGATGGTTTCTTCGCCCACCAACAGAGATACCTGGTGTTTTTGGTTGAACTTTTGTTTCCACTCCAATGTGTTTGCATTACGGAGGCGGCTTTCTTTCTCTTGCAGTACTTGCAGTTGTGCAGTACCTCCCTCTATATTGGGACGCCCTGTGTTTTTGGCGAAGTAGGTGGTAGGTCCGTAGTAGCGATTGGTTTGTATGCTTCTTGAGTCGTAGCCTAATTCTACACGGGCAGTAAAGTATTTGGCAAACTTATACTGCATATAACCATTCATTGTCCACTTATCGTCTTTTTTGAACTTATAGTTGTCGCGAATAGTAGTGATAGGGTCATATAGTGATCCGAAAGTTTCATCGGAATCGTCGCTTACATCTGCGGTTTTTGCCAGCAGGTTGGTAGGAGTGTATACTACTGCATTTCTTAATCTGCTTTCTGATGTTGAGCCAGCATCTTTGATGGCGTTAGAGCCAGCACCCAATACTTCGGTATTGGTGTAGCGTGCTGTGAAACTGACAGTGAAGTCTTTGAAAGGTTTGAACTTTGCTTTCAGAGAGAGGTTGTTTCGTGCGTAGTTAGATTGTTCCATAATCGCCTTATCGTCGATGCGGTTGTAACTGAGGTTGAAGTTGGCATTTTTGTTACCTCCGCTGACGCTTACCGATTGATTGGAGTTGAATCCTGTTCTGCCGAAGGTTGCATCTTGCCAGTCGTTGAACGGGTGCAACTCAGGATTGTTATACTCTTCGAGCAGTGTAGCAATAGGAGTAGTTATGATTTCTTCTTCGGTTGCCGCATATTTTGTGCGGTTGTATAGTGCGTCGAAGTAAGCATTGAAATCGCTTCGTATGTTAGATTTGTTGTTGAAGTTCCTCATATAAGCATATTCGTACTGCATTAGAGTGAAGTCTTCTACTCCCATTACATCGTATTTCTGCGCTAACTTTTTCCAACCCACATAACCACTGTAGTCTACATGAAATGTCATTTTCTCAGAGTCGGTGTCCGAATCTTTGGTAGTGATGATAATAACACCATTGGCACCTTGTGCGCCGTAGATAGCGGTAGCCGCTGCATCTTTGAGGACATCCATAGAAGCGATGTCGGAAGGTGCGATGTCGGAGATACTTGATACGGGGAAACCATCGACGATGTAGAGTGGGTCGTTGGATTGTGTGAGTGAGGTACCTCCACGAACACGAATCTTGACATCGGCGTCGGGACTACCTTCGGTGGTCGTTACGGAAACGCCTGACAGTTTACCTTGCAATGCTTCAGCAGCGGAGGCGACAGGAATGTCTTTGAGTTGTTCAGCAGACACGGATGCTACTGCAGTTACTACATCCCGTTTTTTTGTGGTACCGTAGCCAGTAACTACTACTTCGTCCAACAGTTCAGCGTCCTCTTTCAGTACGACATTGATGTTGTCGCTTGTGATAGGGACTTCTTGCGTAACTAATCCGATGTAGGAGAAAACAAGAGTTTTTGCATCATCAGGTACATTGAGCGTATAGTTACCATCAAAATCGGTAACCGTACCAATAGTAGTACCCTTTACCATTACTGAGGCAGAGATGATAGTCTCGCCTGTTGCATCATGTACAGTGCCATGAATTACTTTTGCTTCGGCACCGAATGTAGCAAAGAATAACACCGATACCAAAAAGGCTGTGATTCGTTTTGACATGTGTATTAAATTTGTTGTTTACAGTTAAAGTAAAGAGAGGGTAGTGCTAATAGTATAAGCACATTTCTCACTCTGCAAAGGTAGAACATGCAGAAAAGGTGGATGTGTATATTTTGACGCAAGATGTGGAAAATAGTTGGTTTATGAGTATGTGTGGTTGTTGGTGGTTTAGTTGGTTGAAAGGGGGTTGAGAGTTGATAGTTGAAAGTTGAGAGTTGAAAGCAATTGCAGTAGGGGATATAGGGGAATTAGACGGTATAGAGGATCTATGTGGTTAGATGAGGGGTTGAGAGCCATAGCACGCTATGGCTCTATGGTGAGCAAGAGCGTAGGGAGGAGGTGGCTGTTTTATTGGGGGATATAGAGGAACTAGAAAATCTAGAGGATCTAGGTGGTGAGAGGATGGGATGAGAGCCATAGCACGCTATGGTTATACAGTGAGCAAGAGCGTGGCAACAAACTATTATAAAGGCAGCAAGTATTTATTATAAATTAACAATTATGATTTAATGATTAATGTGCGGAGAGGTGTGTTTTATAGGTGTTTTATAGGTAGTTTGTAGGGGCTTCCTATATTCATCCTATATTCGTCCTATATAGATCCTATATAAAACCTTCGGAATATCTACTATTTACAAGACATTCCGAAGGGTAGTTGTTAGACAGGGGTATAGGTAGCGGTTTTAATTATCTATGTAATATATATACGGTGTATTTGATATTAGAAGCGATTAGTTAATAATTAGCAATAGGATTGGAGCGTTATGGATCCGATATATGTGTGGTATTGTTATCAGAATGCGATTTTGGTGTTTTGGTTGTTTATGCGGATGATATAGACTGCTTGAGGGAGTTTGGGTAGCGGCACAACGGCAGAGTTGGCATTGAGTGTTTGCAGTTGTATGCCATTGGCTGCATAGATGGTGATGACCCTTTCTTTTGCCGTAGGGAAAGAGAGTGAATGTGTTTCGGCGGAATAGCGGAACGAGTCGGTGGTTGCCGGCTGCAGGCTTGTCTGGGGGGAGTAGGGGTCTTGCTCAGTGAAATTTTCGTTCAAGAAAATGATATGCTGATGGATATAGGTCTTGAGGTAATCGACATACTCTTGGTAAGTATTGTAGAGGTTGACTTCTCTATAGACGCGAGTGGAAAGGACATTCCATCGTTCGTAGTTTTTGGCTTGCGAGGCGTTCAGCACAAGAGCCATACTATCGATGTAGTTGCAGAGTTCTTCCTCGACGCCTTCGGCAATCCATTGTTTGAGGCAGATGTTGGCAGCATGGCGGAACCATGGGTCTTTCCACAACTGTTGAATCCATGTCTTGGGGTTATGCGCACTTTCCCGCATGACCTTTTGTGTTGCATCGCCCAGACGATTGTCGTTGTTGAACGCTATATCGTAGTCCCACATTGGTCCCCAGAACAGATGTGTGTTGTCGCGTTTTTTGTAGAAGAAAGTACTCCAGAAAGCGTCTGGGTTTCCGACTAACTCGATAGCGACATACCATTTGATGAGGGATGTGGTATCGACGACTGCTCGATAGCCGTTGAGTGCATCATCGAAGGTGGTGCTAAACAGTTTTGTTTCGAATCCTTGCACGATGCCCTTGATGTAGCGTGTTTGTGTGGCGGAGATGGTTTCGGGATAGTGTATGGTGACAGGCATATCCTTGTTGGTGTAGAAGTAGTGCGGTTCGGAGGACGCCCAACCGTCCACTTCGAGGAAATAGCCACCGGTTATATTGCCGGATGTGGTAGCATCCTGCCCTTCTACAGGGACACGGTCGGGTCCTATCTCCATGTGGTCGGTGATGTGGTAGTTGCCTATGTATTCGCCATTGAGATAGACATCGGCAAATGCGGTAGCGGGTGAGAACTCCAATCCAATCCATTCGGAGAGGTGAAAGGCTGTTGCGCCACGCAGCATAGATTTGTCGGCATAGTTGGCAATAAATTCCCACTTGGTGGCATTGGCAGGGCAGCCCAGAAAGTTGGCAGCGGTGTTGAGTTTGATGCTATAGGGTTTCTTTGCCATATTCCATGTGGAGTTGCCTCGTCCTTTGATTTGTACGGGTTGGTTGGTCATGCAGTACTCGGGGTGTGCGGCATCGACAACGGTGATAGTGCCATCGGTATAGGTGTCGTGGCTTATTGAAGCCTCATTGTCGGTATAGAGATAGACCGACGGGAGGTTGGTCAGTTGTGTTGGGGTGGTAGCCTGTAGTGAGTTTACTGCCACGAGAATGCTTGCGATGAGCAGCAGGGTAGTGGGTTTATTCATAGGTTGAAAGTGCTTTGCTGATAGCATCGATCCGTTGTTGAAGGAAGTCTGCCATCAAAATCAGGTATGTCTCGTAATGTATGTTCTGTTGTCCCCAGCGGATGGCATTTTCCTGTTGCGAATAGCGTAGGATGTCGCCTTGTTGGTAGATGAATTGGTCGATGTCGTTCAACTGAGGTTTGAATTCGTTCCAGTACGCAGCCATCAGTGTGCAGAAGGCAGGGTCGTTGAGGAAGGCTCCAAAGAGTTTGCTTCCTGGTTCGCTGTTGTTGTCGGGATGGAATATCAGTCCTTCTGGGTAGGTGAAATAGTGGAAGTTACCACCTGTGTAGCCATACGCCCAGTCGAAGTCCCATGGTGGTCCGAAGTGCAGTAGGTCGTCTTTGTTTTCCCTGTAGGCAAAGACAGACTTAGGGTGACAGACTTCGCCGTTCTTACACAGTTCGTTGAGCAGCATATAGCGGATGACAGATTGGACATCGACAATCTGATAGTAGTCGGAATAGGAGAAGTTGCTCCGTTGCAGCACTTTCTCGAGGTTGTTCACTGCTTCGACAGCGTTGTCGAGCCCTTCCTGACTTTCTGGCGCTTTCATCATGACGGGCAGGTTGAAGTAGCGGGAGTGGGTTTTGTATGCTTCGTCGTAGTTGGTGTCAAACTCCGTCAGAAAACCGCCTGACAGAGTATCGACCTCGACTCTGTTTTTCTTGACTTGTATGGCTTCGGTGAGGACATAGGAGCCACAGTACTTCCGGTTGATGAAGAGTTCAACGGCTTGTGTATGATTGACATAGGGGAAGCCCATTCGGTTCGCCATTTCCAGGGCGACGGTGTTGCAGATGAGTGTGGGGTCGATGGCGTTGGCTAACAGGACCCATGCTTTGGCAGACTGCATTCCAAAGAGAGGGGCTTTTTTATCCAACTTGAGGCGATAGGGTTTCTTTGGATACCACCAAGTGGAGTTGCCTCGTCCCCGTATGCCTGCTTGCTGCTTCAGATAAGGTTCGGTGGAGCCTTGTGTGTAGATAGCAACGGAAGCATCGCTGTATTCGGTCTTACTGGTTATATCTTTGCCGTTGGCAGTCTGTATGTCGAACACGGGTAGCCCCGTACTTTGCGGGCAACGCAGTTCGACGGTGTAGTTCCGATAGAGGTTTCCTTTGCGTATTTGGTATGTGAGAGGTCGGACGGAGAAGTCTTGCGGTGTGATACACGGGATTACTTCCTCTCCACCAACGAATGCGTTTCCATCGGCAAAGAAAGTGGGTATGAGGCAGTGTATGGAGTCGATGAATGCTTGTGTGTGGTAATAGTAAGTCTGTGTGGCAGTGTCGTAGTTGAAAACGATATCCTTAGACAGAGCGGGGTTGTCGGTTTTGCGCAGCATAAAGCCAGTGAGCAGTTGTTGGTCGGTCTGCTGAAGTACGGGTTCCTGTTGCGTTACCGGTTGGCATGACATGAGCAGTATTCCGCAAAGAGGCAGCAGGATGAAGGCTTGCTTTTTCATGGACGGATGCGTGTTGCGATTACAGTATGACGAATTCGACTCGTCGGTTGTTTTGTCTTCCTTGCTCGGTGTCGTTGGTGTCGATCGGTTCGGCTTGCCCTTTGCCAAGTGCCTCCACTCTGTCGGGTGTGATACCCCGATTGAGCAGTTCATTACGCACAGAGTTTGCCCTTCCTTCGGATAGTCGTTGGTTGGCGTCGGCTTTACCTACGCTGTCGGTATGTCCGATGATTTGGATACGGACTTCAGGGTTCTGTAGCATGAACTGTGTAAGATCGTCCAATGCTTGTTCGGACTCAGGCAATATTTTGGTCTTGTTGGTAGCAAAGAACAAGTTCCGCAGGACGACTTTGGTTCCTTGTTCGGCAGGTTGGAGCAAGAGATTGACCGTATCGCCGGCGAAGACAAAATCTTCGGAGTAGGGCAGGTAGCCCGTAGCGGTGATGTAGGCATTGTAGGTGTCGGGTGTCAGTTGTGTCTGGCACGGTGCAGCGTCCGGCATTTGCTTCTTGTAGAGCAGTTCGTCCGCCGCAGAATAAATCTCGACAGAGGCAGCAATGGGCTGCAATGTTTTGGCATCCAAGACAAGGAACACCATCTTAGGTTGAGGTGGTACAGGTTTAGGCTGCGGTTTGGTTTTGGGTTTGCTTTGCGGTCTGCTTTGGGGACGAGGAGCCGGTTTCTTTTTCTTGACAGGAGGCTGTACCTCGTATTGGATAGTAAACTTGGCACCTACGAAGAGCGGGTTCAGTTTTTCGCTTTGGGAAGCGACTGCACTTGCCGATAGATTGGCATCGACTCCTTCTTGTGCAAAAGTGAGCCACTCGCCGTTTGCCGGTTGATTGCTTGAGAAATTGTTGCTGTTGAGTAGTCCATATTCAGCAAACAGGCCGGCGCGATAGTGGAGACATTCCTTGAAAGTCTTCTTGCGATTGCGTTGTCCTCGTTTGCGTTTAGGCTTGTAGGCTAACCATTGGTCGAGGTCGATGCCCACCTCTGCTACGAGAGAGGTATTGAAATTGTAGGTCAAATTGTTTTTGCCTGCGAGTTTATAGTCAGCGAGATGATGGTTGGGCATATTCTCCATAGGGTCGATAAACTCGTTGTCGATAGCCGTAATGGTGAGATTGGCTTTGTCACGGTAGTTTCCAATGACCGGATAAGACAGTTTGGCACCTGCAAGAAAGAATACTTTACCAAATTCTCCACCAAAGAGGATGGGTAGGGACAGGTTTCCCATATTCTGTATATCGCGATAGCGTTGGAAATCGTATTTGTAGTTCATGGTGATGTAAGGTTCCAGCATGGGACGCATACACGAGAAGTCGTTGAGGCGTGTTGTAGAGTTCAGGAAATCGAAATCTATTCCCGTTTGGAACAGGAAGTGCTTGTAGCGTAACTCGTAGTTGAGTCCGAGTCCTACGCCATATCCCCCCAAGAGATGTGCATCGGGCGTGTTGTTAAGGATGGCCGCATAGCCGAGTTTGGGGCTTAGACCGAAGCGGTGAACAGGTACTACTTTTTGAGGTTGGTCTTGTGCTTTGTTCTGCGCAGCGACAGGCAGTGCGAGCGAGAGTACGCTGAGAGTGGTAAGTATGTATATACTAATGCGTTTCATTAGTCGATGAGTATTTTATGTGTTTTATTCGTATCGTCAGACTTGAGTTGCAGCAGGTAGAAGCCTTTTGCTGCGGGTATGGTCAGTTGGTTGTTGGCGGGGGTGAGCCGCTGCTGTGCTATGATTTCGCCGCAGAGTGTATAGAAAGTAGCCACTGTTTCTTCTGTCAGATTGATGTTGAGTGTTGTGGCTGCCGACAGGAGTGAGGGGATGTTACTGCGTTGTTGTATGGCAGGCATAAAATCGCAAGAGAACAGGGTTACTCCATCGTCGCGAGTGAGCAGACAAGAGTAGGCATCGTCGGGCGACAGGGATGTTTGGCTCAAGTAAAGGAATGACTGCGTCTCCCCTTCGAGGGGTTGTCCATTTTTGTACCACTGATAGTTGGTGAAGGTATATCCACCGTTATGGTCGGCATCGTAGAGGGCAATGACATCGTCCCACTTTTGTTGCATAATTTGTTCTGCTGCGTAGCGGATAGTGAAGTCTTGTTCGGTGAGTTGCTGTCCTCCACAATCGCTATCGCCAAAGAATTGCAATTTGAGCGAGTAGTTGTTGGGTCGTATTTGTTGCGGAATAGGTACAAAGACCTCATTGTCAGAGAAACCGAGGTTGCTCTCGTTGCTGAAGCCTGCCTGTATGGCTTTGTTGTCGAACTCGACGGCTACATGTCCGAGAGAACCTGCTAATACCTCATAAGGGATAGCGACTTCTGTTTGGTCGGCACAGATGACGGGCAGTTCGTGTAGCATAGTTGAGATGACTACTCCATCGTCCATTTGGAACACGGTATCTCCTACGCAGGAAGTGTTGGGGTCGGTTACTTGCAGAGTGTAGGTACCCGATTGCGTAATGACGGCGGAAGGCTGGTTGCTGATGATATTTCCCTTTGCATCGGTCCATTGGTATGAAGCGAAGATGCTATCGGTTTGCAAAGAAGCCGTACCATTGCAGAGATAAGGGTCACCTGAGATGTAAGGTCTGGGCAATGGCAATACATTCACCTGCACAGTGTCGGTGATAGCGAACAGCGGGGTCATTGTGATGTCGTCGAGGGCGATATAGGAGTTGTTGGCTGTCCCCGATACAGCATGTATGGAAAGCGTTACTTTTTCTTTGGTTGTACCTTGCCATTGTTGAGCATATTCAGTCCAAGAGGATGAGACAGGAGAGAATGTATTCCCTATTACTTGTCCGTCGATCTGCAGTGACAGTTGTGCGTTTGTTCCGTTCTCTCTCGGGTTGGCATACCAGACAGACAAGCGATAGGGTGTATTGGGCATTACACTTAGTTCTTTGCTCCAAACTGTTACCCCTGCTTTATCAGAACAGAGGGCTACTAATTGTTTTCCCTGTTCGTTGCCATAGGTGTGATCGGGTAAAGTTTTGAGTTGGGAGTTGGCATCGTGTGCGTTGGTTACAAGACAGAATTGTTCTGCGGCATTGAGTGGAGCAGGCGTGTTGATGTAGCCTGATTGGAAATTGAGTGTATCGTACTGAAAATCGCCATTATAGATAATAGTATGCCCTGCCTGCTGACTGGTGGTGAGATAACTTGTGGTATCTTTAGGGCTGACTTTGACAGATTGTGTGGTCGCCGTAGTTTTTGACCATGAGTAGGGTGCATAGCCAAAATCGTTGGTTAGCGTGATTTCTTCTCCAGCGCAATTGGTATAGTCGCTTCGGGTCGGGTTAAACACATTGGTGACCACCAACGACCCTCCGGACAAGGTACATCCATCGACATGGTCTGCTGTTACATAGTAGAATCCGGCATCGCTTGGCTTCGGGTTAGGTATTTTGAGAGAGTCGCCATAGAAGACGGTGCCATCGGGGCGACTCCAAATAACATTGGTGTAGGAGTTGTGGTCGTAGAGTGACAAGAGCAGAGTATCGCTACCGAGGTAGTAGCCTTGCATGGAGGTGGCATTTAGTTCGGCTCCCTTAAAGTCGGAGAAATAGGCTAATGAACTGGAGTTCCCTCTCATATCGTACATCCCCAAGTGGAAGAAACCTTTGGTGTTTTTTACCCGTAGTATGGCATTGGGTACAAACTCTTTTCTTGCCCAATACCAGCGTTTGTTTGTGCCGGGTACAGTATCGAAATCGGCAGCCGTTAGCACTGTAGGATCATTGTTCACCAAAAAACCATCTACATAGTCGGCTTTTACGATGATATCTGCCCACACTTTGTCTAATACAGACTGGAATGCCACTTCCTTTGAACCGGTACATTCCAATTGCGGGAGAATGGCTCCTGCAGGTTCTTCGCCTGTCATTTGGAATACTACGATAGGTTTGTCGGCTTCGATATATACCGCCTTGTACAATGCGTCGATTTTCTTTTGCGAGAAGGTATAACGGGATATTTTGGCTCCAAAATCCCCCACATTCAGTGTGTAGGTCTTTTCTACAGGTCCTTTGGATGAACCGGAATAGACGGTGATATGGGTATCGTCTTCTGTTGCGAAGAAATAGAGATACTCGGTTTGTCCATCGTTTTTTACGGCGATATACTTGGTTCCCAACATATCGACGGGCAGTATCTGGTCGCCCATAAGGTCACCTGGGTAGACACCATCGTCGGTGGTATTGACAGCGATGGGTTTGTTGGACGAGATGCGTGTGTTGTGCAAGTGCTGAGGACCTGTGTCGCTTGTAGAGCGCATGGAATAGATATAGCCTTTCTGCAGTGTGAGATGTATCTGGTTTTGTGCATCGGGTGTGATGTTCTGTACCGTTATACCCGGCATCAGTTGTATGGTGACATCGGTATTATCTTCTGTTGCCACAATCTCGATGAAGTTATGTCCGCTATAACTATTTTGGTAGTCGTACTGCATAGGCACGACGAATTCTGTACCCAAGGCATTTTTTCCTTTGAGTGTATAAGCCTCGCAATCGTCGCTTGTATTGATGAAATATGCCATTATCTCATGGTCTGCACTGATGTATAGTCCATAAGGTTTCACCCCTCCCAAGTTGTCTTTGAGGTAGTTCTTGTAGGGCGTGAGGTCGAATTGAGTGAGTTGGTTAGGTTGCATGAGTATGGTCTGCGTTGGGAAGTAGTAGAACGCAGAAGGGTCTGCTGCGGGCTGTTCAATACGAATGAGTGTGGGTTCATCGTAGGAGATGAAACACAACTTCATGTGATTATCAGAATGCGCTCCAGTACCGCTCACTATATTAGGACAAGCAAACCAGAATTCGGTATCCTTCTGTGCTTGCACACAAGGATAGAACAGGTATATAGCAAGTATCAATAGCAGTGTTTTTTTCATAGTAGTGTTTAGCGTACAATCAGTTTGAATGTCGTTGAGGTAGTGTTTGTATCTTTGCTTTCAATTCGCAGGAGGTACATGCCTGCAACAGAAGGTGCATAAAGTGTGTTATTCTCGGCTGTGAGCAATGCTGTAGTGATGACAGAACCGAATATATTATAGATTGTTGCGGTTGCCGTAGAGACGATATTTCTGACCTGTATCTGCTCTTGTGGTGCGAGGTTGTTGGAGGAACCGAGCAGAATAGGATTGTCGGCTTTGGCATCGAACACAGGCGAATAGTCGCAAGTGAACAGTTGTGTACCATCTTCCCGTGTAAGCAGGCAAGTGTAAATGTCGGTTGTATCGAGTATTCCATCTGCTATATACAGATATGAGCGTGTTTCGCCTACGAGAGGTTCGTCGTTCTTATACCATTGGTAAGCCGTGAAAGATACTCCTCCATCATTATATTCTGCATTCCGAATCCCCAAAACATCGTTCCACCGTTGTGCTATGGTTTGGTTGTAGCGGAGGGCTATCTCAATAGGAAGCGCTGATGTGTCTTGACAGATAGGGTCCAAGAATGCCAAGCGTGCGTTGTAGATGTCAGCCGGAGCGTTTGCAGGAATACCAATGTTAAAGTCTGTACCATTAGGTATTTGGTTTCGCATATCCGTGAATCCGACTGATTGTGCGTGTTGGTCGAACAGAATATCGTAGGTTGCTACTTCCCCTGAGCCTAATTGGTAGGTTATGGTTAGTGTGTCGTCACCGTGACATATCTTGGGCAGAGGGTCGAGTATGATAGACAGTGACGCAGGATTGAGAATCTCTGCATAACCTGTACCATGGCAGTCGTCTTTATGGACTTGTACCCAGATGGCACCGAAAGTATTGTAGGTTGTTGTTTTTGTGTCAGCACCATTGCTCCACAAGTATGTATCATAGTCTCCATCTACACTTACAACGGCTTTCCCCGAACAGATGTATTGGTCGCCAACAACGGTAGGAATGAGAGAGTCGCGTACTGTTACAAAGAATGAGTCGGTAACTGCATATACGGGTGCAAAAGACAAATCGTTGACACTTACTGCAGCGTTGGGTGCAGATGTGGTTTCTGCTATGATTTTTAATGTTACGGTATTGGCATTGGGTGTCCAAGCGAACTCTGCCAATGTGCCATCGGAAGAAGGAGTGAAAGGTTCTCCCACACGGACATCGTTGATGGTGTAGTAGAGTGTGGGGGCGGTCAGACTATCAGGTGTGTAGAACATACCTGAAATGGCATTTTCCACATCGGTAGTAACATTGATGACGCTTTCTTGCCAAAGGATATCTCCAGGTTGGCAGTTGTCGTTATTGAAGGAGGTGTTGCCAATTCTATTAACACCGAGTTTGTGACTTTCTACGACATAGATACCATCTTCGGTTGTGTTGACAGGTACTTTCTTTTCGTCGGGTAGGGTAGAAGGTATCCATTTATAAGGACCAACACCCTCTGCTTCGATGGAATCGGTATTGCCATAGCATACGCTGACATAATGGTTACGAGGTTTATAGATACTAACCCGTATGGTATCGGGTGATGTACGGCATCCTTCTTTATGGTTAGCGGTTACAACATAGGTACCGGCATTGGCTTCTGTGACATTGGTAATGACAGGAGATGTTTCGGTTGAGTGAAAGCCATTGGGTCCCCACCATTCAATATCGGTAAACTCGTCGGGGTTCTGTATGCTCAGGTGCAATTCGTTACCATCAAGATAGTATTGTTTGTCGCTGCCTATACCGAGAGGTATCGTGTTGAAATTAGAGAAATAACCAAGAGAACAGGTTGTACCAGGGTTATCGATGACAGCCATGTGGAATATGCCCTTGCTATTTTTTACGCGTAGTATTTGCGATGCATTTGGAGCGGGTTTATAGGTATAAGACCATTCGGGAGCAGCGGGTACAGGTGTGAAGTATTCTTTAGGCATCAGGTATGCTTGTCCGTTGACTGTAAAACCATCAATATATTCGGTTTTTGTGACGATACTGAGTGAAGCCCCAGATGATTGTGTAAACTTATAGGCTATTTCATCGGAACCTGTACATTCGATTGGAGGAAGAATGGCACTACCCGGTTCTGTCCCGTTACTGGTCAGTTGCAATACGATGATTGGGTTATCGGCAGTGATGTATGTTGCGCCAGTTGGCAATGTGAACTTGGCTTTCCCCGCTTTTGTGACATCGGCATTACCAGCGATATAGTCCACTAATGTACCATTTGCATAAATATGGGTAGAGTCTTCTGTGGTGGGGAAGAAATAGAGTTCTTCTACTGTACCTCCATAGCGTACTGCCACATACTTTTGTCCTGCAAGTTCAATAGGGACTAATTGGTCGCCAATAAGGTCAACTCCCGGTCCTTCTACTGAGTCATCGGTATAGTTGACAGCAATGGGTTTAGTGGACTTGATGCGCGTGTTGAACAAATGTCCTAATGCAGTCATTGATTTGGCGCGTAGTGCAAAGGACTCTCCACGATTCAGTGTGATAGTAAAAGTTTTGTTGGCAGCATAGCCTACGCAAGCGTGGCTTGGTGTGATGGTTACTTCGGTGCCATCTTGTGTCGCTACGATTTCTACAGAAGAACTTCCTCCGTATTGGTCGCTGTTGGCATAACTATATTGCGTTGGAATGACAAAATCTGTTCCTAATGCATTGCGTCCTTTGAGGGAATATATCTCACTATTGTCGCAATAGTTAGCATAGTAGGCAGTTACTTGTGATGTAGATTGAATGAGCAGTCCAGTTTTGCGTATAGCACCCGGCGTAGTCTCTACTTTACTGAGTAATGATGATAAAGAGATATTTTTATAACTATTAGCAGCGATCGTTTCGGTGATTGTTGCAAAGGTTGGATTCGCTGGTTGTGTGATAGTTACAGTGGCCGGTTGGTCGAATGTGGTAATGCACAAGCGTATGCATGACTCGAAGTGTATGGAGGACAAGTCGGGGCATGCAAACCAGAACTCGGTATCCACTTGAGCATAGGATAGGCAAGAAAT
Source organism: Bacteroidaceae bacterium (assembly GCA_963615895.1). GTDB lineage: Bacteria > Bacteroidota > Bacteroidia > Bacteroidales > Paludibacteraceae > Colicola. The sequence goes on along the minus strand of CAVEIE010000011.1, from coordinate 36,819 downwards.
GATTGCTGTTAGTAATGATATAGATAGTTTTTTCATAGAGTATTATAAGTGAGGTACAGAAACGGTTATATCAATCGAATACGCTTAAATCCCATTGGTCTTTCCATTCCAAGTAGGGTAGTCCGTCTTGGAATTGAATAGGCAACCATACATAGGTGCCTTCTGTATGGCATTCCGGTTTCCAACGATCTGCCATAAATATATAGGCATCTTTTTTACCATTAACAGGTAGTATGTATGTGCTTTGACTATGGAAAGTGAGGTCTGCATTGTTTCCTATGCATGGATTAGGCAGGCATTTCCATGTCCCCATAATAGAGTCTGCCGTTAGTAGTCGTGCAGCGTTTGGTTCCCATCCTGTGCAGCCTGATGTTATCATGAAATACTTGCCGTCCTTTTTGAATATAGCGGGTGCTTCGTTATGTCCGCATGCTTCTACACGGATGTAGTTACCGTTGTGTGTGAGGTAGTCATCGGTTAGTTCGGCTATATGTAGTGTCAGATTTTCTTCGGAAGAATAGATATGATATGCTTTTTCGTTGTCATCGACAAAGAGTGTCATATCGCGTGACATTTGTCCTGTTGTGAGGTCTCGTTTTACGAATAGTCCGTTGCGTACGGCATCGTTCCATTCCGGTGTCCACCATTCGTAATCTTCGATAGGTTTGAGTGTTGGGTCGAGTGTAAGGTTTAGTGGTAATATATTAGGGTTGGGTCGATATGATCGTAAGAAGTTGTAGGGACCCGTAGGTTGTTGGCTTACGGCAATACCTACTCGTGCGGCATTGTAGCCTTGCCCTTGTAGTTCCAAGTGGAAATACATTACAAACAAGCGATTGGCTTTGTTGTAGATTACTTTTGGGCGTTCGAGAATACATCCGATGGCTATATCTGATGTGGGGTCATTAGAGACACTTAGTGCTATGCCTTCGTAGTTCCAGTTGTATAGGTCTTTGGATGAGTAGCAACTTACACCCGTCATAGCAGCACTTGTGGTGTCGGATTTGTATTCGCCGAACCAATAGTATGTGTTATTATAGAATAGGATGCCTCCACCATGTGCGTTGATTAGTTGTTTTTGGTTGTCGTACCAGTATTGTCCAGGAGTGAAAGCAGAACGCACTTTATCGTGTTTGCAACCGGCAATCGATAGAGTAAAGATAAGAATCAGAGTATAAGTGAGAATATTCTTCATTGTAGTTCAGATGTTGTATAATCTGCCTAAGTTTGTGAGAAACACTTCTTTACTTGCTTATCTCAAGCAAGTAAAGAAGTGTTGGAATGCAATTTATTTAACAATACATTTGAAATTGCCTACATTGTTTATGCGAATAATATACAGACCTTGTGTCAGTACGATGGACTGATTGTCGTTTACTGTTCCTTCGAGAACCATCTTGCCTGTGAGGTCGCATATAGAAACAAGGTTGTTGGCTGTATTGTTGATGATGATACCATTGGAAGTATTGATGATGTCGATATTGGTTTCTTCACCATAGGTATTGATGACGCCTTCACCCGGTTCAGGGTCTTCTCCATCACCGTCGCCATCACCATCACCGTCAGAGCCTTCTTCCTGTATTTTTACACCATTGATAACTACTTCGGCGTTCTTTACTGATTCGGGTAAGTAGAAATAGAGTTTGCCGTTTTCATCGGTGTAAACATCTTTGATGCCGTAGTCAGTACCTAATTGCAGGTTACCGATGTGTCCTTCTGTTACGAGTGTAGCAGGTGCATCGGGCAGAGTATAGGTGAACAAGATGACATCGTCGTTGTTGTTGGTTGGTTTATAGACAACACCATCCATCTCCCCTTTTTGACCTTTTGCTATAACAGAGCCGCCGAGAATAACGACAGATATAGTTCCACTGTGTGTGCCATTTCCTTTGCCAATGGAACTGTTGTTGCAGTAGTAACCTGATTGTGCTTCTACTACGCCGCCGTTGATAGTGATGGTAGCAGTACCTTTGCTGACATACGATCCACCTATTGCTGATGAATAAGCTTCGCCTCTTGCGATGATATATCCACCATTGATGGTGATATCGCCTAAGCGTCCTGCATTACTAGCACCGATACCTGCAGATTCACTACCTGCTTTGGCTGTGATGTTACCGCCATTGATAGTGATGCTACCTGCTGCACTACTGCTGCCTATTGTTCCTATGGCTGCTGCACGACCAGAGCCTTGACAAGTGAGTGTTTTGTTTTCATCGCCATTAATAATCAGATCGCCCATGGCTTCAATACCGCAGCCTGTTGTTTTGCCTCTCAGGCGTGTTTCTGATTCTTCACCACCGAGGTTGAGTACTACGACTGAGTTTGCTCCGATGACCATTGCACTGCCTTGTTCTGATGGAACAATGTTGACATCTTCGACAGTGATAAATACTGTGTCGGCAATGTCACTGCTGACAATGACAGGTACATTGGTTTCTATAAAACCTTCGTTGTAGATGCGATATTGCCCTGCTTCTGTGATATTGATAGCAGTAGCCTCGTCGGTATTAAATTCCGCTTTGTATTCTGCCATTGCGGGTAGAGCAAGAATAGCGGCTGTTAGCATTAAAATAGATTTTTTCATAGTGTCTTTTTTGTATTTTGAATTTAATTAAAGTAGAGAAGAAAGAGAGTGTGTAGTTCTCTTTCTTCTCTACGGTTATTTTATTAGCGTATCACCACTTTAGCGACTCCGTTGCCTACTTTTACCAAGTAGAAACCACTGTTAAGAGCAACTACTTCGTTGGCACTGAGTTGTTGGGAGGTTACTAACTGACCGTTGAGGTTGTAGATAGACAGATTCATACCTTCTGCACCTTCGATACGGATTGCATTATCGAGTGCGAATATATGGATATTGTTTTCTACATTATCAACGCTTGTTGACGGGTCGGTAGATGAGTCGAATGACAATACTACTTCCACCCCTTCTTCCTGGCGTGGCAAATAGAAATAGACTTTCCCGTCTGCGTCGGTGTATACATCTTTCAGTCCGTAATCAATACCTAACTGAACACTTCCTATTTGACCACTATAGATGCGCTCTATTGGATGTGCTGCTTCTTGTGCCTCGAAGAGGAATACAGAGTCGCCTTCTTCGATAGCGTTCATAGGTGCAGGGTCCATTTTCTGCCCGTCGGTGAATATAGAACCACCCTTGATAACGATATTCATCTTATCGGATGAAGAAGTGCCTCGTCCGATTGCGCAAGGACCGTTTCCCTTCTTAGCAATGATAGTACCGCCATTGATGGTAATAATAGCATTTTCTGTATTATTGTTAGCCCCCTTAGCATAGATACCGCTGCCTATTGCAGGTCCGTAAGTTGCTCCGGTTGCCTCTATATAACCACCGTTGATGGTGATATTGCCCATATATGTACCATTAGCACCCCCTATACCGGCTGCTTCGTTACCTGCTTTGGCTATGATTTCTCCACTATTGATAACGATGTTTCCCATGTGCGCGCTTTTAACTGCGCCGATGCCAGGTCCGTAATCGCCTACACATTCGAGAGTGCCTTCTCCGTCGATGGTCAAGTTACCAAGTACATTGATACCTGCTGAAGAACTGCGTCCATCGAAGCGGTTGTAGCCTACCAAGTGTAGTGCAACATTGGTGCCTTCACCTATATTGAATGCATTGCCATTGGCGGTAGGTTTGATATAGACATTTTCTATAGTGATGTCGACATCTTCTGCTATGTTGGCTGCCACATTGATAGGATAGCCCGTACGGTTTTGTGCGCTACTGCCGTCTCCTTCGCCTACAATACGATATTTACCTTCGTCAGTAATGTTGATCTCGGTTGCTGTTTGTGTGTAGATAGTAACCAAAGTATTGAAAACGGCTACTGCATCTGCAGGAACAGGAGAGGGGATATACAGATATACATCGCCTGTTGCGTTTGTGTACATATCGACAAGGCTATAACTTGTTTCCAAGTCGAAGGTGTAGCCTGTACCCGTTACATTACCATTGAGAATCTTTTTGTTGGCTTGGTTGTTGAAGTTAGCAGCAAATAATACCAAGTTGGTGCCTGCACTATTCTTTGCATTATTCCAACTTGTAGGTACATCGTTGTTGTCTCGTGTTTCGACATTACCACCATTGATGATGACAGAAGCCATTGTGTTTGCTCCTTTGAAGTAGTGAGTACCACCGTTGATTGTCAGTTTGCCTGTACCCGATAGATCGCCTACCACTTTTAGAGCAGCATTGCTAAGAACCATCTCTCCGTTACATACGACTGCGCCATTTAGTTCGACATCGTTTATAGCGAGGATAACATTTGTACCTGCGCCGATATTCAGTACGGTGGAAGCAGTGATATTCACATTATCCAGATAGAGGAACAGATCACCTAATCCACCAGCAATGTTGATGCCGTTGGTAGTGACTGCCCCTGTACCTTGAGCCGTATATGAGCCGGCTGTGGTTATATTGATAGGTGCATTGAGGTCGATGACCTTTGTATTGATGACTGCAACTGCATCGTCGGGGTATTCAGGTATGAATAAACATACTGAGCCGTCGGCTTGTGTGTAGGCGTCGTTGATACCGTAGTTTGTACCAAGTGTAAGCGAATAACCGGTGCCTGTGATAGAACCGTATTCTATGAGTGTAGGCTTGGTGATACCTTTGAGTGTGGTAGTGAATTTCTTCACAGCATTACCGTTGGCATCTACTGCTTTGGAAGAAATAGTACCTGTCTTCAGGCAATAGATTGCTCCACCTGTAACGACCATTTCTTCGATGGAGGAAGCATAAGCCTCGCCGATATCTGCAACATATCCTCCTGATGTGGCGTAGATAGTACCGCCGTTTATGTAGATTTTACCTCCTTTTTTTATGTTATAGTTAGTACCTATAGCCGCAGGATCATTTGTAGTGGCTTTTACTATACCTCCGTTAATAGTGATCGTGCCAAATCCTTTGGAGTTATCAGTTCCGCAACCTATAGCACATCCTTTTGAGTTATTGTAAGCTGTTACTTGTCCTCCGTTGATGGTAACTGCAGACATATAGGAAGCACTACCTGTTGATGCTCCTAATGAGGCAGCAGCACCAGTGCCGTAACAATAGACTTTGCCTGAATTGATGACGATTGCACCTACGCTGTCGGCTGTTTGTCCGCCGATGCCTGCTGCATTAGAGCCTTGTGTGTAGAGCGAGTCTGTGGCAGCACCGTTGTTTTGCAGGTCGAGTGTGCCGAGAACACGGATGCCTGCACCTCCGGTCTTGCCTTGATAGTGGTTGACGCCATCTATCTTGAGCGTTACATTGGTACCTTTCCCTATTTCCAATCCTGATCCTTTAGAGGTTTCGGGATATACTTTTACATTGGATGAAAGGATTGTGACATTTCCAAGGTTTTCTGCGACTTGGATGAGATATTTACATTGTGAGCCGTCACCGATGAGGTGGTGAGTGCCCGCTGTTGTAATTTTAACGGTATCAGCAGTTGCTGAATTTACATTATAGTCGGTAGCGAATAGAGCAAGGCTGAGGCTTGCTGCTACCATAGATAAGTAAACGCGTTTCATGGTTTGGAAAATAAATTAAATAATCTCCCTACCTGTTTTGAGGCAGGGAGATTGTTAGACAATTAGTTCTGTGGGGTATATGTACGGTTGAGTGTAAAATTCCACTTTTGGTTTTCGTTTCCCTCCCAATCGAGGAAGCCTTTTGCATCGACGATAGTGAATGAACCATCTGCAGGGTTATAGTAAGCCGTACCACCAGTGGACGAATAATTACCCCATGAGCAATAAGCAGCCAGGTTGGAAGTGATGACGGTCATTACTTTGCATCCCTCGTGTGCAGGGTCGTCCTTATCGGTGAGCAATAGAGCAGGAGCGGCATAGCCATAGTCAGGCTTGTTTCCATCTGCGATATAGCCACCACAAACGAATACATTATCGTCGTCGATCAGATCAAAGAACTCTTTTAGCATATCCTTGTCGAAAGAAGCAGAATTGAGTTTTCCACTTGTGAAGTCGCGTTTGGTGCAGATGAGAGTGTTCTCTACTTTACGGGTGAGAGTAGGTTGCCACCAGTTTGTTTGTCCTTTTTCGGTGTCTAATACATCGATGGTGTACATTACATCGGTGTTGATGTTGTTGACTCCGGAAGCAGATACTTTGACTGCGATTGGTTTTGCCTTTTTAGCAGCGTCTTTAACAGAGATAGTGGTGCTACCTCCTTTTACGCCGTGAATAGTGACGGTAGTACCTGCGACAGTAGCGGTAGCGACTGTTTCGTCAGCAGAGATGACTACATATCCACCGTTGCCGGATGTGATTTCAACCGTTGCATCTTCGCCTTGCCCTACTTCTACACTGCTTGCAGACAGTACCAAGTCGACTGCTTCGTCTGGGCTTGGGTTGTCGGGGTTATTGTTGCTATTGCAACTAATCATTGCTACGCTCATTAGCATAGCGCTTAGGCAGATACCTGCCTTCCAAAACATGTTCTTTTTCATGATTTTGTTGTTTTTAAGAGTGGTTAATATATAATTATTGTGTGTTTACGGTTTATTCGGGCAATCGTTTTTGCTGGTAAACCCTTACATAGTCCACGAGGTATTCAGCGGGGAATAGGGAGTCGTCGATGGTACCCCCGTTGTCGCCTCCGAGTGCGAGGTTGAGCCATATATAGTGTCCCCAACCTGCTTTGTGGTAACGGAACGGGTTCTCGGTATTTCCTTTGTATCCACCTTGGTTGAAGGTTTTGCTCAGGTCGATCTCATTGAGCAGGTCGTCGTCAAGATAGATGCGAATATAGTCTTCGTCCCATACGGTGAGCCAAGTGTGAAACTCGTTTCTCCAATTGGGGTTCTTTGCCTCAAAGTAACTCATGGGTTTGGATGAGGAGTCCCATATAGCAGTCCATTGTTTGCTACTGCCCCACGCTGCATTTGCCAAGATTTTTTCGCGGTAGTACTCCATAACATCCAACTCTCCATTGCTTGGCCAGTTATAGTCGTTTCCGACCATCCAGATAGCAGGCCATAGTCCTGATCCCGTTGGTATTTTAGCGCGCACTTCCATTTTGCCGTAACACCAGACGAAGGACTTGCTTGTGGTCATTGATGCGGATGTGTAGTTGTGCGTTTTGCCGTCGCTTCCGAGATGGTCTTTGCGTGCCACGATATGCAGATAGCCTCCCTCCTGATAAGCATTCTCGACGCTCTTGCTATAGAACTGGGGTTCGTGGTTGCGTATGTATTCTCCCTCTTCGAAACTCCATATTGAAGCATCCGGTGCGCCTGTGCCATTGAATTCCTCCTCGAAAACGAGCATGTAGTCTCCATCGATGTCAATCTCTCCTGTGAAGACCTCAAGCGGGTCGCTGTAAGTAAAAGAGTCGTTGCCTTCGACGAGCGAGAACGCCGTGATGGTGTAGGTTTGGTATTTCTCCAATCCGGTTAGTGTGAACTCCGTTTCGCGGTTGGAGTCTTCGACATAGACGATAGTGGCATCTTCCTTTGAACTTTTCTGCTTCCAAGAATAACCTTTAGTGTATATATTCATCGGGGTATTGACCACGAGTTTGCAAGTGATGGTGTTATCTGTTTTGCTGATCAGTTGGAGATCGACGGGATCTCCGGTTGTGACTTCTATAGTGTTGGAGAAAACAAAACTATCCTGTCCTACGATGTCGGCATAGGCAACGATGCGATAGGTTTTGTGTTTGCCCATATTGGTGATATCGATGTAGTTCTCTCCGATAAGTTCGTCGGCGGTGAGGTATTTCTCGTATGATTCTTCGCTATCAACAAGAGCATAGCGGACGCCTGCAAAATTGACCTCTGCTTTAGATTGGATATTGATTAGACAGGAAACGCTATTGGTGCCGACCGAAGCGAGTTCGATCGTGATAGTCGGTTCGTCTTTGATGTCGTTGTTTCCGTTAATAGGATTACATGCGAAGGCTACGATAGCCATCACAAGCGGCAAGGCTGTGCGCATGATAATAGAAAAAGGTTTTTTCATACTTTGTTTGAATTATTTGCTCGCAAAAGTAGAATATACCTATAATAAAAAAGTAGAAAATAATCCGTGTTAAGGATAGAGAAATGGAGTATGGGCGGTAAGAGCCATTTTCTTGTAAATAATCTACTTTTTTGGAAGAGGGTGAAAATATGGTTGTTAGGAGCGGTGTGGTGGGGAATGGTGTTGATTTGTTGATAATGTTGGCAGATTGTTAATAAAATTATGAGATACTGTTCCTATAGTCATCCTATAGTCTTCCTATATTCGTCCTATACTCGTCGTATATAGATTGAAAGTGGGAGGATGTTAAAGGATATGGTGGGATGAGGGAGTAGATTGTTAACAGGGTGTGAGATATAGGGGAAATAGACGGTTTAGAGGATATAGGGGGGTGGATGAGGGGACGAGAGGGATAGGAAGGTGTGGCTCTATGGTGGGCAAGAGCGTAGGGCGGAGGAGGCTGTTTTGTAGGGGTAGATAGGGGAACTAGACGGTATAGAGGATCTAGGGGGTTGGATGAGGGGTTGAGAGGGATAGGAAGGTGTGGTTCTATGGTGGGCAAGAGCGTAGGGCGGAGGAGGCTGTTTTGTAGGGGTAGATAGGGGAACTAGACGGTATAGAGGATCTAGGGGGTTGGATGAGGGGTTGAGAGGGATAGGAAGGTGTGGTTCTATGGTGGGCAAGAGCGTAGGGCGGAGGAGGCTGTTTTGTAGGGGTAGATAGGGGAACTAGACGGTATAGAGGATCTAGGTGTTGAGGTGAGGTGTTGAGAGCCATAGCACGGTGTGGTTCTACAGTGAGCAAGAGCGTAGGGCGGAGGTGGCTGTTTTGTAGGGGTAGATAGGGGAAATAGACGGTTTAGAAGATATAGGGGGTTGGGTGAGAGGGTGAGAGGGATAGGAAGGTGTGGTTCTATGGTGAGCAAAAAACCATTAAGAATGAACTGTTGATATGCGAGGGGGAGATGAAAGTTGGAGGATGGAGGAATTGGCGGGGTGGCAAGAAAAAGGCTGTCTAATATGCTTTAGACAGCCTTCGATTCCCTCTTTCATAGTTCGGACTTATGCAAGGGGATTTTAATTCTTACCGTTTGCTGGGTTGGGGGCAGTGGTGAGGGTTACGATGGACAATGCAGGCAGTTGCAAGAGCAGACAATCGTCGTGTGTTTGATAGTGCGTGAAGGTCTGCGGCTGTATGTTGTCGGGCATGGCAAAGGTGTTGTGTGCCTGTGGATGTGCAGCGTGCAGGATTTCTGCGCCAATTATCTTTGGTGCGTTCTTGCCAAGAGAGAGGCGTACGGTGTGTGCGTTATCCAAATCGGTGTTGGAGATACTTATAACGATGTTGCCATTGTCTTGCAGAGATGCCGTGGCGTCGATGGTAGGTACTTCGGACAGGACACCATCGGCGGGGGTCAGGACGGGGTTGTTTTTGGCGATGAGAGGGATGTGCAGGGCATTTTGGTGGGGTTGGTACATACGGAAGACATGGTAGGTGGGTGTGAGGAGCATACTGTCTTCATGCGTCATTATCATTGCCTGCAAGACATTGACCACTTGTGCGATATTGGTCATGCCGATACGGTTGGTATAGTTATGGAAGATGTTGAGGGAAAGTGCTGCGACCATAGCATCTCGCATGGTGTTCTGTTGGTAGAGGTGTCCGTCGATGGTGTTGGGTTCTTGCTCCCACCAAGTTCCCCATTCGTCCACAAAGAGGCTGATGCGCCGTTCTGGGTCGTACTTGTCCATGATGTCGCAATGGCGTTTGAGGACAGGTTCTATGCCCCGACATTTGCCGAGCGTCCAGTAGTAGTCGTAGTTGGAGAAGTGTGTGGCGGAGCCTTTGTCGCCGCTCCATGTTTTGACGGTGTAGTAGTGGAGTGAGATGGCGTTCATTCGCTTTCCGATTCGTTGCATGAGTGTTTCAGTCCAGTAGTAGTCGTAGTCGGAGGCGCCACTTGCAATTTTGTAGAGTCGGTTGTTGCCATAGTTTCGTGCGAACTCGGCATAGCGTCGGTAGAGGTCGCTATAGTATTCTGGTGTCATCTGTCCGCCACATCCCCAACTCTCGTTACCTATTCCGATGTATTTGACATTCCATGCTTTGTCGCGTCCGTTCTGCTTGCGCAGTTCGGTGAGAGGTGTTTGTGCATTGGATGTCATGTACTCGACCCAATCTGCCATTTCCTCGACACTGCCACTCCCCACATTGGCACTGATATATGGTTCGCAGCCCAATAGTTCGCAGAGGTTGAGGAATTCGTGTGTGCCAAAGGAGTTGTCTTCGGTTGTACCGCCCCAGTAAGTATTGACTATCTTTGGTCTCATGGCTGGGTCGCCTATTCCGTCTCTCCAGTGATAGGAGTCGGCAAAGCATCCTCCCGGCCATCGCATGACGGGGATATTCAGTTCTTTGAGTGCTTGCAGGACATCGTTGCGATAGCCATTGGTGTTGGGTATGTTGGAGTTGTTGCCGACCCAGATACCGCCGTAGATGCAAGATCCGAGATGTTCGGCAAACTGTCCGTAGATCTCTTTCGGGATACGCTGAGTGGCTTGTTCGGGATAGAGATAGAGTTCGACGGTGTCAGGTGTCAGGTAGCGCACATATTCGGTCCCCGCCAGGAGGAAGGCTCCGACCCCAAAGTCGGCGGTAGCGTTGGCGTTCAGCACTTGTCCGGGGAGGGCTCTATCACCGATGGGTTGTACATAGCCGACGGTTCCATCTTTCTGCAGAGCGGTATGCAGGAGGTAATGGTAGCCGCAGTTGATGGTATGTTGGAAGTCCTCTTCGGGCAACAGTCCTTGATTGACCCCCCAAGTGATGGCGAACAGAAAGAATGCGGTACCGCTTGTTTCTGCCCCTGGAGCGAATGCGGAGTCGGTAAGGCTTCGAGTCCAATATCCGTCGGGCTGCTGCAGGGAACGCAAGGCATACGCCATCTGCGTGAAACGAGTGTACAGGGTAGGATAGAGGGGATGAGTTTGTGGTAGGTCTTGCAGTACTTTTGCGAAGGCAGCGATAGCCCATCCGTTGCCTCTTGCCCAGAAGTCTTTGAGGTTGTTATCGGTTTGGTGCTGAGGATAGATGTAGCGTGCATCCCGATAGTAGAGGTGTGCGTCGGCATCGTAGAGTAGGCTGTCGGTGAATAGGAAGCAGTCTTGCATTTTGTCGAGATAGCGAGGGTCTTGGGTAAGAGTGTAGAGTTGCATCATCTGAGGCATGCCCATATATAGTGCGTCGATCCACCACCAATAGTCGGACTGCGGGTGGTTGAGGATATAGTCGAGGACTTGGGTTGTTCTTCCTAACCATTGTTGTTTCTGTTCTTTTGTACCGCAGATGCGATAGAGGTCGATGTAGGTTTGGAAGCAGGTCTGCCAATCGGCGAAGAGTACATGCTGGTTTCCCTCTCCGTAGGTTTTGTATTGCCAGAGGGAGGTGTCTTGTTCGGTTGCCCCTTGCCAATGGTTATACTCAGCCCAAGCCTTCGAATAGTCGAGCAGTTCGGGACGACGGGTGAGGCGATAGAGTGCGATGTTGCCAGTATGATAGGCTGCATTGTGCCAGAAGGCGGTTGCTTGTGGGGCGTGAGATTGTTGCCAGTGGTGATTGACATAACACAAGGTGTCCGTGAGGGTCTTTTGGTCTTGCAGTTGTTCTGTTCGCTTGGCATGGGCAAGGTTGACGGACAGAACTATTGTGATGAGAAATAGAAGGAAGTGTTTCATTACCATTTATCTTTAGTGGTGATAGTATCGAGGTGTATATGGTCTTTTGGGAAGGACATACCGTTCCATGCCTTTTCTTGGGTGGTGGGTTGTTCGGGTTCCGTCCAGAAGGGGTGGTTGGGTTCTAAACCTAAAGGCAGGAGGATGAGGGAGGTCATATAGAGGCTGCCATTGTTGGTGTACCAGTCGGCCAAGTCGGGTTGTGAACCACAGAAGCCCAGTGTGAGGTAACCGCTACGATTGAAGTTGTTCTGTCGGTCGAGCATACGATGCATGACCAAACTGAGTGCATGTCGTGTTTGTCCGTTGTTCAGGGTCGAAGGCAGGGTCTGTTGCCAAACCATCATTGCCAAAGGTTGCATAACCGCCATACGATAGGTGGCACTTCGTCCAACGACGGGGAAGGTACCTTCTGGGGATATGAAACGCTCCAAGATAGCAGCGTAACGCTGTGTACGACCTAATTGCCGTTGATAGTAGCGGGGATAATCAAGGCGAGTATTTACACCCAACTCCGTCATCGTGGCGAGTGTTTCCAAATACATAGGGTGAAAGACATAACTGCTGTAGTAGTCGAAGGCGAAGTGTTCTCCGTCGGCAAACCATCCGTCGCCGACATACCATTCCTCCACTTTCCGACAGGCGGTGTTAATACGAAAGACATCGAACTCTGCCCCTGCCTTTGCCAAAAAACTCTCAATAACTGCGGAGAACAATAGCCAGTTGGTGTAGGGAGGATCGATTTTCCTCAATTGTTGGAAGTTTTGTATATACCGTTCTTTCGTAACCTCATCGAGCGGAGTCCATAGTGCGTTGTATGCCCGTAGGAAACTCTCGGCAATATAGGCAGCATCCACGAGTATCTGTCCTTCCCCCTCCCAAAGCAGACAATCGGGGCTGTTAGGATCAACGGCATTGGTATAAGCCTTGATCGCCCATTGGCGACACTGTTGTCGTTGCTTGCCCTCATGAGAATCGTCATCCGGCAGACTGAGCCACGGTGCGATACCAGCCATCAGTCGTCCGAAACACTCCATATATACCACCTTTCGTTGTCGGTTGTCGAAAGAAGGACTGAACTCTGTCTGCATGGTCGTTTGCAGTTGGTTCTTCGAGAAAGGTTCCAACACGGGTTGAGAGAGTTTATAAGCAAAGTCCGACCAGTAATCTCTCTCGGCACAAGTGGCTACTTGTATCATACAAGTAGCCACTACAAACAAACACAATCTTTTCATCATTTAGTTGCTTTGGTAATAGGGGAGATGATGAAGACATACTCTTGTGGCGTACTTTTTACTCGCCACTCTGGTAGTGCTTCCGCAAAACTACTCCAACTGTCAACTCCTCCGAGCCCTGCATGTACACCATCAATGCACACTTCCGTATAACCACTCGGCTGCAACTCATCAGGGTGACGCTGTGCTTTGCTATCGCCTTCGCTCAACTCTTCCAAACTGTAAGGCAGTGCCGAAGCAGCGAATGGCTGTGTGGATGTTACCCTCAGTCCATAGTCTTTCTCTGATGCGTAAATCTCCCACCACCGCAAGTCGCTCTTAAGACCGGTCTCCTGCGGACGAATATACGGATAGAACTGCTCGGACACACTTTGTGTATAGATACCTATCGGCTGCGAATGCAGACGGTCTGCATAATTCTCCACAGGGCCTCTACCATAGAAGCACAGCCTGTCCAACTCTCTCGGCAAACGCCATTGCAGTCCTATGCGGAATGGAGTTACTATGCTATCCTCTGTCGGACGGAAACTCTCTCGGATGATAAGACTTCCATCAACCTGCAGCGTATAGGTCAAGGTCAGAAGACAGTGCGCACCCACTATTTCATATTCCGCCACTGCTTGCTTCGTACCTTTATGCTTTGTCTGCTGAACCGGCGACAAGAGTCGTAGTTCAGGACTACGCCATACTTTCTTGCTCAGTTGCAGTCCGGCACCCATATCATTGTCGGTCGGAGCGCGCCAGAAATTCGGACGCAATGCCCCTGCTTCGTCAATATAAGTCACACCATTCACTATATATCTGCTAATGAAACCCGTCTCAGGGTCAAACTGTAGCACCGTCTTGGCTTTGTTAGCCTTGCTTGCTGTGGGCAGGCTCATCTCAACAGAGGTGACAGGCAGTTGTTGCTGACTCACTACATAGTCTTTCTCCAAGAGTGGCTCTGCTGTTTTCAGGCAGAAGCGTACATTCAGGAAACACTCTTTCTCCTTATTGACATCCCCGAAGGAATAAGGAAGATGGACAACTACCGTCTGTTGCGGGGCAATATCCAAGTTTTGAACAACCCCTTGCTGTGCCACTTCACCGTCTTCGGTTATCTCCCAACGCAGATATACATTGCGCAAATCACGGAAGAAGTACTCATTGTAAACTCGAATATCTCCCTTTGCCGCATCAAATTCCTTCACCCATATATCTTGTTGCTGATACCGTACCTCGTAGGCCTCTGGGTGAGGCATCCTGTTGGAACTGATGATACCGTTGCAGTTGAAATTATTGTCACTGGGGTCATAATCGTTGTAGTCCCCACCATAAGTGCAGATATGTGCACGGGTCGGGTCATTCGGGTAGCGATGCAAGGCTTGGTCCACAAAATCCCAAATGAACCCGCCTTGGTAACGCGGATACTTGCGAATCATATCCCAGTACACTTCCAATCCGCCTGACGAGTTACCCATAGCGTGGTTGTACTCGCATTGTATCAAAGGTTTTGTGTAGTGTGGATCGTTCAGATACCGCTCACAATAGGTCGGGTGATAATACATAGGGCAGAATATATCGCTGTTCGAACCATCCTTACCTGCCTGCTCAAAGTGAATAGGACGACTGCTATCCTGCTCTTTTATCCAGTGGTAAACGGCTGCGAAGTTCGGTCCATCCTTTGTCTCATTGCCCATGGACCATATAATAACGCTCGTGTGATTACGATAAGTACTTATATTGTGCTGATTGCGTTCCATTATCTGCTTTCCGAACATCGGCAAGAAAGTAGGTGCAGTGTCCTCATAACCAAAGCCGTGTGACTCTATATTCGCCTCCGCACACACATACAAACCATACTCATCGCACAAACGGTACCAGTACGGGTCGTCGGGATAATGACTTGTACGCACGGCGTTGATATTGAGTTCCTTCATTATTTTCACATCCTGTAGCATACGCTCACGACTGATAACATAGCCGCCGTCAGGGTCCATCTCATGACGATTCACACCCTTTATCAGTATAGCCTTCCCATTAACCAGCAACTGACCTTCCCGTATCTCCACACGACGGAAACCGATACGCTCCGCAATGTACTTGTTGCCTATCTCCAAAACTAATGTGTATAAGGTGGGAATCTCTGCCGACCAGGCTTCCACTCCCTCCACATACATATCCCATTCAGCCTGCCCGTTCTTGGCTTCCACCGTCTGTGCCAGCAGTTCCTCCCCGTTCAGCGCAAGCAGCGTGGCTCTCACAGGCTCATTGCCGCGCATATCCACTCTCGCATGCAATTTACCGTCTTGGTAGTCCTCACTCAATGTCGCCTCCAAACGGACATCGTCTATCCCCCTTGCCTTGTCTTTCTGATATAGATAACAATCTCGTGCAATGCCCGACAGACGCCAAAAGTCCTGGTCTTCCAAATAACTGCCGTCGCACCAGCGGAACACTTGCATCGACAGCAGATTGTCGCCCTTTCGTAAATAGGGCGTTATATCGAACTCTGCCTGATATTTAGAGTCCTCCGTATAACCCACGAACTGACCATTGACATATAAGTAAAGATTCGAGGTCACACTCCCAAAATGAGCAATAACTTCTTTATCCTGCCATTCATCGGGAATACGGATAACTCGACGGTAAGTACCTACATGATTGTCTTTTATGGAAGGGTAGGGATATTCGTTGTCGAAATGACCTCGCCATGCAAAACCTATATTGACATATTCAGGGTCACCGTAACCGTTTAATTCCCAGATTCCCGGAACGGGCATCTCTCCCCACTTGCTGTCATCGTAGTCTGTACCGAAACAATCGGTGGGGCGTTCATCGGCGTTAGCAACCCAATGGAACTTCCACATACCATGCAACGAAAGATAACTCGGCTCCGTCTCCTTCGTCTGCTTCAGAGCCGCTTCCTTGCTGCCGTAAACATAAAAATCGGTATGCAACGGGTATCGGTTGATCTCGTTGATACTAAGGTCGTGCCAGGCCGTTTCGTACGACATTTGAGCCGACATACAAGAAGAATAAGTGAAAAGCAATGTGGTGGCTAACGCTATACCACAGAAAGTGTTCTTCATATTGCAGTAAATTTAATGATTTTTCCGCTGCAAATATAAACACATAACCTTTGCACAAGGTCGTATATTTACCGATATTTCACTGCAAAATGCAACTTATTCGCTTTTGTCTCCTTTTCGGTATCTTTTCCCTTTCCGTACAACTGCCTTCCGCCAAGCCAAGCAAATACTATGTATTCCGAAGGTTTTATATAGGATGAATATAGGACGAATATAGGATGAATATAGGATGAGTATGGAAAGAGCATACCAAACAGGTCTTCCTGCCAACAAAAAAACGATGCATTTTGCATCGTCAATTCTCCTCCGGAAATAGCCTTCCCATATATTAATACCTATAGTCTAAATATTAACAGGTTTTTGCATCCTTGCCGTAATATCAATCAATGCTCCCTGCTCAATACGGTAAAGCCTCTGATTAGTTGTAGGAGAACTCAGTGGACCCAACGACTCAATATAGGGACCCGTCTTCACATAGTCGAAATGGTCTGCAACGAACCCTTCCGGAAGGGTCGGTCTGCCTGAATACCAAGCCACTCGCTTACCCAGTGTCCGAACATGCCGTGCCAGACGGTCAACCGACTTTGCATCCGCATCCCCACCCATAAAACACACACAAGTAACGGCACCCGCATAACGGGCAAGAATCGTATCAAGCGCACCCGTCGTCAGTTCCTCGCCAATATCTTCCATCAACTGCGGACTATGGCAACCTTTGCAACGGTTCGGGCAACCACTCAAATTGATGGCAAGTGTCGTCTCGTCAGGAACCTCCTGAAACACAATATCGTAATCGGTATATTTAAGCATTCGGAACAAAGGGATAATAATCAGGGGTTGAACACTGCCAACCCCTGACAAGTAAGCATAATTGCCGCAAAAACAAAGGGGCGTTCTACATAAGTTGTACAAAACCCGTAACGGGAAACCTACTGAATACTGCTGAACTGCTTCTCGTTGCTATTGTCTTGCATATTTGCATAATAACGCTTGGCTGCCTCTTTCTGACGAGCCTCCGAGAAATTACTGATACGCTTCAAATAACCGATAATACGGGTCAGATAGTCCAAGTTCTTGCTATGGCACACAGGACATTCCTTCAAGTAACGCTTGTCGATATGTCCGCAATCGTTGCACACCGTATTCGGAATGTTGAAAGTAAAGTAGTTGCAACCTTCTTGCGCAGCAACTCGAAGAAGATTCCGGTATTGTGCCTTTGACAAATGTTCCTCCAAGTTGCAATGAAGTGCCGAACCGCCTGTCAGATGCTCTATATAACGGTTACCATGCAAACGGAACTTGTCTATTACATTGAGTGTGGTATCTTCCACCTTGTAGAAATAACTGTTGTAGCAGTCACGGGGAACCATATAACCGTCCTCTCTGTCCCATTTGGCGTGCTTTACTCCCACATTCTCGGCAGGTATCATCTCGCAATTGAACATCACCTCTTTACTACGGTATTGCTTGTTGAGTTTCTCCACAATACCCAACACTTCCTGTACAAAATGCGCATACTCGTCATTGTCGTCTATCTTGATACCCAAGAACTCGGCTGCCTCAACCAAGCCGTTTACACCGATTGTCAGATACTGCCTGCCAATGTTGATATAACCTGCATCAAACAGCGGTAACATTCCTTTAGCCTGCAAACTTTTCAGATTCTCATTGTAAGCCAACTGAACCTTGTGCATCAACTCTACAATCTCCTCCACATATTTTTGGTAGGGTATATTGTTACGCACTGCATATTGTATGGTGCGGTTCAGATTGATAGTGAGTACACTTTTCGAACCCGTCGATACACCACCGGCACCCAATGTGTAACTAAAACCGTTATCGGTAATCTCATTACGCAAACGGCAACAGGAAGCCAACGAGTCGGCATTGTCGCTTATGTATGTGAAGAACGAGTGTCCTTCGGCATACATCTCTGCCGTCAAATCGCCATATTCCTTGTCCTTTACATCGCCGTTCTCTGCAAGCAACGCCATCGTTTCCACAGGGAAGGTGAGTACTGTCTTCGTGCGCTCTTTGTTAAACCACTTCATAAAGCGCCTCTGTAGCCAGTCTAAAGACTCAAAATGAGGCTGACTGCCATCAGGGAAATAGAAATTACCGAAGATACTCTCAAAATAGTAACGGTCATAATAGGAGATATTCCAAAATACCGCTTGGAAATTACGAGCACCCGTAGGCTGATTGATAGAATAAACTACCTGCTCAAAACAGTCCGTAATAATTTTATCTATAGTACGGCGTTTCAACGATAAATCAACCACCTCGTTCGCACGCTTGTAATAGTCTTCACCAAACTCTTTCTCCACAAAGTAGTTCATATACATCAGAAACTCCGGAGTAGCGCACGCGCCAGAAAGCATAGACGATACAATAAACACCATATTTATAAAACCGCCGCAGAACGATTTCAGGTTCGTAGGAGGAGTCGAGTTACCGCCTATGGAGATAGTTCCGCCTATCAACCACGGATACATCGTGATACTGGCGCAGTAGTTGGCCAAACTTGTCTCGTCGTTCTTATAGATAAAGTGCTGATTGAGCAACGAGATATACTTATCGGCCAATTCCTTACCGTACATCTTCTTTATACGGTCGGTCAATAGTCGCCTGTTCAAACGGATATAGTTCGATTTAGGCAACTCGCCTATAAGAGTGGCAATGTTCTTACGCTCCACATTCGCATTGGCATCATACTTGCTACCTGTCGCAGGGTTCGAAGCCTCGCAATAGTTAATCAGGAAGTTCAATTTATCTCGCGTCTCTCTGTCTTCCGTGTGCCTGTTACGATAGAGCATATAGTTTTTGGCAACCTTGAAATAACCCTCTTGCATAAGTGCCAACTCTACTTGATTTTGTATCTCTTCTACACTGATCCCGTTGTGAATACGCAAGTGACCTAATACGCTCGTCAATATCTCTTGCGTAGCAAAAGATTCGGAAGCAATAAATGACTTGGCAATCGCATCTTTGATCTTCTCTATTGTAAAGACCTCTTCTTTACCGTCACGCTTTATAATATAGGTATCCATACATTTGGTTTGTAAGGTTAAACTTTATCTATTAGAACATTACAATATAGTGCCCTTTAGAGGGTAGAGTGTGGCAAAGATAAGAGAAACTTATTAACAAGCAACTTTTTTTTGTGAAAGTTTTCAACAATCACAAACCGACAACCTGCCAACTATCTGCCAAAGCCCGATAGCAAAAGACAGAACACAAATAAAGAAAAGAAAAAAGAATAATCTATCCCCTATGGTCGATGATATTATCCGACAACAACCGATATAGCATTTGCATATCAGGTTCGTCGCTCAGCAATAGGAGTTGCCTGTCCATCACATTGCGGTCTTCTCGCACAGCCGGACCTGTCTGCGCCTTTCTTGGTGCAATCGTCTTCACACGATGCGCCGTCTCTTCTATCAACGGCAGAAGAATATCGAACGGCAGACCTGCCTTCTGCAACTGTTCTTCGGCAAGCGCATATAGGCAGTTCGTAAAGTTATTGGCAAACACACCTGCCAGATGCAAGCGTTGTCTATGCTCAAGGTCTGCATGGAATATCCTGTCCGACACCCTTCGGGCAAGCCGCTCTATCTCACCGGCAACCGAACTGTCTGACCCCTCTATCAGAATAGGTATATGCGCAAAATCAACCAACTTCTCTTTGCTGAACGACTGAAAAGGGTAGAGTACTCCGTAATGCTTCTTGCTACGAAAAACATCCATCGGCATCGAACCGGCTGTATGTATGTGAAGCGACCCCTCTCCGCCTATCGGATAATCTCCGAACAACGGAAGAACCGTGTCCGTCAAGGCATAAACATAGCAATCAGCACCCGAATCAATAGCATCGACACGATGGGTATAAGGGCAATGCAACCGTTCTCCAAGCGTGCGTGCCGACTCCTCCGTACGACTGTAAACCTGCACAACACTCAACCCCGCTCCTTGCAGCGCAATAGCAAGATTGGTCGCCAATCGTCCTGCACCTATAAAAACTATCTTCTGCATGGTTGGTAAACCGCTTGTTGAATATATCGTAAAACGAAGACCCTCACCGCAACATGGCCTCTCCCGTTCGCATACATCCTAATCTCCTCTCGCACAAGTCGAACGACCCGTCCGACCACATTCTGCGCACCAAGTGCCTATAGTCGATGGTCAATCACTTATACCTCTTCTTGGCTTGCTCTCTGGCATAAGCCTGCTGTTCACGCTGTAGTTTCTCCAATCGGGCGGCAAGACCTTTCTTTTTCGGGTTCTTTGCATTTTTGGCCTGTTTGGCTTCCATCTGACGAAGAAGTTTCTCGTCATCAATAGACCAGCGGAATATATAAGTCTGGATGATGGTTATCAGCAACGATATGAAATAGTAGTAACTCAGTCCTGCGGCGTAATCGTTGAACACGAACATAAAGAAGATGGGCATAAGATACATCATCCACTTCATCATCTTCATCTCACTGCCTCCCGACTGTGTCTGCATGTTCAAGTAGGTGTACAAGATGTTTGTTATGGTCATCAACAAGCAGAATAGCGATATATGATTACCAAATGTGTTGGAAATAAGCGGAATATGTGTATTCCACGACACAATGGCATCGTAGGTCGAAAGGTCGTCTGCCCAGAACAGTGACTGCCCACGCAATTCTATCGCCGTCGGGAAGAACCAGAACATTGCCATCAGTACCGGAAACTGGAACAACATCGGCAAACAGCCCGCCATTGGACTTACACCCGCCTTGCTATACAGTGCCATTGTGGCTTGCTGACGCTCCTGTATCTTCTCCGCAGGATACTTCTCGTTGATGGCATCTATCTGAGGTTTCAGCACGCGCATCTTGGCGGACGAACGATAGGAGGTGAAGGTAAAGGGGAAGATGATTAACTTTATCACTATCGTCATCAACAGAATCACAATACCTATGTGCAAGCCCCAAGAGGTGAACAGGTCGAACATCGGTATCACCAATATCTTGTTGATCCACGATACAATCTTCCAGCCCAATGGCACCAACTCTTGCAGGTGCAAGCGATTGTCTTTATCCACCCCGTCATCGTAAGCCTTCAGTGTATGGTAGTGGTTCGGACCCATATAGATACGCATATCCGTACTCTTTCCGCCCAACGGGTCAAAACCTACAACCGTCTTCGTGTCATACTCCTTTATATAGTCCGAAGTCTTGGGCATCATACGGCTCATCATCTCTGCCGAACTGAATGAGTCGTCCGGTATAATCACTGTCGAGAAAAACTGGTCCTTGTAGGCTATCCACTGCAACTTGTTGTTCACCGTCTCCTCGTCGTTCTTGCTCTCCGAAAGGTTCTCTATATCGTTCCCCTTGAACATATACTGCAGCGTCGCATAGCGTTCCTCAAACTTGCGCCCCTTCTCCTGCTGACGGATACGCTGATACCAGTGCATTTCCATGCTGGTCATATTCTGCGCCAATATGTCTTGCATTCCCACTGCCTGAATACTTGCATCGAGCATATAATCGTTGGCAGGCAAGGTATAGATATACTCTATATACGATTTCTCGCTCACTGCCAAGCGCATGCTCAGTTGTTGCGCCCCGTCCTCTGTCGTACGGATAGGCAGCGGCTCAAAATACAGATTCTTCGTGTGAAGAATACGGTTCATACTCGTTACAAGCGTGAAACTCAATTCCGACTCATCCCCTTCGAACAGGCAAAGATAATGAACCGAATCTCTATAAGCCTTGTATTTCTTCAGTTCTGCCTTGTAAATACTGCCGCCTTTGTTCGCAAAAGTAAGACGGACAAGGTCGTTCTCCATCACAGTGTACTCGTCTTTACCTGTCGCTGCGGGAGCAAACTCACCATAAGCCACCTCTATCTGATGTCGCAACACGGCACTGTCCGCGGCCGTCGTAGGGGCAACCAGTGTCTCTGCCGCCTCTATGGCTCTCTGCTCCTGCAATGCGGCCTCCCGTGTCAACTGCTGCACATAAGCAACCGAGTCTCGGTAATGGCGTTGAGCCTCCAACTGTTCCTTGCTCGGACGGTTCAACAACGAAAAACCTATCAAAATGAGGGCTATAAGCAAAAAGCCGATAAAAGTATTCTTATTCATTATTATATAGTCTTTATCCTGATTCCTTTTTTGTTCTTTTTCGGGTGATTATGCCCCGCTCGCAACCAACACAGGCTATGGCGCAAACAAAGCGCCGCAAAGGTACAAATAATCTGCGACCGAAACAAGAGCATATTTCTTTTTTCTATCCTCCAGACAACCGCTCCCCTTATTCCTGCCTCCCGATTTCCTTAAAATAGAATAACAACCCGCCTCTATTCTCCTTTTAATTCCTATAATTCTCTAAAAACATCTAATACCAGATACCTTATACCTTATTCTGCCATTCCTCTCGCCTCCCCTCCGCCAAGCCTATTGTTTACTACCATTTTCAAAGGTTTTATATAGGATGAATATAGGACGAATATAGGACGAGTATAGGACGACTATAGGAATACCATACAAACCACCTCCACCACGCCTCTCTTTGTGCATTAACAATCAACTGATAATTGTTAATTATTAGTTATCACTTGCTCACTGTAGAGCCATAGCGTACTATGGCTCTATTCCCCTCATCAAAACACCTATATCCTCTATACTTTCTACTTCTCCTATATCCCCCAACTCCAAACTCTCAACACTGGCGACGCGGGTGTCCCGTCTGCGGACAAACCATAAGGCTTGCCCATTGTTCCTATAAGAGAAATGAATAACACCGTCCTATACCCCTCATACCCCCTCGCTATTTTAATCTAAAAAAATACGCTCTACCACAAACGAAAAAATATTTTTCAAAAGAATTGTGTACAATGGAATAAAGTTGTATCTTTGCGGGTGTCAAAGTAGAGTTATCTTTGTTATGCGCAAGTCGTACCCACACTTTGTAGCCCATCCGGTAAATGCGAACCTTTGTTCTGCTTTTGCTATCCCTGTCAACCGTCTGCGAACATGCTCTGTGCCTCTTGTGCGCTTGCATAGCCGAACTTCCCTCGATAACACCATTGCGCTTAATTTCTCCTGCTAATTTACTATGACTATCTACCATGAAACACATTACACAAACACAACCCCACTACGAGATACCTGTCTTGTAGCCTTTCCTTGTACCTTACAATAAAACAATATCATATAATAACAATAAATTACTAACTAATTAAATCAATCTATTATGAAGAAATTATCTTTTCTTTTTGCCGCGCTCGTCATAAGTGTGATGACATTTGCGACAAACTATGTCAAGACGGACTTGGCAAACATTAAAAGCACCGATGTTGTGCTGATTGTGGCAACAACATCGGAAGGCACTTATGCCATGTCAAACGACAACGGGACGAGTAGTCTTCCTACCGCTGTTTCTGTTACGGTAAGTGATACTTATATTATTGAAACGGAGGCAACAAACATCCTCTGGAACATCACCTACGATGCAACGGCTTCCACTTTTACTGTGAATGTGGCAGGAGGAACAAACAAACTCTATTGCACAAATAGCAATACCGGTGTTCGTGTAGGTACCAATGATGCAAATGTGTTCAATATTACAGATAATTACATTTACAATATTGCACAAAAACGCTATTTAGGAGTGTATGATAAATCGAATTGGCGTTGCTATACGAGCATTAATACTAACATTCAAAATCAAACCTTCGCTTTCTATGTAAAAGAGGTTGCACCTGTTCCCGCTACAGGTATTGCATTAGACCAGAATGCACTCTCATTGGACAAAGGTGCTACTGCACAACTGACGGCTACACTCACTCCTGCTGACGCTACCACAGAGGTAGTATGGACAACGGATAACGACGCTGTGGCTACTGTAGCCAACGGTTTGGTTACCGCAGTAGGCGTAGGCAGTGCCACTATCACCGCTACCGTTACCCCCGCAGAGGGAACGACCTATACCGCTACTTGCGCCGTTACCGTAGCAGCCGCTCCCGATGCACCTACTTTCACTGTAGCCGACGAGGTATTCGAAGGCTCGATGAATGTATCCATTGCTGCTGCAGAGGATATGAAAATCTATTACACCACCAACGGTGACGAGCCGACCGCTGCTTCTACAGAGTACACCGCTCCCTTCGAAATCACTGCTACCACCACCGTTAAGGCTATTGCTTACGACGAAGCAAACGCTAAAGCCAGTGTGGTGGCTACCAAGACCTACACCAAAGCCATGACCTGCGCCGAAGCCAATGCCGCTGCTGCCAATACGGTCATTAATCTGAATACGGTAACCGTTGTGTATGTAAATGGAAGCTACATCTATGTGGCAGACGCTACGGGTACGACACTTGTTTACAAAGAGGAGTTTGGCTTAAAAGCAGGGCAAATCGTTAAGGGTATCAAAGGTACAATAAAAATACACAGTGGTCTGCCAGAAATCGTGCCTACTGTAGCCTTGACAGACTTAACCGTTTCAGAAGGCGGGCTACAACCTATGCCTACCGTTCTTACAACCGTACCTACCGCTGCTCTTGTAAACCAGTATGTCAAGTTCGAAGGTGTGAAGTTCGACAAAGACTATGCCAACTACAGCACAAAGGACAATGCCAATATCGTTGTAGGCGAAAGCAACTTGGTGGTACGCAACAACTTCACGATAGACTTTGGCGACATCAAGAAAGACTACGCTTATGATATAACAGGCTTTGTGTGTGTCTACAATTCAACGGTTCAACTCTATCCTGTTACCATCAACGACATCACCATGCACGGTGCTTACACCATCGGTACGACCGACTGCGACTATGCAAGCCTCGCAGAAGCCGTTAAGACATTCGATGTGAAAATGGCAAATGGCTTGGTAACGGACGATGTAGAGTTCTTGATTGCCAGCAACCTGACCGAGAGTGTAAACACCGGTATCATTAACACCACCGACTACACCTTGACCATTCGTCCCGACAAAGACGAAGACCGTGTGATTACCTACACCACAGCCGCCGATAATGCAGGACCTTCAGGTAACTTTGTCATCGGTGGCGATATGCGCGAAACCAATATTCCGTTTGTTACTACTGCCACCAAGAATGTAGTCATCGATGGCGCTGCATCAGGCCAAGACACCCGTCGCCTCTCTATCGTAGGTACTACCACTGGCGGTCGTGCCGTAGTGGTTTACGGCAAGGCAGAGAATATCGTTATCAAGAACTGTATCATCAAGCATACGCGTACCTCTGGTACAACCTACGCATTGGAAGTTCGTACGGAGAAGGAAACCGACAATGCTCCTCAGAACTTGGTAGTAGAGAACTGCTACTTGGAAGTTCTTGGGACTGCTAATGCACAAACGGTTGTATTTAATGGTTCGCAGAAGAAAACTGCCGACGGCGTTCCTACCAACACAACCCTTCGCGACTGTGAATTTGCTACGAATGCGCGTGGCATATTCTTCAACGGTGCAAAAGATGTAACGATTGAAGGCTGTACATTCCGCCTTGCCAAAGCAAGTACCGGTCTCTTGACACATGCTATCATGGGTAATGCACAGACCGGCATTATCAATGTGAAAGGCAATAAGTTTATCGAGAATAAAACCACCAATACTTATGCCGGTGAGTATGGTCTGCGCTCCATTACCGCATCGGGCGGTGCTACCGTTTGGATGATTGAGAACAACTACTTTGCAGGTTATGACATTCTAAACACAACTGATAAGGACTTTACACTGACGGCAATACGCTGCGGCGACTCTTGCGTGGTACGCCACAATACCTTCTATATGCCTAAGTTGACGAACATTCCTGGTACTGCTGCTATGAGTGCTAATCCTGTAACATTGATCTATTTGGCAGGTTCTAAGAAATACATTGTACAAAACAATATCTTTGTTTGCAATGAGGATGTGGCAAATGTAAGTATCATTCGCGGCTCTCTGACGGAAAATACCATTGGTAACAAGTTCTACTGCGTAGAGGGCAATGGTGTTATCGTAGCGGGTGCTGCCATGTGCGCAGACTTTGCTGCCTTGACTACTAACTATCCTACACAGGCTGCCACCTCTAAATGGGTGAATGTGAACTTTGCGGACGCTGCTAACGGTAACTTGGACTTGACGGGTACATCCGACGGTGATGTGAACCTCGGAGTGGACGCTTTGGAGGGTGTAACCACCGACATCTACGGTACTGTTCGTGCAGCCTATACTTATGCTGGTGCATACGAAGGCACGGCACTGACCAAGCCTGTTGACCCATCAACCGGTATACCCGCGATAGAGGCTGCCGACGGCGTACAGAAGATTGTCCGCAACGGACAAGTCCTCATCCTCCGCGACGGCAAGACCTACAACATGATGGGACAAGTGGTTGAATAAAGACCATAATGTGATTAACCGAAAAGGGCTGTCTAATCGAATTAGACAGCCCTTTCTGTTGTTAGCCCAATAGAATTTGCTGTGTGGCAAATCGCCAAGCAATGTGCCACACAGAGAGCCATATAAAGGCTGCAATTAACAATTGATTACTACTGTACGGTAAAAGCAGAAGGGTGGCGAAATAGGACTGCGGTGATAGTAAAAAAGAGGGTATAAGTGAGCGTTGCGGAGTGAGCGAGGGAGATGTATAAAACCTATACAAAACCATTATAAGAGTCATGGGTGGTAGGGTAGTGCTATGGTAGTGCTATGGATGTGGTATGGATGTGGTATGGGTATAAACCGCTGTTTTGTCGCTGAAGACTCCTATTGTCATGTCCCGTTTTGGGGTTGATTTTTGCCAATGGAAAGAATAGAACGAACATGACCAATGGGGAGTGAATAACTATTAACTATGCGAGAGGCGCAGAAGCAAAGAAAGTGCTGCTGCATCGCAAAAGACCTGCGACAAAAAGAGCCGGTCGTTTTTTAGACCTATGCGTCATTCCCGTATCCTTATTTCGCCCGAAAGGAAGTTGGTTTTAGCGGACAGTAATAACAACTACTTTTTCAACACCATCGTCAGACCATCTCGTAGGGGTAATATCACTTTCTCTACTCGTTCATCAGAGGCTACTTTATCATTAAAGGCACGCAGACCGAGCGTCTGTTTGTCTTTGTCGTAGGCAGGGTCAATAATGTTTCCTGACCACAGGGTGTTGTCTGCCAGCAGCAGACCACCACGCCGCAACAGAGGAAGTGTACGCTCGTAATAGAGGTCGTACTCGCGTTTGTCGGCATCAATGAATATCAAATCGAATACTTCATGTTGCAACGCTTCTATCTTTTGGATGGCATCGCCAATATGCAGTTGTATCTTTTTCTCAAGATTGGGTTTGAGCGATAGGTTGTGCAATATGCGCTCCTCCAATTCATCGTTCTTCTCGATAGTATGCAGTATGCCATCGGCAGTCAGCCCTTCTGCAAGACAAAGTGCCGAATAGCCCGTGAAAGTGCCAAGTTCGAGAATACGGCGAGGATGCAGCATCTTACTCAATATGCTGAGCAGTCGCCCCTCTACCGCGCCACAAAGCATTTGCGGATGCACCGTATAGAGATTGGTGTCACGGTAGATTTGTTTCAACGCCGCATCTTCGTGGCTGCTGTGTTGCTCTATGTATTCTTTTATATCCATACGCTTATCTTGTTCTTTTGCTGTGGCTGCAAAGATACAACTTTTTCTTGAAGTAGGCAGGCTGTTGTGGAGCCATACAAATTCAGTCATCCGGCTGAATAAACAAGAAAACAAAATGCAGTATAACGCAAAAAGCAGTTAAAAGTAATATAAGAACAATGAGTGGCAGGGTAACAGTAGGGGGGATATATCTTACATTGTCTTTGTACTTACCGTATGTGGTTATCGGATACATTTTGTATGTTCTCTAAAAAAGTAGTACCTTTGTCGCCGTAATAATCTTATCCAATGTGGCGTTTATATGCAATCTTATCAGCCCTGTTCGCAGCACTGACCACTATCTTTGCCAAAGTAGGACTGAATAATATCAATTCCGATTTGGCAACGGCTATTCGTACAAGCATTATCCTCGTTATTACATGGGGAATTGTTCTGTTCGGACACAAGGCCGTGGGGCTTGCTCAGATAAGCGGACACACCTGGTTGTTTCTTATCCTGTCTGGTATTGCAACAGGACTAAGTTGGTTATTCTATTTCAAAGCCTTGCAAACAGGGGAGGCAGCCCGTGTGGCACCTATTGACAAGTTGAGCATCGTTATTACTATCGTGCTGGCATGTATATTCCTTCATGAGAAGATAACACTGCGTGTCCTTATAGGTTCTTTACTTATCACGGGAGGTGTACTCCTTATGCTATAATATCTACTTTGATAATCCAATATCTTATGACCTTTTCAGAACTCTCTCTCTCTGCTCCACTCATCAACGCCGCTGCTGCTTTAGGTTTTCAGCAACCGACACCTGTGCAAGAAGCAGCCATACCGTTTCTGTTGCACGAGAAGGACGACTTGATGGCACTTGCGCAAACCGGCACGGGGAAGACGGCGGCATTTGGCTTTCCACTACTGCATTTCCTAACGGCAAACACCGGCAACTTAACCTCTTCTACTCGAGCATTGCTCTTGGCACCTACTCGCGAGTTGTGCTTACAGATAGCCGGTGACCTAAAGCAATATGCACAATTCCTTCCTCAGGTACGCATTGTGGCTGTGTATGGAGGAGAAGACATACGAAAGCAACTGATGTTGCTCGACAAGACACCTCACATTATTGTGGCTACGCCGGGACGACTGCTCGACCTGATGCGCAGAGGAAAAGTGAAACTGTCGGATGTGGAGTATCTGGTACTTGACGAGGCTGATGAGATGCTTAATATGGGATTTCAGGAGGATATAGAGACCATCCTGCAAGCCGTTCCGGAAAACAGGCGCACGATGCTATTCTCTGCCACAATGCCTCGCGAAATTGCACAGATAGGCAAACAATATATGCGCAATGTACACGAGATACAGATAGGCAAACGCAATGCAGGGACAGAAAATGTAGAGCATATCTATTATGTTTGTCGTGCGCAAGAGCGTTATCTTGTTTTGAAACGCATCATCGATTATAATCCGGATATCTATGGCATCATATTTTGTCGCACCAAAGCCGATACACAAGAGGTGGCTGAAAAACTTATCAAAGACGGCTATAATGCCGATGCTCTGCACGGTGACCTCACGCAGAGCGCACGCGATAATGTGATGCAACGCTTCCGACTGAAAGCCGTACGACTATTGGTAGCAACCGATGTGGCTGCACGGGGAATAGATGTCAATTGCCTGACCCATGTTATCAACTATCAGTTACCCGACGACCCTGAGGTATATACCCACCGTTCCGGTCGGACAGGACGAGCGCAACAAAAGGGGATATCTATCAGTATCCTGCACCAGCGGGAGACACGACGCATACATAACCTTGAGAAAATGCTGCATCGTGAATTTCACTATCAACCCATCCCTCTGCCCATCGATGTGTGCAAGAAGCAACTATTCTATCAGGTAAGCAAACTGCAGAAGGTAGATACAAATATGCTCAACACATCCGATTTTACAGCAGAAGTGCTGGGTGAGGCAATCAAAGTACTCAGTTATCTCTCGAGAGAAGAACTGTTAACTCATTTTCTTGCCCTCGAATTCAATCGTTTCTTGTCTTATTACAAAGATGCCAAAGACCTCAATGTAGAAAAGCCTACGCAGAAGTATCGTGACGAGAGAAAAACGAACAAGAGAGAGAACGAACATCCAGGTAAAAATCGTATGGTACGCCTCAAAATCAATGTCGGTAAGCGTGACGGAATGTCGCCTAAACGCTTTCTCGGATTGGTGAACGAGGTAACACACGACCGCTCAATACATATCGGAAACATAGATATAGCACAGAATTTCACTTTCTTTGATGTCTTTCCTGACCAGCGACGCAAGTTGGAGAAAGGCTTTGCTGTCTATGAAGACCTGTTCATTCAAGAAGTGAAAGGCAGACGGGCAGAAAAACACTAAAATGTATCCTTGTAGAGGAATATTTGACCAATAATAAGGAAGTATGGAATAGTTTTTGTTGAATAGCAGGTGTAAACCTATAAAGAAATAAAGTATTATGAAGAAATTTTTTGCAGTTGTTGTAGCCGTAGCGGCTTGCTTGACCTCATGTTCTGGTAAACCGTATATGGGTACCTTTAATGAATTACCGGAGAGTGCAAAGACATTTGTTGTAACCTATTACAACGAATCGGACATCTCGTTTATCAAGGTGGAGAAAGAAGGGTTGCATAATGAGTATGATGTGGTTTTGAAAAATGGTGTGGAGATAACTTTTGACTATAAAGGAAATCTTGAAGAAATTGATTGTAAGCAACAAGCAGTACCCGATGGTATTGTCCCCGAAGTGATAGTGAACTATGTTTCCACTCATTTTGCAAATGCTTTCATTGTGAAGTATAAAATAGAAAGATGGGGAAAGGAAGTGGAACTCAATAATTATGTGGAGTTGAAGTTCGACCATCAAGGTAATTTCTTGGGGATAGACGATTGATAAGGAAACCGGTATTCTACTAAAGAGGCTGTCTGATAACATTGGGCAGCCTCTTCATTTTCTGGAATACAGCACATCTTCACCCTCTAAAATAGCCTTATTTGCCATGTATAAGTAGCAAAATGAAAATATCTGATTAAAAACACTGTTTTGTGGCATAATTTATCAGCAGAATATTTGGAGGTATAGAAAAACTGTCATACTTTTGCACTGTGTTTTTCATGGTATTAGATTTAAGGTTAAGTAAAGATTGGGTTGTCGTGACGACAACCTTTCTTTTTTTATAGGTACAGGTGCTTGCAAGCACACTTCATCTAATCTCTCCCGTTGCTCTCGTTTGCCTGTTTCGAATATATTTCCTACCTTTGCACATTGTTCAAACAATCGCTCTGCACAAAAGAAGAAAGTAGAGTGTACATCGTAATTATTTAACAAGGGAAAAGTCCCCTTCTTGCAAATGTAGAAAGAAAATGGAAAAACCATCTTGTCCTTTTATCCCTAATTTCTTGTTAGGTATTGCAGGCGGTATTCAGTATTTACGCCTTAAAAGTGCATCCGAAGACCCTTGCAAAACGAGTGAAAAGACCTTGCGTGCTATTCTTGAGTATGCCAAAGATTCCGAATATGGTCGTGAACATCATTTTGCAGAGATATTGGAAGCAAAAACCAGTGAGGAACTCTACAAACGCTATCAAGCCAATGTAAAGCCTAATGACTACGAGGACCTTCGTGCTTATGTAGAGAAACACAAACACGGCGAAGAGAACATCCTCTTCCCCGGCAAACCGGTTATGTATGCCACTACTTCAGGTACTGCATCCGAACCGAAATGGATACCCATCACAAAGCGTTACCTGAATAATGTGTACGGAAAGATGACGAAGGTGTGGCTCTTTAACTTTATCAAAAACCGCCCTAAGGTGTTCACTGGTAAGATTGTTTCTATCGTTGGCAAAGTGAAAGAAGGAGAAGCAGCCGACGGCACATTCTATGGTTCAGTGTCCGGTGTTACGCAACGCGACTGTCCAGGCTTCGTGAAAAAACTGTATGCATCACCTTCTGCTGTATTCTCAATAGCGGACTACACTGCACGCTACTACACTCTAATGCGCATGGGGATTGAACGCAATATCACACTCATTGTTACTGCCAATCCTTCTACCATTGTTGAGATGCAGAACAATGTAAACGAATACTACGATGACTATTGCAACGACATCGAGCATGGTACACTCAAAGCAGACCTTGATATCCCGCAATGGATTCGTAGCGATATTCAGCCCTATCTCAAACCCAATCTGGAGCGTGCCAACGAACTGCGTGTTTTGAAAGAGAAGTATGGCAAGGTGTTGCCCAAGCACTATTGGCCGAATATGCAGATACTCAACACTTGGAAATGTGGCAATACCAAAGTGTATGTCGATAAGTTCAAAGACTCTTTCCCAAAGACCATGCTACACCAGGAATTCGGATACTTTTCTTCCGAATGTCGTTTTGGCTTGGTTCTCGATGACACCAACAATACCGTCCTCTTTCCACATTTCCACTTCTATGAGTTTATTGCCGAAGAAGATTTGGAAAACGAACATCCGCATTTCTTGCAGTTGCACGAGTTGCAACAGGGGAAACGCTATTGTCCCTATGTAACTACCTTTGCAGGCTTGTATCGTTACAATATGAACGACCTCGTGGAGGTGGGTCCCTCTTTCCAGAATACACCCACTGTTCACATGATACAGAAAGTGAATGGTATTGTCACCATGACGGGAGAGAAACTGCATGAGCGTCAGTTCATAGAGGCTGTGCGTGAGGCAGAAAAATCGCTCAATATCCCAACGCGCTTCTTTGTAGGCTTTGCGGATATGGACAAGAGTGCCTATCATTTCTATTACGAGTTTGCTGACATCACTACTACGCAAGAATCGGCTGAGCAGTTCAGCAAGAAAGTCGATGAAGTGCTGCAAACAATCAACATCGAATACAAAGCCAAGCGTGAATCTTTCCGTGTGAAAGACCCCATTACGCATCGTCTGCGCAGCGACTCTTTCGAGACTTTCAAAGCACAATGTATTGCCGAAGGAGCGCGCGATGGCCAGTTTAAGATGAACCTCCTTCTGCAAGATGAGAAACGCCATGGCAAGTTCAAGAAGTTGGTGATAGAAGATTAAACCATGCCCCCTTCTCCGATAGATTGTCCTTTCGCCATCCCGCACGATACACGGTTGGTTATTTGCGATTTGGATGGTACTCTCTACAATAAACATGGCTTGCCCGTTCGTCTGGTATGGGCGTGCCGATGCTCTTTGTCGCTGTTGAGGGCAGAACGCAAAGCCCGAAAGCAACTCAAAGGCGTCTATTGTGGTACACAAGAGGACTTCTATTCCAAACTTTTTGCTTCTATTGCCGATGCTTGTTCCGTGACCAAACAACAGGCTTGCGATTGGTACAGAAATGTCTATATGCCTGCTATGGTTATGACGCTGCAGAAACATTATACAGCCGACGCTCTTTTGCTGAAGAAACTGTCTCTGTGGCGGGAACAGGGAATACACCTTGTTGTTTATTCCGACTATGGTGAGTCCTTAGCCAAACTTCGTGCAATCGGTATCGATCCCACCCTTTTCGATGCAGTCCTCGATGCTCCTTCCATGGGCGGACTCAAGCCCGCCAAACAAGGATTAGAGGCCATCCTCAGGCAGTTCCATACCGCTCCTGACAATGCAGTTATAATAGGCGATCGACCCGACACCGATGGAGCATTGGCAAGGAACGCAGGGGTACAATATATTCAATACAAAGCCGAATAAAGTAATAATATATTATGTTGAAAGACAATAAACGATACAAAGACCTGCAAGTGGCCGATGGGGTCTATATCCCCGATGTTGGCATCCGTTATCCTGAAGAAAACCCTGTAGAACGCCTTCTGAATGCTCACAAAGACCGAGAAATAGCCTTCGACGAGAACTATCCTTACATAGATGATTCTTTCTCGTTCCGTTTACAAAACTTTCTGGGCTATGCCTTTGTGCTGTATTCTGCGCTTATGCCCGTGAACACCATCAGATATGGTTTACGCTTTCGTGGGCGCAATATCCTGCGTAAGTACCGCAAAGAACTGAAGGGTGGGGCAATAACTATTGCCAACCATTGTTATCGTTGGGATGCAGCGGCTATCTTCCAAGCAGTGCATGCCAATCGAAATACGCGTATCCCAATGTTCGCTGATAATTTCTGTACAAAGGACCATTGGTTCTTAAAGCAAGTAGGTGGTATTCCCATTCCGACCAACATATCTGCACTGAAGAAGTTCAATGAAGCCTTCGACGAGTTCCATAGGCGCGGGTGGTGGTTCCATATCTTCCCAGAGGCGGCAAATTGGCGTTTCTACAAGCCTCTCCGCCCCTTCCAGAAAGGAGCCTTCTCTATGGCGTATAAGTACGAGATGCCTATCATTCCTTGTGTGATAACCTATCGTAAACGCACCGGTATCTTTCGCCTCTTTGGCAAACCCGAAGAGCCATTGCTGACAGTAACGATAGGCGAACCCATATTCCCCGACCGCACTGCCTCACGAAAAGCAGAGGTGGACCGTATGCGGCAAGAGGCACATCAACGCATGGAACGAATGGCAGGTATCGAACATAACACATGGCCCATAGTACCGGAAAACGAATGAACAACAAGGTAGTTGTCATAACCGGAGCATCGCAAGGGATAGGTCGTGCTATAGCAACCTGTTTTGCCTCGCAAGGAAACAGGGTCTTCGACTTGTCAAGGCATGGCGTCTCTACCGATAATATAACCCATCTATTCTGTGATGTAACCAATCCCGACTCGGTGCAAGAAGCCATACAAACGATACTCAACCGAGAGTCCTCAATTGACCTATTGATATGCAATGCAGGTTTTGGCATCGCAGGTGCGGTGGAGTTCACGAAGATGGCAGATGCCAAACAGCAGTTCCAAGTCAATTTCTTTGGTGCATTAACCACTGTGCAGGCTGTTCTGCCCGCTATGCGAAAGCAACGGCAGGGGCGTATTTTGTTCATCTCATCCGTGGCGGCAGTGTTCTCCATCCCCTTCCAGTCTTTCTATTCTGCTGCCAAATCGGCTCTCAATGCAATGGCACTTGCGCTCAGAAGCGAACTCGTAGAGTATAAGGATATACAGGTATCAGTCCTCCAGTTAGGCGATGTATCTTCCCACTTCACGGCTGCTCGCAAGACCGATTGGACGGGCGAACAGGTCTATCCCAAGATGCGTTCATCTATCAAGTCGATGGAACACGATGAGCAAACCGGCATGACTCCCGAATATGTGGCAAAGAGAGTAGGGCATTTACTCCGTCGGCGCACGCTCCCCCCTGTTTACACCATCGGACGAACCTATCGCCTTTTTGTCTTTCTACAGCGTCTTTTGCCGCAGTGTTTTATTCGCTGGATAGTAACAAAGATGTATCAATAACGCCCCTCGTTCCGTAGAAAGCGTCGGAGGAGAAATGCTGTAAAATAAGGAAAGGTATAGTATCGCCCGTCGAAACCTATATTCTTGTTGCAGAACTTGATTCCCCATTCTATATCTGGATACTTCCTATCCTCAGGGTCTGTTAGTTTACTCAGAGAGGGAGTGGCATTATCGGTGGCTTTTACCTCTATTGGAATGAGAGAATGTGCATTACGGACAATAAAATTTATCTCTATAGTAGATTTGTCATTCTTGTAAAAATAGAGGTCATAGCCTTGCTTAACCAACATATCTCCAATGATATTTTCATAAATAGCCCCCTTGTAGGTACCGAAATTCTTATTGGCACGCAAGTCCTCTTGTGCTTCCTCGTCAAGTGAAGCAATCAGCATACCTGTATCACGGAAATAAAGTTTATATTGCTTGGGAGTATAGTTCCCTCGCAATGGAAGTTCCAATACTTGCAGGCAGTAACACACATTGATAATACCTGCATTGCTGAGCCACTCTACTGCCCCTATGTAGTCCCTGTTGCGTGCGTTTGCCGCAATCTTGGAAACTTGGAACTTCTTGTTGTCTTTGGCAAGAAATGTAGATATATGGCGATATACACCCAATATCTTTGCCTTATCGAATCCGGTTGCATACTTCGTAATATCCTCTTCATAGTCTAAGAGCAGTTGGCGTTGCAAGGGCAAGATACCGCTGAAATTCCCGCTCTCAATGTACCGGTTAACCACTTCTGGCATACCTCCTATCGTCATATAGTCACGGAACAGACTGGTCAGAACATCCATCTCTATACTGGAGAATGGTTTACACTGCACAAGATGTTGAAAGATGTCCTCAATACGATTGGATGTATATCCCTTTGCCCATAGAAACTCCTCAAAATCAAGGGAGAACATCTCATAGTCTTCTTTATAACCGACACTGTTGGACTCTATCTGTTGATAATAGACACCCATCAACGAACCTGAGCAAATGACATCATATCGCCCGTCTAATTGAAAAGATTTCAATGCCGTAGCGCAACTCGGACATTCTTGCAACTCATCGAAAAAAATAAGGGTCTTATGCGGTACAAGCAGAGTGTTAGGAGCAAGTAACGAGATGTTCTTTAGTATCAACTCTACCTCAAATCCGTCTTCAAATATGGCTTTGAAACGAGGTTGCAACGCAAAGTTTATCTCTACCATATACCCATAGTTTTCTTCCCCGAACTGACGGATGGAAAGAGTCTTACCAATCTGCCGTGCTCCTCTGACGATAAGTGGCTTTTTGCCTTCACGGACTTTCCACTCGTGTAATACATTGTCAATCTTTCGTTTCAGCATACATTTTCACATTTTTCCAACTGTTTAACAGGTCTGATTTCACATTTTTCCAACTGTTTAACAGGTAGAGTTTCACATTTTTCCTGCAAAGATACATTTAGTTTCGGATATTGCAAAACTTTTTGTCCGGTCTGTATTCCAATTGCATCCAAAAAGAGAGAATATGCATTGTCCGATACATCCGCTGCGTGTCATCTTCCCGCGATATAATATAAAAACTACCCTCTGTCAAGCCCGATCAATACTACCTGTTTCAAAGGTTTTATATAGGTTTTATATAGGATGAATATAGGATGAGTATAGGATGAATATAGGATGAACACACCAACCTCATCCCCACCCCATAGAAAATTGCTCACCGTATAATCACACCGTCCTATGCCTCTCAACTCTCAACTTAAACACACTGGGGACGCGGGCGCCTCGCCTGCGGACAAACCACCAG
>CAVEIE010000010.1:0-66405 GCA_963615895.1 Bacteroidaceae bacterium | reverse complement strand
TGAAAGCAATTGTAGTAGGGGATATAGGGGAACTAGACGGTCTAGAGGATCTAGGAGTTGGGATGAGGGGTTGAGAGCCATAGCACGCTATGGCTCTACAGCCATTATAAACGCAGCAACGAACCATTATATAGTGAGCATGAGCGTTGCAACGAACCATTAAAAAGGCAGTAAGGAGTTATTGTAATTTAAGAATTAAGTGTTAATGATTAAAGTGGGAAGAGGGGTGTTTGGGAGGGGTATTGGAGGTAGTTTGTAGGGTGTTCCTATAGTCATCCTATAGTCATCCTATATTCGTCCTATATTCATCCTATATAAATCGTTTAGAATAGGTAGTGTTTATGGGGCTTGACGGATGGTGGAAGGAAGGAAATTGCAAGGGAGAGGTGATGGAGGTGTGTTTATTTTTAGAGGGAATATACTTCTATTTTTTAACCAATTGAAGTCCAAAAGAGCAGAAACAAGAAGGAAGGGGCGGGGATGACGGAAAGAGGTTCGTAGGCGTGTGGAACGGGGTGGGGAAGGGGTTGCGGGGTGCTTGTAAAGACTGGTTGAGGAAAGGGAAAAGAAGATGAAAAGAAGATGAAAAGAATATGAAAAGAATATGGGTGTTGCGATCTATCCATTAGATTTGTATAAAACAGAAAAATAGTATATCTTTGCACTTTAATAGGAAGATTGGATGTAACGGCTATGAAGCGTGGAAGTATGAATCGAAAAGCGACTCGTAACATTCTTGAACAGTGCAAGTTGCGTATGTGTCTGTTGTTTGTTACGGTACTCTGTTGTTTGCCATCGTTTGGCTTTACGGTGGTGATAGACGCAGGTCATGGAGGTCATGACCCCGGTGCATTGGGTTCGATTGCGCAGGAAAAGAATTTGAACTTGTCGGTATCCAAACAACTTGCGAAACTCATAGAGCAGCAGTACCCCGATGTGAAGGTATTGCTTACTCGTTCGACGGATGTTTTTCTCACTCTGCAAGAGCGTGCAAATTTTGTGAACAAGAACAATGCAGATTTGTTCATTTGCGTTCATACCAATTCGGCAGATAACCGGTCGGTGTGCGGTGCGGAGACCTTTACTTTGGGTTTGGACAAGCGTGAGAGCAACCTTGATGTGGCTATGCGTGAGAACTCGGTGATGATGTTGGAGGACGATTATCAGACAAAGTATCAGGGATTTGACCCGAATTCTGTGGAGTCGTACATTATGTTTGAGTTTTTGCAGGACCAATACATAGACAAGAGTCTGCAGTTCGCCTCTCTTGTCCAGCAGGAGTTCAGCGGTACGCTGCGACGGGCGGACAGGGGAGTAAGGCAGGCTGCATTCTGGGTCTTGCACAAATCGGCTTGCCCTTCGGTTCTTGTGGAGATGGGATTTATATCGAACCGAGAGGAAGAGAAATACTTGGTATCGTCGAAGGGACAGCAGGAGATAGCGAAAGCGATATTTGATGCTTTTGTGGTGTACAAGGCAGCCATTGAGCGTAAGGAGATACGCAGCAATGCCTCTTCTGCGGATGTGCCTGCAGACACGACGAAAATAGCAGACAAGCACCCTGCAGAGCCGGCGAAAGCGGCGGAGAAGGAGGAGCAGGTGAAGGAGGAAAGTGTTGCTATGCCTGTTTTCAGGGTACAGATATTTTCGGTGACGGCACCTCTGAAGAGCAATGACCCTTCTTTCAAGGGACTCAAGAACTGCACCTATACGAAAGACGGCCGATTCTATAAGTATATGTATGGTGAGGAGCGTGATTACCGGTCGGTTGTGGAATTGCGGAAACAACTCGTGGCAAAGTTCCCGGACTGTTTTATCGTCGCTTTTCTGAACGAGGAGCAGATATTGGTGAAGGATGCAATAAAAATGACGGACAATACAAAAAAGCAATAATATGGCTATTAAAAAATACTCTCGTGAGATAAAGGTAGGTCTTTTGACCGTACTTGCAGTCTTTATTCTTTATTTCGGTTTTAACTTTCTGAAGGGAGTCAATATATTTTCTCCTACACACACTTACTACGCCATCTATTCGGATGTTAACGGATTGACGGAGCAGGCACCTGTTTACATACGGGGTTACAAGGTGGGGGAAGTGGATAAGATACTCTATGATTTCAACAAGGAAGATGCTTTTACGGTAGCCCTTTCGATAGACAAACATATACAGGTGCCGAAGACTTCCAACTGCGTATTGATTGCCGACGGATTGTTAGGCGGGACGGCATTGCAGATAGATATACCCGCAGGCGAGGATGTGGACAGTCGGCCGCTGTTTGTTTCGGGCGATACATTACCGACTATTGTTGTAGGAGGCTTGATGGATGAGTTGCAGAATGGTTTGCTTGCCAATCTGAGTACTACCATTCAGCATGTTGATTCGTTGGTGGGTCAGGTGTCGGAGCAATTGGAGGACAATCACCTCAAGAACATTCTGGCTCAAGCAGACAAGGTTGCCAATGATTTGTCTGTCTCTTCGGCGGAACTGAAGCGTTTGATGAAGGGGGATGTGCCGTTGCTTATTGCGGATGCGAAGGGTGCTGTGGGCAACCTCAATGTGTTTTCGGATAACTTGAAAGGGGTAGATATAGCGAATACGGTACAACAGGTGGACAGCGTTGTTGCGGAATTGAATACGCTTGTACAGGCTGCAAACTCGTCGAGTGGTACGGTTGGAATGTTGCTCAATGACAAGGAGTTGTATGTTTCTCTGGCTCAGACAGTGGTGAGTGCCGACAGTCTGTTGACAGACCTAAAGGCAAACCCTAAACGCTATGTACACTTCTCGTTGTTCGGCAAGAAAGACAAGAAGTAGTTCGTAAGGAGAGAGGAAGTAAGGGCATGATAGTCTGCAAGGCACATAATATAGTCTCTCCGTTGGGTGATACCTCCGAGCAGAATTATCGTGCCTGTCTATGTAAGCAAACGGTACTTGCTCCTTATGGTACCCCACAGGGAGAGGTTTGTCTTTCGTTGTTCGGCAAGAGGGAGTGTGCGGCTTATACTCTGTTTGAGAGTATCTGTATTCAATCGATTGAGGAAGCATTGGCGAACACGGATGTAGATGCATCGTTGCCATCGGTGGTCTTTGTTGTTTCTTCGACGAAGGGGAACATTGCGGATATAGAAACGGCGGACATTGCGTTGCCCCTTTCGGCGCAACGGATTGCCAAGCATTTTGGTAACCCGAACGCACCTGTTGTGGTGTCGAATGCTTGCATATCGGGGGTGAATGCCATTATCACGGCAACGAGGCTTTTAACTGCCGAGAAGTACAAGACTGCCATAGTGGTGGGTGCGGATACACTGTGTCCTTTTATTGTTTCGGGGTTCTCGTCGTTCAAGGCTATCTCGCCGGAAGCGTGCCGGCCTTTTGACGCAGACCGCAAGGGATTGAATTTGGGTGAGGCTGCCGCCACGATGGTTTTGACGCAGGCTGACCATGGATGGGCAGTTGAGTCGGGGAGTATGCATAATGATGCGAACCACATCTCTGGTCCTTCCCGTACGGCAGAGGGGGCGTATCGTTGTTTGCGGGACATATTGAGCGTTGTGTCACGGGAATCGATAGCGTTTGTCAGCGTGCATGGTACTGCAACCCTTTACAACGATGAGATGGAGGCAAAGGCCTTGTATCGTGCCGGTCTGCAAGAAGTGCCGATATTGTCGCTCAAAGGCTATTTTGGTCATACACTGGGTGCGGCAGGTGTACTTGAAAGCATATTGTCGATGCAGGCATTGGAACACGGTCGGTTGCCTGCGTGCAAGGGATATGAACACTGCGGGACAAGTGTTCCGTTGAACATAACGAACACGGTACGCCCTATTGAGGGCAGGACATTTATCAAGATGTTATCTGGATTTGGCGGAACGAATGCCGCCATTGCCTTTACACTATGTTGAGAACGACGCACGATATTATCATTACTCCTGCTTATGCCAATCTGTGCGGTGAGATGTTGCCTACCCAGGCTGTGGGTGACCTTTTGTTGGTGGAGTTGTATCATAAGTATGTTGCAGACTATCCCAAGTTCTTCAAGATGGATACTCTTTCCCGATTGGGATTTGTTGCCTCTGAATTGCTTCTGCAGAAGGAAGGCAACCGGTTTTATCAGAGAGAGGACCGTGCAGTAATCATGGCTAACCGCAATGGCTCGATAAAGAACGACAGGGATTACTACGAGACGATTCGTGACAGGCAGAACTATTATCCGAGTCCGTCGCTTTTTGTATATACCTTGCCCAATATAGTCACGGGGGAAATTGCCATCCGTAACCGTTATTACGGAGAGACGGCGTTCTATTTGCTTGGTGGCGAGGCGGAGTTGGAGATGCTGTTGGAGACCTCTGTTGTTCCGCCGACTACATCAGTGCTTGCAGGTTGGATTGAATGTAACGGGCAGGATGACTTTCTTTGCAAACTAAAAATAATGAAATATGATGGATAAAGAACTATTGAAGCAACAAATAATCGAGGCACTTAATCTGCTGGATCTTCGTCCACAGGATATAGCAGATGACGCCCCTCTCTTCGGTGAGGGGTTGGGATTGGACAGCATTGACGCTCTTGAGTTGCTGATGTTGCTTGACAAGCACTACGGGATAAAGATAGAAGACGCA
Source organism: Bacteroidaceae bacterium (assembly GCA_963615895.1). Lineage (GTDB taxonomy): Bacteria > Bacteroidota > Bacteroidia > Bacteroidales > Paludibacteraceae > Colicola. The sequence goes on along the minus strand of CAVEIE010000010.1, from coordinate 61,785 downwards.
AAGATGAGCAAGACCATCTTTGCGTCGGTGAACACGATGGCAGATTATATTGAAGAACATCGGATACGCTGATTATGCGCATTGTCGTTACGGGGATAGGGAGTATATCGGCTATTGCACTTGATGCGACGGTTGACAGGTTGCGTACGGAACAGACCGGCATCCGACAAGGGCATCGGTTGGGTGGCAAGTACTTTGACCTGCCTCTTGGGATTGTTCCTCTTTCGGACGAGCAGTTGGCAAGCGAACTGTCGGTAGGCGGACAGATACTGCCTCGCAATGCATTACTTGGGATATGGGCAGCCAAAGAGACGCTTGCTTGTGCGAAGATGGAGGCTGATGCGTATCGGGAAGTGACCTTTTTCAATGGTACGACGGTGGGAGGTATGGACATTACGGAACAGCACTACAAGGAGTGGCGGAATGGAGGGGTGAGCGAAATGGCGGCTCAACACGAGGTGCATGCTTCGACATTGGATATATCTAACTATTTTGGTGGATTCGGTGAGGATGTTACTATCTCTACGGCTTGTTCGTCTGCGTTAAATGCCATTATTTCAGGTGCTAACCGCTTGCGTGCGGGACAATGTGAATATGCATTGGTTGGCGGTACGGAGTCTCTTACCCGTTTTCACTTGGAGGGCTTTCGGTCGTTGCATATTGTGGACGAAATGCTTTGTCGTCCTTTCTCTGCTGACCGCAACGGGCTTAATCTCGGGGAGGGTGCTGCTTACCTGATGCTTGAGACGGAGGATCATGCGGTTGCGAGAGGGGCTACTATTTATGCTTATCTTGCAGGGTATGCCAATGCTTGTGATGCTTATCATCAGACGGCGTCTTCTCCTCAGGGTGAGGGTGCGTATTGCTCGATGACAGGAGCCATAGAGATGGCGCATATCAGTCCGGACAGGATTGACTATATCAACGCACACGGAACGGCAACTCCGAATAACGACGAGAGTGAGATGGCGGCTTTTCGTCGGGTGTTCGGAGAACGGATACCTCAATATTCGTCGACGAAAGCCTATACGGGACATACTACTTCTGCCTCTGGTTCGATAGAGGCGGTGTTCTGTGTCCAGTGTCTGCGGCAATCCTTTGTACCTGCATCGCTCGGTTGCAGAGATACCGACGAGGGTGTGCCATTGCCCGTACAACATACGACTCCGGCGGTACTTAGGTATGTCCTTAGTAACGCCTTCGGATTCGGCGGCAATTGCAGTACAGTCGTATTCTCGTCTATCCCGTCGGAACTGCCTCTGTTGCAGGTGGGGGAAACGACGCTTACGAGTAGCATTGCGATAGATGAGCCTACTGAAGTCGGGCAGTATCTCTCACCACTGCAGTTGCGACGACTAACGCCTGCGTTGGCTCTTTCGTTGGCATCTGCGCTCAAGGTCATGCGACAAGAGAATATTGCGGTTCCAGATGCGATACTATGTGCTACACGGAACGGGTCGATTATGCAATCACGGCAGTTGCTGGATGCGCTCGTATCGGAAGCAGAACTGTCGCCAACCCGTTTTATGCAGTCGACACATAATACTCTTGCCGCTTTGGTGGCACAACATACGGCTGCGCATGGATATAACTGTACTTATTCTTGCGGGGTTGATTCTGAAAAGCAAGCCCTCAGGGAAGCACGGCTGCTTGTTGGGGCGGGTATAGCCAGAAATGCGCTCGTTCTTTGTTTCGACGAAGCGGATGAGATATGGCAGCAATTCTTTTCCGATAGATTACCCTCTTGCCATTATGCCTATATCGTTAAACCCTCTTAATTGTTTCCGTTGATGCCTATGTTCCGTTTCTTACTACTTATACTTATTCAGAGTGTTACATTGACAGCAGGACAGGTTATGTTGCGTTTAGCCTTGCAGCGTACAGGTGCGGTTTCCTTTACATGGGGATTTATACATGCTCAATTGCTCAATTTCTGGTGGTTGGGGTGCGGAATTGCTTTCCTCTTGGCAGGCTTGCTATGGATGTATATTCTCAAACATTATCCGTTCTCAATAGCCTATCCAATGGCAAGTGTTTGCTATGTGTTCGGAATGATTGCTGCTATTTTTGTCTTTCACGAACAAGTGTCCGTCAGTCAGTGGTTAGGCGTACTCCTTATCATGGGCGGATGTTTTCTAATTGCTCGATAATGCTCATCGTTATGACGACACTTCTTCTTTCTCTGCTTCTTGTTCTCTCGCCCATTCCGCCACAATTAGTGGAAGCAGACTTTGTGCAATGCAAAACGACATCATTACTAAAAGAAGACCAAGTTTCCAACGGTCATTTTTCATACCATGCACCGGATTATCTCCGTTGGGAATATATCTCTCCAGTACCTCTTGTCTGGACAACAGAGAACAACGGTACTACTAACCCGCATATACAACAAATCTTACAACTTATCTTGCGCACTATCAATGGCGACTATCTGCAAGAGAACTACGATTTCTCGTTATCCCGTATAGATACCGCCACCTATCTGCTTACGCCCAAGAAACGCGAACTCCGACAACTATTCTCCTCTATACGAATACACATCGTCCCTTCCACTGGCTTAGCAGACCAAGTGGTTCTCACTGAGAAGAACGGCGACACTACCACCATATCTTTTAACTATACCCATTGAGATTCATTACCTATGCCTTTCTCCACTTCATCTGTTTGCGCACTCATCCCTACCTACAACAATGCAGGTACATTGCTCGATGTTATTCGTCGCACACAGATATATTTGGAGCATATTATCGTGGTGAATGACGGCTCTACCGACAATACTTCTCTGTTGCTACAATCGCTTTCCCGTCCGGTAACCATCATCTCTTATCCTCGCAATCGAGGCAAGGGCTATGCCCTGCGAGAAGGATTGCTTGAAGCAAAGAAACAGGGATTTGTGTATGTACTGACTCTTGATGCCGACGGACAACATTACCCTGAGGATATTCCCTCTATGCTGGATGTCCTGTCCGCCAATCCCTGCGCTATGATAGTAGGAAGCCGTTCACTGCAACAAGAGAACATGCCTGCTCGCAATACTTTCGCTAACCGTTTCAGCAACTTCTGGTTTGCGCTCCAAACAGGTCTCAGACTGCCGGACACCCAGACGGGTATGCGCATCTATCCCCTGCGCTACCTTCGAGGACTCTCCTTGCTAACGAACCGCTACGAGGCAGAACTCTCTCTCTTGGTCTTCCTTGCTTGGGCCAATGTCCGAATCATCTCTGTCCCTGTGCGGGTCTACTATCCTCCCAAAGAACAACGAATAAGCCATTTCCGACCTGCCTACGACTTCGCACGCATTAGCCTTCTCAATACCTTTCTCTGCCTTCTCGCTGTCGTCTATGGACTACCGCGACGCTATCTCTCCTCCATCCTCTATGGCATCTCTTTCTTAATCATCGCAATAGCACTGCAACCTCTGGCACTTTTGGGTGTCCTCTCACACCGCACCCACCTGTCTTGCAAAAAGATATTCCATACCCTCTTCTCTGTATCGGCTAACGCTCTGACATACATACTCGGCTGTCGCTTCTTGAACCGCAATACCGTTCAACTCCCCAAAGAACCCAAACTGTATATATGCAACCACCAATCCTTGCTCGATATACTCATTCTCCTCTCACGAAGTGCCAACCTGCTGATTCTCACTAAAGGTTATGTCCGTCGCAATCCTTTCTTTGCACTACTCGTACGCTATGCCGATTTCCCTACTGTCGACGACGATACCAACTGCAATATAGAAAAACTGCGCCCCCTTGTCAATCAGGGCTACTCTCTGTTAGTCTTTCCTGAAGGTACGCGTAGCAATTACGGCCTTCCCGCTCGCTTCCACAAAGGTGCCTTCTACCTCGCCCAACAGTTGAACCTACCCTTGCAACCGCTTCTCCTTCGTGGTACGAGTACGATATTCCCGAAGCATCATCTCCACCTCTATCGTGGCGACTTCTCTCTCGAGTGGCTGCAGCCTATAGAACCGACCGACACCGATTATCGGACGCTCTGCAAGCAATACGGACATCTCTACAAACAACTTTTCTCTCGACAATAACCTGTGAGGAACTCCCTGCTACATATTGCCCTTCTCCTTATGGTTTTCGTCCTGCCCCTCTCGCCCGTCACTGCAGAGAACGCACGAGGTGTATCCCTCACTCCGTATCTCCCCGACAGTGCCAACACCGGAATCGCCGTCATCGTCTGTCCGGGTGGCAGTTACTCTTGGTTGGATATGCAAACCGAAGGTATCGCTACGGCAAAGTGGCTCCAGCAGAATGGCATCAATGCTTTTGTCCTTAAGTATAGAGTCGCCACAGTCAGTGCTTACATCTTCGGTTATAGGCTCTTCGGATTGGGTAATCATTTCCCTGATATGCTCAACGATGTCGAATGGGCGCTCCAACAGGTTTACGAACAAGCCGACTCCCTCAACATTGATACCACACGCATCGGAGTGATGGGCTTCTCTGCAGGAGGACACCTTGCTATGATCTCCTGCCTGCTCAATAGCACCCCATACCAACCGCATTTCTTGTGTCCTATCTATCCCGTCGTCACCATGAGCCATCCTCAGTACACCCACAAACGATCCCGTCGAGGGGCATTAGGCGTCTGGCGCCAGTTCAACAAACATTGGCAAGACTCCCTATCTGTGGAGAAACACATCACCGACAACTGCCCTCCGGTTTTCTTGGTGAATTGCAAAGACGACCCCGTCGTTCGCTACGAGAACGCACTGCTGCTCGATTCCGCACTGACTGCCCATCATGTCCCCCACCAATATATTCTCTATCAGACAGGAGGTCACGGCTTCGGGGCTGACGACAACAAAGGAACAACAGAATCACAACAATGGAAACAAGCATTTCTAACATGGATATCGAATATCAATCCCTAAAGACAATCAAACACTATCAAGAGGAACTCCTGCGCAAGCAGATAGCATACTTGGCACAACATTCTCCCTACTACCAACGCCTCTTCCACGACCATGCTATCTCGCCCGATGCAATACGCACATTGGAAGACCTCCAGCACATCCCTTTCACCGAGAAGTGCGACCTGCAGTTGCACAATGCCGACTTCCTCTGTGTGCCGCCTGAGCAGATTATCGACTATATAACCACTTCCGGCACGCTCGGCGATCCCGTCACTTTTGGATGTACCGAGCATGACCTCCAACGCCTGGCATACAACGAACAGAAATCTTTTGCCTGCGCAGGCATTACCCCCTCCGACAAAGTCCAACTCATGGTCACTATCGACAAGCGGTTCATGGCTGGACTCGCCTATTGGCTTGGGCTGCGATCTCTTGGAGCAGGTGCTATCCGTGTCGGAAATGGTAACCCTGCCCTCCAATGGGACACCATCACACGACTCAACCCTACCGCTATCATGTGCGTGCCGTCTTTCATCCTGCGACTGATCGACTATGCCGAAGAGAACCATATCGACTATCACAACTCCTCTATACGGAAAATCATCGGAGTAGGGGAGGGACTACGGGAACAAGACTTCCGACTCAATCTCTTGGGACAACGCATACACCAACGATGGCCCGAAGTACAACTCTTTGCCACCTACTCATCTACCGAGATGTCTGCCACTTTCTCCGAGTGCGAAATGGGTTGCGGAGGACATGTACACCCCGAACTGATCATTACCGAGATTATTGGCGACAACAACCAACCCGTTCCCGATGGCACACTGGGCGAAGTGGTTGTCACGACGCTCGGCGTCGAGGGGATGCCCCTTTTGCGCTTCCGTACGGGCGATATAGCCGCCAAAATAACCTCCCAATGTGCTTGCGGCAGAAATGCTTACCGCCTCACTCCTCTCATAGGCAGGAAAAATAATATGCTCAAACTGAAAGGCACTACCATCTATCCCCCTGCCATCAACGATGTACTCAACCAAACTGACTATGTGCAGAACTTTATTGTCTATGCCCGTACCTCCTCCGCAGGTACCGACGATGTTCTCGTTCGTGTCGGGCTGAAACAAGAAATGCACAACCTTTCCACAGAAGAGGCAATCAAAGACCTCAAAGACCGCTTCCGCGCACGACTGCGTGTGGCACCTGCTGTCGAACTCGCACCCCCTGATGAGATACAAGCACTCAACTTCCCTGCTAAGGCACGCAAGCCTGTGCAGTTTATCGACCTGCGCCGATGAGGTTTTTCATGCACCTATACGACTATCTCAAGCAGCATCGCACCCTACGGCTGATTCTGCTCTTCGGAAGTATCATCCTTATGCTTCTCCCCCTGCCGCTACTGTCCCTAACGGAAGACATCACCGACTTCCTGCCGCTGACGCAACAACAACGGTCCGACACACATATCTACCAACAACTCGCTGAGTCCGACAAGATTGTACTGATATTCTCCCTTCGCGACTCCACACAGGTCAACCCCGACCTCCTTGCCGATGCCATCGACTCCTTACAGCAACAACTCTACACCAACGCACCGGAATATATCCCCTGCCTTACTACACAGATTGACTACGAGGCGTACCTCCGTGCCGTCAACCATATCTATTCCTATGCACCCTATTACCTGACCGAAGCCGACTATTCTCGTATCGATTCTCTCCTCCTCGACTCCGGCTATGTCGCCCGACAGGTCCTCCTCTGTCGGCAACGGCTCGAACTGCCCCTTTCCGGTATGCTGACACAGCAAATCACTGCCGACCCGCTAAACCTTTTCTCGCCCCTCCTCTCTCACCTCACACAATATGCACAAGGACTGGGCAATTTCGCCCTCTACGATGGCTATATGATTACTGCCGACAAGCAACGGGCATTTGCCTTCTTCTCATCCCCCTTCGGAATGAACGACACCAAGAACAATGCCTCGCTGCTTGCACAACTCCAACAATATGCCGACCATACCCAATCTGTCCTGCCCGATGTGCAAATCCACTTGCATGGCGCACCCGTAGTGGCGGTAGGTAATGCCCGTCAGATTCGATACGACTCCGCAATGGCTATCCTTGTCGCTATCGTCCTCATACTGCTCCTCTTGTGGCGAGCCTTACCCCGCAAACGGGACATCTTCCTTATCCTCCTCACAGTCTCCTTTGGCTGGCTCATGGGAATAAGCGTCATGGCTCTGTTCCGGCACGAAGTATCTCTCATCGTACTGGGTATCAGTTCCGTACTCATCGGCATTGCCGTCAACTATCCCCTCCACCTGCTCGTACACCGCAAATATACCGCCTCACCACGGGAAACCTTGCAGGAAACCCTCTCTCCCCTTATCATCGGCAATATCACCACTGTAGGAGCCTTCCTTACGCTCTTGCCCCTCTCTGCCGTCGCCCTGCACGATTTAGGACTGTTCTCTGCCGCCATGCTCGTCGGAACAATTCTATTCACGGTCATCTTCCTGCCGCATCTCCTACCCAAAGAAACCCCGTCCAATCCGACCCCGTCGCTCCTGCCTCGCTCCTTAAGCAAACTCCGCTTGCCCAAACATACCCACACCGTCGCAGCCGTTGTCCTTCTCGCATTCACTGTCCTCCTGACGGTATTCTCTTTCCGTACCGACTTCGATACCGATGTGAGCCACCTCAACTACATGACCCCGCAACAGCGTGACGACTTCCGCTACTTCAACCTCCTTGCTGGGCAACCGCTCGGTACCGAAATCTACCTCGTCTCGCAAGCCGCCGATTGGTCAACCGCATCCGAGAAAGCCCTCTCTGCACAGGCTGTCGTCGATTCGCTCTTGCACGAAGGACTTGTTCTGCAACAACGCAGTGCCACCCGCTATCTCCCGTCCCCGGAAGAACAAACCCGCCGTATAGCCCGATGGCAAACTTTCTGCTCCCGTCATGCTGACACCTTGCAGGCACAACTGTACAACGCCGCACAACAGTATGGCTTTCAGGAACAGGCGTTCCAACCCTTCATTCAACTGCTCAACGCCCAATGGCAAGTACAAGACTACGACTTCTTTGACCCCGTCCTCAAAACGATGTTTCAAGGCTATTATCTCTCGCAACCCGATTCCTTCACACTCGCCGACAGACTCATCGTACCTGACAATGCCGTACAACAGGTCGAACAACGACTCTCCCACTTCCATTGTTTCGACATGACCTCACTCAACGCCTCCGTTGCTACCCGTCTCTCTGACAATTTCAACTACATAGGTCTCGCCTGCTCACTCATCGTATTCCTGTTCCTATGGATAGCCTTTCGCAGTTTCTGGGTGGCACTCATCGCCTTCCTCCCTATGGCGGTTTCATGGCTTTGGATTCTCGGTGTCATGTCCTTATGCGGCATATCGTTCAATATCGTCAATATCATCCTCGCTACATTTATCTTCGGACAAGGTGACGACTACACTATTTTCATCACCGAAGGGCAACTCTACGAGCGACGCACAGGCAAGCCTATACTCCCCCAATACCGACAAAGCATCTTGCTGTCGGCGGCAATCATGTTCGTAGGCATTGGCGTACTGGTCTTTGCCAAACACCCTGCCATGCACTCTCTGGGGCAAGTCACACTCATAGGTATGTCCGTTGTCGTACTCATGGCATTCCTGCTCCCTCCCCTCTGCTTCCGCTTCTACGACAAAATAAAAAACATCCTCCATCGGCACCACCATACAACCCGATAGCCACCCTGACAATTAGCAGAACCTACCGCCTACCGTCCCCGCCCTTCCTAAAGAATATAAAAATCCCTAAAACATCGCATTCTCTTTTTATCCCCTTCCCGTTCTGTTTTCATCCCCGTTCCTCAAACTTCCCCTCCGCCAAGCCAAGTATTTACTACATATTTCAAAGGATTTATATAGGATTTATATAGGATGAATATAGGACGAGTATAGGATGACTATAGGAACACCCCACAAATAACCTATAAACCACCCACAACCCACCCCTCTCCGCATATTAATCATTATTTCTCAAATGTTAATTCCCACTCGCAAATTGCTGCACTCATAATGGCTCCTTGCTGCGCTCTTGCTCACCGTAGAGCCATAGCGTGCTATGGCTCTCCTCCCCTCCTCCAACCCCCTAGATTCCCTAGATTATCTAGATTTCCTAGTTCCTCTACTAACTACCCCACCCATAAACTCATAAACTCATCAACCAATAAACGAAAAAACCACTCTCCCCCCTCACCTATTCAAACTTTTCCCCTAAATAATCAATAATTCCTCCAAAACTTGCATCTTCTGAAAATAAACTTTACCTTTGTGCTTTCTATAGGAATAAAACGACACTCAAAAACAATACAAATATGAAGAAGTTCCTTACAATTATGTGCGCTTTAGCACTATGCCTAAGCGCATCTGCAGCTGGCAAAAAGAAAGCCGACAAGGATACGCAGCAGTTCCGCTACGAAATCGAATGTGCTGGAAACGCTACGCAAGGAACATACCTCGTCAAGGTATGGAGTTATGCAAAAAAAGCCGCAGTAGCAGAAGAACAATGCCGAAAGAATGCCGTACATGGCGTCATCTTCAAAGGATATGGCGGCGGTGATGGATGTATTGCACAACGACCCCTGTGCGCTACACCGGGCGCAGAAGTGCAATATCAAACCTACTTCAAAGAATTCTTCAACACAGGAGGAGAATTCCAACGCTATGCCTCCATCGTCGATGGCACCACCGAAATAGTAAAGGTCGGCAAAGAATACAAAGTAGGGGTCATTGTCAGCGTCCGAAAAGACGACTTGCGCAAAGCACTCGAAGCCGCAGGAGTAATAAGAGCACTCAATGCGGGCTTCTAATCTGTTAACGATATAAAATGAGTAACTATGAAACGATTAAGCATATTCCTGATAGCAACAATCACACTATTGTCGCTCGTCGGTTGTGGAGCCAGACGATCACAAGCCTACTACGACCAACCCAGCAAACTCCTATCTGCCAACTACGACGGTTCCTATGTCATCCGTACAGAGGTGCGCGCTCGTAACTCCGCTGTCGCTTTCACCGATGCACAACGAAAAGCAGTCCGTGAAGTCATATTCAACGGAGTAGCAGCAGGCTCCAATGGAGTACAGGACCTTAAACCACTCGTCTTCGATAAAAACGCACAAGAAAAATACGAGGACTATTTCAATGCCTTCTTCTCAGATAACGGCGACTGGAAAAACTACTGCTCTCTACACGACAGGCGTATCTTCACATCCACCTACCAACGGACAAGAACACAAATGGTACAAACAGTCACAGTTACCGTCTTGAGAGATGAACTGAAAAAACGACTGCAAGCCGACGGAATAATTCCTGCAGAAGGACGATTCAATATCCAATAACCAAACAATTGTACAGATATGAAAAAAACAATCATACTGATGGTAGCAACTCTCATCACTACGCTATCATTCTCACAGATTAAAAAGCCAGAACTAATGGTATTCCCATCTGATGTATGGTGCATCAACAATGGATTCTATACCGAAATAGACAATATGGGTAGTGTTCAGAAAGTACCTAACTACAAACAGGCACTGCAAGAAAGCGTCGAACTCAAACTCGCTATTGCCAAAATCAACGACCTAATGGCGGAACGCCAATTTCCACTACACAGTCTTGAACAGGCAATCAAAAATGTAGAGCAACGCCGTGCAGAAGACAATATGACGGTCAGCAAATCTGGTAATGAACTCGCCGAAAGTCCGCTCGACGAACTCGCACGAACAGCCAAAGCCGACATCATACTCGAACTGACTTGGGATGTCAAAGATATGGGACCCAAACATTCTGTAAGTTATGTTCTCGAAGCCAAAGATGCATACACATCCAAGAGCATCGGCGCAGTCAGTGGTGCAGGAACGCCTTCTATGACGGCGGATGTCGATGTCTTGCTCGAAGAGGCTATCGTCGCTAATATCGACAACTTCAATATACGGCTACAAGACTATTTTACCGAAATGCAAACAATCGGCAGAGAGATAGTACTCGACATCAAAGTGTTCGACAACAATGCAGCAGGCATCAACCTCGAAACGGAATATGGCGATAGTGAACTCATCGAGATAATCAGCAGATGGATGTTTCAGAACACCGTCAGTGGACGATTCTCTATGCCTTACGCATCCGAAAATGTCGCTAACTTCACACAAGTGCGAATCCCTGTTTACGACGACTACGGAATACCTGTCGACGCTAATGCTTTCGCACGAAAACTATCCAAAATGCTCAGGAAAGAACCCTACAACATAACCAGCAAAGTACTGGTTAAGGGACTCGGACGGGCAGTAATCATCTTGGGAGAGAAGTAAAACACTACTTAAAACATTCTGAATATGAAAAAGATAGCAACGCTACTCGTCGCCGCACTAACGGCACTCACTATGGTAGCACAAGAAACACAATATCTGCCAATATCTGTCTATGTCGAATCACAGGCAGAACCATGTCCCCCAGCTGCACAAGTACAGATAAAAAACAAACTGACGCAACTGCTTACGGCAAACGGTATCGCTTCTATGGACTATTTCGGACAATTCTTCCTCACTGCTTTTGTCGTACCCCAAACCAAAGAAGTAGTATCCTCTGCGCCTATGAAAATAGTAGAGCAAATGGACATAACCTTCTATATCGCAGACTATACTAATCAGGTAGTCTTCTCTACTGCCTCCCTGCCAGCAAGGGGAGTGGGAGATACAGAGGCGAAATGCTATATGAACGCCATCAAAAGCATAAATACATCATCTCCCACGCTCGCTAAATTTATACAGGAGGGACGAACAAAAATCATTGCTTACTACAACCACGAAGCCGATAACATCATCAAAAAAGCCAACTTCTTGGCTTCTACCAAGCAATATGAAGAGGCACTCTCGCTTATAGTAACCATTCCTGCTCAATGCAACAAATACGACGAGGCTCTCCAAACAGGCTTGAATATCTATCAGCAGTACATCGATAACCAATGCAACATCAATCTGGCTGCCGCACGACAAGCATGGGCTGCAGAACAGAACACCATCGGTGCAACAAAGGCAGGTGAATACCTCGCCCTTATACTACCGGATGCTGGTTGTTACGACGACGCTATGCAACTGTATGCCGAGATAAAGGCAAAGGTACTCGACGACTGGAAATTCGAAATGAAGAAGTATCAAGACAGCGTCGATATTCAAAAGCAGCGTATCAGTGCAATGCGCGATGTAGGTGTGGCCTTCGGAAAAGGACAACAACCTACAACAACCAATGTCGGTTTTCTGCGATAACATCTCCCATACATGAAAAATACATTCATTATACTAATGATAGCGACCATCCTATGGCCGCTATCATTAGTAGCCGATGAAACGCTCGACTATCGACGCAACTCCCTTACTACAATGCTCGTCTATCATCCGGAAGACGAATTCGGTATCGACATATTCCAAGCCTTCGACTCTCTTCCTATGCCCGATAAGTACGACGATCACCAACTGCCTTGGAAAGTTATCAATAACAATGAGGTAGTCGGAGTACAACGCAAGGACACAGGCTACTATAAGGCTACCTATGGACATGCACTCTCCTCCCTCGAACTGAAAAAGAACGCACTATACACCGAAAACCTGCTAAACAAAAATCAGATAGGGAAATGGCTTATAGCACGCTGGTTCAATCTACAGGGCGACGATATCGAAGAGGCTGTATTCAATATCGACCTTATTGCAGAAAGAGGACAATACAATGCCTCCGATGTCGATGTGGCAGTAGCACTCCATACCACCAAAGGACTTGCTACATTGTCTGATGCAGGAGAAGAACTCATCGGACAGACTTTTGTCTTGGTCAACGACATTACCTATGTAACGGCCGAACAAGAAGCACAAGCCGCAAAAATATCTTTCGCTATAATAGGAGGACTCTTAGATGCATTCACTGGAGGTAATTCAGGCGCAAAAATGGCGGAGACAGTAGGAGAGATTGCCGATAGTTTTACGGGCTTCAAAGTAAAAACACATAGTTATCTCTACCAACTCGTATGGAACGATTCTATCGCTTCCATATTCTACCAAAATTACTATACCGCTACACCTGACGCCGACAAAGTAGCAGCCTTCATGGCAGATACCTCATTGTTCAAAGTGCGCTATGTAGCACACGAATACGAGTTCGACAAGAAGAGTGTCCTAAAAGGGAAATACGAACGATCTGAGTTGTGCCGTACAATATGCGCACGCTCTATGGATAAGAATATTGTAGCACTCGCACAACAATACGAAGACTTCAAAGTAAAAACACCTATCTATTCGGTGCTATACGATGACAAGGGGAAACTACAAGGATATGCCGCGAAGATAGGGCAGAAAGAAGGTATAACCGACGCCTCTAAATTCCAGGTAGTAGAAAGGCGTATCAACCCTGGAACAGGCAAAACAACCTACAAGTATGTGGCTACCGTAAAACCTGTAAAAGGGAAAGTATGGGATAACAGATACAACGCTGTTAAGGAACAGGGTGCAGGCTCTGAACTGTCCTATACTACCTTCAAGAAAATATCGGGGGGCGAAATACTGCCGGGTATGCTTCTTATCGAGGGCAAATATCGCAAAGTAACAGAATAACCCTCTGAACTAACACACTCACATACCTATAAACTATTCTTCATCTTAAACACCAACGCATAGTTACGCATCTGTTTAAGCATGGCAAGCAATCCGTTATTGCGGGTTGGAGAAAGGTGTTCCCTTAGGTTTATCTTGTCAATAAAATACAAGTCCGTATCAAGTATCTCTGACGGACTAAAACCGCTCAAACAACGAATAAGCAACGCAACAATTCCCCGCACCAGTATAGCATCGCTGTCACCTGCATAAATAACCTTGCCATCTTCCATCCGTGCAGTAAACCACACTTTACTTTGGCATCCATCTATAAGGTTGCTCTCAGTACGCTCCTCCGCTGGAAATGGAGCCAACTCATTGCCATAATCGATCAACAACGCATACTTATCCATCCAATCATCCAGAGCACTGAACTCTTCGATAATGGCATCTTGTATATCATTTATACTCATATTCTTATTATTGTTTTCTTACCTTCTAATCTTCTAATAACGAGCCAATAAGTTCGCAAACTGATACTGCCACCATCTCATCATCTTCCTCCGAAATATCTTTCCCGATAAGGTCAGCCACATTGATTGTATAATTAGCCCTGCTGTAAAATACCTCTCTTGCAGACATCTGCCACGCCACAAACTTATCCAACTCTTCTTTGGTCTTCGCCTCAAGTACGGGACGCTCTCGCAAATCAGTCAACCACAGACGGTCTGATAAATGACGATTGTCCCAACGAAGATATATGCTTGTACCCAACTCCAACAAACAATCCATATTGTCTTCCCAACAAGGATAGCCCCCCCCCGTAGCGTAAATAACTTTCTGAATAGGTAGTTCCGACAACCTCTCGACACAGTCCTTCTCTCTTCGACGAAACTCCGATATACCATAACCACGGATAAAGTCTGCCGTACTCATCCCATAAATCTCGGCAAAAGCAGCGTCCAAATCAACAAAATGCCACCCTAACCGTTCGGCTACTATCTTGCCAATAGTAGTCTTTCCTGCACCCATATAACCAATCAGATAAATAGGTAGTTCCATACGGCATCGGACATTCAACTTTTTTCAATCAATCAACTCCACTTCAGGCGTCATATCCACAAAGACAAGTCTGTCATCTTCAATATAGGCTCGAACAAACACCCCTGCTACATTAGGCTTTATAAGTCGTATGAACTTCCAATTCATATCATACTCAGCCACCACCGACGAACAGACAGGCGAACACAAAGTTTGTATAAAGACAATGGTATTATTCTCAACAAGCCAGTCATATTCCACTCCTTCTGCCACTGCTAAACATATACTCTTGTCTGTAAGCGACAACGGACGCGACTCGCTCCCAAATAGATTAGGCACAGGTCGTAGCACAGTGCTGTCTTTCTCACGACTGCTCACTACCAACTCTTGTCCTATGGCATTCCGTTGAGCCTCGTTGAAGTAAGGACACAACTCCATCGGCATTGTCAGGAACGCTTCTAATGGACGCTGTCCATATACCTGAAACACCCCAATCAGCACAAACAATAATCCTGTCAACCTGTTTTTCATATATCGGTCTTTAACCTGTGAACTCGCACTACTTAATCTTGCAATACATCACTTGCTTATCTCCTGCTTTTCCCCTCCACTCTTCTTCTTTGTGCAGTAGTCTGGCAGTACCTTGAAAGTCGATGGCTATCATATCCCCCATCCTCACTGTAATATACTGGCTCACTCGACTGATTGCCGCATCGATACTACATACCATATCCGTCAACCCGTAAACTGTCTCTGCTGTATCAGTGCCTATGCTCCATTGTTCATCGCCACCTCGTTCCAACCACTCACCCACCACGAGCGAGTTGTCAAACCCTGTCGCCCGAACAAAATAATCAAGAGAATAGGGTACACTGTTGAGCAGATTAGCAGCCTGCATATTCAACCCAATAGCCACTTGGTCGTAATAACGGGACGCAAACCGCTCTTCAATACATCTGCCTAAACGGTTCACCCTCACCACCAAACAAGCGCGTGCTACAATCTCTTCAGAAAAATGAGGAAGAAAAAATGGCTTGCCACCAACCAACAATGCCGAATCGGGCTTGATGTACATGGCTTGCTGCCCATCTATTCCCGTAATGCCTATAATCTTCATCCAACAACCTTCTATGTTTCCTTCACAAGCAATACCATTGCATAAGCCGACATACCTTCTTCCCTGCCCACAAAACCCAAGTGTTCAGTGGTGGTCGCTTTCACAGAAATCTGTTCTTCATCCACCTCCATTACATCTGCCATACAACGCTGCATCTGCTCAATATAAGGACTCAACTTCGGCACCTGTGCGCATACTGTACAATCGGCATTGCCTAACTCATACCCGCACTCACGAACCATCTGCATTGTACGACGCAGCAATATCTTGCTGTCTATCCCTTCATACTCGTTTCCTTTTGTGTCTGGAAAATGATAACCGATGTCACGCAGATGAGCGGCACCCAATAGTGCATCACACAACGCATGAATCAATACATCCGCATCCGAATGACCCAACAGTCCCCGTTCAGAAAGAATACGAATGCCCCCTAACCACAACTCGCAGGCGGGGGCAAACGCATGTACATCGTAACCAAAGCCAATACGCAGTGCTTGCATAAGAGCCTATCGCTTAACCAAGTCCTTGATACCCGCCAAATCAAATGCGGCAGTAAAGCGTAAGGTCTGGTCTAACGGGTTAGTTGCTGCAGTTGCCAATACATATGCAGCATCCAACGAGAAGATAGATAACTTGAAACCAAGACCAAAAGTAACATAACGACGGTTGCCCTTCCATTTGTTCTCATGAGAATAACCCACACGGGCAAAGAATTTCCGGTCGTAAGAGTATTCCATACCTACACCATACTGTATCTCTCTCATCTCTTCTTTGAATCCGCCGGGAGCATCGGCAAACGAAAGCCACCAGCCCTTTGCTGAAGATAGGTTCGAATACCACTCCGTCAGTTGTTGACCATCCAAAGCATTACCTTCTTCATCTACTGCATACTTCGAGTTTCGGGTAGGCACCAGGTATTTGTTTATGTCTGCATTGAACGACAAGCGGTTGTAGTCGTCAAACGGCAACTCATAACTTACACCCAAACGCAGGTTCGCAGGAATGAAGTTCTGGGTCACTTTCTTGTCGTAAGAAATCTTACCGCCAAGATTCGAAATGTTTGTACCAAAGGCAAAATAACTCTCACCCATTCTCAGTTGTATAGGCAAGCGATAATAGAGCGATATATCGGCAGCCATTGTCCAACCGGGATACATCTCTTTTCCGCCACTCTCGTTGCTGTTGACACCGTTGTTCATATCGCTGTACATGAAACGAAGCGTCACGGCCATACTCAAATGCTCTATCAGTTTACGCGAGTAGGCTACATCCAACGCCCACTCGTTAGGCTGTGCATTTTGCAGGAATGTACCGTCCAAATTGGTCAATGCCACCTGACCCAACGAGAAATAGGTGAACGATGCCGAGATGGCCTGCAAATCATCGAATTTGTAAAATCCTGCCAAGTAGGCCAAGTCAATATCTTTCACCAACTTCCTCAACCATGGTGTGTAGTTAGCAGTTATACCGCCGCGACTGTCCATAAAGGCATATTTGGCAGCGTTCCAATGCTGAGAGTTCATATCGGGTGTAGTGGCGGCACCAACATCGCCCAAACCTCCTGCGTGAGCGTCAGGAGCAATACTCAACGATGGCATCGCCGTGATAATAGGGTTCATACTTTCTTCTGCCGCACAAAAAGCAAAGGGCAGAATGGTGGCAACAATGCCTAAGATTACTTTTTTCATCTGTATAATGTTATTTATTTTCATTAGTTACTTCTTTGTCTGAAAGTCCGACAACCGTCCGCATTGCGTTCCGTCCTCTCTCGTCCGACCTCCTTCTGCGAAGCGGTCTTTCTTCCTCTATCGGTATATGCGGTCCGACATCGTCATATCTAAATATTCCTCATAGGCGGTTCTTATTGAGTTACTATAATCTTACCTGTTTTTGTTGTATATGTTCCATCCGTCATGCGGAGCAGTATCCGATAGAAATACATTCCGCTCTCTGTTGCTGTATCACCCACATTCCACTGAATATCGTCGGTACCCGTCTGAGTATGCTTCCAAACAAGCCTTCCCGCAAAGTCATATACATACACCTCTACACCGAGTGTCAAATCAGGCTTGTCATGCTCTACCACAAGATGCACACTGCCATGCCGGCTGACCGGATTCGGGTATGCCGTCACCGAGAATATCTGTGGTGCGTAACCCTTCACTACTTCGAACTGCAAGGTGGCATTACTGCTGTTGTTCAGCAAGTCCCATGCCCTGAAACGAATACTGTGTTGCCCTTCCGATAGTTCGTTCAACCGATACGATACCAAGCCCGACTGATAACTATTCTTGTCCGCTATGAAATAACTATTCAGCGTGTATGTCTGCAATGGGTCGTTATCCACTATCATCATCAAATCATGCCCAATCCCGCTTCCTATCGTGTTTATACCGTTCTCGTCCTCTATATAGGCGTAGAAATGCGGATACTCGTTTGTCTTTCCTCCGTTCGTAAATGCAGGGTTGTTCAGATAGAGAGTCAAGCGTGGACCCGTAGTGTCGTTAATAACGATATTGCTGCTACCCCCCACCGTAAAATCTTCTCGGTTGCCCATACCCTCTTTCCCTGTTTCTCTGTCGTAGGCATAAAGAGCCATCCTGCCATTACCGTAGTTGTACTGAATATCCTTCGGAATCATCAGCGATATGCTGAACAATCCATCCTCCACAGCAGCGTTTCCCTTAAAAAGTATATTCGGGAAATCAAGGTACGATGTTCGCACTTTCTTGCTCTCATCACTCACATCATTGTCATTGGTCGTCATCCGTTGCTGCTTGTCCCACATCATCAGCGACACCTCTCCCTGAAAATCATGAACCGTATCCCCTGCCAAATCGGCAACATAACCTTCTATTTGGTGAGTCGTCAGCGCACGCAAAGTGTCCGATTGCAAATTGGCTACTACCTTGTAATCGTCAGGATAGTGCAAACGGACGGCAGGGTCGCCCAACAGAATATAGGGCAGCAGATTCTTGTCTTGTGTCGGTCTGAAACCCCGCGCACGATTCTTCGCAATGCGTATGGCTTCACCTATCGTGTTCTCAAATTGCTGTTGCGTATTCGTACTGAACAATGCCTCACACACGAACTGATTCAAGTAAGCATTCTGCGATGCGTACACCGTCCTGCACGAGGAAAAAGTAGCAACGGCTCCCCCGTGAGTGTTCAACAGTGCCTCTTCTCCTGCGCTACGGTAGTAAGAGTCAAAATGAGAGAAACTGCAAGTTGCAAACAACCAGAATCCTAAGTTCGTGTTACTCATTTCGCGGATGTCTCGGGCAGATAGCATATTCTCGCTCATAATGTTGTTGTAGCCTCCATGACCCGAATAGTCAAACAGCAATACGCCGTTCTGCAGCAGATTGTTCATCTCGCTTTGGGCTATAGGGTACGATTCATTCGAGGCACTCGTAATCTGCTGATAGGCATCTGTGTAGATCTTATGAATAACAAAGTCCTTGCTCTTCCGTCGGATAGCATCTGCCGCACGGTCTGCTCCCGAGGTGTGAGTACCCGAATCACCGTCGTCTGCAAGGAAACATATCTGTGTCTTCCAGTTGCCTGTCGTCTTGTCCTCCATGTACTCTATAATCTTGTCCACCACCTGTTCCGCTTCGGTCACACTGTTAACCGGCAACCTGCCGACACTGATATCCATAGTGATGTTCACATCGGTATCTACCAACCCTTCCGTATCGTCCAACCAACAGAAATAATCGTCCGTAGCGTATGCGTCCGGTTCCGATACCGAGTTCCGAGCCTGATAAGTCAATAGCGTATTCACAGGCGATGTACTGAGCAACTTCCTGTTGTCGAACGAACCATCACCCATCAAGAGTAAATACTTGGGCATCCGTCCTCCCTCCAACTGTGCCCTGTCATAGAGCATCTTCATAAACCACCTGTAAGCCGTAGCGTCAGGAGTTCCCGACGAGAACTCATTGTATATCTGTTCTGCTGCCACCGTACCCACATTCAGCCCGTCCATCTGTTCGTGCGCCAATGCCAATCGCTGGGCAGGGGCTTCATATCCCGTCGGATAGATAATCACCATCTCAAGGTCACGCAACGCATGCAGGTTCTGATTCTCTATCTCACCAATCACCGTAGGCGTCCGATAACCGCAACGGGTCGGATCAACCACAATAAACTCCTCCAACGACGACGGACGGGTCAGGAAGAACAACTCATCACCCTTCGTCTGACATTCCACCGGATAGATACTATCTAACCTGCTGATGTTCCACACCTGTGTCTGCTCGCTGCAACCTCTGACCCTGTACAACCCCTGTCTGCTGTTGCTCAGTTGCTGAGGCTGCCGTACCGACAAATAGTGGTCTCCCATCACCAACGCACACTCTGCGCTCAGTTCAATATAGTTCAAATAGGCAACCCCCGCACCGGACGGATTCGTATAGGTCAATGTAATGGGTTGTGTGACACCGTCCGCAGGTTCATAGTACTGGTCATCGTCTTTGGTCATAGCATACACCGTCACGGGTTGCGATACCATCGAACTAATCGACATCGTACGAACGCTGTTGCCTATACCGATGCGTATGTTTAGCACATCCTGCGCCTCTCCAGCCATACTCACATAACCCCGTATCTGACTTCCTTCCACTATATTCGGTATGTCATAGTCCAACGATAGCGTAGGCGATGCTTGCCGCAATTCCTCTCCATAAAATTCCCTGCCGCCTCCGTTCCTTCCCGAACGGTCCAACAGATTGATTATATCCTTCTCATAAACAAGATGCCTTACATAACTGTTTATCGTATCTACCTCGCCCTCAATAGCAAGAGTCGCCTCCCTGCGGCTCAACAATCGCTGTTCACCCGCATTGTCACTCAAGAAGTAATAACCATACTGTGAATAGACATTCTGTGTGTGCGCAAAACGACCGTTATAATAATCCCACGACACGGGTCCTTGCGCATAGAACACTATATAGTCCCCCGAACCGAACACACCGTCCGAACCTTTCTCCATATAGAACGGCACAGAGGGCAAATCATCTATCTTGCGGAGGGTGAAGTCCTGACTGAGCATGCCCCCACCGTAACCCAACACACGAACATCCTGCGGGTTCAAACCCATATTGCGCAAAGCATCGTATGTGATACGGTATATGCCCGTCTCTTCTACTTGTATCTTGACAAACTTACCCGTCTTCAATACCGAAGAACCGGCATAATCGTGCGCAGCAACAGAGGCGTAGCCAAGAAGCCAAACAGTCAATACCGATAATATAATCTTCTTTCGCATACTCTTTTGTGCTGTATCCGTAGTTCGTTGCGTTGTCCTTGTTCCTTTTTCTTTTCTTCTTTAGTGCAGCGGCGCATCCTCCGACATCTCTATCCGCTTGTACATCAGTGCCAAATGCGCATAGATACTTGTGTTCTGAACCACCACATGCTCCGGCACTTGTATGCGAAAGGGCGTGAAGTTCCATATCGCCCGTATCCCTTTCGATACCATCAACTCGGTCACTTGCTGGGCCTTTATGGTGGGTACCGTCAGAACGCCTATATCCACATGCAACTGATTCTCCATCTCTTCAAACCGGTCGATATGATGAATGGGAATATGGTTGATACTCGTTCCCGACAACTCGTATTTCGAATCAAAACCGGCAACTATGTCCAACCCGTACTGTTCCAACCCTCCATCATGCAGTAGCGCACTACCGAGCCTGCCCACACCGAACAAAAACGCTCTGTGCTGACGCCGGAAACCCAAAAACTCCTCAAGATATTGCACCAGATCCGGCAAGTCGTAGCCTACACGGGTACGACCCGTAAGGGCAACATACGACAAATCTTTGGCAACTACCGATGCATCCACCCCTACACCTCGAGCAATCTGTGTGGACGATAGGGCATGCGCTCCCTCGCTCAACTCAAGTTTGGCGAAGGCCAAGTACCACGGCAACCGACGAAGGCTCGGTTCCGGAATAATGTGCGTCTGTCTGCTCATCCTGTGTTTGTTGTTGTTTGTGCCTTTCAGGCTCGATCCGTCCGCTGTAACCGGCAAAACCAACCTGCTTCCGGGAACAGTCTTGTTCCCTCTTTGGCACTATAAAGTGCAAAATTATAGAAAATGTACTATCTGTGCAAGTCTTAACACAAAAATGTACTATTCTTTCTTAAATCTTATACCAAATCATTCCTTTCGGATAAGATGAATCTGCATTTTTCATGCAACGCTCATACAATAGTCATACAACGCTCATACAAAAGTCATACAACGCTCATACAAAAGTCCCGTTTCGTTGCTGCGCTCTTGCCCACCGTATAATGGTTTCTTACTATGTTCGTGTATGCCGTAGAGCCATAGCGTCCTATGGCTCTCCTCCCTTCATCAAACCCCCTAGATCTCCTAGACCGTCTAGTTCCCCTACCTTCCCCCACCACGCCCACCTCCTCCTCCAACCCCTAACCACTGGGGACGCGGGCGCCCCGCCTGCGGACAAGCCATCGGGCTTTTCTCAGTTCCCTTGTATAACCCCACACCCCAACTCCTCAATCGCTATAAACTATTAACATTCCACCCTCCACCTTTAACACTCTCTCCTTTCAATAAACATCCCGTTCCCTCCCGCTTTCCCTCCGCTTACACCAATAAATACTACCCATTTCGAATGTTTTATATAGGACGATTATAGGATGACTATAGGATGACTATAGGAACACCCTACAAACTACCTATAAAACACCCCCAACCCACCCCTCTCCCCGCTTTAATCATTAACACTTAATTCTTAAATTACAATAACTCCTTGCTGCACTTATGCTCACCGTATAATGGTTTCTTACAATGTTCGTGTATGCTGTAGAGCCATAGCGTCCTATGGCTCTCATCTCTCCACTTAAAGACACTGGGGACGCGGGCGCCCCGCCTGCGAACAGACCATCAGGCTTGCCCATTGTTCATGCAAAAGAAATGAAGAACACCGTCCTATGCCTCTCCTCCCCTCATCAAACCCCCTAGATCCCCTAGATTTTCTAGTTCCCCTATATCCCCCACCACAATTGCTTTCAACTCTCAACTTTCAACTTTCAACTCTCCTCCCCCCTTTGCAAAACAAACAATATGTTACCCTCTCCCCTAATTAACCCCTTCAGCCAACCAAACTCCCCTCAACAACCCACCAGCCTTGCACTTTCGTGCAGTTTGCTATTGCATATCCAATATAAAAGCATCTAACTTTGCATTATGAATGATATTTGTTATGGGACAGCACCCACAAACCCTTTCCAAATAAAATACCAAAAAAATCTCTTACCCTCTTGCATTATCATCGAAAATGTATTACCTTTGCAACGCATTTAGAAATGAGGAAAAAATGAGCAGCACCGAAATGTAAGAGGAGTACGGGGGCGGCATAGCGCAGAAAGGACAAAAGGGTTATCGCTATGCAATGAGAGTCGATTTGGACATTCTCATAAATAAATGATATATACATTGCTACAGAGACAATACAATGAGGGTATTTCTACCCCCTCCTTATATTGCCTCTGTTTTTGTTCTATATTCTCTCTTCAAACCGATAATAACCAACGCATAAACAAACATACAATATAATCATATCTAACCGCTTACAGTTATGAAGAAAACATACTTTTTCACTCTCTTGCTTATACTGCTTGCTACCTCAACAGGTAAAGTCTATTCAGAGACGGTAACTATATCAGTTGCTTCCGATACATGGACATCATCCGGAGCAAGTGGGTCAGGGAGTGCTACCTCAGTAACAAAAGATGGTATTACGGTGTCTTCTGATAAAGGCTACAAGGATGGGACTACGGCGATTAAAGAGTATTCTGGCAGTATTGTAACAATATCTACAGATGGCACTAAATATATCACAAGTGTCGCTTTTACAAGTACTGCATCTGGAACTAAGAATTATGGACCAGGTAAAATATCTGCAAACAGTAATTGTACATACAGCTATAGTGGTTCTGTTGGTACAGCAACAGCGACATCTACTACAACGACATCTCTTTCACTAAAATGCACTGCACAATTTCGTTGGGAAAGTGTAACAATTACATATACTTCTGCCTCTACTTGTACAACACCGACATTTAGTATCGAGAATAAAACAATTTCGCTAACAGAGGCAAGTAAAGTATATAATATGTCTAA
This sequence comes from Bacteroidaceae bacterium, assembly GCA_963615895.1. Lineage (GTDB taxonomy): Bacteria > Bacteroidota > Bacteroidia > Bacteroidales > Paludibacteraceae > Colicola. Next base: position 37,950 of record CAVEIE010000010.1, on the reverse strand, counting down.
TTTGTCTATTAGCAAAGGCGGTTCTACGGGCAATATTACTTATTCTTGTGAGGATGGAAATGTTGAAATAGATGGCTCTGGTTTCTATACTGAAACCACTGGTACTTACACAGTTACAGCCACTATGGCTGCGGATGACACTTACTGTGAGGCAACAACAACCTTTACGATAACGGTTACCAATCAAGAATTGACGATGTTGGACAAACCGACCGGGTTAGCGGCTACTTCGGTGACTGCATCACAGGCAGTGCTTTCGTGGACAGCGGTAGATAATGCGACAAAATATGTGGTTACATATAGCTCAGGTTCGGAAACAGGGAGCAAGACAATGGAGGTAAACGGAACATCGTGTACACTTTCCAGGCTGACGGCAGAAACGGATTATATGTGGGCTGTTAAGGCGATAGGCGACGGAACTACTTATTCAAATTCGGAAGATAGCGAAACGGCTGAATTTACCACACAAGCACTGCCCACCTATACCATAACATGGAGTGCGCCCAATAGCACCGAAATAACTACGGTGACACAGGGGGAGGCGGTGGTGCTGCCCACAACCGACCCTACCTCGTGCAGCGATACCTATACGCAGTTTGTGGGATGGTTTACAGAGGCTGCCGGCAGCGAAGGCAATCCCTCGGATGCAAAACCTGCCACACAAGTAACCACCAGCACCGTGCCGACAGGAGACGCGACATACTATGCGGTGTTTGGCGATGCTACGGGGAGTGGTGGATATACAAAATTGACAACTAATGCATTCAAATCGGGTGCAACATATGTTTTGGGTGCTGAACAAGCAAGTGACAATGCTACAGTATGGTATTTTTGCTCCTATAGCAGTAATTCTGCGAATGAAAATTGGGGCAAAATGACCAGTGATCCAACAACAACCGCACCTGTTACATTTACACTTTCAGGAACAGCGGATGCACTTGTTGCAAAAGATGCTGCTGGCAACTATCTGACTCCTTTGTCAACGGGTAAGTTCCGTATGTCATCTACTTCACAAACATTAACATTGAAAGAAGATGGCACTATTTATAATCCAAATTCTAAAAATTACAATCTTCGACACAATTATAATAATGGTTCAGGTGGTTTACGCTGGTATAGTAGCACTACTACTGGCACAAGTGCTTATTTCTATGAAGTGGCTTCAAATGCTTCAGGCTACATCTCTACCTGCTGCAGCGATGTGGCTGTGGTGACGGTTACGCCAGCGGCAACCTCGCTCAACCTCGGCGAGGACGGAACGGCTACGACCGCAGTGAGTTGCACGCAGACGGGCGGAGGTAGTGGTTCGTGGAGTTACAGCGTAAGTCCAACCACCGCAACTTTCGACGGCGCCACCTTTACGGCAACGGCTGCGGGGAAATATACCCTCTGCGCTACCTACACGGAGAACTGCGGCAAGAGCGGGAAGGCAACGATAACGGTTACTAAGACCCCCGTATTTGGTACGGCAACGATAGACAAAAACACTTTTGAGGTGAGTTGCGGAGACACCACCAGTATGAACTCGGCGGCAGTTATCTCGTTTGGCACCAACTACAACCTGACAAAAACGGTGACAGTGACGGCTCCGGAAGGGTTCGTGGTATCGACCAACAAGACGGACAATACCCAATACGCCAAAAGCGTGACACTCACGCCGACTGCATCGGGGGAGGACAAAGGCAAGATAACGGGAAATGTGTATGTTCGGGCATGCTCCGCCGTGGCACGCACAGAAGGCTACAACGGAGAGATAACCATTGCGGGTGACGAGATAACGACACAGACGCTGGCGGTGTCGTCCACCGTGACTTGCGCAGAATATACGCTGCAGCTCAGCGACCGAGGCACAACGACTACAGTAGGAGACTATTATTACGGAGCGGAGGTGCAGCAACCCGATGACCCGATGGGTGTCTGCACGGAGCCTGTAGAATATGTATTTGATGGATGGTCGGAAACAGAAGTGACCGAGGGCGCTGCCTCCTACACAAAGGTGTCGTTCCCCTATACGATGCCAAAAGGCGGGGCGACACTGTATGCGGTGTATCGGTATAATGAGTTAGGTGTTAATAAATACAAGAAGGGAACAGTGGATGACCTAACGGATGGACAAAAGGTGGTTTTGTTTAACTATGCATATAATGTAGCCATAAGTGCAAAAACGGCAGACGATACATATAACCGTAGTGCTATTTCCTATACTCCGAATGATGAGACGATTACCGTATCGGAAAACGATAGCGTAATATGGACTGTTACGAAATCGGGGAGTAAGTATATTTTTGGATTGGGGGATAAGTATCTAGGGGTAACAAAAACAACTGAAAACAAGACAACTTATTATCAATTGTCATGGAGTGAAACGAAAGATACTTGGACTACGGCAACTGGAGGAACCGGTTACACACTTAAAAGCAATAATAATTCTAGATTTATTGATTATTACAACAGCAAGTTTACAACTTACCATTCTGTAGATGGTAATGCTTTTTATATGCATTTCTATGTGCCAGCCTATATCTATACCTCTACTCCGGTGTGTAGGCCACATATCACAGGAACGAAAGGAATTCGTGTGACATCGGCAAAGGGTATATGGGTTGAGGCTGCGGATACGATGGTGGTGTCGGCGACGAATCTTGACAAGAATGACGAGGGTTCGGCTGTGTCCATCTCGGCAACGGTAACGAGCGGCAACTTCAAGATAAAGATAGCAGGGACGGGTGGAAACGGTAGCAACGCACTGATACTCGAGACCGGTTACACCGGGGCATCCTTCTCGCGGAAACTGGTGGTGGTCTATACGCCGACAGCGGACAACACGACGGAGACGGGACAGATACTGCTGCGTGCCTATAAGACGAATGGTACAACAGAATACGCTACTGCTACGATTGAGGTACAGGGGCGTTCGCTGCCTGCAGAGTTTGTGGTAGCGGCCAAGACGGATGATGGTTGGGTGGCACTGCCGAGTAACCTCGGGATTGGTTCGGGAACGACCGTAAAAGCACCATACGCAATCACAGTAGATAACGAGAGCAACCCGACAAAGGCTACACAAGCACCGACAACGGCGTTGTATAAGGGTGCAGCGCGTAATACTGCCAATACCTGCGCCAATGCGATACGCTTGCAGAGTGTTAGCGACAACGCCTATCTGCAGGCATCGACGGCGACAGGCAATACAGGAATATGGCTCAGCACGCAAAATAGCAACGATGCACAGCCGTGGAAAATGACCTCAACGGACTTGGTGGATTACAATGTTCGCATAGAAAAAGCAGAGGCAGGCAGATACCTCGGTTACGATTCTTCTAACAAAAAAATAGCCAACTACAAACAGGTCAATACATTGCGGTTCTTGCCCGTAGAAACGAAATGCAATCGATTTGACGCACCGGTTATCAAGAGCAAGACACCTGCATCGACACTAGTGACACTGTCGTGGACGGCTATTGCAGAGGCTACAGAATATGAGTACAGCACGGACCAAACGACTTGGAGCGCTATCGAATCGGTGACGACTGCCGATGATGTAACGACGGCGGTTATAGCAGGGCTCACAAGTAGTCAGTCCTACACGCTATACCTACGGGTAAAAACGGAAGAGCCGAATTGCTCCGACATAACTACAGTAACCTTCACGACAACGGACTGTGACGATGTGCCGACAGGGCTGACGGCTACGGCTCATACCAATTCGGTGACTATATCGTGGACGGCTACGGCTGCAACGGCGACGGTACAAGTTTATTCCGATGAGGCATGCACGAATTTGGTAGGTGCTGAGCATACAGGGGTGGCATCGCCCTATATGATCAGTGGATTGGAAAAAGCCACTACTTACTATGTCAAAGTGCTTGCCGGTGGTATTTGTTCTTCTGACATACTACAGGTATCCACTAATGTGGCAATAATGGATGTTGTGGAATGGGATAATGACCATATCGACATAGAGGTAAATACGGATGAGAAAATATCTGTACTACTTGAGAATCAGGTAAAGAAAGGTACAGGTTCGGGGTTAGTAGCAGAAGGCTTGTTTTTCTCAAAATACTTTGAGGCTACAGGTACATTGAAATTGATAGGATTGTACAACGGTACCAATGCAGACATTGATGTAACCGATATGCAAATCAAGATTGGTGCTGCAGGAACATATAGTATGACGGTCGAGAAATGTAGCGGAACGACAAACACTAGATCTGATAATGAACTTACAAATAATATTGTAACATTAAATGCATTAGGTATTCCAAACAACAAAATACCATCCGGAACGGAAATTATTATTTATTACTTGGGAAGTGCGGAAAGTTCCTATGTGGATGAAGATACAAAAACATCTGAGTGTATAGAGAATACATTGAATGACTATTTCAATGATACAAAAGGTTTAAACCGAGATAATTGGTATCTTTCTAATAAAGTGGTTTGGAGTGGCCGTCAGACGATAGCCTTGTATGATGGTGATGAGATGATAGATGTTATGGGCGCTTATTGGAAAGATGGAACTACAATCAAAGCAGATGGCTCACATATTCGCTGTTACAATGAATTGGATACCTATTTTGGTGATGACGATGTTACTTATTCCGGCGATGAGCCGGGATGGTTCGCAAAAGGGCATGATTATAAAACGGATGAAGAAATCATTATATCAACAAACCGTTGTTTGTTAATTCGTAGTAATTCTGTCGTCAGTGGAAAAAATGCTGTTGAGCAAAATAGAAAATCGGATTATACTAAAGGTGCCAAATTTGCAACATTGGGAACTGAGTGGCGGGGATTACCTGTAGGCGGTGCTGCAAGTTCGGATACTACTTCGAATAAATTGGTATGCGATAATTTTAGCGAGGTTGCCAAGTTTGACTATTCGGGTTACTATGTAACATACGATTCGTTAACCACAACTGTTTTTGACGAGAATATGCGTAATGCAGATGGTACAATCACTGTGCCTGTATCTCGTTTAGACACATTGGCATGTAGAGGGTTGAGAATTGTTGTATCGGACAAGGACGGCAAGACATTAGTACAAAAAGACTACACGGTGCCTATTATTGTCAACGCTAACACACAGACGGATAATAGTAGTGTATTCCATTTTTCGGAAGATACTTGTAAGACTTGCGATGTGGTGGTGCGGGATGAGGCAACTCTGTCGCATGTGACGAACGGACGCAAAGAGTTCCGAAATATGTATATCTATGCGGGAAGCCGACTGAGTTTGCCCACAGACGAGAATTTTGCATTGCAGGCAGCGTACATGCACGCTAAGAATGACAGCGTGTCGTACGCCGTGATAAACAACGACAACACCACTATCACCATCAACAATGTGGTACATGTGAAGCGCATAGACGGAAAATACTGGTATCCGTTTGCGTTGCCATACGACTGCAAAATCAGTGATATAAAAGAACAATGCGGTATCGACCTCGGTACCTACGGCGTTGATTGGGGAATCAAGTACTACGACGGACAAGCACGCCAACAGAATGCTACCTCTGCCGATTTAGGACAAGTAGGACTGCATTGGAAGATGATGCCAGCAGCCGGTGTACTGCAAGCCAATACCGGTTATATAATCGGTCTGTTCTATCCTGACGAGAATCTGATGCGCTCTATCTATTTTACGCCGAATGGCAGTAGTACCTATATCGAGAATACGGAGAGTAAAGAAACATCCATCTATAGTTGGGCAGACAATCTGACTGCAGATGCCCGTCATCATGGCTGGAACTTTGTAGGCTCGCCCTATATATCACTCTTTGGCGAAACAACCGCCGGACAAGGACTATACAACAATAATGTGAAGATGGGCTATACCGATACGGAAACAGGTGAACAGAAAAACACCGAAAGAGTGTATGTATCTATACCGGACGGAGCCAATACCAATACCTATACACAAGCCCTTGCTTCTGCTACAACATTACGCCCATTCACGGCATACTTTGTACAAGCCATCGACCCTACAGACGGCAACAATAAGACCCTTACCCTCACTTACAACAAGAGCAATCGTTATCTGCAAGCCGCACCGGCACGCACACAGGCTACAGAGAGGTCGGTACTGGCAGAATTGCGTGTTACCAACAACGACCATACTTTGTGCGACAATGCCGGTATATTGGTAGACAGTCGGTACACCGCTGACTATGAGATAGGCGACGACCTCTTGAAGATGTATGCCGCAGAGAACAAACCGCAACTCTACACCAACGATGCCACTTACGGCAAAATGGCGTATCTTGCTATTCCGGACGCTTTGGCACATAACATCAGTTTAGGGCTGTATGTACCGCAAGCAGGCGACTACACCCTTTCGCTCAACGAAACCGCAAGCGATATTAGTGGTGCTGAAGCAGTCTATCTGCTCTATCAGGGTGCTGTGGTAGCAAACCTGCTCCATAGCGATTATACTGTCTCTGCTGCCAACAAAGGAACCGTAGAAGGATATGGCCTGGACATACGCCGTACACCTCAGGTGGTTACAGAGGATATATCTGCCAATGGCGATAATCCTCAGATACTCTATCGGGATGGCATACTTTATTTAGATAATTTGACAGCAGGAGCAGAGGTGTATGTGTACGATGTATTGGGACGACTCTTGCTGAATACTACTGCTTCCGGCACTATCATAGAGATACCTGCCGTACAGACGGGAGTATATACCGTTCTGATGCGTACAGCAGAGAGTCAGCGTGTGCTAAAAACACTGTTACGCTAAGTGTCATCGACAGATAACGATAAACACAATATAACCACAACATAAACAATACGAATATGTTTCAACAACTGATGCACTCTTGGGTGTTTCGCCCTGTACTTTGGATGACTGTATGTCTGTTGTCGATGGCTGCGCAGGCCAACAACAATACAAGCGGTTTGTACACCATCTCTTCACATCGGGTGCAAAATAGCAAGTCTTTGTATAATAATACTTCAAAAGCGGGCGGATATTCTTTCGGGAATACAACTACGAAGGAGGGTTCCCGAACATATTATGTATTGGAGAATTTCAGTCGGTCGAACTATAGTAGTACAATTACGGCAGTGGGTGCGGACAATCCTTATACGGAGGATGTTACAGCGAGTACTATTCGTCGTGTTTCACCCGGAGGTGGCATTGGCGACCCGGGTGCTGTTAAACCAACTCCTATAGGCGATGTACCTTGGCTATTGATGGGTATTATGGTATTGCTGTTTGTTTGGCGTAGTAGCAGGATGAAGCGTTTATGAGAAATTCAGGTGTTTGGTAGTTTGTGGTTTAGGGGATGATGAGTGCGTTTTTAGAATAAAAAAACAGGTCTCCTCTTGTGTGTATGAAAAAACTATTGTACCTTTGCAGCCGCAAATAAGAGAATTGCTCTTGCTGTCTAATGGTATAAAGGCTATTACGTCAGATTTTGGTTCTGAAGATCTTGGTTCGATTCCAGGTTAGACAACATATAATGGTTAAAATGGTTAATGCGATAAGTGAATGAGCGGTGAGACGAGAGTCGAACCGCTTTTTCCTACCCGACGAAGCACCAATGGCGTGCAGAGAAGGTTTAGCAGAGCAAAATCTGCCTATCGAATAAGCACCGACCAACCGAACAAGTGTGATGGTAAGTAGAGCAGCATCCACAGAATAGACTTTTTCTGCTCGAACAAAAGTAACACAACAAAACAAATGAAGACATTTCAACTGACAGGTACTCTTCGTTCAGAGTACGGCAAAAAAGCCGCCAAGGCACTTCGCAAGCAAGAACTTGTTCCTTGCAACCTCTATGGTAACGGCAAGAATGTAACCTTTACGGTGACAGTAGCAGATGTGCGCAAACTCATCTATACTCCTGACACGATGATAGTAGAACTTACTATCGATGGTGTTGCTCACAACGCTATTGTAAAAGAGTTGCAGTTTCATCCCGTATCGGAAAACCTATTGCACATCGATTTCTTGGAGGTTGTAGAAGATAAGCCGGTGGTAGTGGCAATACCTGTTCAACTGACGGGTCACGCAGAAGGTGTGAAGGCAGGTGGTAAGTTGTCGATGGAGATACGCAAACTGAATGTACGCGGTCTTTATAAGAATTACCCCGACCGTCTGACTATTGATGTTTCCGAGTTGGGCTTAGGCAAGAAGATTTTCGTAAGTGACTTGCACTTTGAAAATTTGGAGGTGATGAATGCCAAGAGCCTTGTAGTAGCACAGGTGAAGGCTACTCGTGCTTCGGCTGCTGCTGCAAAGGCATAAGTGTCAGCAGAAGATCCATAGAGAGTGAAAAGCCGCTCGTGACTTTTCACTCTTTGTGTTTATATAGATATTGACTGCTGTAGGCTATATCGTTATTGAGCAATAAATATAACTGCTATGAACTATCGAGTTAAATACTCTCCGGAACAAGTGTCGGAGGCTATAGGTCGTTTGCAGACCGATTTGAAGTCGTATCTTACTGCCCACACGATAGTTGTGGTGGTGATGGATGGTGGTATCTATCTGAGTAGTCGCTTGCTATTTGATTTGTCTGTACCGGTGAATATACGCTATGTTAAAGCCACAAGTTATTCGGGTAAGCAGCAAGGTGCAATTCATGTTGCAGAGAATAGTTTGGGAGATGTGAGGGGGTGTCGTGTGATAGTGATAGACGATATATGCGATACGGGTCATACGGTGAATAAATTGCATCATTTGCTTATGGAACGGGGTGCGGAAGCAGTGGAATACTTTACTCTTTTGAAGCGTTCGTGTGCAAAGACCGATGAAGGGGTATCGTTGCATTATGGTATAGAAGACGATACGACCGATTTCTTTGTAGGTTGCGGGCTTGATGATAACGGTGTGGGGCGTAATTTGCCTTATGTAGGAGTGTTATGAAATACTTGGTCGTAGGATTAGGGAATATGGGTGATGAGTATGCCGGTACTCGCCATAATATCGGTTTTTGCATGGTGGATGCCTTTGCAGAGAAGCAGGGGGTGGTGTTTCGTGATGCTCGGTATGGTGCAGTGGCTACTTGCCGTGTAAAGAATGCGGAAATAGTATTGCTTAAGCCTTCTACTTTTATGAATCTATCGGGTATGGCAGTCCGTTATTGGTTGCAAAAAGAGAATATTCCGGTAGAGCATTTGTTGGTGTTAGTAGATGATTTGGCATTGCCTTTTGGTACCCTTCGTTTGCGCTCTAAAGGTTCGGACGGGGGACATAACGGCTTGAAGAATATACAGGAATGTATTCTTACACAAGAGTATGCCCGTTTGCGTTTTGGTATAGGTAGTGCGTTTGTCCATGGTGCGCAAGTGAGTTATGTGTTAGGTCATTGGAGTGAAGAGGAGAGTAAGCAGTTGTCGGAGCGTTTGTCGGTATGTGGCGATATAATTGCGTCTTTTTGTTTGCAGGGAGTAGAACGCACGATGAATATCTACAATAAGCATTGATGGAGGTTCGTGTTGATAAATATCTATTTGCCATGCGCCTGTTTAAGACGCGTTCTCTTGCTTCAGAGGCTTGTAAAAAAGGCTGGGTCAAAATGAATGGTCAGGTATTGAAACCGTCTCACACATTTCGTGAGGGCGATGTTTTTACCTTGCGCCGTAGTCCCATTGTGTGTACTTATCGCATATTGCGACTATCAGAGAATCGTTTGGGTGCGAAGTTGGTGGCAGAGTATATGCAAGATATAACGAGTGCAGATCAATTGGAGTTGCTTGAGTTGTCGAAGATAGCGGCTCAATCGAATAGGGAAAGAGGCATGGGGCGTCCTACAAAGAAGGACAGACGAGAGATTGAGTCATTTTTGTCGGAGGGCTTTTAGTGGAGGGTTGAGCGTATATAAATTGTGTTTTTATTATGAAAAAGAAAGATAATCTGGCTAGGTATATTCTTCATCTATGGATGATGGAAGATGTTGTGCGTGCATTTCAGAGCGATGAGGTATTGGGTGACAATGCTTTTCTATCGGATCTTCATGCTATGATGCGCGAAGAAGGAGTGATGGACGGAGGACACACGCAGATTGCCAAGATAGCGTTGATGGAAGCAGAGGAGATGCATGCAAAGTTGCAGGAAGATGCAACCTATCGTGCAGCATTGATGGGTATGCAGCCATCGCTTGTTGTTCTGAAGAGCAAGTCCCCTAATCCTGAGGTGAGTGATATAGAGATGATGTTTAATTTCCTCTATACCGTTATGCTCTTGCGTATGCAGAAGAAGGAGATTTCGTTGGAGACACAACTTAGGTATCAGCAAGTAACTTGCTTGATGATATTATTGTCTTCTGCTTATAAACGGATGAGAGAGGAGGAAGAACAGTAATGACTACGCAAGAGCGTTACCGGTATGTGCTTGCTTGGTGCGAAAAGAATATGCCTTATGCCGAGAGTGAATTGCATTACGACAATCCTTTTCAGTTGTTGATAGCGGTGATGTTATCTGCACAGTGTACAGATAAGCGCGTGAATCAAGTTACTCCTGCTTTGTTTGCAGCGTACCCCACAGCAGAGGCATTGGCAGAAAGTACGGTGGAGGAAGTGTTGTCGTATATCCGTTCGGTGTCTTATCCTAACAGTAAGGCGCAACATTTAGTGCAGATGGCAAAGACTCTTGTAGAGCGTTTCGGCTCGCAGGTTCCTGATAACAGAGATGATTTGACGACGCTCGCAGGTGTAGGCCGTAAGACTGCCAATGTTGTATGTGCTATTGTTTATCATCAACCGACGATGGCAGTAGATACACATATCTTTCGTGTGTCGGAGCGCATAGGGTTGACGAATGGGAGTCGTTCGCCTATCCAGACTGAAAAGACGCTTGTCCGGTATATCCCCGCAGAACTTATCCCTAAGGCTCATCACTGGTTGTTATTACATGGGCGGTATGTTTGCAGGGCAAGGCATCCTCGTTGCAAGGACTGCGGGTTGTCGGGTGTATGCAGAGCGTTTAAGAGAGGAATGAATTTGTAGGCTTATTTGTTTTGTCGGTATTTATTGCTGAAAGGCAGTCTGTTGCTGTTTTCTTCTTTCTTTTTTCTTCTTTCTTGTTGTTTCCCATAAAAAGGACTACCTTTGTGCGCTTTTTTTGACACTATGCAAGGTAGAAAGATTATCGGTTATGAGTGCGGCATATTAGCCGCTGCTTTTTATGGTTTGAACCCGTTGTTTGCATTGCCATTGTATGCTGATGGCATGGACGCAGTTTCTGTGCTTTTCTTTCGTTACATACTCAGTCTTCCGATGCTGGCTATTCCTATGTTGATTAAACATATTGATTTCCATCTTTCCCGTGCTGAGGCTTTACAATTGTTTGTATTGGGTATCTTGATGATGCTTTCTTCGTTGCTGCTATATGAGTCGTACCGATATATGGATGCAGGAATAGCGAGTACGATATTATTTTTGTATCCTATAATCACTGCGTTGTTGATGGCTTTTGTGTTTCATGAACATGTGTCGTATATAGTGTGGGGTTGTTTGTTTCTGGCGACGGTGGGTGTGTTTGTGTTGTGTGATATGAGCGGCGTTTCCCATGTCAGCGAGAAAGGTATTATATTGGTGATTGTTTCGACGCTGATGTATGCTGCTTATTTGGTATTTATCAACAAGGGTCATATTACGCAGATGCCTCCTATCAAGGTTACTTTTTATGCGCTTTTGGCAGGTGGAATCGGTTTAGGCGTTGCGTTGCTCATACAGGGAGGTTTGGTTGTTCCGCAAGGTTTGCATTGGGGGTATAGCGTTGGTTCTGCCTTGTTTTCTACTGCCTTGTCGCTTACCTTTACGACGATAGCCATTCAGAATATCGGTTCTACACAGACTGCGATTATGGGGGCTATGGAGCCTCTTACGGCAGTCTTTATTGGCGTGTTGGTTTTTGGAGAGCGATTGACAGTTCGTTCGGTGCTGGGTATTGTGCTGATTGTAGTTGCCGTTACGATGGCTGTTGCGAAAAAGAACGGATGATATGTTGTAGGTATTTGGAAAAAGTATTACCTTTGCTTGCATGAAGTGCAAAGGGTGCAGAATAGGAGATAGCATTACGATGGTATAGTTTGCCATAGTAGTGCTATTTTTGTATGTTTGGAGGATGAATAAAATATGATACTATGGATATACACCGTTTTATTGAGGAAGGTTTTCCCCGTTTTATAGAAGAGTGGAACAGTCTATTGCAGATACCGAGTGTTTCCTGTCAGCCAGAGCATAAGAACGATATGGTTCGCTGTGCGGAGCGTTGGCGTGAGTTGTTATTGATGTCGGGTGCTGCTCGAGCCGAGGTAATGCCTTCGGCGGGCAATCCTATTGTGTATGCAGAGCGTATAGTGCGTGCAGATGCTCCGACCGTGTTGGTATATGCCCACTATGATGTGATGCCAGTGGAGCCAATAGAGCAGTGGCGTACAAACCCCTTTGAGGCAACGATACGGGGTGACAGGTTGTATGCTCGTGGTGCGGACGACGATAAGGGTCAGGCTATGATTCAAGTGAAGGCCTTTGAATATATGACCAAGCATGTATGGTGCGAGGATGAGGGTGTGAATGTGAAGTTTATATTCGAGGGTGAAGAAGAGATCGGTTCTCCTTCGCTTGAGCAGTTTTGCGAGGAGCATAAGGAGTTGTTGAAGTCCGATATTATCCTTGTTTCGGATACGAGTATGATTGGTAAAGAGACGCCTTCGCTGACGACCGGTCTGCGTGGGTTGGCGTATTGGGAGATAGAGGTGGAAGGTCCAAATCGTGATTTGCACAGTGGTCATTTTGGTGGTGCTGTTGCCAATCCTATCAATGTGTTGTGCAGTATGTTGTCGCGTGTGGTGGATGAGGATGGTCGGATCTGTATTCCTCATTTTTACGATGATGTTGTACCCTTGACTGCTGAAGAGCGTCAGATGATTTCGTCCATACCGTTTGATGAGGAGGCGTATAAAGAGCGTATAGGTGTCGGTGCGGTGTTTGGAGAAAAAGGCTATACGACATTAGAGCGCAACTCATGTCGTCCGTCGTTTGATATATGCGGTATATGGGGTGGTTATATGGGGGAAGGAAGCAAGACGGTATTGCCGAGCAAGGCTTATGCCAAGGTGTCGTGTCGGTTGGTTGCCAATCAGGACTACCATGTCATATCCCGTCTTTTTGAAGATTATATTCGTTCGATTGCTCCGCGCAGCGTCCGTGTGACGGTGAAGCATTTGCATGGCGGGCAAGGTTATTTGTGCCCGATAGATTTGCCCGCCTATAAAGCAGCGGAGAAGGCATTTGCGACTGCTTTCGGAAAAAGACCCATTGCAGCACGGAGAGGCGGCAGTATTCCGATAATTGCTACTTTTGAGGAGGTGCTTGAGACGAAGACGATATTGATGGGCTTCGGACTGGAGGCGAACGCAATACATTCTCCGAACGAGAGTTTTGACTTGGATATATTCCGCAAGGGTATCTATGCTGTGACGGAATTCTATAAGAACTATGAAGATGTGTTTGGCGGAATGCGAAAATAGTAGTACCTTTGTCGGTTGAAAAAATTTGGTTAAACTGTAAAACATAAAGAATATGATTAATTCTCAAGACATTAAGAATGGTGTTTGTATCCGCATGGATGGGCGCCTCTATTTTGTAATCGAATTCCTCCATGTGAAGCCGGGTAAGGGTAACACGATAATGCGAGTAAAGTTCAAGGATGTAGTTGATGGTCGTGTATTGGAGCGCCGTTTTAATATCGGTGAGAAACTTGAGGACGTCCGAGTTGAGCGTCGCCCTTATCAGTACTTGTATCAAGAGGGAGCCGATTATATTTTTATGAATCAGGAAACTTACGAGCAGATACCTATTGCTCATGACCTAATAACGGGAGTTGATTTTCTGAAGGAGGGGATGGTAGTAGATGTAGTATCTGATGCGTCGTCGGATACCGTGTTGTTTGCAGAGTTGCCGACAAAGGTAGAGTTGCAAGTGACTTATACAGAGCCCGGCTTACGAGGAGATACGGCAACAAATACATTGAAGCCTGCCAAGTTGGAAACAGGTGTGGAGATTCGTGTACCTTTGTTTATCAATGAGGGCGAGATTATCCGTGTTGATACCCGCGACGGCAGTTACTGCGAGCGAGTACGATAATAGTTTGTTACGATAGTGACAGCAGGCAAGTATCAGTTTGATATTTGCCTGCTGTTTTTTATGTCTTTTGGTGTGTGTGGGGGGAGGTAAGGTTTTTTAGTTTATTAGTTGATGAATTTATGTGTTTATGCGAGGGTTAGTTGGTAGAGGAACTAGGAAACATAGAAAATCTAGGGGATATAGGGGGTTGGAGGATGGGATGATAGCCATAGCACGCTATGGCTCTACGGTGAGCATAAACGCAGCAAGAAACCATTATGAGTGCAGCAACGAACCATTAAAAAGGCAGTAAGGAGTTATTGTAATTTAAGAATTAAGGGTTAATGATTAAAGTTGGGAGAAGGGTGTTTGGAAGGGGGATTGGAGGTGGTTTGTAGGTGGTTTGTAGGGTATTCCTATATTCATCCTATACTCGTCCTATATTCGTTCTATATAAAACCTTCGAAATGTACAGCAAATAATGGGCTTGGCGAGGGGATGCCTGTTCGATAGACGATAGACGGTGCAGGCTGCGAGGTGTTAAGTTTATTTGTCTGTTTTAATAAAATGGTTTATAGAGGGATGGGGCGAGGGTCGAATGAGGTCGGAACGGGGAAGGAGAGGAGGTAAACGGGGGAAGGGAAAAGAATTGCAGAATAAAGTTTTGGGATATTGTTTGCAATAGAAAAATATTATATCTTTGCACCTGTTAAACCCTGCAGGGCAAGCAAGGCGGGATGAACGGTTGTTTCCGGTGGGATGAGGCTTGTCCGACAGACAGAAGAAACACAGATAATGAGTACATTTTGGATCCGCGCCCTTCAACTGATAGTCTCCCTTTCGTTCTTGGTGATTATACACGAGTTGGGTCATTTTGCTTTCGCCCGGCTCTTCGGGGTTCGAGTTGAGAAGTTCTATATATTTTTCAATCCCCGTTTTTCGTTGGTTCGTCTGAAGAAGATCAACGGTCGTTTGCGTGTTCGTTTTTTTGCGCCCAATGTAGCACCGTCGGTGGTTGAGCGTACGGACGAGTATGGTAATCAGGTGTTCGACAAGAAGGGTCGCCCATTGTATCGTCCGATGACTCAATCGGAGTTGGATGCTTTGCCAGAGGACGATTGGCGCCGTTACCCCAGTAGTACAGAGTGGGGTATAGGCTGGGTTCCGTTGGGCGGTTATTGTGCAATAGCGGGCATGGTAGATGAGACGAAGGGTCCTGATGACTTGCCGAGTGAGCCACAGCCTTGGGAGTATCGCTCGAAGCCTACTTGGCAGCGTCTGCCTATAATTATCGGAGGAGTACTGGTGAATTTTCTTGCAGCGTTGCTGATATACAGTGCGGTGCTGTTCCATTGGGGCAAGGAGTATGTTCCGATAGAGAATGCCACTTATGGTCTTCAGTACGCTCCAGTAATGGTAGAGCAGGGTTTTCGTCAGGGCGATAAGATAGTCAGCATAGGCGACAGAACGCCTAAGACGACAGCAGATGTGGTGGAATGGTTGGTGGTGGATGGTGTACGCGAAGTGACCGTATTGCGGGATGAAGATACAATCTTGCTCACTATGCCCGACCGTTTCGACCAGATAGTGTTGGCATCGGGAGGTAGTTCGTTGGTATCGTACCGGTTCCCGTTTGTGGTGGATGGAATAGTGGATAATAGTGCAGCAGCCAAGGCGTTGCTGATGGCGGGTGACAGTATTATTGCCATAGGTGGAGACAGTGTGTGGGCTTATCAGGATGTGACGGCAGCCTTGCAGGCTTATGCTTGTGACAGTGTTCAGATTACTTTTGTCCGAGCGGGTGAGGTGATGCGTTCGAGTGCCTATTTAGGGGACGAGGCAAAGTTAGGGGTATATACAGTTAATCCTTTTGACCGTTATATCAAGACGGAGAAGGAGGAGTACGGATTTTGGGCGTCGATACCTGCTGGTGCCGTTTACGGTTGGGATGTGTTGGTAAGTTATGTGAAGCAAATGAAATTGGTGTTCACAAAGGAGGGTAGTAAATCGCTTGGCGGGTTTGGTGCAATCGGGAGTTTGTTCCCTCCTATGTGGGACTGGCATTCGTTCTGGATGCTTACGGCGTTCCTTTCTATTATTCTGGCATTTATGAACATCATCCCCATACCGGGTTTGGATGGCGGCCATACATTGTTCTTGTTGTG
Organism: Bacteroidaceae bacterium; assembly: GCA_963615895.1. Taxonomy (GTDB): domain Bacteria; phylum Bacteroidota; class Bacteroidia; order Bacteroidales; family Paludibacteraceae; genus Colicola. Next base: position 21,706 of record CAVEIE010000010.1, on the reverse strand, counting down.
GGAGATGATTACCCGCAAGAAGCCGAGTGACCGCTTTTTGGAGATAGTGAACACCATAGGTTTCTGGTTTTTGCTACTGTTGGTGCTGTATGCGAATTTCAATGACATATTAAAACTTTTCTTCTGATGGAGGGTGATTATTTTGTACACGAGTCCTCTTATGTGGATGCCGGTTGCAGGATAGGCAAGGGGACAAAGATATGGCATTTCAGTCATATTATGCGGGACTGCGTTATTGGAGAGGATTGCAACATAGGGCAGAATGTAGTTATTTCGCCTGAAGTGGTGATTGGTAGGAATGTGAAGATACAGAACAATGTGTCGGTTTATACAGGTGTGTATTGCGAAGATGATGTGTTTTTGGGTCCGAGTATGGTTTTCACCAATGTGATAAACCCCCGAAGTGCAGTATCCCGTAAGAGCGAGTACCGCAGGACGGTGTTGCGCAGGGGTGTGTCGGTGGGTGCCAATGCGACTATTGTTTGTGGTCATGAGATAGGGGAGTATGCGCTGATAGGTGCGGGTTCGGTAGTGACTCATGATGTGGCAGCCTACGCCTTGATGGCAGGCAACCCTGCAAGGCGGATAGGTTGGGTAAGTCGTTATGGCGAGAAGTTATGCTTTGATGCAGCAGGTCGTGCTGTATGTCCTGCGACGGGAGAAGCGTATTGTTTGCGTGACGGAAAAGTGGAATTAGTGTAATAAAAAGATAAAATAATGGTTCGTTTTGCAGTTATAGGTCAAGGTCATATAGGGAAGCGTCATGCGGAGATGATTCGTCGTAACAAGGACGCTCAACTGGTGGCAGTATGTGATATTTTGCCCCAAGCGGAGACGGGTTGTGAGGCAATAGAGGAGCCTTATTTCCGGTCGATAGATGAATTGCTTGGCTCAGGAATAGAGATGGATGTGGTGAATATATGCACTCCTAACAGTTTTCATGCTCCTTATGCAATCAAAGCGTTGGAGGCGGGCAAGCATATCGTGATAGAAAAGCCGGTTGCACTGACGAAAGCGTCAGCGGAAGCGGTGCTGTTCAAATCGCTACAGATGTCGCGATATGTGTGGTGCGTGATGCAGAACCGTTACTCTCCTCCGTCGATTTGGCTCAAAGACATTATGAAGCGGCGGTTGTTGGGTAAAATATACATGGTGAAATTGGACTGTTTTTGGAACAGAGACGAGCGGTACTATAAGTCGGGTAACTGGCATGGCACGCAGGAATTTGACGGTGGTACACTCTTTACGCAGTTCTCCCATTTTATCGATATAATGTATTGGTTATTTGGAGATATATGCAATATAAGGGGGAACTTTGCGGACTTTAATCACCAGCATACCACAGACTTTGAGGACTCTGGTGTGGTTTGCTTCGATTTTGTGAATGGAGGAATGGGTAGTCTGAATTATTCAACGGCGGTGTATGATACGAATCTTGAGTCGTCGATGACGATAATAGGCGAGAATGGAACAATCAAGGTGTCGGGACAATATATGAACGAAGTGGTCTATTGTCACATAAAAGACTATGAGATGCCTGTATTGCCACCGTGTAATCCGGCTAATGATTATGGCGCATACAAGGGTTCGGCGCAGAATCATCATTATGTCATCCAGAATGTGGTGGAAACGCTACAACATACGACGACCATTACTACGAACTTGTTGGAGGGACTGAAGGTGGTGGATATTATTGAGCGAATCTATAATGTGCGTGATGCGCAGTGGAAAAAGCAAGGTGGGAAAGAGTAGGGGACTTGGAAAAGAATAGGACTAATTATTATTTCTTGTGCGATGATACAACGAATACAATCTCTATGGCTTTTGTTGGTAAGCGTTTGCGGTGTGTTGCTTTGCTGTATGCCTTCGATGCGCTTCTTCCCTGAATTGACTGCCGAAGTGCAGAGCATCTATGAGTTTCGCTTTGCGGGAATGTGGGACATCTCGCAAGCACCATCGGTGGTAGTGCTGTCGGTGTGGCCTCTTGCTGTGTTGGAAATAACAATACCTCTCTTATCATTGGTGATACTATTTCTATATCACCACCGTGTATTGCAGGCTCGTCTGTGTACGATCAACATCTTGTTGATGATCGGTTACTATGCGGCATTGGCAGTATACACATGGCAGGCTTGTTCAAGGTTCGCAGTTACATGGCACCCGACGATATGGACATCGCTATTTTTGGTCAGTATAGTGCTCAGTTTCATGGCTATACGCTCTATCTTACGCGATGAGGCTCTGGTTCGTGCCGCTGACCGTTTACGATAGTATTTGTTCAAACAATGATAAACAACAACTTCCTTAAAACTAATTATTATGAAAGTAGAAAAGATTATGCAGCAACTGGCTGCGAAGCATCCTGGCGAAGCAGAGTATCTGCAGGCCGTTCAAGAAGTTCTTGAGTCAATTGAAGGAGTGTACAATCAACATCCCGAGTTCGAAAAAGCCAAGATCGTAGAGCGAATGGTAGAGCCTGATCGTATCTTCACTTTCCGTGTAACATGGATTGATGACAATGGCGATGTGCAGACCAATCTTGGCTATCGTGTTCAGTTCAATTCTGCCATAGGCCCCTATAAGGGTGGGCTTCGTTTCCACAAGGCAGTTACTCCGAGTATGCTTAAGTTTTTAGGCTTTGAACAGACTTTCAAGAATGCATTGACTACTCTCCCTATGGGCGGGGCAAAAGGTGGTTCCGACTTCGATCCTGTGGGTAAGTCAGATGCTGAGATAATGCGTTTTTGCCAGGCCTTTATGTTAGAGTTGTGGCATTGTATCGGTCCCGATCAAGATATACCGGCAGGTGATGTCGGCGTCGGAGGACGGGAGATAGGCTACCTTAATGGTATGTATCAGAAACTCGCCCGAGAGTATCACACCGGCGTTCTCACGGGCAAGGGAATGACTTGGGGTGGCAGTCTGTTGCGCCCTGAGGCTACTGGCTTTGGCGCACTCTATTTCACCCAGCACCTTCTCCACAAGGCAGGCAAAACCATCGAGGGTAAAACCATTGCCCTGTCCGGTTTCGGCAATGTGGCTTGGGGTGCCGCTACTAAAGCTAAGCAGTTAGGTGCCAAGGTCGTTGCCATATCAGGTCCCGACGGTGTCTGCGCCATCCCTGGTGGTATCACCGATGAGATGATCGACTATATGCTCGTCATGCGCTCTAGTAACCGCAACAAAGTGCAAGACATGGCCGATCAGTTCCCCGACAAAGCACAGTTCACGGCAGGAAAGAAGGCTTGGTCTGTTAAGTGCGACATCGCTCTTCCTTGTGCCTTCCAGAATGAGTTGAGCGAAAACGACGCAAAGGAACTCAAAGCGAACGGCACATGGTGCTGCTGCGAGGTTTCTAACATGGGCTGCCAACCAGGTGCCATTCACTTCTTCCAGCACAACGATGTCCTGTTCGCACCAGGCAAGGCGGTGAACGCCGGTGGAGTCGCTACTTCTGGCTTGGAGATGACTCAGAACGCCGAACATCTCTCTTGGACCGCTCAAGAGGTCGACGAGCGTCTGCACCACATCATGCAATCCATCCACGAACAATGTGTTCAGTTCGGTACTCAGCCCGACGGTCGTGTTGACTATGTCAAAGGAGCCAATATCGCCGGCTTCATGAAGGTCGCACATGCCATGCTCGAACAAGGAATTGTATAATCACCTAAGCGTTAGTACTATGTACGCTGATTTCCAACAACATCTGCAACACACCTTGCAGGAGATAAAAGATGCTGGACTCTACAAGGACGAACGCATTATCGTTTCTCCGCAATCCTCTGGTATTCAGGTCGAACAAGGAGGAAAAAAGGTGGATGTTATCAATTTCTGTGCGAACAACTATCTCGGACTGGCAGACAACCCAGAACTTATCAAGGCGGCAAAAAACAAAATGGATCAACGAGGCTATGGCATGGCTTCCGTGCGCTTTATCTGCGGCACGCAAGACACCCACAAAGACTTGGAAAGAGCCATTGCCGACTTTTTCGGTACGGAGGATGCTATTCTCTATGCTGCTTGTTTTGACGCTAACGGAGGACTCTTCGAACCTCTCCTGACCGATCAGGATGCAATCATATCCGATGCCTTGAACCATGCCTCTATCATCGATGGAGTGCGCCTCTGCAAGGCAGTGCGCTATCGCTATGCCAATGGCGATATGACCGATTTGGAGGAGCAACTGAAGAAGGCGCAAGCACAACGCTTCCGGATTATTGCCACCGACGGTGTTTTCTCAATGGATGGCAATGTCTGTCCGCTCGACCAAATCTACCGGTTAGCGCAGAAGTACAATGCGGTCGTCATGGTCGATGAGAGTCATTCGGCAGGCGTTGTCGGCAAGACAGGACACGGCGTAACCGAACAGTTCAACCTGCGAGGAAAGATTGAGATAATCACAGGCACTCTTGGCAAAGCCTTTGGCGGTTCTGTCGGAGGCTTCACCACTGGCAAGAAGGAGATTATCGACTTGCTCCGTCAGCGCAGTCGCCCATACCTGTTCTCCAACAGTATTCCGCCGATGATTGCTGCTGCAGGACTCAAAACTTTCGAGTTACTGACTCGTAGCAACGAACTGCAAGAGCGTCTCCATGCCAATACCGACTATTTCGTCAGCAAGATGAAAAAGGCAGGCTTCGACATCAAACCCACTCAGTCGGCTATCTGTGCCGTAATGCTTTACGATGCCCGACTGAGTCAAGAGTTCGCTGCTGCCCTGCAGAACGAAGGTATCTATGTCACAGGCTTCTACTACCCTGTGGTGCCGCAAGGACAAGCACGAATTCGCGTACAGTTGTCGGCGGCGCATACGCACGAGCAACTCGATAAAGGCGTGGAAGCATTTGTCAAGGTGGGCAAAGCCTTGAAGGTACTGCCATAGAAATGGATAGAATAGATAAGGAAAAGAACCGACTTCTCGTAGCAGAGATGTTGGTTCTTTCTTTTAATAACTCTGCTTGATAGGGTAAATCAAGCAAAAAACTCTAAAACACTGCCATGACAATTCCCTTCCGTCAATCTCCCTTCTCCCCTCCGCCAAGCCCTATAAACACTACCCATTTCGAAGGTTTTATATAGGATCTATATAGGATGAATATAGGACGAATATAGGAACAACCTACAAACTACCTCCAATCCCTCTCCCAAATACCTCTCTCTCCACTTTAATCATTACCCCTTAATTCTTAAATTACAATAACTCCTTACTGCCTTTATAATGGTTCGTTGCTGCACTCATAATGGTTTCTTGCTGCGTTTATGCCCACTGTAAAGCCACACCGTGCTATGGCTCTCAACCCCTCCCCCAACCACCTAGATCCTCTAGATTTTCTAGTTCCTCTATATCCCCTATTACAATTGCTTTCAACCTTCAACTATCAACTATCAATCAACCAACTCTCCCCCTCCGTCTTTCAATTAAAAAACAACGACAATCCCACCGAAAATGTAACATACCCCGAAGGATGCTTGATCAATCCCTCTGCAATAGCCGCTTTGTCAATAACGCTCGGCATAAGATGTTGCGTATAGGAAGCCTCTGCAAATATACCGAAATTGCTGAAAATAAACCACTCTACACCTGCCGAAAAGCGTAGAGTAGGGATGTACGAAGTGCGGTCGGTCAACGAATAACTGCCTGTACCGCCATCCTCGACATTCTTTACAATAGCGATATTTAATCCGGGGTCCAATGCTACAAAAAAGTCCCAAGGATGAAAGTACGGGTTTTCATAAAACGATCGAATATCCCGCACCAAAGGAATACGATAACCCACACCCAGACTGATTGTATGATACCATATCTCACCCGATACAACATTCGTTCCTTCCACCTGCAACGAATCGTAGGTGCGCGAATGAGCATCGTAGGCTATAAATGCGTAAGTACCATAATTCTTATGGTGTCGCCAACCTAAACGCATAGCGGAATTGAATGTTCCGCTTTCTATGCCGTTAGGACAAAAACTCCCTCCTACTACCGTTGGCAAATCAAGAGCATCAAAAAAATCACCGAAGGTATATCGGTGTGCAAGGGTATCAGGTTGTTCTGTCGTGTCTTGTGAATAGCAAGGAAGAAGACATATTGTTGCCAATACGATAATGAGTACTCGTTTCATCCGTCTTAAATTATATTTTCGGGCAAAGGTAATGATTTTTTGGCAAAATGTTTGTAGGATATTCCTTAAAACAATAACTTTGCGAACTTAATCTTATATACTTATGAAAGCACTCGTTAAACGCTATCCGAAAAAAGGCATCTGGATGGAAGATGTTCCTATGCCCCAAGTGGGTATCAACGATGTACTTATTCGTGTTAAAAAAGCGGCTATTTGTGGTACCGACTTGCACATGTATAAATGGGACCAATGGTCACAAACGCATTGTACTCCACCATACACAATGGGACACGAGTTCGTGGGCGAAGTGGTCGAAATAGGTCCAGGCGTACATTCTGTTAAGATAGGAGAACGCGTAACGGCCGAAGGACATATCGTTTGTGGCCGATGCCGAAACTGTCGTCGTGGTATGGGACATGTATGCGAACACAGTCTTTCTGTAGGCATATTTGGTAAGGACGGCGCATTTGCAGAGTATGTCACTATACCCGAATCCAATATAGTGCACTTGCGTCCTGAAATCTCAGACGATATTGCAGCCATTATGGATCCTTTTGGCAATGCAACACACACAGCACTCGCTTTTCCCTTGTTGGGAGAAGATGTATTGATAACAGGAGCAGGACTGATAGGAACTATGGCAGCGGGTATATGCCGATACGCAGGAGCAAAGCATATCGTGGTAACCGACCTCAATCCGTTGCGCTTGGATATAGCCAAGAGGATGGGGGCCACCATAACAGTCAATACGGGAAAAGGCGAAACGGTCGCGGATGCTATGCGACAGTTGGGTATCAGAGGCTTCGATGTCGGACTGGAGATGTCCGGTGCTCCCTCTGCATTCAACGATATGATAGAGCACATGTACAAAGGGGCTAATATAGCGCAGTTAGGTATTCTGCCGCCCGACACAAAAGTGAACTGGTCAGATCTCATATTCAATGCACTTACCATCAAAGGTATTACAGGCAGATGTATGTGGGAGACATGGTATCAAATGGAGCAGATGCTATTAGGGGGACTCGACCTGTCACCAGTCATTACACATCACTTCAACTTCGAAGAGTTCCAAAAGGGATTTGACATCATGGAATCAGGACAATGCGGAAAAGTGATATTGGAGATAGGTGATTTTTAAGACTGTCATTGCAAAAAGACATATTAACTAATTATAAAACAATTAAGAAAATGAAGAAACTAATTCTCGGAGTACTGCTCTTATGTACTACTCTGGTTGTTAATGCACAACTACAACCAGGGTTAACGCAGTACACATTAGACAATGGACTAACGGTCTATCTGTGGGAAGACCACGATCAACCTGATGTGACCGGTTTTATCGTAACGCGTGCAGGTTCTATCGACGAACCGGCCGAATACACTGGACTTGCCCATTATCTTGAACACATGCTCTTCAAAGGTACACAGGAAATAGGTGCTTTGGATTGGGAAAAAGAGAAGCCCCTCTATGAAGAGATCATTCGTCTATACGATGAATTCTCAGACACAACCGACCCTGTATTGCGCGATACACTTACCAAACGCATCAATCGACTCTCCCGCGAAGCCGCAAAGTACACTGCTACTGACGACTTCTCTAATCTTATATCTGGTATGGGTGGCGAAGGGCTTAATGCAGGCACCAGTTACGATCAGACGGTCTATTATAACAACTTCCCAACCTATCAGATGGAGAAGTGGCTCACTATCTACGCAGATCGCCTCATCAATCCTGTATTCAGATCATTTCAAGCAGAGTTGGAAAATGTGTTTGAGGAATACAATATGTACCAAGACTATCCGCAAACACACGCACAAGCCTTCATGTTCTCACACCTCTACGAAGGACATCCCTACGAGCGTGATATCATAGGGACACCAGAACACCTCAAGAACCCGCGCTTATCTCGTCTGATAGAGTTCTACAATACTTGGTATGTACCTAACAATATGGCGCTTGTATTAGTGGGCAACTTCAATACGGAGGAAACCAAACCTCTGATAGCCAAAGCATTTAACCGCCTTCAGGCAAAACCGTTGCCCGAACGCCCCGTCTATCCAGAAGCAAGTTTCGTAGGTAATCCCAAGTACAGTATAAAAGCGGGTTACTACCCACAGATACTTTGGGGATACAAGGGTGTCAAAGTAGGGCACGAGGATGAAACTGCACTCGGATTTGTAGTCAGCCTCTTGTCAAACTCCATGAACACAGGTCTGTTGGATAAAATCACTCTCAATGGTGATGTATCCTATGCAGGTGCAAGCCTCGATGCTCGACGAGACCAAGGGCGTATTCTTATCTCCGCTGTACCATACTACGATGTAGAGCAACGCCAATACGAATCAAACCGTGCTACAGAGCGTATCGTATTCAATGAACTCGACAAACTGAAAAGAGGCGAAATAGAAGACTGGCTCATTCAATCTGTCAAAGAGATGTATAATCAGCAATATACACTCATCTACGAATCAGCATCCTCCAAAACAAATATCTTGGTCACTGCCTTTACCTATCAAATAGATTTGGCAGATATATTCTCTGAAATAGACCGTATTAACGCCTTGACTAAAGAAGATATAGCACAAATAGCCAAGAAGTATTTTGATGCAGACTACATGACCATCGCTATCGAAGAAGGGACACCTAAGAAAAATAAACTCAAGAAACCCGAAATACAACCATTAGACCCCCCGACAGGCGTAGAAACAGAGTATGCAAAGAACTTCAAGCAACTGCCTACTGGGCAGGTTGAAGAGGTTTACAACAACTTTGCAGATGTCCGTAAAGAGGTCGTGTCAGAAAATGTAAACCTCTACTATACGCCGAACACCAAGAATAATATATTCACACTCACTTTGCGCTATGGTGTAGGCTCGCACGAACTGCCTCTCTTGCCGTATGCAGTATCTCTGCTCGAAACCGCCGGTATCATGCCAAACACCGATGCACAACAGTTCCGCCGTCAACTGTCGGAGTTGGGAGGTAGTTGCTCCTACGATGTTTCCGAGAACTATCTGTACATATCCATCATGGGTAAGGACGAGAATCTTGAGCAGATATGTGAACTCGTAAACCGCCAAATGTTGATGCCTAAACTCGATAAGAAGCAGTTGGACAACATAAAAGGTTCGGAATTCTCCTCTCGTATCACCGAGAACAAACAGTCTTCCACACTGAGCAATGCCCTCTACGCTTATGCTCTATATGGCAAAAAATCTCCTTATATCGACCGTGTAAACTTCATGGACATCTATAAGTTGGAGATTCCCGACCTTCATCGTGTCTTCACTGCTGCTAAACAATATGCTCTCGATGCCCACTATGTAGGTACTCGCCCTCTGGATGAAGTCAAGAATGTATTGGCACTCACAGAGGGTATTCAAGCCTCCAACTCTCCTTATGTACGCGAACGTGTCACCTACGACAAAAACACCGTCCTCTTCCTGCCGAATAGCGAAATGCAGCAAGCCAAAATCTATTTCTATATCAATGGTAATCCTTACGAGTTAAAGAACGATGTGTCACGAATGGCGTTCGACCAATACTTCTCGGGCGGTTTCTCTGGCTTGGTAATGAACGAGATTCGTGAAAAACGCTCTATGGCTTACACTGCCTATGGCGCAGATGTTACCCCTTCTCTAATTGGAAAGGATGGTTATTTCATCGGTTATGTAGGTACACAGTCCGATAAGGTTGCCGATGCTATCGATGTCTATATGGATTTGCTCACCAATATGCCTGAGTATGCCGACCGTGTAAACGACATCAAAACTTATCTGCGACAGGCTTCCCTGACCTCCAAACCTTCCTTCCGGAACAAGAGTCTTGTCTTTGCTGAGTGGCAACGGTTGGGATATACCGATGACCCTGCTCGCATTCACATGCCGGAAATCGACAATCTCACTTTCGACCAGATTCTTTCCTTCTACAAAGAGAATATTCAAGGAAGACCAATTACTATCATCATCACAGGCGACCCCAAACTGATTAACCTCAAACAGATTCAAAAGAATTATGGTAAGATAACCAAGGTATCGAAAGGGCGTCTGTTTAGCGCATTGGATTTGGAATAATCCGATACATAACCTTGCGTAAAATAACGCTCAAAAGGGCTGCCTGACATCTTCGTTAGACAGCCCTTTTTTATAACATATTTCATACTATTGCTGTCCGGTAAAAGTGGGTATATTCCGAAAGAGGGCTAAATACTATCGTAAAAATGGGAGAGGAAACACATTTTTTCTTTGACGAGCCCCCTACACAAAAAGTGAGAGTTGCGGGGTGGGTGATGGAGGTGCTACGTTCTCTTCTTGAATGATCCTCTTCCATACTCCCTCGGGGGCTTCTAAAAAGGCATACAAATCCACATAATACATCCGCATTTGGCGTATCATCGTAACCATATTGGAAAAAGCCCATTTCCGCTTTATCCGCTTATGAATGACCGTCAGCAACAGGTTGGCTATCATTGTAACCCCTATTTGCGACTCTATAGCATTCACGCTATCACCGTAAAAGTACTTTAGCGGAAAATTCTGCTTCAATTGTTTGAAAAGTATCTCAATCTGCCATCGGCGGTCGTAGATGGCAATTATCTGTTCTGCATCCGACTCCAAATCATTGGTCAAAAGACGAATAGATAACCATCTAATTTCTTCACATAACGGTCGTATCCTTTTTGTTTGCCGAGTGATTGAATTTTGGAACGGTTTGCCAGATTAAGTATCTGGAGGTATTGTGGCTGTCCGGAAAAAGTTGTCATTTTGCCCATCGTTGTAGGTTTTTAGTTAGACAATACAAAATTACAACGAGCGGCTGATTCTACCAAAAGAACCAGCCGCTTTTTTTGCCCCTATACAGACCCAAAGAAAATAAGTTTTACCGGACAGTAATAACATATTTTAGGAGGTATACAATAGTCTTATAAAAGTCTTATCAAAGTCGTATAATAAACCCTTTATCCACCGTGTATCTACCGTGTATCTACCGTGTATCTACCGTGTATCTACCGTGTATCTACCGTGATGGTCGGGGGATAGACCGCTGATTGGAGGGGGGCTCCCCCTGACCCCCTCAGAGAGGGGGCAGTGCAGAGTGTTGTGTTTTTTAGGTATTCTAGTTGTTCTAGTTTATTTAGTTGTTCTAGTCGTGTGTTGGTTGGGGGTAGTTTTTAGGTATTCTAGTGGTTTTAGTCGTGTGTTGGTTGGGGGTAGTTTGGAACGGTTTGCCAGATTAAGTATCTGGAGGTATTGTGGCTGTCCGGAAAAAGTTGTCATTTTGCCCATCGTTGTAGGTTTTTAGTTAGACAATACAAAATTACAACGAGCGGCTGATTCTACCAAAAGAACCAGCCGTTTTTTTGCCCCAATAGAGGCTCGGAAAAATATTTTTAGGGCTCACCCGATAAATCTGGGGGATTAGGCGTATAACTTTGTGAGTCTGAAAAGGAAAAAATTGATGTCGGTTACGCCTCTTAAGGCTGCTCTGAAGGCTTTGATTTTGGCATTGAATGACTCTGCGTAGGCATTTGTAGACCTGTGGACAAAGAAGGGCTCACCTGCGCCAAGTCCTCACAGTCCACCTTACCGTACTACTCCTTGGCATCGACATTGCTCTTGTACAAAGGTCTCGTAAACCTTTTATAAATAGGAGGCAGGAATGGGATGCAGATTATCATCAGCACAACCACTAATAATATGATGTATTTCTTCTTCATACTTTACTAATAATGTCTCAACTCATTCTTTCCGAAATGGAAGACCGATACCCAGAGGGTACTCTCGTCTCCGTCGAAGAAGAACCACGGGTTCTCCACGGGATTGAAATTACGCACGATGTGGGCCTCGCGGGCCGGTGTGTTGCCCTCGGCACACATAATGGCCACCTTATTCCCTTTCCTTGCCACGTCAATCACGATGAGTGCGTGCCCCATCCCCTCCTGTTTGCGGGCAGGGTAAACCAGTACATCGCCCGGCTGAACCTCACTGATTGGACGCGGCTCCGTCTCGCGGCTCACAGAGAACGTACTGCACACACCATAGGCTCTCTTCAGAAAACTCTCCAATGCCTTGTGCGAACCACCGCCACTATATCTCAACGTGTTGCCGTTTACGTCGCGGAACCTTATCTCCGAATACCTCCCCTGACTGAACAGATACTCCGCCCTGAGCCTCATCGTCATGTCGGCACACTGCTCCGAGTTGCTCAGCAGCGGAAGGTCTATTACGCCAGTAGACAGCCACTGATAATGGGCGTTGCCACCCGTGAAGAGTTTTACCTTGCTTCCCCGCTTCTTCAGTGGCAATCGGCGCATGAACTCCGCATAGCTGTCATCCACCCTTGTATAGCCCACGGGCGCAGAAATCTCACCGATGGTCTTTGCGTTCCAAGGGTTGCTCGTCTGCGAATACCACCATACCCCACCTGCCACGACGATTCCCAAGAGGAACAGGCAGCCCAACACTTTCATTATTTTCTTCTTCATAATCGTTACTTTTTGTTTTGTGGTGCAAAGGTAATAGATTCCTCCGAAACCACAATGGATGCAAGAGGTGGGTTGTATGAAATGGCGGGGAGGATGTATGAAACTGCAAACTTTATTCCTTAAATCCGCACCACTTTAATTAATATTTTGGTTCAAGACAACTTTAGAGGATTTTCTCTAAAGTTTTTTAATAGCATTTTATAGAGTAGGTATAGTCGTTTAGACCACACTAATTTTGAATGGAATGGTTATAAGCCGCTAATGAACGAATACAGTATTGAGCAACGAAAATCAGAGAAAGGGAAATCATTCCCTCATATGCATATACATATCATGAATGTCAAGGGCTGGCTCAGAGGAATACACCATCACTGCTCCAAAGAAAGGATGCAAGGCTATCTGGATGAGTATCATTTTCGCTTCAATAGGAGGAATAACATGGACACAATCTTTGATGTGCTTATCCGTAGGATGGTTAACAATTATTGCTGTCCGCTAAAAATATTTTTCCGAGCTCTCTATTGGGGCAAAAAAAACGGCTGGTTCTTTTGGATAAATTTGTCAATCTGTCAATTTGTAAATTGTCTGTGGCTTCGCCGCATCATTCCTCACTCCTCACTCCTCACTTCTCGGGCGTGACATGCCGCGCCCCTACTTTCACACCAAAAACAAACACTCCCCCCCCAGATTTATCGGGTGAGCCATTTTTAGCGGCCAGTAATAATTTCATACTACTAAAGATGAAGCATAACCGAAGCATTACCGAAGCATACACCTATCTACTCCATATCAGTATAGTGTCTGTAAAGAACATGGAGCAACTACCGGACAAAAGCAGGGTGCATATACGACACATTAGCCACGAATCTCGGTCGTATCCCCATAGCACACCCATAGCACTCCCATAGCACATATAACTCTTATAAGGGTTTTGTAAGGATTTTAGACCTCTCTTTCTTGTGTTTGGGATTGGTGTGCAGGTTACTTGTTGTAAGTATGCAGACTACTTGTTGTAGGTAGGCAGGCTACTTGTTGTAGGTGTGCATGCTGTATGCAGCGGAGGGAAGGTAGTTGACGCCGTACCATGTTATCTGCATACTTGCAAAGGTCAAGAGTATCACAACAAGGATATACCAACTGCGGGCTTTGCTTTGCTGCTTATTCGGGGTCGGAGAGGTCGAACTGCTCAATGCGTCCGAGGTCGGAGAGGTCGGACTACTCAAAGCGTCCGCTGTAGAAGTGCTTTCGTTAGGGGTGGTCTTTTTAGGGAATGGGATATGCGTGCCGATGATGGTCAGAAGCCATGTGACGGCTGCCCAACACTCTTTGGCGTCCCACATCCAATAGTCTCCCCAAGCATCTTTTGCCCATACCGAACCGCACAGCATACCGATAAGCAGCAGCGACGAAGCGGTGGTGAGCAGGCTCTGCGGCAGTGTCGCCCATCTTCCTTGCAGGGGGCGAACAATGTTCCACACTGCCGCTATCAGCCCCAAGGCAAGCAGCGAATAGGCTACCATATAGACCAGTATATGCGGGAAGAACCACAGACTGCGCAACGCCGGCATCAGCGTACCGAGTTCGACACGCGCCAACGAGGCGGCGCAGAAGACTGCTGCCAAGACCAACGACACAGGAAGCACATACCAACTATGCCACGCACGACAAGTCTGCGCCAACGCACCCAAGACCATCAGCACAAAGCCGATATACACGACCGGCAGCCACGGGTCTCGCACTACTTCAAGAATACAGAAGTCGCCCTGCGCATGGTCGTAGTCGGATTGGTAAATCCACCAGCCGTGATAGCGTGCGGGATGGTTGATTGAAGTCTCGACAATATCCCGCCCATCTATCTCGAGCGTGGATGTGTATTGTTTGGGGCTTTTGCCATCGGCATAGTAGTCGATACGGAAATCCTGCAGGCGTATCGCCATAGGCAACACGACCGGTTTCCCCTGCACGGTATATGCCACACGCTCCGTGGCGTGGCTATCCACTACGATCTTGACATCTGTCTCGACGACCGCACCTACCATACCACCAAGCAGCACAACAAACAGCCCGATATGGCTCAATGCCCCCGTCCAGCGGCGATGGCGAAGATCGCCGATTCCGGCTACGAGCAACAGCACCGCCGCCAGCATAGCCACCGAGACAAACAGCCACGAATGGTAGAGGCGTACCGCCCATGTGCCCTCTATGATAAGCAACAGAACGAGCAGGAGCAGTGTGACTGCTCCTGCCCATCGCAGTATCGTTGTACGATTAGATTGCATTGATAAAAGCCACTAAGGCGTCACGGTCCTTCTTGGTCAAGTTGTAGAACTTCTTGACGGACTCCAAAGCATCGCTCTCCTCGCTATAGCCGTGCCACATGATGGCCTCGACTGTGGTACGCGCACGCGTATCGTGCATACGAGCCTCGTAAGCGTCACCCGTGATCTTCTTGTGCAGACCACGACCCCAAAGCGGAGTGGTACGGCACCAACCCGTACGGATGTCATTCTCCATACAGAGTTTGTGTTGTACGAAGTCGGTATAAGGCCAGATAGTCTGGTACGGGTAGCGCGGCATATCGCTGTTGCGCTTGAAGAACTTGTTCGGGTCTTGGATGTGGTCTGCGCCCGTTGTCCACGACGGACGGTGGCAAGCGGCACAACCAATCTGAGTAAACAATTCACGACCACGCAATACATTCTCGTCGTGTACATTACGCGCTGCGGGAACTGCCAAACCACGGTGCCAAACCATGAAGTCGGAATACTCGTCGTCGGTCATCTCGACAGGCAGGTCGGTGCAGGTCAGGTAGTTGTAGATATTCTGCTCCACATTGTCGGTGAACCAGTCTGCATGCTCGTGGTTGGGGTCAATCTTCTCGATATAAGCGGGGAAACCTGCTTGTACCTCAGGGTCTTTGGACGAGATGGTAGCGTAGGTAGTACCTGCCAAGTCGAGGTAGTGGTAGCGACGGTCGGAACGGGTCACATTGGTGATGTTCCAGATAGCGTTCGCACCCGCAGCATCCAACAACGGACCACGCGACATAGCATAGGTATAGCGACGGACATACTTGGTGCCGTCACCCTGCTTCGAGTTGGAATAGTAGGCACCGTCTTTCCAGTTGCCACCCTCGAACCAAGCCGATTTCCAGTGCTTGATATAGCCCTTGTTGTATGCCTGTTCCTCCTTTGCCCATTGAGCGGTAATGGAGTCGTCCGGGATAGCGTCGGTAAGACCCGTACCATAGACACCGATGGTGTTCTCGAGGCGTACCTCGTACTGGCCGAGGTCGATCTGCTCATGACCATAGACAGCGTCCTCGGGCATATTGACAACCGGGTAACGCAATTCGAAGGGCTCGCCGTCCTCGAACGCCATCTTGTTGTTGCTGGCAGCACAGGTGTTGACCGTATGCCATGTGACTGTTATCTTGCTCTCGTCGATAGGTGCCTTGAACGGCGCAACGGCGTGCAGTTGGGGCATACCTGCCACCCAAGTCTTGTAGTTCTCCGTGGTAGGGTCGAAGATAACGAGCAGGGTACCGTTACCGATTTCCTGCGTGTTGTAGGTACCTTCTTCCACCGACTTGCCGTGTCCGTACCCCGGGTGGCAGTGTAAGCAGGAAGAACGCACATAGACGGGACCAAGTCCTCCACGAGTACCCGTGGAGTTGCTCATGAACTGTTTCTCAAAGAGAGCCTCGCCCGCCTTGAACGACTCTAACCAGTTGCCGTTGTCGATAGAGGGCGTCGGTTGCTCGTAAGCATTCGAGGTAGAGATGTAGGAGGTACCAAGTTGTCCGCCCGTGTAGTACCAATCGGGCAACTCGGTGTCCGTGTTGGTCGGCTCGTCATTTGAACCGTTGCTGTTGGTATGGCAACTTGCCAGTGCGAAAACACTGACAAGCATGCCTACCATTAGATATGATTTCTTCATACTAATGAGATTTTATGTTATTTTTGTTTAGTCTTGTGCACTCAATTTGGCATTTACCTTTTGGAGTACATTTACGAGGTCAGTACCTACAACCTTAACAGCGTTGGTAGCTGCTTCGCCCTTGGCATTGGCATCGAGAGCGAACGGCTCTGCAATTTTGCCGATAGCCTCGATAGCGTTCTCGATAGCCGTGCGGCACTCGGTATCCAGCGCAGCGTCAACGGTCTTGATGTAGTCGGAGATAGAAGCATCGCCCGAGTTGCTGCCGCAGTATGCGTTCTGGATAGAACGGATGTTGTCCTGGAAGTCCTCAATAGAGTTGAGCGCATACGGGCTCTCGATGTAGTTGCGGTCCTCAGCCGAAGTAGCGCTGTTCGGACGACCAATTTTGGTATTACCAACCTCATCGGCAATATCGATACAGCCTTGGATAACTTCCTCAGCAGCCTCTTGGTAGGTAGAATAGGTACCACCGGTAGCCACCTTCATGTACGAGCCGTAGCCCTTGGTGAACTCTACACCGTAGTCGATCTCAGCCTCTTCGAGAATAGTCTGTTTCTCCTCGCTGACATTGTCCACACCTGCCCACGATGCCTCGAGAGCAACGGTCTGGTTGCGCAAGTCCTCTGCCACAGCCACGAGATAAACCAACTCGGCACGGGTGTAGGTCGAGATGTCGTGGGTGCGAACATTGCTCTTGTCGGCATTGTCGGTAGCATAAAGCATGTACTCGATAGCGTGGAAACCAAGCAGACCATAGCCGAGTTTCGTGCCTACATAGTCAGCACCCTGCTCCTCGATTTGCTTCATCTGCTCTGCATTGCCGAGCATGGCGTCCATACCGTCCTTGTCGAGAGGCCACGAGTCGATATGCGGGTCGATATTGTGGTTGGCAGCAGGACCATAGAGGAATGCCTCGCTCAACTCCCAGTAACGGCGAGCGGCTGTCCACGAAGCAGCGGCTGCTTGTACATCGGCATCGGTCAGCGTCTTTGCCTCGAACTTGTTGAAAATGTTTTCGCAGTCGGCATAGAGCGTAACAGTAGCGTCAGAAAGGCTCTTATAAGTCGGGATGACGGTGTTGTCCACATACGGGGTCATCGCTTCCTTGAGAGCGCTCTCCTTGGGCGAATCTACATCCGAATTGTTATTCTTCTCACACGATGTGAGACTGAGTGTGGCTACCGAAAGTAGCGTTGCGTAAAAGAAAATCTTTTTCATTCTTGTTGTATAATTATTTATTGTATTATTATAGGCTTGTTTTGGGTATTTTTGGCGGCTAGGTTGCGGACTCCTTCGGGATGATAAGAAGGGTATAACATCTGCAGCCTTGACCTATTTTAGTTACAACTGGAAGAAACCGCTGTAGTTGATGCTCAGTGCAATATAGGGCTCGTTGTTGTATTTTGTGGTCGAGTTGGGGTTCTGGTTGAGAATACCGTAACCGAACTCGCCTTTCACTACGATCTGCGGAATCGGGAAGTAGTTGAAACCGCACGACACTTTCTGACGCCCCGTCCAGTAACTGCGGGTAGATGCCACCTTGGCTTGTGCATCGTAGATGTCGTAACGCACAAAGAGGTAGAACTGTTGCTGCTTTTCACGCAAAGTCTTGTTCAGCGAGAAAAAGTCGTATCCTATTTCTGCGCCTGCACTATACGCATCGCTGGCGACGGTTTGCCGCTTGGAGACGGAAGTTTTGGGCATCGACATGTTGTAGGCCGTGATTTTGTCGGCGTCCGACAGGTGGCCGTAGAGCGCCGAGCCACGGAAGACAACGCCGTGTCCCTTGTAGCGCCAATCGAAAGCACCCAGGCTGACCAAACCATACACACCCTTGTACTTGGTGGAGTTGGTCGGCTGCAGGTTGTTGTGGAACGAGGTGCCTGTGTAGCCGCTCAAGGAGAGGCGAAGCGCATCCGATCCTTGCTTGTTGAGCGGGTAGAAATCAAGGCGTAACAAGCCGGCGTAACAATTGGCGAGTTTGAACTCGTAGGACGACGCCGAACCGTACTGAATCCAGTTCTTCTTGCCAAAAAGGGCACTCTCAAGACCCGGCAGGAACTGCGCGGTGTAGCCTAACCACTTGTAGCAACCGTGGAACTGCAATCCCACATCGTGCCAGGTGCAGGGGATGATGGTATTGTCGCCCTCTGGACGATAGACACCGAAGAACTGGTCGGGCTCGTGGTGGGCATTGGTGCCGCCCAGCGGGACGATAATCATACCCGCACGGATGTTGGCGTAGGGGTTGAACGACTTCTGAAGCCAGAACTGCTCGAGTGCAACCTCACCGCCACGCTCTACCTCAGTCTCGTACTCGCCACCCTCTTCGTCCTCTATCTCTACGGCTGCTTCGGTGCCACCGTGCTCGAACTCAATCTCCGACCCCATCGACCAGCCTTTGCCGAAGTCGTAGCCCATATAAACCACCACATGCGGCAGGTCAAACTCGCCGTATTGGTCGTCCTTGTAGGTTTCGGGAGAGGTATAGCGAAGGTAGTTATTGGAGTAGAAGCAGCGTTTCATAGCCGCCTCGCCGTAGCCACCAATAGTGAAACGCTTCTTGCGTGCGGGAGCAGCCTCGGTAACCGCTTTGTTCGCAGGCGTTACTTGTTTGGTTTCTGCATTCGCCATTTGTTGGGATGTTTCAGTCCCCTCGTGCCTCACGAGGGGTGCATTATGGGTCGTGCTTGGTGCGTTGGCGGTGGTGCCTTGCTCAAGACGCTCCACACGCTCGATGAGTGCTTTAAGGTCTGCTTGCGAGACGAGAACAGAGTCCTCGGCGTGAGAACTATAGCCCTCGGCATGCACAGCGAGTGCACCCGCCAACAGACAGATCGTGTAAATATATTTCTTCATACTAATCAATTCTGTAAGTTTTCTTCAAAAACCTGTGCAAAAGTACTGCCGTTCCGCCCCACCCGCAATCCCACATAGTGGGTAAACTCCTATCCCTATTTTTAGTGATACACCGGTGCCAATTAGGAATTGGGAGTTAGAACTTAAAAAGGCTGCTTAATTTCTCTGTAGGCGGGCTTTTTCTGTAGCATATTTCCTGCTACTAAAGTTGAAGGATAACCGAAGCATAACCGAAGCATAACCGAAGCATACACATCTCTCCTTCGTACTTCCTACCTTACTTCTCCCTTCTATCTATTAGCGGACTGCGTTGCAGTAAGAATGGTATGTTAATTATTATATACTATTTCTGTACTAAAATTTGCTTTTTATAGAAATAAAGTAGAATCTTTGCAACTGAATCTACGCCGGTGGGGGATATGTCCTCGTTTTAGGGTAGATTTAGACATATTGAATAGCGTTTATTGACGCTTTGCTTGGGCTAAACGAAACTTCGCAACTTTCTAAAGAGTCACAATCAAAGTAAGCAGTAGATGCCTATGGGTATGACATTCATACCGCTACACTCGTACGGGTGTAGTGTATAGTCATATCAGCGTAGGTTTCCTGTTGTTTGTTTGACTCTTTGGGCAATGCGAAGGCCTCGTTTAGCGAATAAGCAACACGAGGTCTGCGCTTTTTTTGTGTCTATATGTTTGCAATCGCAAAATTATCAGATTATTATAGGGAGTATGCCGAAAATCCCATAAAGAGTAGGCAAAAAAATAAACACTATTATGGGACTATATGATTTCGCAAAAAAGCAATTGAATGATGCTCTTGACAAAAAAATGCAGGTCGAAAACGACGCTCACAAATTCTATTTGTACATATCTCAGCATGCCGATGAGATTGTCGCAAAATGTGATAGGGGGGGGGAGTCTAATTGGAACTGACGAGGTAGGAGTCGAGAGTCGTGCTAATGACATTGTTGAAAAACTTAGACACGATGACAATGGTGCCTATGTGGATGCAGGTGTCTATCGTATTTATGTACAATATGTTGGAAATGCACCATCGTCTCTTTTTTCTATTAAAGGATACACGGGTGGTAATGGCTCTATAAGTAGTAGTGTGGGTGCCTATAGTTCTGATTTTGACGACGATGAGGAAGAATACTCGGAACAAGAAAGAGAGGAAGAACGAGAAAGAGAAAGAAGAAAGGAAGAGGAATCGAGGGAGCAAAAGAAAGAAATGCAAAGGAAGGTAGATGAAATCAATAATGCTCCTATGCCAGATGTGAAGGATATTGTCATGGAGATAATGACTTGTGTGCAGAAGTCGGATAATTTTAGTTTCTCCTATGAAGAACGAAAGGCGTATGAAAGTCGTGCAAAACTTCTCACAGAATATGCAAAACATAAATATGCAAATGATCCGGAAGTGAAGACCTATTTACGAAAGTTAACTATTCATAACAACCGTTTCCTTATTATGTGGGGTGTATTCTTGGTTGCAGTAGTTGTTGTTTTCTTCGTTTGCGAAGAGTGGTGGCACTATTTGTTTGCAGTTATAGGAACAATTGTGGTAGCCGTTGTCTTGGGTTTAATTCATGCAAATTATAACTAACATGATTAATGTTTTGTATTACGGCGAAGGACGCCATTCAGGTGGATATAGCATTTCTACCTATGCTTTGACACATGGTAGTCCAATGTCACTGATTATTGACCCTGATAGATGGTTTAGGTTGAATGACGAGGGACGGAAAACGGTTCTTATGAACCAACTGCGTATACAATTTCCTGAAGTTACTTGGATCTATGTCAGTCCATTAGAAATTAGAGGCTGTTGAATCCTTAATAAATTTTGAGTATGGAAACCTTCAAAAAAGTAATGAGCATTATCTGGAAAATCATTTGTTTCCCGTTTAAACTTGCATGGAAAATATTTGATATATTGGCGAAGATCGGAGATTCAATGAAGTAATAATGTTATTTGAAAAGTTCCTTGTTTTCGGACATTTGAGTCATACGATAGGCGTGATAAAAGAATGAAAAAGGAAAAACCGCATAATAAAGGAAATAACTGTGCTGCAGCGTCTATATGCTGTTATAGCAATTCTGCAGAGTGTCCGCACCTGCCTAATGTTTGGTTAGGTCATCGTCTTACCCGTTAATAAAATGTTTTTCGGTGTTCTATTTCTGCTCAATAGCCCGCACTCACACTTGAGATGCTTTGTTTTTGAGCCATTCAACACCTTTCGGCTGCAAAGATACAACTATTTCCTGCAAAAACCAAACGGACTACAAAGAGAATAGG
>CAVEIE010000009.1:0-73334 GCA_963615895.1 Bacteroidaceae bacterium | reverse complement strand
GCAACATACAGACAGGCGAACCGATACTCATCGTCTGCGCCCTGCACCCGTTCCCCAAGATAGTAGTCGGCACGATTGCGTGCGAACAGTACAAAAACAAATAAAAACGACTATGGGAGGTAAGCATAACCCAGAAAACCGTGCAGCGTATAAGGCTGCGCATCGTGCGGAGATACTCGAATATGCGAGGAACTATAACCGACGATACTACTTAGCAAACCGAGAGAAATTGCTCGCTAAGAACAGAGAATGGTATAAACAGAAAGGCTGTACGGAGGAGTTCAGAGCAAGATACAGAGAACGCAAGCGCAAATACGAGAGAGAGTATTATCGCAAGCATAGAGAGAAACGACTTGAGAGGAGTAAAGAGTGGCAACGCCAACACTATCAAGAGCGTAGAGAAGAACTGATTGCCAAGAAGCGGGCAAAGAGAGAACAGCAGAAGGCAACAAGGAGAGAGTGTGTCCCGACACCTACGGTAATAAAGCAGGAAAGAGTGCCTACCCCGAAAGCACCCAAGCCCCAACGCCCTACAACGCTTATCGGGCAACTGCAATACGACACGCAGCAGTTGTATGACGATGTAGTCGCTCGTGTAGCCGAAATGGAGAAACTATTCAACGACTGGGAGTAACTACCATTTCGTGGAAACCCCACCAAAACCCTCTCCTCTCCCACAAACAACCCACTGAAAAATAGTATCATTACTAACAAAAATAGTATCGAAAGTAAATATAAACATCCGCATAATAAGACTATCTTTGCACCCAAAAATAAACCATAATGCGCACTCCATAGCGGAGTTACGCAATAAAAACGAATAGATTATGTTTCCATGGGGTGCAATAGTGGGGTTAGCCGGACAAGCAGTCAGCGGCATTTCCTCCGTTTTTAATAACAAAAAGACGCAATCTGTCGCCGATGCCGAGGCGGCTCGTCAAGAGGCGTATTACAATGCGCAAGCCATGCAAGACCCGCTCACTCGTAGCGAGAACGCCAAACTATTGGCGCAATACGACCGACAGGCGCAGCAGCAGGTAGATAATGCACAGGGAGTTGCTACTATAACGGGAGCAACTCCCGAATACGCATTGGGTGTACAGAAAGCCATAGCCAACGGGCGGTCTAACTTGATGAGCGGTATGGCGAGCGAAGCGAGCGAACGCCGTGATAAGTACGAGGACAAAGCCGAAACGGTACGCCACGAGAAAGTGCTGGACGACCAAGAGCGTCGTGCCGCCCGCAATCAGATGTATGCCAACCTTGCCGCCAACGCAGCGAGCGCAGCAGGCAGTATCATGGACAGTTACAGCCCTAAGAAAATCGACACCGCTGGACAATCCGTGTCCGAACAAGCAGCCACCTCTATGGCTTCCACCATAGCCAACGCGAAGAAGAAACTCAACATCCCGACCTAATTATGACACCCGAAGAAATACAGAAAGCCCAAGAGCAGGCGCAGCAGACCGAGGAGCAAGTCCAAGCCACCCAAACCGAACCCGCTGAAAAGGTGCGGCTTAATAACTCATCCGTAACCACCCACGGTGACAAAGTGAGCGAGACCACCCACGGCGACAAGGTCACGACCACTACCCACGACCCGAAAGTAACGACAAAGACCGAGCGCAGCGTGAGTGGTTTTCTTAATCCCGACGGCACGCCCAACGAGGCGGTACAAAAAGAATACGAAGAGGGCAAAGCAGCATACGCCAAGGCGTACCATATCGACCCCGAAACGGGACAGGTTGACCGCCGCTATGTATCGGACATATTAGGCGTTGCCCCCGAGGTTATGCGCAAGCAGCGTGAGGCAGAGATGGCACTCAACCGCCGCAAGCAGAAAGAGAGTGCATGGTACAATGCGCTTTCCGTGCTTGGTGATATGGTAACCACCGCCACCGGAGGCAATGTGTGGAAACGGGAAGCCGACCAACACGCCAAAGACGCACACGATGACAATCTCAAACTGCAAAAGGAACAGGCAGCCGAAGACGAAGCCAACAACAACAAACTGCGTGCGCCCGAGCAAGCGTATGCCGCCGCTGTGGCGAAACTAAGGGACACTGTCGGTCGGAGATACGGCACAAAGATTACCTCCACCACCGAGCAGGGAGGCGATACCAAGACGACCACCACGCAGGGCAACGACAGGACGACCACCACGCAGGGCAAGGATGTGACGACAGGACACCGCGACGCCATTGCGGGTCGTACCACCTCCCGCAGCAGTTCTGGTAGTAGTGATACCAAGACAGTCAAGATACAAGTCAAGAATACTGACGGCACTATCTCCTCTGAGGACTTTCATATCCCCGCTAATGATTTTGACGCTATGGGGCGTTATTTGTCAGCTGCATATAATAATCTAACAGGCCAAGATAAGAACAATGTAGATAAATTGCTTTCAGCCAACGGAATAATGCCGCGTGACAATGGAACAGGCAAAAATACCTACGATGGCGCAGACCTGCTTTCGAGTGGTATTGTGTTCGACGACCCGCAGGTGCGTGCTGAATTCATAAAGGTTATACAACAGGACGGCAGCAGAACTGCGGAGGAGAAGCAACGCATTATTGATGTTATGCAACAGTATCCAACGGGAACAGAGAAAAAGAAAGGTTGGTGGCAACGGTTCAAAGAAAAAATGGGCTGGGCAGATAACGGAGGTTACAATCCCGAAGCAAGCGTAGAGGAAGAGCAAAACATTGCAGATACAGAAGGTGGATTATAAACGAATAGACTAAGACTATATGGCAACGATTACAGACATATACAAGAAAGCCGTTGATAGCGGCGTGTTATCCAACAAGGTAAGCGAGGAGCGTTTCTCGCAAATACTCCAAAACGACAAAGAGCGAAAAGCCTATTGGGAGTTTGCACAAAAAAAGAAGCCAGGGTTCTATTCGTCCGACTACGATACATTCTCTAAGAACTCGTTATCTCTGCTCGCAGCGTCCGTTCCGCAACAGACAGCCGCAGAACCTGCAATACAGGGGACGGTAGCCGCAACAACCAATCCAACAGTAAAAGACTACCCTGCTCCAACTACCGAGCAGGAGTATCAAGCGAACCTCGCTGTGCAGAATGAGGACGCGACCCCATTGCCTACTGATGTTTCCACACAAGAGAAGTCAGAGGAAAAGAAAGGCAAGTCATCTTTTTGGCAGTCTATCGGTGCGCACAACCCATACGAGTATCAGACGCAGCAGTATCTTCGTGCATCGGCAAAGCAGGAGCAGGAGCGTCAAGAGGCAGAAGCCAAACGGAAAGAGGCAGCAGAGCAGATAGAGAAACGCCGCCCATTATTCGAGGAACACTGGAACGGCAAAGAGGGCAAAGAGGGCGACGCAGCACGATTAGATAGAGTTCTACAAGCGGCAACAGAAAAAGCCAACGAGGCACAGAAACAGGTGGCAGACGAATATGACAACGCATATCGCTTTACGGGTATGCCCGGTGGTACTCGCCTCGCCATGAGAATGGAGGAGAAGCGTGCCTACAACAAAGAAGCGTCGCCCGATGTGGTTATGGACGCATTCACCAAATCGCTCGACGAGGACTATCAAGCCGCACTCGCTGCGCTGAATAAACAGACAGGTGGTAAGACGGACAGCGCAGTATCTCGCCCGATGACAAACGAGGAATTGGCTGCTATGTACCAACAGGCAGGCATTATGTCTCCGGAAGACTACGAGTGGTATCGTCAGTATGTACAAGGCAAAATGCAGGAGAAGTTCGCTGCTATGGATGTGCCAAAGAACAAAATGGACTACTTTGTCAATAAGTTCATGCAGAGTAACCTCATCGGGCAGTTGGCAACACTATACACCGATACACCCTATCAGCGTGCATCTAAGGCGCAGGGCGTGGAGATATATGAGAACGAACACGACGATTTCGGAACGAAAGCCGTCGGCTTTGGCGCAGATGTCGCAGGGCTGTTGGCTGACCCGACTATGCTTATTATGCCTATGACAGGTAGCGCACTCGGTGGAGCAGTTGTTCGCGGTGTGGCAGGGCAAGCACTCAAGAGCGTGGGCTATGCCTCCGCTGAGGATATTGCAGCACGAGCCATGGCACAGCGTGGTATTCTGCGCGCTGCAAACCGATTGGCAGGCAGTGCTTTTACATTTGCGGGTATAGACGCAGCCCACGATGTCGTCAATCAGTTGTATGTGCCAATCTATAACGAGGAAACAGGCAAATACGAAGACGGTAATTGGCAGCCATGGCAAACAGCAAAGGCAGCAGCCAAAGGCGCTATTACCGGTACAATCTTTGGCGGGGCAGGACTATTGGGCGACCATGTGCAACATGTAGTAGGTGAAGCATGGAATAAAGCAGCGGGCGTTGTAGCAGGTAAAGCCACACATTTTGTCGGTGGAACAAACGCTATGGTCGGCACTTCGGTCGTATCGCAGATATTGCAAGGTAAGAAAGCGTCCGACATCAACTGGGGCGAGGAGTATGCACACGCAGCAGCAATGCAGTTGGTGTTCGACCTGCAAGGTGGTGTGCGCAACTTAGAGAAAGTACGCCGTGACGCAGCCGTGCATGGGAAATCTCTATCTTTGCCGCAGACCTTTGTTGCAAATTGGCAACGCATGAAAGCCGACCCGTATGCAGGCAGTTTCACCCGTGAGGAGATAGAGCAGTTCAACAAAGCAGGTTACGAGGGCAAAGACGGTTACGAGATATTGCTCAACCTGAACGGAGGAAAAGAATACAAGAGCCTCAACGAACTATATAGTGTATTGGAGCGGGTATCACAAGACCCAACCATTGACACACAAGCAAAGTATCGTCTTGCCAGTCTTGTTTATGGTAAGGTTGAGGAGAATGTGCGCCCTGTGATGACAGACCTCTTTCAGGACAAACAGGGTCGTTATATCGTACGCACTTACGACACAGCAGGGCAGAATTACGAAACCCGTCAATTTACCAGTGAGCAGCGGGCAAAAGACTTTGCCGCCGAGCGTCGTATTGAGACGCAAACCAACCTTAAGCAATGGGCAGAGGGTATAGTCCGCAACGCTACCTTTGCGCAAGATATGCAGCGTATCGCCGACGAAGCGGTTGTAGAGATACAAAAGCAATTTCCGCAATATACCGCAGAGCAAATCTACGAGGTAATGCGCGAGGCTTTGTTGAACCCACACGCTGGAAAGGGTAAGGCACTTTCACAAGATGGAGATAGGGCTGCCATACGCTCAATGTTTGAGAATTATCTTAGCACGCATCGCCCCACTAATAGCGATATGTTGGGTGCAATTATGCAGAATGTAGCAGACAGGTTTGGCATTACGGCTGATGAAGTTAGACGAGTTACTCGTGGAGACTATAAAGAGTTAGGCTTACGAGAGCGTGGCATTTATGACGATTATGTATCTCGATTAGTAGATGCAATGCCAAAAGTTAAAGCCCAAGCCGAAGCAGAACAGCAGCAGTCAGCCCGCCAACAAGCCGAGGCGGTGGTCGCCCCACTTACCAACCAAACCGACGGTAAAATTTATGCTGTCGTGCGTGCCGACGACGAGACCCGCTCGGGGCATATCATCCGTGGCAAGATAGAGATAGACACCACCAACCCCAACCATCCCATTATCACCAACACCGATGTCGTTACGGTGCGTTATGCCGACGGCAGCGTAGAGCAGTTGCCTGCCCGCGACCTCAACCTCGCAGGCGCACCCGCCGCAGCCGCAGAGGTGGTAGAGCAGCACACCGCCGAGCAGGTGGCAGCCGAACAGACCAAGCAGCAACTCGCCGCCACTTTCCACGCAGGGCAGGAGGTCGCTATGACCGACGCAGAGGGTAACACGCACACCTCGCGTGTCGTCAGTGTATCCAACGAGGGTGTAGAGGTGGAGATAACCGACGCAGAGGGCAAGCCTAATACGACCATTATCCCCGCTGCCACGGCACTCACATCGCTGCAACCCGTAGCCGAGCAGCAGCAACCTACCCAAGAGGGCGTGGAGCATTACCGTGACCAAAACAACGAGGAGGTCGCTTTCTACCGCAACGCCGACGGCAGTGTTACGCTCATTGACGAGCAGGACAAGCCTATCCTCGACGAGCAGGGCAACGCTATAGTGATGTCCGCCGACGAGTTTGCCAAGTTCGCCTCCGACAGCCAACTCACCCGCACCGACAACGCAGAGCAAGATATACAGCCTATAGGAGAGGGAGATTTCGGCTATATCTATGACCAATTCAAGGGCAAAGCCAACGAAGCGATTGACTTTCTAAGACAACAACAGAGTGGGGAAGCGTTAGGAGCATTGAACCACAAAGACATAGGGGATATAGACCTTGTGTGGGGCTATGAGGGAACAGGGAAAAGTGATGGCTTTGGTCTTGCCAAACTCATAAAATATCATCCGGAAGTAGTTGATAATCTTCAGGAGATTATCAATGATATGCATATTGTCAACAGGACGGAAAACCGCATTCAATTAGAGAGTGACAAATATGCGGCAGCAGTTCGTTTGACATGGAATGACGAGCGAAAGACATGGTTATTAACCGCATTCCAAAAGAAAAGCAGTGCCATCAACAATACGACAGACACTGCTGATACCCTTACGGGCAAGCGGAATGACACGGCTACTCCGCAAGACACTGCTAATTTTTCTGCCGACAAAGGTACACCTATTTCTGCAAATACGCAACAGTCCGCAGTACCAAACATCGACACGATGTCTTCCGACGAGTTAGGCGCAGCCACTGTCGAGTATATGGGAGGTACTACCGCTGCTGCTGCCTATTTGGAGGCAGAGCGGGACAAAGCCAAGAAAGAGGTCAGCCGTCTTATCAAACAGAAAATTACCAAATTCACCGACATTGCCGATTTCAAAGCACAGAACGACGCACTGCAAGCCCAAAAGAAAGCCGCGACCGACCGTCTGAACAAGTTGGAGCAAGCCCTTATCGTTGCCAGCCACTACAAGACCCAAGCCGAGCAGGAGGCGGAAGCCGCTCGCAAAGCAGAGGAACAGGCAAAGCGTGCCGCCCGCCGACAGACCACCGCAGCAGCGACTGCCAATACCGCACCTGCAGAGCGTTGGCAAGCCGCCCCAAAAGCAGAGGGCAACACGGTTACCCGCACTCTACCCGACGGCACGACCATACAGGGGCGTTATGTCCTCACCGAAGCAGACGCAGCCACACCGAGCCACGACCCGAACAAAGGGTGGAACACATCCAACGGCTACCCGACCACCGAGGACGGCAGAAACATCAACGACCGCGACTACCGCAACGACCGTGACGCACAGCAACTGACCCAACAGATGGCGCAGACCTATGACGGACAGGCTGTATCGCAAGTGCCTGTTGTATCGTCTGAGGGTATCGTCTATGACGGCAACGGGCGTACTATCGCAGGCAATATCGCAGCCGCTAATAACACCGACGCTGCTTATATCCAAGCCCTCGCCGCCAATGCTGCCAACTTTGGCTTTACGCCCGAGCAGGTCGCTTCTATGCAGCACCCCCGTGTCTATATGCAACTCAACGAGGACTTGCCCTATAACACCACCACGCTTGCCAAGTTCAACGCCCAAGAGAAGAAGACGCAGAGCAACACCAACCGTGCCGTAAGCAACGGTAAGAAAATGACGGAGGCGGCTCGTGACGGTATTCTCGCTATCTTGGACAACTATGGCTCGCTCGACGCATTCTTTGCGTCCGAAGCAGGCGCAAACGACATCGTCAAGTCGCTACTCTCGAATGGTATCATCACGCAGCAGGAGGTAGCAGGGCTGACCGAAAAGACCGACCGTGGTTTTGTCTTCAGTCCCGCAGGCAAGGACTATGTTACCGATTTGCTTATCGGCAGTTTGTTCGATGAGCAGACTATCCGTTTGCTCGGCAACGACAAGGGGCTGAAACAGTCCATTCTCCGAGCCTTACCGTCTATCGTAGAGAACCGCCGCTTAGGCAATTATGCTCTGACCAACGACATCAACGGGGCTATTCGTTTGCTTTACGAGGCACGCCAAGCAGGTCAGGCATACTCTTTGTACATACGCCAAGTGGACGCATTCGAGGGGAAAGTGAGCGACCGCTACACGCCTTTCGAGATGTTACTTGCCGAGGAGATGTCGTCCGGTGTGGACACATTCCGTCAAGTACTCACACTGTATAACACCTCTGCCCGTGACGAGGCGAACGGTCAAGCAGGACTGTTCGAGCCGCGTACCGTAGAGGACATCAAGAACGAAATACTACAACATTATGCAAACCGACAATCAACAGCCGCAGTCGAGCCAACCGCAGGCACAGCCGCAAGCCGACCTCAAAACCCGCAAACTCAATCTCCTATACCAAGCCCACAAGCAGGTACTGGACGAATAATAGGAGGAACTCCGAAGCGTGGAACAATCGAAAATACCCAACCCAAAGAGCAAGCCACCGAAAACGAACAGACCACCCAAGAGACGCCCAAAGGCGAGCATACAAACGGCAGCAAAGGTAACAAGCAGCAGTCAGGCAAAAAGAAATCGGAGAATAAGATATTCACCGACGACGCATACGAGGCAGCCCGCCGCCGTATGCACGAGCGATTGAACCGCCTCAATGCAGGTTTAGACCCCGAGATGTTGTCGGACGGTCTTATTATGGCAGGCTACCATGTAGAAAAAGGCGCACGCAAGTTTGCCGACTTTGCCAAGCGGATGATAGAGGAGTTCGGTGATAAGATACGCCCCTACCTCAAATCGTTCTACAATGGTCTGCGCGACCTGCCGGAAGCGGAAGAGTTGTCCAGAGAGATGGACGACTATGCTACCGTTGCACAATTCGATGTCAAGGCTCTAACTCTCGAAACGCCCAAAGCGCAAGAGAAAAGTACCACCGCCAACCGAATAAAAGCAGCGGAAAATTTGCAAGGTACTTTGCTAAACGAGAAAAAGAATGTACCTTTGCGGGAGACAGAGAAGCGGTACGAGTGCAATGGGAAGTCGATTGTGGTTGATAAGGCTGACTACAAGACCTATATCACCGATGAGGCAAAAGCATTGTTCGCTGAATTGTCGCAGCAGAGCGAGAAACCCTTGGCAGTACCTACATCGGCTTATATATCTTACGCCTCGATAGACGGCGCAAAGATACCAGCCGAAGTATTGTTGCAAGACCCGAATATCCAAGCCGCACAAGCCAAGATAGACGCGCGCAGCGGGCAGAGCCTTGAATTGACCGACGAACAGATAGCAGACTATGCCTCCCGCCTGTTGGATGCAGAACATGGCAGTGCAGTGCTTAATGCCAAAGGCAAGATAAACAAGCGCAATGGAGAGGAGGATTTTAGCGGAGAGGTAGCACAAGAACGCAAAGCGTTGTTTGTTATCGGTCGCCCAGCAGGAGGGAAGAGTAGTGTTTATGCCAACCCATTGTCAGCGCAAAACAAAGCACGTATCATCGACAGCGATGTCGTAAAGCCGTGGCTTGACGGGTTCGACGGAGGCGATGGAGCAGGTTATGTGCAGGAAGCGAGCGATAAGGTAGCTAAATTCGCACTTGCAAAAGCCGTAGAGAATGGCGATAATATCGTAATACCTAAAATCGGCGGTAAGAGTGTTATCAAAATGGCAGCCGACTTGCGCAATGCAGGATACTCTGTCGAGTTGTACTACAATGAGGTGTCGGAGGGGGCGTCCATTATGCGAGCCGCTGCCCGATTTGCCGAAACAGGTCGCTACCTGTCAATAGGGTATCTTAAGGGTATCAAAGATAAGGCAGAGAAGAATTTTGTCAACTATGCAAACAAATCACTAAAGGAGGTTCAAGATGAATTATCTACACAACAAGTACAAGACCTACGAGGAGGGACTGGAAGCGTTCAAAGACTGGAGGAGCGGGTTTTTCCCGGACTGGGACGAGAGGGACGAGAGAGCAGCGGAGAGCACATTCAAGGAACTCTGGAGCAGGGAGGACTACAACGGGGAGGCAATCTACTAAACGACTACTTATTCGCCAAGGCTGAGTGGAAGAATAATGATGTCGCATTCGGAGAACCTACCAAGTTAGTATGGTCGTCTGAGAGCGACGAGCCTATTCCCGGAACAGACAGTGCCCGCCCTCACCAGCAAATAGGAGAGGTACGCAAGTCCAAACACACCAAGACCGGTGAGGATATTTGGGTAGTTAAGCCCGCAGAGCGTGTCGGCGACGAGGAGTTTAAGTTGCTCAAAGCCCGTGCAAAAATGTGTGGTGGCTATTATAGCAGTTTTGCCAAGAACAGGGGCTTTATATTCACATCCGAAGAAGACGCAAACAAATTTAACCGAATAAACGATGAAGAGATTACAACAGACCAGACAGGCACAGATACAGAGACTGCTTGCCGTGAGGGAGAAATTATACAAGGAGAAGCGTCGTCTATTACAAGAGATAGACGAGATAATAGAGGAGCAGAACGAGAGCCCGGCACAGAAGTCGCTGAGGGAGGCGTTCGAGAACCTGAACAGGTAACACTCACCCCCGAACAGGCAGACGCAGAGGTCAAGACCCGTCAGCATACTATCGAAAAGATAGAGCAGGCAACGGACAAAATAAACAACCAACTCGCGGTACTCGGTTTCTACGAAGCCGACGCCTCCGACCCGGGAAAGTACCACGAGTCTTATGGCTATCTCAAGACCGCAGAAGCAGCAGCCGTTAAGGACATAGACCGTCTTGCCAAACAACTCGCAAGCGACCTCGGCATAGAGGTAAGCAAACGAAAGACTATCGCCAAAGCCAACATCGCGCCTGCGGGTGGGAAAATCTATTTCAGTCTGCCACTGGAGAACGGAAAAGAGTTGTGTCTATATGTAAATATACAAAAGAATTTCGGCGACTTTTATGGCAAAGGCAATGCTGACGCATTGGTTGCAGACCAAATGTTTTGGCGCGTGGAAGACCCGCAAGCCAATGGGCAACGCCGTTATCTCATACCCAACCAACCCTACGGGTATTTTGAGTTTGGTCAAGCAACGACCACATATGCCGATTTGCTAAGCGATATTCGCAGAGTTGGCAGGAACTATCTCCCAACTATTCCCGTAGGAACTACCAAGCAGGAGATAGCAAAGCAGGTTGTAGAGAAAGCCAGCCGCAAGAAAAAGGACACAAACAGCATTCCGAATAACCAGCCGGTGCTCAGCCTGTTCGGTGATGTCACCGACACACTGAACGAGGCAGCACAGCAAGAGCAGACAACCGAAGAACCATTAAATACAAACAACAATGGAGAACTACGAACTGATGGGCGGCGAGAAAGTAGCACCGCGCAAGCCGAACCAAGTGGACAATCTCGGAACGAGAATGGAGCGTTGGGAGGAAGCCAACAACCGCAAGATGAAAGACCTGTCGGCGGACGAGTGGGTACAAGTAGTACACCACATCGGGTGCATGACGGAGAGCGAAGCGGAGGAACTCCTCTACAGCCTGCAGAACCGACTGTAACATCCGCAGAGCCGACGGACAATATAGAGCCGTCGCAATGGCGTAATACACGCAATTTTACGGCGGGCAGTAAAGAGCGGCTTGCTCCTGCCACACCCAAAGCACGCTACGAGGCAAACCTCGCGGCTATACGCTTGTTGAAACAACTGCAAGACGAGGACAGGCAAGCCACCCCGCAAGAGATGGATGTTCTGTCGCAATACAGCGGCTGGGGAGGACTGGGTGAGTTCTTCAAGGGCGAACCCGGCACTACCTATTACTCAATGCACGGAGAGAACTCCCCGTACCAAACCATTGCGGCGTTGCTTACACCCGAAGAGATGGAAGCCGCCCAAATGTCGCGTAACTCTGCCTACTATACGCCGGAGAATGTCATCCATACTATGTGGCAGATAGCGGAGCGGTTAGGTTTTAAGGGCGGTAATATCTTGGAGGGTTCGGCGGGTATCGGTAATATCTTTGCGCTGATGCCTGAAAGTATCTCTCACCGCAGTAACCTTACCGCCGTTGAGATAGACGACATCACGGCAGGCATACTTGCACAACTCTATCCGAACGCCACCACGCACCACGCAGGCTTCCAAGATGTGGATATACCCAACAACTCGCAAGACCTTACCATTACCAATGTGCCGTTTGTAACAGACCTGCATGTCTATGACAAACAGGAGAAAGACTTGTCCAAACGCTTCGGCAGTATTCACGATTTCTGTATCGCCAAGAATGTGCGCAAACTCAAACAGGGAGGCTTGGGCATATTCATTACCACAAGCAACACACTCGACAAGTCGAAAGACCTGCGTGTATGGCTCAACGGTGAGGGCAATGCCGATGTTATCGGTGCTTTCCGTCTAAACAACGAAACATTTGGCGGCACAAACGCCACCTCAGATATTATCGTGGTGCGCAAGCGTGTGAACGGTCAGATAGACCCGCGTGCCATTAATGTTCTCGACACCTCAACCGAGCGTTTTGCCAAACAGCAGCAGGACGAGGTGTGGGACAGAAAGACACAAGAGTATAAACGCCCCGAGGACAAAGAGTTTAAGGTTATCTACAACAACTACTTTACTTTACATCCCAATAATATGGGCGGTGTCATGGAGTTTGCTTTCGAACACGGCAGCACATGGCGCGAAACAACGCTTAGTTGTTACCCTTCTGCCGACATTAATCAAGCGGAACGCCTGAAAAAGTGGGTGGATAAAATAGAGAAATCCGACCATCTGCAAACCGTAGAGGAACAGCCGAGCACTATCGCCAACGGGGACTACGAAACCATCGAGGGAGATATGCCCTACGGCGCACTCGTGGTTAATTCAAAGGGCGAGATATGTAACGCCTATGGTAGTAAAGGTGACAAAAAGACATTAGTGCCTATCGAGGGTATCAACTCAAACAAGGTAAAAGGTTATACAAAGGCGCAAGTAGCCAAAGACTACAATGCTATCAAACAAGCCATTTCCAACCTCTTGCAAGTGCAGACCAAAGGTATCTCAGACGCAGAACTAAAACCCTACTTGCGCAAACTAAACAGCGTATATGACGACTTTGTCCGCAAGTACGGTAATCTTAACCGAAACACCTCTCTGGCATTCTTGCGCAATGATGTGCAGTGGGCAAGCATTGCCGCTATCGAAAAGGTAAAAGAGACCGTCGATGTCAATGGCAAGAAAAAGGTAGAGGTCAGCAAAACCGACCTGTTTACCAAACGGGTGCTCGGTGTGCAAGCCGTGCCAAAAGCAGAAAACGCCAAAGACGGTGTTATTCTCTCTATGCAGCAGTTCGGGACTATTCAACCCGACAAGATTGCGGAGTGGTTAGGCAAATCGACCGACGAGGTAGAGAAAGAAATACTCGATACCCGTTTGGGTTTCCGCAACCCGCAGACAGGCGACATCGAGGTACGCCACCAGTATCTATCTGGCAATGTACGGGAGAAACTGGCGTATGCAGAGGCGCATAACACAGACGGCTCGTTGGACGCTAACATCGAGGAGTTGCGCAAGGTAGTCCCCGTTGATATACCTGCGCACTTGATTGAGTTCAACATAGGCTCTACATGGATACCCGTTGAATTGTACAAGCAATATGCGAAAGAGAAATACGACATCAACGACTTCAAACTCAACCATGTCGCCAGTTCGTGGATAGCCAACGATGTATGGGGAACAAACGAGAAAGACCGTTCCGAGGGCGTCTATTCCGAATTGGTCGGCAAACAGGTCTATGGGCATGAATTGATGGTTGCGGCAATGAATAATGTGCCTGTGGTCGTCAGCAAGGTAGAAAAACACTACGATGGTACAAAAGAAACCAAAGAAACCATTACCGACAAAGAAGCCTCTGCCGCTTGTTCCGACAAGATTAGTCAGATAAAAGACGACTTTGTCGATTGGGCACGTGGGAAAATGCAGCAGGACAACGAACTTGCCGAGCGTGTGCAAAAGATATACAACGACCGTTTTAATGCCGTTGTGCCTATGCTTAAGGTCGATGATATATTCCTATCAAAACATCTGCCAGGGCAGAACAGTGCCAAGTACGACCTCTATCCGCACCAGCAACAAGCCGTAGCACGAGGATTGACTCAACCGCTTATGCTTGCACACGAGGTGGGTACGGGCAAGACTATCTCGCTCATCTCCACGGCTATGGAAATGCGCCGTTTGGGTACAGCCAAGAAACCGATGATTGTCGTTCAGAACGCCACCACACAGCAGTTCGTGGCGGACGCTAAGGACTTGTACCCGAACGCACAGATACTGACCGTCAGCGACCGAGACCGCACCGCAGAGGGACGACAGGAGTTCTATGCCAAAATCAAATACAACGATTGGGACTTGATTATTGTTCCGCAGTCTGTCTTCGATATGATACCTGACAGCGAGTCGCGCATGCAGGACTTTATCAACGAAAAGATAGAGGAGAAAATGCACGCCATCGAGGCTGCCAAAGAAGCAGGGGTGAGCGCAAAGGTAACCAATAGCATGGAGAAAGAACTCATATCGCTTCGTGGTGACCTCGAAACCAACAATATGAGCGGCAAAAAGAGCAAGAACAAAGACAAAGACGCAAAGAAGGAGGCGGAAAAGCGTGCAAACGCCAAAGCCCGCGCCCAAGAAATGCTCGACCGCAAGACTGACAAAGTAGCAGACTT
Organism: Bacteroidaceae bacterium; assembly: GCA_963615895.1. Lineage (GTDB taxonomy): Bacteria > Bacteroidota > Bacteroidia > Bacteroidales > Paludibacteraceae > Colicola. The sequence goes on along the minus strand of CAVEIE010000009.1, from coordinate 58,723 downwards.
CGACGAGATGGGTATCGACGCACTCCTTATTGACGAGGCGCACAACTACAAACATCTTGGCTTTGCTACCATGATGCAGCGTGGTGTAAAGGGAGTTGACCCGAGTTACTCCAAGCGTGCTGCTGCTCTCTATCTCAAGTGCCAGTCGGTATTCGAGCGCAGCGGGCATAAGAATGTTATCTTCGCCACAGGTACACCTATCAGCAACACCGCTGCCGAGATATGGACTTTTATGAAATACCTCATGCCAAAGTCCATGCTCAAAGAGAATGACATCTACTATTTCGACGACTTTGTGCATGACTTTGGTAAAATCAACGAGCAGTTGGAGTTTGCCACCAACGGTAAGTTCAAAGCAAACAACCGTTTTGCGCAGTACAATAATGTGCCGGAGTTAATGCGTCTGTGGCTGTCTGTTGCCGACTGTACCCTTACACGCGAAGTAGGGCAGGTCAACGACAAAGTGCCGGAGTTAGAGGGAGGCAAAGCGCAAGATATATTCTTGGCGCAGTCGCCATCGCTAATGGACATTATGGCAGCCGTACGCGACCAGTTGGAGGAATACGAGAATATGACACCCAAAGAGAAACGGGAGTACTCCTATATCCCCCTTACGATGTATGGTATCGCCAAGCGTGCCGCCATCGACCCGCGCCTTGTGGACGAGAATGCCAAAGACGAGCCGTTGTCGAAAACCAACCGAGCCGTTACAGAGGTACTGCGCTCACTCAATGAAAGCAAAAAATACAATGGTACGGTGGCGATATTCTGTGATAGTTACCAGAACAAGCAGAGCGGGTTCAACCTATTCAACGACATAAAAGACAAATTATTTTTGCAGGGCGTACCTGCCAACCAGATTGCCATTATCCGCAGCGAGATGTCCGACACCGCCAAGCAGAAAATCTTTGACGCTGTGCGTGAGGGCGATATTCGTGTTATCATGGGCAGTACGCAGACTTTGGGTACGGGCGTGAATATACAGACCCGTCTGCACACACTTATCCACATGGACGCCCCCGACCGCCCGATGGACTATACACAGCGTAACGGGCGTATCTTGCGACAGGGCAATATGCACAAAGCATGGGGTATTCCTGTCCGTGTATTGCGCTTTGGTGTCGAAGACTCTCTCGATGTTACATCGTATCAACGACTGAAAACCAAGGCTGGCTTCATCGACAGTATCATGAACGGCAAATCTATGATAGACAACAACCTCGAAAACCGCGTCTTGGAGGATGTCGACGAGGGCATATTTGATAATCCTGTGGCAATGCTTTCCGGTTCGCAGTATGCGTTGCTGAAAACACAAGCCGAGCGTGACCTGCGCAAGTGGAAAGCACGCGAGCAGCAGCACCGTATCGACCAGACACTCATTGCCGACAAGACCAAGAAAAACGACCTCATTATCGCCTATCGTACCAAAAAGATTGCCGACAACGAGAAACTGATAGACCTACTTGAAAAGACTTTCCCCAACGGCAAGGTCAGTGAGTACAATATCAACGGCACGGTCTGCCATACAGCCGAAGAAGTCAAGAGTGCACTCAAAGGACTCAACAAGGAAATAGCCGCCGAGAGCGACAGACTCCGTGAAGACCGGTGGGGAGACAAGAAGTCCTTAGCCTATTCGGTATCGTTCAATGGTATTCCGTTCCATTTCTATGTACAACTTGCCCGCAAGGTAAACTACAAAGACGGCAAAACCGTTATCTCTATTGAGAAAGAATTGTCGTATAGTGCGACTGCATTGGGTGATAAACCTGTTCCGTCACAAACCAAAGTCCTCGACCGTCTTATCGAGACCATTGAGAACGATGTCCTTTCGGGCAAACAGGCGAAAGATGATATAGCCTATTCCAAAGACTATATCGAGCGTCTGCAAAAGGACAACACCCTAATGCGTGCGCGTGAGGGTAAACCTTTCGAGCACCAAGCCGAGTTGGAAAAGGCACAAGCATTAGTCGATGAGTACACCGAGAAGATGAAAAAAGAGATGGCGGAAAAAGAGGCGAAGTACGCTACTCAATCGCACAAAGCCGTTGACCTCGACAAGTTAGACGGTGAAGACGACACAGAAGACGACACAGCGGAGGCACAATACGCCGACTTGGACTACACCCCCGACCACATCACCGCTGCCCAGCAACTTGCCACCGATACGGTGTTAGACGCACTGAAAGACGCAGGCATACCTGTTGAGGTTGTCAGCCAAGAGGAAGCACAGAGAGTTCTCGCAAAACAGAGCCATGTAGAACTAATGGCAGTCACAGAGCAGTTCAACGACACGCTCAACCGATACACCGACGAGAACGCCGACCGTATCAAGTTCAACTGCGGTATGCCCTCCGAGGGGCTGCTATTGGCAGGTATGCCTAACCAACGGATAGTGTTGAATGGCGAAACATTACGAAAGAAAGCAACAGAGCATGGGTTTGACATAACCGATATACGCAACCTGCCCGAGTACCTACAAAACCCTATAGCCGTATTCAAAGGCTCGCACGACAATACATTTGCCGTTCTTGTAGAGATGACAATCCATGATAAAGAGGCTATTGTTTCCGTAGATATAAAGAATGCCAAAATAGACGACTTTGTTCTTGTAAGTTCTATATACGACAAGAACAAAGACGGCATTATCGGTTGGATTAATAAGGGGAAACTGTTGTCGGTAGATAAAGAAAAAGCCCTCCGTTACATTCGCACTGAGGCTCCCATTGCCCCCACGGATAATAACAAAGGTGCTATTTCTGCTGCAAAGGTAGTACATGATTTTGATACTGCCAAATCTTTTGTCGGAAAAAATGTAGATACACCTCAGTTCTCCGTCCGCCAAACCCCTGCTCCTCAAAAAACAGGCATAGGTTACAAAGTATTCTATCGTGGAAAAGACGGCAAACTATACCCGCCAATGGTCGCCAATCCTAACGGGGCAGACACCCCAGTGGGTGTGTGGCTCAATGCGGACGCTGCTCCAATAGCAGGAGAAAGCAAAACAGGACGACCACAAGTAAAAGCAGGAGGCAAAGGAACGCAAGGAGGCAGTGGGCAACTCGCATACCGCCCCGGCTGGCACCTTGGAGAGATACCCTATGCCCTGCAATTCAATAGAAAGGACGCAGACGGCAATCGCACACTATTCCCGAAAGACTTTGTATGGGCAGAGGTGGAGTATGCAGCCGATAACAACTACCAGCAAGAAGCAGAACAAGAGGGGTACACCGACAACGGCAAGTACCGCCACTCCTATGCAGGACTGAAACACCTGCCTGTTGATGGCTTCTATCGCTACCGCACCAACCCTAATCCCGAAACCGACCCATGGATTATAACCGGTGCAATGAAAGTGAACCGGGTGCTAACCAATGAGGAAGTTGATGACTTGGTGCGGAAAGCAGGACGAGAACCGCAGCAACGCGAGTTCCTCCTTACCCCCTCCGGCACAATCTACGGCTACGCTCAAAACGGCAACATCTACCTCACCGAGCAGGGTTTGAACCCCAACACGCCTATCCACGAGTACACCCACTTGTGGGTCGCTGCCGTGCGCCGGCGCAACCCCGAACTCTATGCCAACCTGCAAGACCTGTTCAGCCGCGAGAACCTGCCCGATATGTGGGCGGAACTTGACCGCGACCCCAACTACAGCCACCTCTCCGACCACGCCAAACTGAGCGAGATTATCTCCCGTTTCAGCGGCAAGCAGGGCGCAGAGCGTATGGAGCAAGAGGCACAGAAGCACATCGACGAAGCCAAGAAGCAGGGCAAACAGCCGCTCGCCCGTGCTATCTCTTTGCGTGAGCGTATGCGCAACCTCCTCCGTCAACTGTGGAACTGGATAGGCGAGAACCTGTTCCATATACGCCGTTTCGGCAGCCGTCAGGAGGCAGCCGACCGTGTCCTCTACGACCTTATCAACGCCACCGACCTCGGACACCCCGCCAAGAACGAGAACGAAACCGAGTTCTCCATATCTTCTTCCGCAACTGGTGCAACACCGCACATGACCCAAAGCGAGATAGCAACGAAAACATTGGTGCAGAATGCGCAGAATGACTATAACACAATGCAGAGTGCTATAAAGAAAGTAGGAAGCGATATTAGGGGGATACAAAAAGCCATGCGATTACAGTCGGAATACGACCGCAATGTGGTTAGTTCGTTACTCAATCTGTATAGTACTCTTATGCAGGCAAATAGCGTATGGGCAGGATATATGCCTGACACATCGCACCGTGTAGCCTCGCAAATAGTTTATGCTATTGGAAAGGAAGATATAAGCAAAGAGGTGAACACCATATTTGACTATATCGTAGATGCTCAAGTCAAAGCCGCACAACGCCAATGGGACAAGTTGCGGAATACACCTATCGAAAAACTTAACATTAGTGGAGTTGTTGCACAAGGCAAAGTCGCATTGCAGGGGCAACACGCACTCAAGGCACTTAATGAGGCATTAGACAACAACCTTACTACCGAGCAGTTAGAGAATATGATAGGGGAAGCCATGTCTAACGAGATGAGTGCTACTGACGAAAGTCTGAGAACGCAGTTCAAGGGTCGTTGGATTGGTTACACCATAGCCCAGCAACACATCGAACGCATAGCCCCGCTCAAGCAAGAACGCATTCAATTACAAAACGAGTTAGACGCAGCACGCAATAATATGTCTCTCAAACCAGCAGCACGCCGTCAATTAGTCGGTTCTATTAAGGAGGCAATGCGTGATAATTATTTGGGACAGTCCGAAGCGTATGCGCAATCACTAAAAGACCTACAAGAATATGTAGATGGTCAAGCAGTGGAGGCAAAAGGGTTTATTGCAAAGCAAAACGCCAATCGTGAAAAAATACGCGACTATGCGGCAAAAGACCTTGAAGGTATAGCAACGAACCCCCATCGTTCCCGTACAAAACGGGATATAGCCCGTTCTATTTGGGACGCATTTGCGTCACCTATGCGTGATTTACAATCAATGTTGCGGCTATGTGGTAGGAACACGCCCGATGGAGAGGGGTATCTATACAACCATTTCATGCGTAACTGGATAGACGGAGCAGACCGAGAGCAAGCAGGGCTTACCGAAGCAAGCCGTACATTGGACAACAAGATGTCTGAACTTACACACGGCAAATACAAAACATGGGAAGAAGCAGCGCGTAAGATAAACGACAAAAGTCACAATAAGTTCTCCATTAAAGTTTTGAATGGCGTAGATGGTGCGGGTAATCCTGTTGAGGAAGAAATACCGCTCAATGCGGGCAATGCTCTCTATATCTATGCCGTCAATAAGATGGAAGACGGGCGAATGAAACTGAGTGCGATGAACATCACAGAGGAGGATGTCGAAAAACTCACCCAAGAAGTCCGTAAGGCATTCGGACAGGAGATACTTGATGTCGTCGATTGGATACAAACCGAATATTTCTCACAGTTGCGCAATCGTTTCAACCCAATACACGAGGATTTATTTGGAGCACCAATGGACGCTATCGAGAATTACTTCCCATTGCGTATTAATCCTAATGCACGCCAAAAGAACGAAGACTTAGGCAGCCCTGATACCGACGCTTCTCGCCTACTGAGAGGCACAAGCACAGGAGCAATCAAACGCCGTACTCGTAATTCTCTGCCGTTGGATGTACGCAATGCCGACTTCTTTACCGAGGTCGTTCGCCATATTGCTCAAATGGAGCGTTGGTCTGCCTTTGCGCAACTAACACGAGACGCAAATATCCTATTCTCGGACATTGATTTCCGCAATCGCATAAAGGGTATGAACGGCACGATATACGGTAAGGGTGACCAACTCTACAACCACATGAAAGACGCTTTCAAGGTGGCACTCGGGACTTATCAATCCAAGACCGACCCATTTTCTGAATTTACGCTGAATATGGCCAAGGGTGTTACCTCTGCAAAAATCAATTTCCGTACATTCACTGCACTCAAACAGTTAGCCTCTTTTCCCGCATTCTTTACTTATATGACGGATGGCGTATTTGTAAAATCGTACTTGCGCAATTGGATAAAACCACATGAAACAATGCAGTGGGCAAGAACGACATTACCTAATTTCGACAAGCGTATAAGGAAACGAGATATGGGCGATATGCGTCTCATGCAGCGCACAACAGATTGGCAATGGAACAAGCGGTTGCTTGAATTGAGTAGTAAATACGGAATGGCTGCCAATGTATTCTTTGATGTGCTCACTTGTGCTACTGGAGCAAGAGCAGTATATGATAGCAAATACGCAGATTATATCAACAAAGGATATACTGAGGAAGAAGCAGCAAATCGGGCAAGACAGGATGCTGAGGTTTCGTTCAACACCTCTCAGCAGTCGTCCGAAGGTGCATTTATGGCTCCGGTACAAGTAGACCGTAATTTATTTACGGCTGCCCTAACTGTATTCCGTACATCGAACTTCCAATATACCCGCAACTTCTTCTATGCAGTCCGCACATTGTTGAATAATCGAGGCAAGAAAGACGAAATGACAGCCTCTCGTGCCAAACAATATATTGCAGATGGGCTTACAGAAGAGCAGGCACGCAAAGCAGCAGAAACAGATTGGCGTAAGGCAAACATCTCGGCTACTATTGGAATTGTCGTATATGGAGCGCTGTTGAACTTGCTGTGGCGATTGGTAGGTAATGCACCCTACTACCTATTCGGCAAAGACAATGAGAAGAAGAAAGAACTTGCCAAAGACGCAGTAACAGGCGGCATGCTTTTCAGTCCTTTCGATGGCTTAATAGGTGGAGGTATTGTAGAGAGTGCTTTGGACGGACACGCAAATGTAGTAGATATGTTTGCTCCCGAATTACCTTTCACGCAAGACGCAAAGAAAGCAGAGCAATACTTACAGAACGACAAGTATGCAGAATTTGCCTCACAAGCACTATCTGTTCTTATGCAGTCTGGCGCAGGGTTTGACCCTATGACTGCAGCAGACATCATCACCCGTGTTGCTACAACCATTGATAGCGAGCAAGACCTTGATACATCCGTTCAGTTTATGCGAGTATCGCAAGCGTTGCTCAGTATTCCACAGTCGCAATATGAGCAGATGTTGATAGACGAAGTAATAAACAACCGGAAAGACTATCGCCACGCTGTTGAGGATTACAAGCGTTATATGGCAATCCACACCGCTCCGCTGACATGGTTCTTGCGAGGCGATGAGAACGCTGGGAAAGTAGAGAAGAACGCTGAAAAACGCTTTAAGAAACTATACAACGAAAGAAAGGAGTTGAGAAACTGATATGGCACGCCCCACCAACGAAGAGAGATACTCACCTGCAGCACAGCGCGAGGAGTTGCGCAAACTCTGTGGCGACGCCATTATCAACCTGCGCCGCCAGATTAAGAACGCCGACCCGGCGACACTTGCCCGTATCATAACGCAAGTGTCGCCGTTGGTACTCAACGACGACACGCAGTCCACATCCGATGTCACGCTCGAACTCCTGTCGCAGCGGGCATTGAAAGTGCGTATGGCTATCCGAGAGACTTCCGAACAACAACAGGCTTCCGAGTCCATCGCAGAAGAGGAAGAAACTTGATATGGAAAAGCAGCGGGAAATGTTCCGCCGAGAACCGCAACCGTTTCAGGAACGCCCGCTGTGCAAAGTATTGTCTGTTGCTGTCATATACGCATAGCCCTTTCCATGCCTTTTCTATGTCTGCCAACGCCTCATTGCAAAGGGCTATCAACGCCTTGCGTGAGTGTGGTCTGCCGAACTTGTCTATCCACGAATAATCTCCGGCGTGCAATAGTACATGATAGCGGACAATCCACCGCAGTTGGTAGTCGCTTGCCCTTGCGACACAGAGGTTGTTTTCGTAGTCTCTCGTGCGGTCAAACACCTCTACCGCCTGCCTGTATGCCCGTTTCCAATTTGCTTTTTTCATATCATAATGTCATATCGTTTACCACTTTGCGCACCACGCTGTGTTTGCCGTCCCGCTCCACGATATGCGGTTTCGGCATTTTCTTGTAGCAGAAATGAATGCCCAACGCCCGTGTAATCACTCGGTCGTCGTGGTTGTGTTTCCCCTCCACATTGCCGAGCGAGCCGTCGGCTTTGCGCTCGAATATCTTCATCTCGTCCACCGCCTCACGGCAACGCTCCACATACATCCCCTCACGCAACGCCCAGCCTAAGTCAGCGCATATCTCTTCTTTCGATTGGTGGTTTGTATTCCACCCGTAGCGAAAACCGCCCGTTGTACCCACATCGTTTTTGTTACCGATACTGCGCTTGTAGATGTTCGAGTAGTAGTCTTTTATCTCGTCCAACACTGCACGGAAACGGCTCTCTTTGCTGCTGTCTATCGTGTTACTCTCTATCACGAGCAGGGCGTTGTTGTAGTATGCCGCTATCTGTGCTATACGCCATGCCAACAAGTCCGTCTCACTCTCTTTGCCAGCCCACTCCGCCACAACTTCGGGGTAGCCGTCCTCTCCTGCCTGTTGCCAATATCGGTCAAACACACAGGCGATACTACTATCTGCTGCGTCAGTTGCACCTTTACCCAAGTCAACACATACCACATAGCGGTCGCGCATATCGACAGACCTATCTACATCCGCCCAAACCTTAAGGTGTCCTCTATTGTTTGGTTCTATGCGTAAGTTCTGCAAGTATTGTGCTTTGTTAAGGTTATTAGCGGGCGATACAATCTCCCCGACAATCTTTGGTTGCTGACAAGACTGATAGCACTCATCAAGATACTTGTCCTTAAAGAACCCGTGTCCCGTTGATTGGAACGCCTCTAAATCCGTACTTGGGAACTCGGACTTCATACGCCACTCGTCTATGCCGCGCGACTTTGTCCGATACCAATTTATTGCCTCTAATGTCGCACCCATATCCCAAAGAGCCTGCTCGTATTCTGTCATGGTTGCGATAAAGTCTTTGTACTCCTGTTCGGTTGTCTCGTTATTGAAAACAGAAATCTTTTTGGAGTATATATCAATCATAAACCACGGAATAAACACAGGTGTGAAATTATTCTCACCAGCCTTAGCAGCGGTATATGTATTATGGAAATAGTTCCCCACTCCCTTAGCAGTTGACTCTTCCACGAGCATTGTGTATGCCCCGGGCAAGATAGACCCCTCTATTGATTGTATGACATCCTCCGGAGACTTACCGTCTGTTTCTTTCCATATACCGACCTCTGTCAGGTGTGCCATAGATATATCTTCCGAGCGTATTTTGTTCGGTTTCTGCATAGAGCCAATAGAAATAGTACACCCCCTGTCTTCCAACTGCCGCACATCATTCGTACGCCCGTATGGTTTGAGAATAGTCGGCACACCCTCATCGATAAAAGTATCGTAGTCCTCGCAGGCTTGCTCATACATTGCAAGTACAACTTTCGATTGTTTTTCCACATCGCCAATAATGACTGAGTTCCAATGCTTGCGGTGCATTTTCTGTATCCACATCATATAGAACTGCGTAAGGGTAGAACCGCCCCACTGTCGTGCTTTCAGCAGAATAATATAGATAGGTGCATTCTGTTTGCGTAACCGTTCTAAGACGGACAAATAATAACGCTGCGCACGATTAAGTATAAGATAGTCCCGCTTTCCTTTTCCTTTGAGTTTTATCTTTATCTGAGTACAACACCAATACTCGAAGTCGTATTTGCACCGTAATTTATGGAAGTATCGCCACAATGCGATATGCTTTGCGGTGGATGTCTCGCCGTACATTTTCCGACAAGCCTTACCCAATGTGCCCTCTCTGCGTAGTAATTGGACAAACGCCTCACTATCCATTTCGGAGGGTATATTCATATCCATGATAGGAGCGTCCTCGATATGAATAGGCACACGATGTATTGCGTCACAATACTGTGTGCCTATAAGCGGGTCATAAAAAGCGTGTGCGGCTAATCTACGCCTGTTCTCTGCTATTATTTCATTGCTATCATTCGACATCCGATTGTAGAATAGTGTTGCAAGTCTCCAATGCCTGCTCACGCTTTGGAATAAACTCCCGAAGAATTGCCAAAGCAATATCGTGCATTTTTTGCATTTCCTCTATCTGCTGCTCGTTTGGTTCTATCTCTCCACGGCTTACCAATACCATATACGGGTACAGGAACTCATACATATCCACCTCGATATGTCTAAAATTAGCAACTCTATCCAATAGAGGCGGCACTTGTTGGACGGCAGTTTTACCTTCTTTGGTTGCCTTCTTTTGCTCTTTTTTCTCTCGCTTAATGTCCTCTTGCGCTTCTTCTAATTGCTCGTTATACAGAGCCAACTCTTGACGCAATATATCGTTCAGAAAAGCAATGCGCTTTTTTATTTCCTTTTCATTGTCTGATAGTCTTTTGGAGAACGTCCCTAAGAAACCGCGTTTTGGCAACATGGCTTCGTACAACCGAATGGTCGGTTTTATGAATAAATACACACGCTCACTAACACATAGAGAAATGTTATGCACAGCCATCGGCACAATACTAAAATCCTCCGTCCTTTGAAGCGACTTGTAATTTTGGCGCATAATCGGCAACTCTTTTTCTAATCGGCTTTTGAGTTGCTCTGCGGTGTAGCGCATATTCATTTCATTTTTTGGACTTTCCATTTCTTCCTGAGTAATTAAAGATTATTTCCTCTATTCGGTGTTTTGACATATAGAACGATTTGGCAGGCTGCTCCACAACCACCTCATACAACCATTTTTTGGGGGCATTGGGGTACTCTCGGCGCAATCTATGGTATGTCTCTATCAGGTCTAATATCATCTCTTGCTTCTCGCCTTTTTCTGCGCGCTGATTGTTGTTGTTTATATATAGACGAGCGGTAAATGGTGTTATATAGAAACGGGGAGCAGGTTGCTCGTGAATGAACGAAACAATCGACTGACGATTAAGATAGCAAATACCGCGACTTTCCGCAATGATTTTCTTATGGAGCATTCGCAATGCTTCATTTCGTTGCTCTATGACGGTATTAGGTTTCATCTCTGCGCAAAGATACAATAATTTTGCGATATAGTATCAAAATTAACAAAAATAGTATCATAAGTAAATATGATTTATGTATTCTTACTACTATCTTTGCCCCCAAAATCTATTAAATAGTTACAACTATGGCAAGAGAAAACGAACAAGCACAAGCACCGACAGTGCAAGAGCCGTCGCAAACGCCTAATTTTGACAAGTGGCGTACAAATCTGCGCAGCAAATATGGCGATGATAAATCGGACGAGGAGTTATACGACCTTTCTATGAGCGGGTATGACGCAGAACATGATGCAGCAAAACGATATAGTGCAGAGGCAGAGGAATTGGAAAGTATTCTAATAGCAAATCCAGACCTTGCAGGTGTCTTTGCCGAGATATTTACGCGTGGCAAAGACGGCAATCCCGCCGGAGCATTGCGCAACCTCCCGCCTGACTTAAAACGGTACATTACAGACGAGAATTACGGAGACGAGGAATACCTTGCAGACCGTAAGAAAAAAGAAGAGGAAGCAGTTGCTAAGAAAGCAAAAGACGAGCAAACGCAATCTCTCCGTGAGCAGGCATTCGAGGAGGTGTGCCAAGAACAAGGGGTAGCAGACCCAGAGGCAGCATTGGAGGCATTGCAAGCCGTCTTTAATAATCCATGCGAGACCCTTGAACAATGTAAAGAACAAGTGCGCTCCTTTCTCAAAATGGCAGACTATGATAATGCCGTAGAAGCAGCTGAGGTGCGTGGGCGTAATGCAAACATAGCAGCGCAGCGAAAGAAATCGGCTGCAGGTTCGGATGGGCAAGCAAATGGAGCGTCAGCAGCAGGAAGCGGAAAAGCGCAAAACAACCCATTGTCCCGTATGGCAGAAATTGGAGTGAGAGCGCGTAATTTATAATCAACCAAAACTATAAACCAAACAAAAACTGAATTATGGCACAAGCAAATGTAAATCCTGCGACCACTGGAACAGAACCGGGCGCAGGTACAATGTCTCAACAGGCAGGAGCGGGCTCTGAGGGTGTAGGTATCCATGGTCAAGGCAGTTTTACCACTGCGGCTAATGGCAGTGCAGGATTGAGCGAAGACTTAACTCGCACAATAGCCCCCGGACTTTTTCGCGACCAGAGCGATGAGAACATTGTGAAAATGGGTTGGTCGCAGACCCCTATTAATGCGATGATGCGAGACATGGGTTCTCGTAAGGTAAACAGCACCGTGTTCAAGCATTGGAGCGTTGACTTGCGCGTAGTCGATGGTGCAACGGGTAGCGCAGAGCAAAAAATAAGCGGCAAGAACCTCGACCGCACCATTCCGAAACCGACCGACATCACGGTTGTGGACGCATATATTTTTGACGAAAGCGACCAAATTGTTTTCGCAGGTATCCCCGGTTACAAGGTAGAGAATGGTGTATTCACAGAACTGCCTAATGTAAACCTCAATGCATTGGTATTGGAGATTAAGGACGCAACGACTATCACCGTTCAGTTCCTGAATGGCAAAACCGACGCTACCGGCACAGAGAATTTGACAATCGGAGCCAATACTTACATTGCTAACCTTGGTCACGCTGTTGCAGAGGAAGACGCAAGCACCACTCCGTGGTTCTCGCTGCCTACTCCGGATGAGCAGTACATCCAGAAGTTCATGGTACAGTCGCAAGTAAGTACCGTATTCCAACAGTCCGCAAAAGAGGTTAATTGGACTGAAAATGATGTGGATGAGGTTATCGTTCACCAACTTTTGGAGGATATTGAGAAATCGTATCTATTCTCTGTCAAGTCCTATACTTTCAACCCGACCGAGAAGCGTTACACTCGTACCTGCTCGGGTATTATCGAACAGATGATGTTGGGCGGCTCTACGGTTGTCGAACTCTACAAGGGCGACCTCGAGTTCTCCGACCTGTTGGCTGCTACCAACGATACCTTTATCGGTAACTCAGGCAGCAACACCCGTTACGGCTATATGGGTTGCAATGTAGCACCGGCTATTTGGGGTATCAAGGACATTACCAAGATGGTAACTATTAAGGAGTTCCGTGCTTTCAATTACGATTTCTCGCAGTTGAGCCTTATGGGTTACAACATCCGTTTCTATCACCACCCGTTGTTCGACAAGATGGACAAAGCAGGTACATCGTATCGCAACTGGGCGTTGATACTCGACCGTCAATACATCGAGCGTCGTGTTTATCGCTCTATGGAGGAGACCGTTCTTGAGTTGAAGAAGACTGGTACTTACGACGGTAACAGCCGTGTATGGTGCGAGATGTCCGCTCCTGTCGTTAAGTATCCTAAGGCACACGCCCTGTGGATTTTCAAGGAGGGTACTCGTCCCTGATAGATTAACCCTGTGAACGGAGTAGAGGGCGGCACGCCGCCGTCCTCTATTCTTTTCCCTTAACACGCTACTACTATGGCTATTTTCCTATCCACTATTCCCAATCTCTCCACCTCTATGCGGGTGAACGGGGCTATCTACCGTATTCGTTTTGTCCCGCGCGACAAGCCGTACTACAATGGTATCTTTGCCGTGAGCGCCCCTTTGTTGGTAGCCGCTATCCGCCGCCACCCGCATTTCGGTACGGTCATCACCGAGCAGGTAGAGCCGTCCGACACGCCTACTGAGGAGCCCAAGACTTACGCAGCCGCTTACCCGGAGGTTACCAAGTCGCAGGACGCCAAAGACATACTTGTTTCCAAGTACCACGCCGCTGCCGACAGCCTCAAGAGCAAAGAGGCAATCCGTCAGGCAGCCGAAGAGTTGAATATCTCATTCCCCAATCTCTAATTACAGCCCTACGCGCAGCAACCCTACGCAACGCGAACATACGCACGAAGTGCGAAAATACGCTTCAGCAACCATACGCGACAGCGAAAATACGCGCAGCGAAAATACGCGATAGCGAAAATAAAGCGCAAGCCGACCATACGCAAAGCAGAAAGCAGATATGACCCGTGCCAATTACATACTCGCAGTCAAGGCGAAGTTGGACGAGATAAGTCCGTTCGACGAGCCCTCCTCGTTCATTGCCGCCGCCGGCGACACCGACTACGAAGAGGTCAAGCCTATCGTGTCCTATATAGACGAGTGTTTAGACAAAGCCGCTTGGTTCTGTCTGAACAATCTACCGCTCACTTTGCTTGCACGAGATGTAACAAAATGGAGTACCACTGCTTCGGTTGATAAGAAAGGTGTGGGGCATATTGCCAACATTGACGAGTATTGGCGGCTCATACGCTTGCACGATGACGCAGATATATGGGAGCGAGATGTTACTATGTTTATCTCCACTGCCGACCCGCTCTACCTCTTGCAGCAGAACGCTCATACACGGGGCGGTTGTGCCAAACCCGTGGTGGTCTATTCACCCGACACCTCCGAACTCGAACTCTATTCCTACCCCACCGGCTGTGGCTGCTGTCAGTGCGGTAATATGTTTACCATGCCCGTTGTCTTGTATTATATCGACAGCCATATCTCTGCCGAGAATGTGCAGTCGTATATCGAGGACTTTATCGTGCTTATCTGTGCGATGTATGTAGAGGAGATACTGGGCGACGCTAATGCAGCCAAGACTTTTGCAGACGAATTTGAAACCAAGAAAACTACTATACTGCAATGATAACTACCCAATGCTCATTAGAACAAGACCCTCGTATGTGCGCCTACTGCGAGCATAATGCTACCTGCACCAGTCGGTACGATACTACCAAGTGCGATGTTATGTGGGGAGAGATTACAGGCAACCTCACCAACCAGACCGATTTGGCAGCAGAGTTTGCAGCAGTCCGCTCGGAGATAACCCATACCGCCTCTACAGCAGCAGAGGCGGCGCAAAGCACCGCAAGCGAAGCCTTATCGGCAGCCCAGACCGTGCAGTCCGACTTGGAAACATTGCAGAATACCCTCTCCGTGGAAATTAGCGAAATTTGGGATTTATGTGCTTTAACACTCAGAGTACCAATCAAAAATAACGAAGACGGCATACCGCAGTTCCCTGAGATAATATCAAAAAGTATAGGAGGCTTCTTAATCGAATACTATGATGCTTTGGCAAACGGTGTTGAAACCGCCACTACCGACGAAGCCGCAAAGAAACTTAGTAGGTGGTCGGGTGGTTATGTGAAATTCTACGCCGATGGCACTCCGTTGTTCTACACCGACGATACCCAATCGTTGCTACACAAGCAGTATTTCAAGCCGTGTCTTATGCGTTTCTACGACAGGATTGTGAACCTATCAGAGCCTTTCATATCCGTTCCTACATTCGATATAGTCCTTACGGAGGACATCATAGTGTACCTTGAGAAACTATATGGTTTGTCGGGTGCGTTCGCTGTGCAGATGACGATAGATGGCGCGAAAAATAATTACTGGCAGTTAGTTGATGCCGACGGCAAGGAACTCCTAAAAATCCCATTCTGATATGAAGACACAGAACATAATCAACAAAGGCGTGCATTGTAAGATACGGGTGTACGGAAGCGGGCTTGTCACAGGTAAGAACTACACCGCCGTGCTCTACTACTCTCCGAGCAAGCAGGAGGGGCGTGCAGATGTAACGCAGGAAGCCGCCACAGAGCAGCAGGAGATAGACGGAGTAATGACGGAGGTAGTGGCTTGTGTGTTCGACTTTACGCCCGAGCAGACCGCAGAACTCAAGACAGGGAAAGTGATATTCGAGGTGTACGACACGGAGAACAAAGAGCAGATGATGTATGACGAGAACTATGCGACCGTGCGTTCCACTTCTTTGAAAAACTAATGCATGGCAGATGTATTGGCTGAAATAGGGCAATTCGATGTGGAGATATGTGCTGCCGAGCCTCTTGCTTTCACTGCTGACACGGACAATGACCTGCACCTTACGGCAGAAGACTACAAGGTGATAGGTGTGTGGGGAACGATAGGCGGTAGTATTGAGAACCAGACTGACCTTATGTTGAAGTTCGCCGAGATAGCGGAGGGACAGGCAGATGCGATACCGATAGATTACATTAACAATTTAGAATAATTATACTCAAACAAACAGAATTATGGCAGAAGTTAAAAAGTTTCTCGACCAAGCGGGTGTTGATGCGTTTTGGGCGAAAGTGAAAGCGCAGGCTGCAGCAGCGCAGTCCGCCGCCGAAGCAAAGGCTACGGAGGTAGCGGATGACCTTGCAGCGAACTACTACAACAAGACGAGTGTTGACAGTAAAATTAGCGAGGTGAACAGTAAAATCACCGCATTAGGCAGTGTATTGAGTTTCAAAGGGACGGTAGCGACCTCCTCTGCTCTCCCTACTTCGGGCAACAATACGGGTGATGTGTATCATGTCACGGAAAAGTCGGCGGAGTATGTATGGGACGGCACACAATGGGAGGAGTTAGGTTCGACCATTGACCTGTCCGGTTATCTGACGAAGACGGACGCAGCCAGCACTTATGTCAAGTCATCCGACCTGAACAGCAAGATTGACGCCCGTGTACCTCTGACGGGTGTGCAGTTCAACGGCACGGACTTGACCATCACGAACAAGAAAGTGAATGTTCAAGCCGCCACCACCGCACAAGGGGCATTAGCCGACACGGCATTGCAGCCCGACGATGTTGTCGCCATCCCGACGACCTATATCAACGCATTGTCGTAAGCATTAGGGTGCAGGTGATTGGGTTCGCCTGCATTTACAAAAAGAAAATCAACTATGGCAAAATCATTTCTCGACACGACAGGTCTTGACGCTCTGTGGCTGAAACTCAAAACGGCTATCAGCGCGTTGGTCGTTGAGGTCAGCGGCAAGGTCAGCAAGGACGGCGACACGATGAGCGGAGACTTGGATATGGGCAGACATAATATTGACAACGCAACCGCAGTAGTAACAGCCGACTTGGATGTGTATGCCATACATAATGGTTCGAGCGGCGACGCTGTCGTGCTTAAAAGCCCATTGCAGGCAACAGAGGGCTTTTTTATGGAAAGAACAGGGACACTCGGCACAGCAGGTGTCGTCGTGCAGGGCAATGGTGAGTTCCGCAACATATCAGACACCATAGACAGCACGACCAAGATACCCACCTGTAATGCAGTCAATAACGGCTTGGCAGGCAAAGCCAATACCAACCATACGCACAGCAGTATCAGTACAGGCAGTACGGCTGTGGTAACAGACAGTAGCAATGTACTCATAAAAGATAATAGAGGTAACACTGTTCTCAAAGCCCTTAATCCAGATAACAACAAGGCGGGAATAGAGATATTTGGTGGCGGTAGTACATCAACGGCAGAGTTCAGTAGTGATACGACCACAATAAAATCTCCATTCGATAGTAATACTCGGGTTACCCTGGGCAGTGACCGTGCCAATATCAGGAGCGCAAATGACAAATATGTCGATATTTCCTCCGGTAGTATGGAAATCAAACATCCGTCCAAAATCAGTATAAAGACAGCGTCCGATTACACTACAACAGGCAGCGATACAAAAGAAGTCCTTACAATCACTCCTGGTGAAACCACACTCAAGAATGCCGCCACAGGCTCAATGGGTGTGCGTCTGAAATCCACCTCCACCGAGTGCAAGTTCGGCGGCAAAGGACTAACTCTCACAGGAGAGGAAAGCAAACTGACGGCTACGACTGCGTTGCGTTTGCTTGCGGGCGATGTGTATGTCGGTGCAGAGGACGACCCCGCCAAACTGCACCTCAACGGCGAGGAGTTGGGCTCAACCATTCAGTACTTGGAGATGTATGTGGACGGTCTGCGTGTGCAACCTCATGTCGAGTTGATGTGCCTTGCAGGGAAACTCTATATCATCTGCGACACAGGGTATATCAAAAGCACGGACAATGTGGTTCTGTTTCGTTATGTGAGGAGCAACAACAGGTATTCCACCTATAGCAACCTAAAACGGAGCACCAAAGGTCGCCGCCGAACGATAGGTTGGAAAGAGCCTCATATAAAACCAAGCGGTTCTTCGGTATGCCAAAAGGCTGTTCCCTTGCAACTATACCAAGAAACAGCGTTTGCAACATTATCAGCCAACAAGGATGTATGGCAGGTGTGCCAAGTGTCAGATAGTACTGTCACCTCGATTATAGATGTGTTCAAAACCAAACACCAAGATTACCACTTCTATTTATTCAACAAGAAATGCGGAGTGCGTATTCAGCGGAATGACGAGTGGGTAACAGGTTATCTGCCGTTTATGGCACGGAAAACTCGCAATGATACCCAAGGACTAACTTATGGCATTGGCAGGTGGCAGACATAAAAAATAGTCGAGCAGAACCTCGACTATAAACTCGCAAGAGCAGAACCTCTCGCTGAAGAGGCAGGAGCATAAACCTCATTCCTCACTGCAAAGGTAAGACAAAAAAATGGAATAACAAACAACAAATACAAAAAATAATGGACAACGGTGGACTATACAGAGCGTTAATGGCGATAGCAGGCTTTGCTATCGGTTTTATGCTATGCTGCCTGCTTGCGGGTTGCAAGACTACGACCTGCCTGCCCGTGACGGAGTATCGGGACAGTATTGTAACAAGATACCTGCACGACACGATACAGACCTACGAGAAAGACAGCATATACATCCACTCAAAAGGCGACACGGTGTGGCGTGAGCGGTGGTCAATCCGCTATCGGGACAAGATAGTGGAGCGGCACGACACTATCTACCAGGCCACGCAGAAACACGATGTGGAGATACGGGAGGTAGTGCCGACCTACTACAAGGGCGTGTCGCTTGCTTTTTGGATATTAGTTGCCTTACTCGGTATAGGCGCAGCAATACGAATTTTAATCAGAGTATATTTGAAACGATAGTCAGTTATGGAATGGTTACAAGTCATCGTCACGGCAGTATGCTCCCTGCTCGCAGCAGTAGGGGGTGGCAGTATCATCTACTTCAAGCAGAACCGGGCAATGAAAGAGGTAGAGGTGGAAATCAAAAAGCAGGAGAGCGAAAGCAATGAGATTGCCCAATGGAAAGAGTTGTATCAAGAGGTCAAGTCGGAAAACCGACGGCTCTCCGACAAGATAGACGAACTCTATAAGCGTCAGCACGATTTGACCAACGAAATGGTCAGCCTACGGGCTACGCTCAAAGACTACTCGTGTGTTCGGGAGAATTGTCCGCAGCGCATACGCATTGACTGCCCTATCTCGGCAACCAAGAAAGCCAAGAAAAGCAACAGGAAAGAGAAAGAGAGCGATGTCCAAGATTAAGCGTGCGGTCTATTGTGTGCGGCAGTTGTTGGCACTGCCGTTCTTTGCTGTCGGTATCGTCTTTATCGGGCTGTGGTCTATCATCACCGGCAGAGAGTAACCTCTCCGACGGCTCAAAGCCTTACACTTGGTGTAAGCACAAGCGTTCTTTGAAATATTGAAAATAGTCGCAACTACCGAGAAATACTCGACAGTTTCCAAAATGGAAATACATACCATTTTGCGCAAGTCCGCAAAATGGTACTATGTCGCAGAGCATATTGCGTATGTGGAGAAAAAGGAGTAATTTTGCAGCGCAAAATTAGAACAATGAGTTATGATAACCACGGAACAAGCCATAGAATTCATACAAACTCCCAAGACAATCATTGACAAAGGAGAACCTATAGAGGTTTTTCGTATCGTTCAAAAATTTCCTATGCTTGCTCAAATAGACCTTGCCGTTAAAGACAAAGGGGATGAATGGTTGTTTACATGGCAAATAGACCAAGGTAAGAAAGACTCTTTGCGTATGAGTTTGCACTGTCAACAATACGAAAGCAACATCGGAATAATTCGGGTGGATTACAATAGAGGACACAGAAATCCTGCGGTAGCCCCAGATGATTTGCCAGAGTTCTTTCTCCCGTATGTGGGCAAGTATTTTGGAGCAAGAGAAAGCCATGTACATATTCATGTTTCGAGTGATACACGACAAATGGAGTGGGCAATGCCAATAGAGGCGTCTGACATAGAAACAAAATTGTTTGATGCAAGTTCCGAGTCTATAGAAAAGGCTATACAAGCATTTGCAAAAGCAATACATATCACCACCGAAATAAAGGTAGAAAGGAGCATACTATGAGTTGGGTAGATGAAAGCATAAAGGCTTATTACACTTGGTTAAAAGATAAGACATCTTATTATACCGATGACAAAACGAATTGGAGTGTTATATCCACTCCGTTTTACGGTATCTACAACGACCCCATAGATATTTATATCAAACAAGATGAACGGGGGAATATATTGATGTCTGATGACGGCGAAACACTAACGAATTTAGAGCAAGTAGGTGTCAGTTTTAATCATTCTACCAAAAGGAAAGAATGGCTGAATGCTATCCTTTGCAATTATGGCATTGTGTTAGATGATAAGGAACTGACTACAAAGGCTACTGCACAAGACTTTCCGCAAAAGAAACATAATATGATATGCGCTATTTGTGCCATAGCAGAAATGGAACTTATGGCAAAAAATACCATATCTACAATGTTTAATGAGGATGTTCGCAATATGCTTAATGAGAGAGGTTTGGTCTATACTCCTGAATTTATAGCCAAGGGAAGAACGGGAATTGAGTTTACCTTTGATTTTCAACTTGCAGGAATGAAAGAGGAAAAAGTCATAAAATCTTTCAATGTTTTGAACAAAATGAATGTACCAAATTTTCTCTTCAGCCTTGATGACATCAAAGAAGGACGGGAGCGCATATCTGGCAAGAAATTAAGTAGTGTCGCTATTATTAACGACACAAATAAGGACATTAATAGTGATTATATAAGTGCCTTTGAGAGCCGAAATATCCCATATATCTTGTGGAGTCAGAGGGGTACGAAAGAGAATATGTTCAAACTAAATGTGTCTTAATAGCACTCTTGGCTAACTGAAAGGGAACTGACATAATCTACCCCCTCGAATTCGGTGGGTTTGCCCCAAGCGACTATTTTCAATACGAAGATAGCCGCTTTTTTGTATGCTATAAACTAAAACGAAAAGATATGAACATAACAGAGATAATCGTCCATTGCAGTGCTACCCGAGAGGGTGCAGACTTTCACGCTTCGGACATTGACCGTTGGCACAAACGGCGTGGTTACAAGAAGATAGGCTACCATTATGTGGTGACGCTTGACGGCAGCATAGAGGGTGGTCGTTTGGAGAATGAGGTTGGCGCACATTGTGTGGGTCACAACAGCAACAGCATAGGCGTGTGTTATATCGGCGGTCTGTCGGCAGACGGCAAGGCGGCAACGGACACCCGCACAGACGCACAGAAAAAGGCATTAGAGCAACTCTTGCGCCACCTCGTGAAGAAGTATCCGCAGGCAACTATTCACAGCCACAGGGACTACGCCAACAAAGCCTGCCCCTCATTCGACGCCACCACTGAATACAAACACTTGACACAGAGATAGGAAATATAAACACACAAAACCAATAGCCTATGTACGCACGCACATCTTGTCAAACACAATATACCGAGATAGAGCCTAACATACTCGTTCCGTATCGCACTCCGTGGTGTGATATGCTCGGGTGTTGCTCGGGAGAGACAATGGACATCCTGCACTTGTATTATCCGCTTGCACTCTTGCAGGAGGAGATACACAAGCGCACCTCGTATCTCGGCAAGCACCGAGGCACGGAGAACGCCCCGCACCTGCTCGACCTTATCGCTATGACCAAAGACGAGAGCGACCTGTTCCATTCGTTCGCCCGCTCGGCAATGGCAAAAGTATTCGACCCACTCGGCAAGCACACCCGCCATATAGAGAAAGCCTATATATGGGATGTCAATTGTCACACCATCACGCTGACGCACGGAGCAATACCTGCGCAGACCTACGCAAAGGGTGACTACATTCTCTACAAGCGTGTCCTGTATCTGGCTACCGGTGCAGGCGACAGCGATACGTTTGCCAATCTTGCACCCACGGAGGACTACCGAGAGAGTATTCACTATATCATCCAGTGGGGCAAGTTGCTCAACCCGAGTTTTATCGAGCCCTTAGACCAATCGGTGCAAGACGCATTGATATATTTCATTATATGGAAGTGGTTGCTCTCTGCCTACCCCGACGACGCCAATGTCTATGAGGCGCAATTCCAAGACGCAATCAACGACATCCGCAAGTACTCCGTGCGTATGTTGCCCGCAGTAGTAGATAGAATACCCCGTATCTTTTAATCCTTTTGTCTTATGGATAGCGAGAATGTAAAAGCAATCGAGTTGAATGGCATAGTGCATAATGCCACCAAGATAGGCGTTCAGGACGGCGACTGCGAGGACTTGGTCAATCTGCGTTTCAAGGACGGCTCGTGGCGTGCGAGCGGGGACGGAAAGCATGTATTCTCCATGCAGTACCAATCCGATGTCGCCAACACGAGCGGACTTTCTTATACGCAGTTGTATATCCACACCAATGTCTATCGGCATATCCTCGGTGTGCGGGAGAGCAGGCTCTACTGGTTTGGTACTATCGACACCGACGGAGTGTTCGAAGCGTTGGATACGCCCGCAGAACTCACGAGCGTATCGGGCGATTTGTATATCTGTCAGACGGGGCATTTGCTCACTATCATCGACGACGCAGGCGGTTTCGAGTACCTGTTGTTCGAGCCTGCAGACACGCTCTATAAGAAACTCTATGTGGACGAGAACGGCTCGCAGACCGACCGAGGTGTCTATCCTTTCGGGCAAATACATTTCAACTGGGCAGACGCAGGCGCAGCAGGCACCATCACCGAGGACAAAACAAACAAGGAGGGATGGGACAAATGGGGTAGGAGAGAAAAAGACTGGAAATTGGCATACAAAGGTCTTGCAGTAGGTATTCGAGCAAATGATTTTGGAGAACTATCAGGTGGAGGGATTGAAACATTACATAATGAAATGGTTACGCTATACGGCAAACTAAAAGAGAAAAACTACTTCACAGACCCATTTCTTGTGTGTGCTGCTATAAAACTCTATGATGGTAAGTATATGTATGCGAGTGCACCGACAATGATATTCCCTCGTCAGCGTACATATAACACGAGAAGTCGTTGCGCACATAAAAACCCAACTGACAAACTAAATGATGGGTTTGATGAGATAACATCACGAGGTGTCTATTCTAATAATGGCGCATTGCTTGTACCTAATGATACCATATCGGCATATTGGGGTACGCCAAATACCTATATAGATAATATACCCGGTAGTATTCTCTTGGATACGCCTATCGATTTAACTGACGATATAGGAACAATAAGCACCGACTCTAAAATGGCGGACTTCCAACATGCAAGACCGGGTGGCGAAGATGTGTTCGGAGTATTCCGAAATGGTATCTATACGACAGCACATTATACCAGCGGTTCTGCTTATGCATATCTTGGTTACTATAACATCAACACATCTTCTTGGAAATTCCAAATAAGAGGTTGTAATCTTTGTGTATCTATTGATAAAAATCTAATTAAGATAATGGATGACAACAAAGATATATTCCAATCACTCTGTATCTTTATTACACCTCAATCTTCGGTATATGAAATGGATGTTGAGAAAAAAGGCTATTGTAGGCGGACATTAGATACGGTTGCTGGTTCGGCGACAGTTACTAATGGTCTTATAAAGACAACACAGGATTTTCGCACCAGTGTAGCCAATATGTCTTATATGCCACAACAGCGCGGTAACGACGACATTCAATACGATTTATTACATAGTCAATTCTATCTGTTACGAGAATACACACAAGATGAGTTGCCTGATTTATTAGACAATCCGATAGTAGATTTGCAAGACCCCAAATACGATGGGGTGTTAAATAATATCACACAGCAAGATACACTTAAGGTAGAGGCAGTCATTCGATATTCTTATATCCCCAAAGAACAATACAACTATAATGGGCGACTGCATATAGCAAACTACACTCGCTCGCAATTTCATGGTTATCCACTTGATACATTCCATTTGAATAATCACTCATTGCAATATTGTGGTGATAATACAATTATAAGTGATAATAATTTCGGATATTTCAAAGAGGCACTATTCAAACTTACATCATTCTATGATGATACATTATCAGAAAAGCGCACTACTCATTACCTAATGCGAACTGCTGGTTCCCAATTGAGAGAAGCAGTCCAACAAACCAAAGATGTATCAGCATATACATTAGTAGAGGTCGAAACAGTTAATGATGGTAAACAAAAGGTATGCAGATTTATTCCGTTTAATACAGATGTATCGAATAGAGACTTTATCGAGACGCTTGACCCGATACTATCTTTCCCTGATGGTCGTGCCACAAAAATGACTATCAGTATCTTGGAGAATACAGATGGAGTAACGATGACGCTATATAAAAAGGAGTTCGAACTTAAACATCATCCATATTTGAATATAGCCTATTATATGGACGAAAATCTTTGTCCGATAGAGTTAGATAAGATAGGAACAAAATCCGTAACTGAATATCAGACAGACCAAAAACCGAATTTCAACCCCGCCCCCGCAGAGGAGCGAGTGACGGAGAACTGTCCCAACGGGCTGAAAGTGAGCAGCACGAACAACCCGCTCTATTTCCCCGTAGAGAACACTTACCAAGTCGGTTCTGCGGAGATAGTAGCACTGATGTCTAACTCCGTCGCAGTGGGTACGGGACAGACGGGTGCAGCCCCGCTCTATGTATTCTGCAAAGACGGTGTGTATGCGCTATTCGTGGACGAGAAAGGAGAGATGGCTTATACCAACTCCCGTGTCATTGCCCGTGATGTATGCAACAACGCCAAGTCGGTAACCCCTATTGACAGCGGTGTGGTATTCACCACCGACAGAGGACTTATGGAGATTGCAGGCGAGCAGGTGAAGGAGATAGGTCAGCCGTTGGAGGGCGATTGGGCGCATTTCACTACCGCAGGGCATATAGACTATTCCAAGATAGCCAAGAACGCCTACTATATGAAGCAGATAGCAGGTCTGCCAGACGAGAGCGTAACAGCGGAGGACAGCATGACGCAGACCGATTTCCTCTCGTACCTCAAGGGGAGTATAATCAACTACAACCACAACGAGTTCGAGTTAATGGTCAGCAACCCGAACTACAACTATACCTACATTCTTGATAAGCAGGGCAACTGGTCTCGCCGTGATATTCGTGCGGAGGAGTATGTGAATAACTACCCGACATCATATCGTGTAGCAGGCAACGAGTGGTATCAAGTAGATAAGCAGAGCGACGCAGAAAATGGTATCTACCTTATGTCGCATATTATCAAGTTAGACAGTATCGGCTTCAAGGAGTTGCACCGAGTAGTGGCACGTGGCTATTGGCAGACTGTCAGTAAGAAAGTGTACAAGACTATTGATATACCGGAGAGCAAGAAAAAGATTACTCTCACTTCTGCAAAAGGTACACTCGCTGAGTATAATGAGAAGTCGGTATTGGGTACTTTAATACGAGATATAGAGCAAGACATCTATCGCTTAGATATTCCAGCAAGTCCATTCCAACAAGAACTAATAGTTTCTTTCTCCGAAGAACAGACAATCATACTTCAATGTGCCGACTGCACTATCGATACCAGTGAGAGTAACAGACTTATGATATCATACAAAATAATCGATGACTATGGTAATATCATTGATTATGAAACTATCGATAATGCCATTGTAACAGAAGAAACAATTACACTCACTTTCTATCCATTCTCAATCGCCACCGAATTAGAGAACAACAAAGCATACCATATTATCCTATCTATTAAGGGCGAGGTTTTTCTCAAGAGTAGCAATAATACGCAAGTAACCGAGTTTGATTGTGAAAGAGAACTTGTAGGAGACCAAGGTGGCTCTCTTACAGCCGAACTTATCTCGCAAGTTGATGATATATACTACTATGCTATCAAATCAGAGAAAAAAGATATACGGTTCGCATATTACGATGATAATACGAATACTACTGAACTCAAAGAAGAAATCGTAATACCTGCTAACAGTTTGGGTATTTTAACGATAACAACAAATGCTACAAAAACAACATTAAATACCTACAACCAAGATAGTGAGAGTACTTATCCTTCTACACTAATTGATACCATTGGAATGGAAACAGGTGAAACGCAGGCATTTGAACCACCGAAAGTGCAGTTTCAGATTGTCAATGAGAAAGACGAAGTAGTCTATGCATTAGACTTAACCGATGATTTAAGCCGAGATAATGGAGACACATACCAAGATGAACTCGATGGCGTTAAAAGAACATTCTCTGTCTATCAAAACTTGCACCTGTACATATTAGGAGAAGAGAGAACTGTTGAACTACCCGAAGGCAACTACCGTCAACGGATAGTCACATCTGGCAACATTGCAACTATAGCACCAACCGAATTCTACGGTGCGGAGTTTAATGTGTCATACCATTGCACTCTAATGATAGGTAATATCTTAGATACTACTTCCTACACTAACAATAATCTCATTGACAATAATAACTTGCCTGCTATTGAGATTGGAGATAATGGAGAAACAGGATACGCATATAGTTTAGATACCATCGTCAAGATTGATATGTATGCAGACAACTATCCGCAACTCATCACCTACAACCAAGACGAATATGGCAACACAACATCATTCACGGTTCCTAAAAACTTATCCGCCAATATATCACTCACATTCAATGGCAACGGAAATGGATTAGTGTTCGACTTATATGCACTGAAAAAAGATGGAACGACCACTGTTGAGTGGAGCGATGGAGTACCTAATATTGACCCCGACTACGGAGAGGCTATCTTATGTATATGTGATAACAATGGCAACATTGTATGGTCGTATGCTATGCAAGGCTATTTAGTTACTCTTAAAGAAGATAGTGAAGATAGTGAACGCATATTCGATTGGCGCATACGCTATAAACTCCCCGACGAGTATGATAAACAAAAAAAGCGTATTGACATAAAACTTCAAGCGGGTACATATCATACAGAAATACGGCTGCAGAATATAATTGCCACGACAGATGAAAGTGCTGCCGAGCAACCTGCTAACTTTATACTCACATGGGATATGAAAATTTATGCCACTATGTATGCAGGCAGTATAACTAATGAATACAGGATGTTGTCACTCACAACTCCGCCTATCGTTCAGCATATTTTGCAAACCATTCCTGAACATACAGAGACGATTGTAGATACCGATACTACCTACGAGGGTATTCTTGGCTTGTATATCTTCGGCTCGTACGACGGTCGCAAGTGGTCGTTACTCGGACACAGAGAGAAGAGCGGGGACTTCCGAGACATAGGTGCATTGGTCGAGCGCACCGATTGTCGTTTCTTCCGCTTTGTGCTTGCAGGGCAAGTGAGCAAAGACAGCCGTTTCGACTACTTAGAGGTCAGTAGCCGAAAGTCTAAACTATCCACAAAAATACGCTAAATAACTATACTACTATGGCAAAACTAACCAAGAACAACTACCGCCGTTTCACGCGTAAGAACCTGCTGCCCAATACCGATGGCAGCAGACCCTCGTCGCAAGCCGCAGAACATATCTTTCAGCAGAACCAAATTCTGCTCGAACGCTTTCACCATTACTACGACAGCCTGCAAACATTTCGAGATAAGCGTGAGCGGTGCAAGAAGTACTATTTCGGCGACCAACTTTCCGACCTCGTACCCGACCCGAGCGGTTGCGGGCTTGTCTCTGAGGAGAAACTAATGGCAGACCAAGGTATTACACCGATGTCGCTCAATATCATACGCAAAGCGGTCAAGGCTGTACTCGGTGTCTATTGTCAATCCAACTTCGAGCCATTGGCAATAGCCCGTGACCGAGACGAACAGAAACTCGGCGAGATGATGTCTATTGCCATGGAGTATGTCTATCAGAACGAGAACCTGCCGGAGATTAACACACGCGGCTGCGAGGAGTTCCTGCTCTCCGCATTGCCTGCGTTCCGTGTCGGTTTCGACATCAACCACGAACGGAAGAGCAGTGATGTCGTTGTGTCTTTGGTGGACGACAACCGCCTCGCTTTCGACCCCAACACATCGGGGCAGTATTTCGAGCATATCTCCTGCATAGGATACCTGCATGATATGGCTTTGGGTGCGTTGCTTGCCAAGTTCGCCCATTCTCCTCAGGAGGCAGAGCAGATACGGCAGATATATAAAGACTGCGCCCAACTCTACCCTGTAACCGACCAACAGTTCCAACCGAATACACGCCGTCCGCATATTGATTTCTATCATCCATTGCAACCGGAGCAGTGCCGTGTCGTAGAGATATGGACGAAAGAACAGTTTGACTCTCTCTATTGCCACGATACAGCCAAGGGCGAGCAGTATTTTGTCCCTGTGCAAGACGAAGCGACTATCGTTGCCGAGAACAACCGCCGTGTATATGACATGGTGCAGGCAGGCGGCACTGCGGAGGACGCTGCCGTGATAGAATACGAGTATCGTGTAGAGGAGAAATGGGTCGTGCGCTATCTATCCCCGAACGGGTATGTTCTCCACCAAGAAGTCAGCCCATACACGCACGGCTCGCACCCCTTTGTAGTTGGTGCTTTCCCACTCGTAGACGGTGAGATACATTCCTTTGTCGAGGACGCTATCAACCCGCAGCGCATGACCAACCGCCTACTATCTCGTATCGAGTACCAGCGTATGAACGACATTAAGGGCTTGTTTGTCGTCAATAAAAAAGTCTTGGAGCGTAGCGACATAAACATTGAGGATGTCGCCCGCACCATTACCTCCCCCGCAGGTGTTATGGTATTAGACTGGGAGGGCGGAGAAGAGCCGTTCAAGCAGGTGCATAGTACGAGCAGCAAGCAGGACGATGTGCAAATGCTCTCGCAGTATATGAACCTGCTCAACGAGATTACGGGTGCGCACGGTGCCATGCGTGGCGAGCAAGCCAAGAGCGGCACGCCGTCCTCTCTCTATGCGCAGGAGACGCAGAACGCCAACAACAACATTGCCGATATGATGCAATGGTACAATGGTCTTATCCGCAAGCGCGACTACAAGATTATGCAGGTCGTCCAGCAGTACTATACCGAGCGGCGGTATATGAATATCGCAGGCAAGGACTACTCCGAGGAGAGTAAGTGGTACGACCCGGACAAGGTGCGCAATTCGCAGTTCGACCTCGCCCTTGTCGAGAACCAGTCGCAGGGTATGTTCCGTGTGCAGAACGAGAACTTGCTACTGTCTTTGTTGCAGAGCAACGCCATCGATTTGGAAACCTACCTCGAAAGCAGTACTTCGCCCTTTGCGGATAAGATGTTGGAGCGGTTAAAGAGCAAACAAGAGGAGGCACAGCAGCAACAGGCAGAGGCAGCACAACTGCAAGCCGCCCAAGCGGCACAGCAGTCCGCTGGACAAACCGCACCGGCGCAACCGGCATAATAGCCTCATAGCCCGATACTATGCCGACCGCATATACTATAGATGAGTTGCACGCCCTTTGGGACAAAGCCAACAAGGGCAAGGCGGCACAGAGCGAACACGCCCTGCAGGTGGAGTGCCTGCGTTGGCTGCGCTACCAGCACCCCGATGTGCTGTGCTATGCTATTCCGAACGGGGCGTACACGACCAAGACGACCGCCCGCAAGTTGGTGGCGGAGGGTGTGGTGCATGGTATTCCTGACCTCTGCATACCTATCCCCCGCAATGGCTTTGCGAGCCTCTATATCGAAATGAAAAACGGCAAAGCGGGCAGACTGTCCGACCATCAGAAAGAACTTATTCCCCGCCTGGAAGCCTACGGCAACAAGGTGGTCGTCTGCCGCACAATAGACGAGTTCCGCCACGAGGTCGAAGCCTACCTGCGAGAATAAACATAACAACACTAAATACCCCTATCCATGAAAAGCCAAATTCTCCACCACATCCTGCAAGTAGTAGCAGACTACTGCGAAACGCCAGTCGAACTCATCCGAAGCAAGTGCAAGCCAACGGAGGTCTTGTATGCCCGCACGCTGTTTGTTTGGTTCAGCCACCAATATGGTATTTGTGCCAACGACATCGCCCGTTTTCTCGCCCGCAAGCACACCGAGACCGTCTATGCTTACCTTGTCAACTTCCAAATCTACAAGCGTTCCTCCGCCACTTTCCGACTAATTGCCCAACATATAGCCAACAAGTTGTCGACAACTCTCCAAGAACCATAGTGCCCGTGTTGCACAAACGCCGTACCTTTGCAGCGTCGAAACAGTCATTGTTTCGATACCAATCGCCGAAGGTATTAGAGGCGGCAAAAACACACCATTATGGCAGAACTAACTCCGTCCGATGTTATGATGATGACCAAACATCACAACTCCCATGGACAAAGCGCAACGGCAATCGGTCTGGCAGCCGGTCTTGGTGGCGGTGCATTGTTGCTCGCTATCGGTCTTGGCTGGGGTATTAACAAAGCCTCAGAGGCTCGTGCAAAGGCAGCCGAGCAGGCAGTGGCAGGCAACAAAGACGCACTCAGTCTTGTGTCGCAATTTGCCCTGAGCGAGCGCAACGCCCGTGAGACATGGCAGAACTTGCAGACCCCGACCGTCAAACAGTATGTCGATGTGCAGTCGCAGGCGACCTCCAACCCGAGCGTCAGTGCCAACGCCGTAGCCGAAGCCGTGGCGTATGCTTTGGCACAGAACAACAACAGCGGTATCAACTCCGCTATTGGCAGCGAGAACTTCTTGCGTGTGCAACGCTACTCCGCACCCCAACCCTGCGGTTGCGACACTTGCGGCAACTAAACCCGAAAGGTAGTGCCTCCAATCCCCGGAGGTGCTACCTTTTTCACACCCGCTTTTGCTATACGAATACTATAGGAACACTATACCAACTCCAAAGCAAACACGGGTCAGATACAGGACACCTACGAGTTACCTCCAACCTAAAACACACCCACCATGGCACTATTCGGGAACAAAATCACCTACGACACCACGCTGCTG
Organism: Bacteroidaceae bacterium; assembly: GCA_963615895.1. Lineage (GTDB taxonomy): Bacteria > Bacteroidota > Bacteroidia > Bacteroidales > Paludibacteraceae > Colicola. The sequence goes on along the minus strand of CAVEIE010000009.1, from coordinate 27,783 downwards.
CAAACCACCTCCAAGGACGCACTCAAACGCTCGGCGTTGCTTGTTTGCGGGGGCGATGTAAAAGCCGCCACAGAGGTCTGCGACTACTTTATGAAAGATATGCCCAATATGCCCGACTACGACCCGCCGACCACCTCCGCTATTTCACAGGTCAAAGACACGGCACTCGGCGTCCTCGGATGGATAGACGGCAACCAAGACAAGGTGCTCGGCTACTACAACCTCCTGCGCACCCTCACGGGCAAAGCGGGCGTGTCCGTACCCTCCGCCCCTGCCGATGTACCACCTATACCCTGATGACCTATGCTGCAACCCTACAAGATAGATATGTATGTCTATGCTGAGAGCAAGGACGAAGCCGACCGCTTGCAGAGTGCCATGAAAGCCTTTGTCAACCGGCAACGGGAGCGAGGCGTAGCCGTCACGGCACAACGACTGAATACGCTGCTCGACCAATGGGGCAGCAATCCGATAATCTCTAATTTTTTACGCTAATGGAAACGAAACAACCCCGCACGATATTCGATTGTATCAACGAGAATATCGTCACCATGTCGGAGGACATGAACACCATGCACGAGAAAGTGGACAAACTCGCCGAGATGGTCGGCGTGCTTTATGCCTCACTTGTGCCACCCCAAGAGGAAGAGCCTAATGCTGCCGGCGACACTTCCGATATAATAGAGTAAATAGACAGCAGCCACTCTTAACAGCCAAAGAGTATGAACAAAATCCAATCGCCAATCATCACGCCCGTGTTGGCAGCGGGCAGCACGGCAAGTCCGTACTATTACCAACTCAACATCACGCAGCGGCTATGCTTCCCGACCTGTGCGGAGAACACACCCGTCTTCGCCCCACAGTTCTCGCTGGTAGGCGTATCGCAGGTAGGCACGGGACAGTATGCAGCCACTATCCGTGTGCAGGGTATTATCTCGTATGTGCCATGCAACGGCGGCTGTTGCAGTACCAAGTCGCAACCGCTCAACGGCACTTGCACCATTCCTATTGCGTCGGCGACAGCTCCCACGGCAGTAACGATAACGGCAGGGGCAACGGTCAATGCAGTATCCACCTCGGCGTGCCAACAATGCAGCCGCACCTTTGTGAGTGAAACCCCGTTGAGTATCGCCGTCACAACAGGCTAACCCCGAAGCAGTCCCGAAGCAAAAATGAAAGATGATTGAGGTACTGATAGCAATAGCGGTGATGATGTCGGCAACGATAGGCGTACACTTAGGTCTGCCGCAGGCGATAGTGTCTGTGGCAGGCAGGGTGTGCAAGTGTCCCAAGTGCCTGTCGTTTTGGGCGACCCTCATTGCACTATATTGGGCAGAGTATGACATAGTAGCCGCTATTCTGCTATCGTTCGCAATGGCATATTTGTCGAACTGGTTCGGCATACTACTGGTATGGCTGAACCACAAATACACAGACCTATGGCAAAGACTAAACCGAAAATAGCAGACACCACACCGATAAGTCAGCAACTCATCATAACAGGTATAGGGAAATACAAGCCTATACCCCGTTTCAATTCGGGGTGCAAAAACTGTTAGGGAGTTACTTACACGCCAAATAATCTATCACTTGCCGATTGGCGGCATTTGCTCTGTCCCAGTTGAAACTGATATAGTACTTTTCAGCGGTGCTTTTGTCAGAGTGCCCGAGGGCTTTGCTGATGACATCGTGCGACACTCCTACATGGTCGGCAAAGGTTGCCCAAGTGTAGCGTGCCAAATAGAAATAGAGACGACGGTCTATGAGTTTGCCTATATCCCTCAGTTGTTTGCTTAGTTTTCTCCGGAAGTTCTCAAATTCATAGTATCGTTCAATAAAAGACAGCAAATGTTCTTTCCCTGCATAGCGGTCTATTATCTCCTGCGCCTCCGGCTGAATATGCAGGTGCAGAGGCATAGGCTCTGTATGGGCAATCTTCTGTCGGACAAAGACGAGGTTGCCCTTTTTGTTTGCTTTCGGGAAATGGAACAGGTCTGTCGGGTTCACGCCACACAGATAGAAAGATAGCATAAAGAAGTCCCGTGCCACGGCTCGCATACCTTTCAGTTCGAGTGAGCGCAGTTTCTGTATTTCGTCAAGCGTAAGGAACTCCTTTTCTTTTTGCGCTCTCTTGATTGTGAACTTGCGGAACGGGTAGGTATTAGGTGAAATTTTATCTGCCTTGATAGCGGAGTTGAATACCGAGCGGATGTAACGCATAACAATACCGCGCGTGTTTATAGATAGTTCTTGTCGCTCCATCCAGCGGTCAAAATCGACTATTGCCTGGTAAGTCAGTTCGTCAAAATGAACCGTAGTCTTTTTCATAAACTTATAGAGCATATTGCGAGCATATACATACCCCTCTCTCGTTTTTGGTGAGCGGCAGTTTGAAATATACTGTTCTATTTCTGCCGAGAAAGTAGTTTCAGGGACATCGCCTTGTTTTCTCTTCAATACATAGTCCTTAATACCTGCTGCAGTAATTCGTTGCAGTTTCCCCTCATGGTCTAAATCAGTAATCGCCACTGCATATTCGAGATATAGTTCCTTAATGCGGGTATTTATTACAACCGCATTAGGATAAGTCTTTTCCACTACTTTTTCGGGATTGCCGGTAAATGCTTTTTCTAACACATAAATTTTAGAACTGACTGTTGTTGCACTTGCGCCATTGTTTATGCGTATCTTAATCGGGAACAAGCCTTTTGAGTTTGGTGTTCTCTTGTCAATAAATACAGATAGTTTTGCCATGATATATACTGTTGAATTTAGTTGTATGAAAAAGTTGCACGGTTTTTGCACGGTTTTGTGTGTTTTCAAATGTACCCCAAATGTACCCTCTTTGCCCTTTATCTATTGGGGTTTACAAAGAATTGTGTCAAAGTATAGTATAAAATGCAGAATAAGGTACTCGAGCCAACTCGTAAGTACCTTATTCTTAATAATTTATGTCTTGTGGTCTCAGTAGGGCTTGAACCTACGACCCCCTGATTATGAGTCAGGTGCTACTAACCAACTGAGCTATGAGACCTGCTGCCTATTCTTTCCACGCTGCTGCGATTACAACAGCGTTTCGAACAAAAGCGCGGCAAAGGTAGAACAATTTGCTGAATTATGCAAACAATCGATACAACTAATTTTGCACGATTCTGTTTTTATCTGCAAAAGCAGCCTGTTATTCCCTTGCTGATACTTTGGCTAACTCTTGTACAAACTGTATTGCCTCCTCGTGCGAGATATTCTTTTGTTCCTCACTGATATTGGGAATATTTAGTGTAATATCCTCAGGAATATAGTCCGGATTACTCAATTTGTCTCTATTGGCGGCATAAATAAATACCCAACAATCTGTATTGCCGAAGTATTTCCGTGCAAGACGCGACAGGGTAGTAGAGTTTTTCTTTGTCGTGACAGTAGTCAGTATGGCAGGCTTGCCTGCAGACTCCTCTTCTGGTTCGTTAATTTCACTTGTTTGAACCTTCTCTATGTTCTTCCTCTGCTCTTTCAGTTGCTTGCATTCTTCTTTGGTAACAATGCGTATCTCTACACGACGATTAGGAAGATAAGAATTCGATACATTGGAAAGAACACCATTACCTGCTGTCACAATGCGCTCTTCCGAAATACCATATATATCCATCAACTCTTTAGCAACCCTGTTGGCACGCTGCTGCGACAATTCTTGGTTATGCTTTTCACTACCCGTGTTGTCACAATAACCCGACAATTCTACACAGATAGTGCTGTCTTCTTGCATCTTTGCTGCAAACTGCTGTATGGTAATAAGCGCAAGATCATCTAACGAATACTTGTCGTTGGCAAAATATACATACTGACGGTCTGTGGTTTCTTTTACCTCTTGTGCTACATATTCCTTTTGAACCACAACTGTATCTCTGTTGATGATAACGATAGTATCTTTCAACGGTTCTCTCTTCTTGTTCTGTTCGCTATCTTGCAATCGTGATGCAAACACTTCATCACTCGGGAAATTGCGTTGGTGATTCTTCTTTCGTCCCTCTATCTTCCATCGCAGATATGCAGATACATACTCTTGGCAATCATTGCTGTTCCCCTGAATCTTACCGTCTAAGTTATCTTTGGTATAGACATGATACAACCCTTTTACACCCAATGCCAAAGGACGACTGATATTGAATTCAAAGGCAACGCCCATTGTTACAGACCCTGCCATATCGTACTTCTCATCTGTACGAGGCTTGACTATACCTGCATCGGCATTCAGTTCACTGTTGTAGAATGCCATACCGATACCTGCCAAAAGATAGCACGAGAAAATATCGGTCTTCCGATGGGGGAACCATGCATCTACAAGGTCGTATGTAAGCAGCAAGTCCAAAGAATGTAAATGACCATAGAGTAACCAGTCCGTCGAACCCTTCGGCATTACTCCATAGTTGGCATAAGTATATAAACCCATCAAACCCCATGTGGGCGTAAAATCATACTGCAATGATATACCGCCGGACGGTCTTACCTTCGTCTTTGGAATAATGGTCACCTCTGAACGATTGAAGTCTGCATCAATCAAGTCAAAACCCACTTCAAATGTTAATGACCAGTGTGCAAAACCATCAGACATATTACTCGTTTGTTTCCATGGGTGAATACCAAGAGTACTATCATTGCTAATGGTAGAATCTTGCTTCGTCTTGGCTTGAACTACCACAGACAGTACAAGCAACCCTGCGACAAGCAACGAGGAAATCTTATTCATAATATCTAATTGTTAGTTTCACAATATATTTATAAGCGTATACATACTCTTATCCTTAAAAGGGTAAGGATACACAATACGCTACAAAGTTATAATGTTTTTTTTAACTACGCAACTAATTTACAATATATTTCCTATAATAATGTAAAATAATCTAACTTTGGGAGAAAATCGCCCTCAAATACTTCGCCTAAACATCGCATTATATACCGTAATTAGCAATAGATTTGGCAGCATTCTCTGCAGCATTGCCATTACCCAACAATGCCGCAATATCATCGTAATCTTTCAATATCTTGCTGCGGCAAGCCGTATCTGTAAGTAATTGACGCAAGCCGTTTTCTATATTGCTTGCAGTAAAGAGAGGACCAATATATTCCTTAATCACTTCTTTGTTCCCCAGTATATTCACTAAGGTGAAAAAAGGTATCTTAAATACCAATTGCCTGATATTCCATAAAAACCTGCCACAAGCAATATGATACACTGCTACTTGCGGGCATCGAAGAAGCGCAGCCTCCAATGTGGCGGTGCCTGAATTGACAATTGCCGCTTCTGCGTGGGACAGCAAACGGTAGGTCTCATCAAATACAATACGCTCACCTTGCAGATACTTCTCATAGAAGGCGGACTCTATACTCGGCGCACCAGCTACTACAATCTTGTATCCTTCTATATTTCTTGCGGCTTGCAGCATTGTGGGAAGACACTTCTCAATCTCTTGTTTCCTCGAACCGGGTAGAATGGCAATACAATGTTCCCTCTCCGAAGATATATTGCTCTCTGCTTGCTGATACGCCAGAACACTGTCCATTGTAGGATTGCCCACATACAAAGCCTCGTAGCCATAACGCCGGTAGAACGCAGGTTCAAAAGGGAAAATAGCCAGTACAAGGTTAGATAACTCGGCAATATTATGTACCCTCCACGATTTCCAAGCCCATATTTTAGGAGGGATGTAATAGAATATCTTGACACAAGGAAGATGCTTCTTGCAAAACTTGGCAATCCTCAAATTAAATGACGGATAATCTATAAGAATCAACGCATCGGGTTGATAGTTTAGTAAAGCATTTTGTGTCAAACGGAAGTTCTCATTTACTTTATGGATATTACGCAACACCGCACTTATTCCCATAAAGGCCATATTACGATAGTGCTGCACAAGTTTACAGCCTGCACGCTGCATCTTGTCACCTCCCAAGCCCGTAAAATCTGCCAAAGGGTCAAGACGCTGTAACTGACTAATAAGCCCCGCCCCATGTAAATCGCCCGATGCTTCTCCTGAGATAATGAAATACTTCATAAAAGAGGTTACATAGAAACAAAGATACTCGCAAGAATATAAGGCATTGCTCCAAGCAACACCCCTTTAGATAACTTCCATGTATCAGTCAAGTAGAAAAGGAATAATAACGCCAAATCAGGGAAAACACTAACTAACAGCAGTTTGTTAAGTACAGATCCCGCTTGAAACTGGAAGGTTTTAAGGGCATACCACAAATTCATTTGGTCAATATAAAGATAACCAAACACAGCAGGCAGCAACAATCCTATAACGATACCAATCCAATATCTATCAAATCGTTCCATCTATTATCTGTCATATTAATAGAAGTGGGCGTAATGGAAATATACCTATGCGATAAAGCCCACTCGTCGGTATCTTCGTTGTCAGGTTCACAGTTTACAAACTCTCCAACCAACCAATAGAAAGGTTCGCCATTTGGATCTACATACTCTTTTATTTCTTTCTCCCAATAACCATTGCATTGGCGAGTAACTCTTACACCTGCAACATGTCCCTTCGGTGCATTGATGTTATAGCAAAAACCATAAGGGAATGGACGAGATAACAATTTCTCTGTCAAGGGGCAGATATAACGCTCTATCTCAGAAAAGTCCGCACTCGCTTCATGCGCACACAGAGAAAACCCGATGGCAGGAATATTATGCTCTGCTGCTACGAATATCGCACCCATTGTACCCGAGTAAACAACATTAACCGATGCATTTGAACCATGATTAACTCCCGACACCACAAGATCAGGGTAGTGGTCTTTATACAGAACATTAAGTGCCAACTTGACGCAATCTGCGGGGGTGCCATTGCTCACATAGAAATCCACATTCTTGTTCTCCGCGCATTCAATCTTCTTCAATCGCATCGGTTTCATTACACTGATGGCACTCGATTGTCCGCTCCTTGCACCATCAGGGGCTACAACTGTAACATGCCCTAATTTCTGCATCTGCCGTACAAGGACAAGCAATCCTTTCGAGTTGAACCCGTCATCGTTCGTAATGAGTATCTCCATAATCTATCAGTGGGCTACTATGGTGTGTATGTCATCAATAATTTGTTGTGCCAAAGCCTTTGCCTTCTCTTCAGATGCAGCCTCCGAATAGACACGAATAATAGGCTCTGTATTCGATTTCCGTAAATGAACCCACCCCTCTTTGAAGTCTATCTTAACACCGTCTTTATCATTGAGTTGCTCATTCTTATATAGTTCCTTTACCTGTTGAAGCAACGAATCTACATCAATCGCAGGTGTTAAATCAATACGATTTTTCGAAATGAAATACTGTGGGAATTGTTGTTTCAACTCCGACACTTTTATTCGCTTCTGCGCCAAATTACTTAAGAACAGAGCAATTCCAACCAATGCATCTCTGCCGTAATGACTTGCAGGATAGATAACTCCTCCGTTGCCTTCTCCGCCAATCACTGCCGATGTGCGCTTCATCTCGGCGACTACATTCACTTCTCCCACTGCGCTCGCAGAATAAGACCCTCCATAACGCTTCGTAACATCACTTAGCGCACGGGTACTGCTCATATTGCTCACTGTGTTGCCGGGTGTGTGTTGTAGTACATAATCTGCTACCGACACCAATGTGTACTCCTCGCCAAACATATCGCCGTTCTCGCAGATAATCGCCAAACGGTCCACATCAGGGTCTACTACAAAACCGACATCTACTTTATTCTTGCGTATTAAGTCCGAAATCTCAGTCAAATGCTGTGGCAAAGGTTCCGGATTATGAGGAAACTTGCCGTTAGGGGTGCAATTCAGTTCAATGATATTCTTCACGCCTAATGCTTTCAGTACCGCAGGAATGGCTATACCTCCCACCGAGTTCACACAATCGATAGCCACTGTAAAGTCGGCTTTCTCAATTTCCTCTTTGTTTACCAATTCCAACGAAAGCACATTGTTGATATGATATGGCAAATAGTCTTTGTGGTCGAGATGTCCTAAATTGTCCACCTCGGAGAATACAAACGACTCTTCTTCTGCAATGCGAAGCACTTCCTTTCCTTCTGCATCGTTCAAGAACTCACCTTTCTCATTCAGTAATTTGAGAGCGTTCCATTGTTTAGGATTATGAGATGCCGTCAAGATAATACCACCGGCTGCCTTTTCTCCCGCAACCGCCAGTTCTGTAGTAGGCGTCGTGGCCAGACCGATATTAACCACATCGTATCCCATGCCCAATAGCGTACCGGTAACGAGCAGGTCAACCATCTCGCCCGATATGCGCGCATCCCTGCCTACCACTATTTTTCTGTTCTGTGGCAGATTGTTAGCACGCTGCGTTGCGTATGCTGCGGTAAAACGAACAATATCTACCGGATTCAATCCCTCACCTACAGGACCGCCTATCGTCCCGCGAATACCTGAAATAGATTTGACAAGTGACATAAGAATAGAGTATATTAAAATTTGCGTATTTGTATTTTCATATCATAACCGTAGGGCGTCACATCCGAAATGGCATCGCTCGACCCCAACTTGCTTGGGCATATCAGTTTGCCTTCTGCCGCATTGTATTTCAAATAGGGTAGGGCTAACAACCAACCCGATAGCACGCTCGACGACGATACCCCATACTGAAACTCCACAGGGTCTGCTGCTTCGTTGGTCGTCCAACAGTCCTTGATTGTCTTCGAATACTCGTCTAAGGTGTATTGTCTGTAACGAAGTAGCACAATATCTTTATACACCAACGAGTCTTGGTCGGTATCTCCTGCCTTGCTCAGATGAAAATAACAATAATCACCCACCTGCAAATAATCACGCTCACCCCAATTCCCATCCGTAGGGGCGGCATATATGATGTTTATATTATTCCGGGCAATATAATCATCAATCGCCTTCTTTTCTTTCTTCAAATCTTTGGCATAGGTCTGACTGCTGCTGCAACTCTGTATGAAGAATGCCGTTGCAAGACCGAACAGCGCCACAAGGATACCATAATGTTTCATACGCTTAGTCTGTTGTGTATGTTTCCATATTTATTTTTATATTCGTATAGGGCGGAACCTCTTCGCTTCCTGACACCCCAAAAGCCTGATACCAAGGCACAAGCAACTCGCAAGCCTCATTCCTCCTCATTGTTTGCAGTATATTCTCGATCGACAGCAGTGTCTCTCCCTTGCCTAAGGCTATCGTCTCTCGGCTGTCTATCAGCAATTTCCCGTCCATCGTGTACACTTGCGCATGCAATAGCACATTCTCTCCCTTTTGCCAACGCTTCTCATTCGTACGCTTGGTGTATCGATACCATATCCCCGCTTCATTCAGGGTGTATCCCGAATCAATATGATTCACATAGTTCGTCAGTTCTTTGTCGGCCTCTTCCGCCATGCGTTGGGTCATCAGAAGCAAAGCCACCTGTGCCGTGTCCTGTGCAGAACGGTGACTCGGAGCCTGAGGCTTCGTCCGCTGACAACTACACAGCAAACAACTTGCCAATATCGCAACAATCAATCTCCTCATCTCAGTTACACTCCCGTTTCTTGTATTCCGTAGGTGTCATACCATACACGGCTTTGAAGCACTTTGAGAAGTAACGGCTATCGTTCATCCCCACCATATAAGTAATCTCGGTGATGTTATAGGTCCCCGATTTGAGCAGTTGAGCCGCACGCTTGATGCGCACTTCACGGATAAACTCGACAGGAGACAACCCCGTCAGACTCTTCAACTTGTTGAAGAACACCGTCCTGCCTAATGCCATCTCGCTCACCATGTCTTCCACAATCAAATCGTTGTTATCCATATTCCGCTCCATAAAATCCATCAACTTGGCAATGAATATGTCGTTGGGTGATTGCGTCTTCACCTCTTTCGGTTGCAGACTCAATAGGGTCTTCCGGTAGTTCTCTTGCAGTTGCGAACGCTGTTTCAGTATGTTCTCTACGCGTGCTTTCAGGTATTCCGACGAGAACGGCTTCGTGATATAATCGTCAGCCCCATAGCGCATTGCGTCTAACCTGCTCTCGATATTCGATTTCGCCGTGAGTAGAATGACGGGGATGTGATTGATGTTCGGGTCTTCTTTTATCTTCTCCGTCAGTTCCAACCCGTCCATGTTTGGCATCATCAAATCTGAGATGATAATATCTGGAACCACCTCTTTGGTAATCTCCAAGCCTTCCTTGCCGTCGTGTGCAACTTTTATCTGGAAATCGTTTTGGAACATCTTGCTCAAGAACTCGCGCATATCCTGATTGTCTTCCACTATCAGCAGCGTCTGTTCTTTCGTCTGCTGCGTATCACTTGTGCCTATTCTCTGCTTCGGCTCATCTCTCAGTGGCGATAGTTGAGAGTAGGAAATAAAATCAACCTCGTTCCCGAAATGCTCCTTCCCTAAGCGGAACATGATAGAGAAGGTAGTCCCCTTGTTTAACTCGCTGTTTACTTCTATGTACCCCTTGTGCATATCCACCAATTCCTTCACAAGGTTCAGTCCTATCCCCGTGCTGGAAACGGAACTGTAGTTCTTTATCTCATTCTGTGAGGTGAAACGCTCAAAAAGAATCGAACGCTTATCCGATGGGATACCCACACCTTCGTCGCTCACTTGAACAATGGCGAAATTAGGTTTCTGCGATATAACCACTTTTATCTTCTTGCCTGCCGGAGTAAACTTGAACGCATTCGAGAGAATATTGTAGAGGATAATATCCACTTTCTCCTTATCGACCCATACCTTCAAATCTTCAGTCCGGTTCTCTATCTCAAAGGTAATATGTTTGTCGTACGCTTCTTTCGAGAAGTTGGCACAAGTATTCTCTGTCAATGCCGCCAAGTCTGTTTCTTGTATCTTCAAACGCATCTTCTTGTTCTGTATCTTACGGAAATCAAGAATCTCGTTTATCAGACGGAGCATCCGGTTGCAGTTGTTCTGCACAATCTCCAACTGATCGCGCACACTCTGCGAGATACGCTCGGTCTTCAGGATATTTTCCACAGGCCCTGAGATGAGCGTCAGCGGAGTACGCAACTCGTGAGAGATGTTCGTGAAAAATCGTAACTTGATGTCTGTGATAGTCTGCTCCAACTGAACCTTGTGCTGTAGATCACTGTAAGTCGAAAACATCTTCAACGCAATCATTAGCACTATCACGGCAATAACAATGTATAAAACGACAGCCCAACCCGTTTCCCAGAAAGTGGGAAGTACCTTGATCGTCAGTTCTCGCATATTATCGGTCCATATACCTTCTGCATTCGTACTCCTCACGCAGAAACGATAGGTACCGTTCGGCAGGTTTGTATAGGTTACACGCCGAGAATTGACATAGTTCCAATCGTCCTCAAAACCTTCTAACATATAGGCGTAGCGTATCTTGCCGGCATCTTCAAAGTCCAGTGCGGCAAACTCTATACTGAATACCTCCTGACCGGGTCGTAGCACTATCTTGTTTGTGTACGAGATGCTCTCTTTCAAGGGCGACCCTTTGCCGCCAATCTCCACTTCTTTGTTGAACAACTCAAACTTCGTCAGCATCAGCGGAGGAACATCATCCGAGTGGAGTATCAACTGAGGCATGAATGAACAGAACCCGCTATTATAACCCAATACAATCAAGCCCGTCTGCAGTTGCAAGGCTGAGGCTTCACTGAAGTAGCCCGACGGAACTCTGTTCAACGGATTGAAGTATTGGAAGGTACTGTCGATCGGACTGTATCGCATAATCGGGCGCTCCGACACCAACCACAACACCCCTTCCTCATCCTCTACAATGTTCAGAATAATGTCGTTCCCCAAGACTTCCTTCCCCACACAAATCTCTATGCGAATATCCTCTACACTGTCCCCCGTCACCACCTTGTTGAGTCCGGCTCCGTAACTACCGCACCACAACTGACCTTGCTTGTCTCTGTGTAAACAGGTAATATCATAGTAAGGCACAAAACAACACGACAACGACGACAAGTCCGTCCGCAACAATCCTTTCGTCGTAGCAGCCCAAAGGACACTGTCATCATCCAACAACAAATCGCGCACCTGCCCTGCTTTGCTCAAAGGATAATCTACCCATAGGTTTCCACTGTGAATAAATCTCCCGTCACGCAATATGTTTACTCCTCCCCCGTAAGTGCCGATATACAGCGTACCGTCTTTCCCTTCTGCTATGGAATACACATCTTTCGACGAGAGGGCATAATCTGCACTGTCTGTTTCAAATGGGCGAATATCTCTGACTCCGTTGCTCGTCATCTTGCCCACCATCAGTCCCGAACCACGAGTCCCGAACCATACATTCCCCTTGCTGTCCTCGTGGATGCAATACACCAAGTCCTTCACCGACAACTCCCCTTTGCTGTGCAAGTTACTGTCATAAACCAACACATTCCCGCCCTTGTTAGCCATCAGCACATCCCCGTTGCTCAACTCGCATATAGCACGCACTTCGCTCAAGTATTGATGAGGCATACGAATATCCGTCACATTAAACGGCGATGGCTTCATGTTCACTTGGTCTATACCCTTGTCGTAAGTACTGATCCACAGAATTCCGTTACGGTCTGAATACGCCGTATGTATCATGTTCGTTAGCCCGTCTATCGGGTCCTCCAACTCATCCGATGTGTAATTGTACCGACCGAAACCTCCTCCGTTCGGATTGACCCAAGTGTTACCGTACAAGTCCTCTATCAAGAGGAAGTTCGGTGCAAGCAATCCCTTGTATCGCTCGTCTATGTCCGGACGCAAATGCTTCAAACTGCCGTCCTTCGTCCGATAGCGGAATATACCGTACTCCGTGTTCTCCAACCACACCACGCCGCGGGAATCAAGGTCTATCGAGATGAACTGGTTCGAACGGATAGAAGAGTCTGTCTTCGAGGAGTATTGCTGAAGCCTGCCCGACTTGACATCATACACAAAAAAGCCCTCCGAAGAAGTACTGAACATGATACTGCCGTCGTCCAGCACCTGTATGTCCGTAATCTCCGTAATACTGTTTGTCCGAATACGCTCAAAACGCTTGTCCTGCAGGAATAAACGCCAAATACACCCCTTGTCCGTGCCGAACAATATACTGTGCTTGTCCACAAAACACGACATAAACTGCTCGTCGCTCTGTTTGCCCTGTGGCACAAAACGGCTGTCGTTACCGATCGAATCAATGCAATGTAACGCCCCGTTATCATCGTACCACACATTACCCTCCGAATCGGTTACAAGAAAATGCGAAGGACGACTCAACGAGTAACGGGTTACCTTCGGACTGGCTGGGTCTTCCTGATTGTTTATTCTCAGGATGTTTTCTATTCCCGCAAACCACAATTCCCCCTTGCGAGGCTCTGTGTACAGGGGATGAGTGTGATTGTGCAGGTGTTCCAACGGCTCATCCAACGAATAGAACTCCTCTTTATGCTTGTCAAAACGATGTATGTTTCCATCGTAAGTCTGTATCCAGATATAATGCAATGCATCCTCATAGATGAAGTGAATACGGCTGTTCTGCATTTTTTGGTCCGATCGGGGCGACGACTTGTAAGTCGTAAAGGTGTAACCGTCAAAACGGTTCAGACCGTCCCATGTGCCAAACCACATATAGCCGTCGTCGTCCTGCAAAATAGCCATCACCGTATTCTGGCTCAGCCCGTCCTCCACAGAGTAGTGCCATACACTGTAAGGGTTAGTGGTAGCCCCCATCCCTGCAACGGAACCGAAACTGCCTACCGCCAAGACAATGCTTAGTAACCCGATTTCCCACCTTGTGCGCATAACTCCTAATGATTATCAAGACCTAACAGATATTGTCCGTATTGGGTTTTACCCAACTCTTCTCCCAAACGGTGCAGAGCGTCCGTATCGATCCATCCGTTCCGCCATGCAATCTCCTCTATGCAACTGACATAGAAGCCCTGACGACCCTGTATCGTGGCAATGAAGTTGCTGGCATCCAGCAAACTGTCGCAATTGCCCGTGTCCAGCCATGCGAAACCCCTGCCAAACAACTCCACATGCAAACTACCCTCCTCCAAATAGACCTTGTTTAGGTCGGTTATCTCATATTCTCCGCGAGCCGATGGCTTCAACTCAGCCGCCTTGTCGCAGACGCTCTCATCGTAAAAATACAAACCCGGCACTGCGAAATGACTTTTAGGATCCGCAGGTTTCTCCTCCAACGAAAGCACCTTCCCCTGCCCGTCAAACTCCACAACACCGTAAGCACGGGGGTCTTTCACATAGTAACCAAATATGCAAGCACCCTTTTCCAACGAGGCAGCACGGTGCAGCATCTTACTGAAACTCTGCCCGTAGAAAAGATTATCCCCCAATATCAAACAGCCCTTATCGCCGTTCAGAAACGAACGACCCAACACAAAAGCCTGCGCTAACCCATTAGGAACCTCCTGCACCTTGTACTCCAAACGCATACCCAACCGGCTGCCATCGCCCAACAACTCACGAAACATCGGCAAATCTCTCGGCGTTGAAATAATAAGCACTTCCCGTATCCCTGCCAACATAAGTGTGGACAACGGGTAATAGATCATAGGCTTGTCATACACCGGCATAATTTGCTTGCTGATGGCCTTCGACAGAGGATACAATCGGGTTGCACTGCCTCCTGCTAAGATGATTCCTTTCATAACGATTCAATTGCTTGTTTTATTCTATGTTTGTTGCTGATTTGTTCCTGTTCCGTCCGCATCTCCTCCACAACCCTGCCGTTCCCCTTCCTCTCTGCCGCCAAACCGACACCCCCGCATACTAAACACCGCAAAGATACAACTTTTTATATGCGTAACCAAATCGTTATGAAAAATCGTTACCCACAGTCCATCTCCGCCACTTTCTGTCCATTGGTTATTCATTGCAAATTCTTAAACAACATAAACATATTCCCTCTCGCCAAGCCTGTGCTTTCTCTTCGCATACAAAACAACTGCCCTCCGCAAAGCCCAGTAAATACTATCTATTTCGAAGGTTTGATATGGGATCTATATAGGATGAGTATAGGACGAATATAGGAAGAATATCCAATCAACGAAGAAACACTCCGTTTCCAATATGGAAAAACCAATAAATCATTATATGTGATATATTGACAAAAGAACAGGTGTATGTGAATAAATTTTATCTGCAAAAATAGCAAAAATAAACTACTATGTATTGCATAATACAAAACAATGCATTACCTTTGCAGCCGGATAGAATAACGAACGGAACAGAAAGGCACGAATATATGATTGAAAACATCAAAACACAGATGCGGAAAGGTATCCTCGAGTACTGCATATTGGCGGTGCTATACAACAACCAAGAGGCTTATGTGTCCGACATACTCGCCACGCTCAAAGAAGCAAACCTCTTTGTGGTAGAGGGAACTATCTATCCTTTGCTCATGCGACTGAAGAACTCGGGACTGCTTTCCTACCGTTGGCAAGAGTCCACCGAAGGTCCACCGCGCAAGTATTATAGGCTTACCCAACAGGGTATCGACATCTATGCTTCACTCCAACAAGAGTGGAGTAGTATCAAAACTTCCGTTGAAATCGTAACAAACAATAAAGAATAACTATTATGGAATCTAACAAAAAACTATGTCGCTCTGACAACAAAATCTTGGCAGGAGTATGTGCAGGGCTTGCCGATTATTTCGACCTCGACCCTACAGTAGTCCGTGTAGTGTATGCCGCACTGTCTGTCTTTAGTGCAGGTTTCCCGGGCCTGCTACTATACATCATTATGGCTGTCATTATGCCTTCTGCTACCCATTCCGATGATTTCATCGATAGAAATAACGATAGATAACAACCAACAATGAAACCTACTTCCACCATTAACCTCAATGGGCTTGTCTTCTATATCGACGACGATGCCTATCAAACACTCCATACCTATCTCAACAATGTACGCAAACAGATAGGCGAAACCGACGACAACGAAGAGATTATGCACGATGTCGAAGCACGCATCGCAGAACTCTTCACCGATATGCTCAAACACAAAGGCATACAGGTCATCAACAATTTTATGGTCGGTCAGGTAATGGAGCAACTTGGCAAACCGGAGGACTTTGCACAGGAAAACGAGACCATTTCATCGGACAATTCTGACACTTCCGACAAGAATACCGACAACTTGCCTCCCCGCCGCCATCGACTTTACCTCGATCCCGATAACGCCCTCCTTGCAGGCGTATGCTCCGGTATAGCCGCCTATCTCGGTTGGGATGTGGTATGGGTAAGGATTATCTTCGTACTATGCACTTTCCTATATGGGGTCACCATTCCTGTTTACTTGCTGATATGGATTATCGCCCCTGCTGCACGCACCGCTGCACAACGCTTGGAAATGAGAGGAGAGATAGCATCTATCGACAATATCAAGAAAGAATACGAGAGAGCCGCACAATACGCCGAAGAACACCAAATAGCAACAAAAACCAGAAGCGTATTCCGTACTATCCTCAAAATACTCCTTTTCATCGTGGTAATTTGTGTACTGCTACCCATCTTTGGCATTATCGCATTGATGCTGTTTGTCTTGCTTGTCACAAGCGTAGCGATGTCACAAGCCTTGTTCGCTGTTCCGTTTAGCGCAGCAGATTGGTTGCCCGAACTGACCGAAAACCCTGTTCTTCTCTCGCACCCGTGGTTGCTGATACTAACGGCAGCCCTGCTCCTGCTTTTCTTCGCAATTCCCCTTTTCATCGGTATATATTGGCTTGTTAAGTACTTAAGGAAACACCAACATCCGTCCACCCTGTTTTGGATAATAACACTTGCTCTGTGGTTAGGTTCACTAATCGGACTCGCCACTGTAACCATCCACATTGGAAAACATCTGCAAACCACCTACCTACCAGAAATAACCCAACAGGCTGAGCCTGATTTTGCAAACTGCACCGACACCCTATCCGTAATGCCGTTTACTGCTATCGAACTTGAAGGAGCCGTCAATCTGCAAATAGCACAAGCCGATACCCACTCAATATGTATCACCAACACCGCTATACCCGCAGTCTCGGCAAATGTAGAGGATGGTGTACTCTATCTCTATGGACTAAGCGACAACGATATACCCTCCGTGCGGGTTACATTACCGCATTGGAATGCCTGCTCCATAGAAGGAATGTCGAAGATTTATACCGATGGAATCATACAAACCGACAGTCTGCTTATCTCCATCGAAGGTGCTACCTCCCTCGATGCAAACCTCAATGTAAGTGTACTGCACCTCTCTGTAGAGGGAATCGGACAATGCCGCTTGCAGGGAAATGCCGACACTTTCCATCTGTCGCAGGAAGGGGCTTCGGGGGTCAAGGCAAAAGACTTGGTGGCAAAAACGGTCAATATATCCTGTTCGGGGACGGCTTCTGCCGAGATAAACTGTACTCAATATCTCACAGCAGAGGCGGATGGGGTGAGCAAAATAGTTGTTTGGGGCAATCCCGCTACTTGTAACATCCAATCGGATATCACATCCACTGTTACTAAAAAATAACCGTTGAAATCAATCGTCGGAACCGTCTGTGCGCTACTTGAGAAACACAAAATAGACTGCTGCCACCAAACATACAAACGCCACGAAGTGATTCCAGTGCAACGCCTGACCCTTGAACACAAACACAGAGAACAAGGTGAATATCGTAATGGATATCACTTCCTGAATAATCTTCAGTTGCATCAGACTAAAAGGACCACCGTTACCTGAAAATCCGATGCGGTTACCGTTCACCTGACAGATATATTCAGGCAACGCCATTAACCACGACAACAAAATAATAAGAAACAAAGGTGTATGGTCGGTTATAATACCATCCGACTGTAGTTTCAAATGACCATACCATGCCAATGTCATAAAGATATTGCTGCATACAAGCAGCCCAATCGTTTCAAGACCGTGCATATTAACTATTGCTACTGTTTACCGGTTATACTTTAATGGGTAGATAACCCTCTTTTATATTACTCATCGCCCCCCATATACTATCGCGTACATGAGGGTTGAACTTCTCTAATGTATTCACCAACTCTTTCACCTCGCTCCTTGAACTCTCCTTTTCAAATGGGCATAACTTCACTTGCTTATGATAACCACGCATCTCGGCATATCGGGCAATCTCTTTTTCTTCCATCAAACACAAGGGGCGTATCATGCGGATAGGAAACTTGTCCATCTGCAAATTAGGGGCTATAGTAGAGAAACTGCCCTGAAATATAAGGTTCATCAACAGGGTCTCTATAATATCGTCCTGATGATGACCTAAGGCAATCTTTCCGCAACCCAATTCCTGTGCAACCTCAAACAAGGCTTTGCGCCTGTACCAAGAACACAGAAAGCAATGCGATTTCTTGTTTCCTGCTCGCTCGTCAAAACGGGTACTATGGTGCAAAAATTCTACATCGTACGCACTACAAAACTTCCGCAAATAATCTATATCCGACTCATAGCCTATGTTCTCCACCGATATATGCACTGCATATACCTTGAAGCGGGGAACATATATCTTTGAACGCTCGCCCAGCAACTCTACCAACGCCAACGAGTCTTTCCCGCCCGACAGACCCACCAATATCCTGTCTCCTTCCTCTATCAATCCATACTCCGAGCAAGCCTTGTGAAACAAGCGGGTCAACTTGATCCGCTGTTTGATGAGTGCTATTTCTTCTTTACTTCGTTCCATACACTACCTGTAATCTACTGCAAAGGTACGCAAAACACGACAATTCTGCTGCATTGTGAAACTTTTTACTACTTTTTTTGGCAAAACGGTTTGGAGATAGAGAAAAATGTCGTATCTTTGCAACCGCTTTTCAAAGATGCTCTCTGCAAGGTGTTGCGCAGAAGACAGGTATCTTTCGAATAGATTGCGGAAATAGCTCAGTTGGTAGAGCACGACCTTGCCAAGGTCGGGGTCGCGGGTTCGAGTCCCGTTTTCCGCTCAAGCCAAGAGAGCAGAACAAAGGTTCTGCGTTTTTTTCAGAAAGGCATTTTGCCCGAATGGCGGAATTGGTAGACGCGCTCGTTTCAGGTGCGAGTGTTGAGAGACGTGCAGGTTCGAGTCCTGTTTCGGGCACCTGAAGAAGGGTTCTTTAACAATGGGGGAACGAAAGTTCCTATTGGAAGCGGAGTACGACGCACACGGTATTCACAATATGAAGTTCTGTAGCGAAGCAAACTCCGACAATGCGCAGGTGGTGAAATTGGTATACACGCTACTTTGAGGGGGTAGTGGTCGCAAGATCGTGTGAGTTCGAGTCTCATCCTGCGCACCAAACAAAAAAGGCTGTTCAACATCCGTTGAATAGCCTTTTTCTTATCTATCTATAAGCAACTCAATATATTGTCCGTTAGTCTTTGGTAAGGTCGTGCCCTGTCAGTTGCTTGCACAGCATAGGCACGCCGATACTTGCTTTCTCCTGTATATGCACCACCTTGCTGCAAGACACATTATTCGGTTCATTGGGGTCCACAATATAAACAGGCACATTCTCTCGGACATATTCCAGAAGCGATGCTGCAGGATAAACCGCCAACGAAGTACCCACCACAATGAAAATATCGGCGTCCATCACTTTCTTCACAGCAACAGGAAAATTGGGTACCCCCTCTCCAAAGAACACAATATAAGGTCTCAACAAACTGCCGTCGGCGTGACGAGCATCCAAGGGTTGTTCCCACTGCGAGATAGGAACGGTGGCTGTCTCGTCAATGGAACTGCGCAGTTTCATCAACTCACCGTGCAGGTGCGTCACACAACTGCTGCCTGCACGCTCGTGCAAGTCATCTACATTCTGTGTGATAACTTCTACATCGAAATACTTTTCCAGTGCCGCAATAGCCTTATGCGCTGCATTAGGTTGCGCCGCCATAGCAGCACGCCTGCGCTCATTGTAGAAGCGGACAACCAACTCTCGGTTACGCTCTATGGCCGCATGAGTACAGACATCTTCAACTCGGTAGTTCTCCCAAAGACCATCCGAGTCACGGAAAGTGCTTAAACCACTTTCAGCCGATATACCTGCCCCGGTGAATACAACTACTTTCATCTTTCTATTGAGTTAACAACGATTTGCCGAACATCTTCTATCAACGCATTTCTTTCCTCTTCTGAATAAGCCGATGTATCAATAGGCTTGCCTATAGTCATTTTAACAGGTCGGCGTTTGGCATAAAAGCGGGTACGCGGCATTACATCGTAGCACCCCGACAGAGAAATAGGCACAATAGGCAGGTGCAAGTCGGTTGCAATAGAGAAGGCACCACGCTTGAACCTCCCCACTTCGCCGGTAGAAGTACGCGTCCCCTCAGGAAAGATAACCACGCAAACACCATCCTTCACAATATGTTCCGCCTCTGCTATGCTCTTCTGCGATGCCATTTTGTTCCTTCGGTCAATATAGATATGCCCTGCAGCCTTGCATGCAGCACCTACCAAGGGTACTTTGCGCAACTCTTTCTTCATAATCCACTTGAAGATAACGGGCAACCAACCATAGATTAAAAACACATCGACCATACTCTGATGATTGCTCACGAAAACATACGAGGTATTCGGACGAATATTCTCCACCCCTTCCACCTTAACCGGAAGGAACAGCAACCAACAAAAACTACGCGCCCAAAATTGCTGCACCTTGTGTAACCACTCGGCATTTCGCCAGGGTATCGATACAATGGTAACAAGAGCAGTAAAGGTCGTTAGTACAAGAAATATTGGTAAGGCAATCAGATACTGATATATGATGTAAAAAAACTGTATCATAAACATTCCTGTTTTTATCGACTACTATGGGTCATAAAACCACGGTATAACGCACATAAACGCCTGATTTCTTCCCAAGTCTCTTCTGGCAGTTTTGTACCTACTACCTCTACCACCCGACCTGCTGCCAAAGTGCCAATCTCAGCACAACGACGAATATCAAAGCCATCGGACAAGCCCAACAGAAAACCGGCAGCATAAAAATCGCCGGCGCCGGTAGAATCCAAGCAACGGGAAGCGACAGCACCAATATGATACATCTCCTCGCCACATTGCACATAGGAGCCACGCTTGCCCACCTTTACTACGGCTATTTCACATTGCTTGGAGATTGCTTCCACTGCCAATTCAGGCGCAAGATGAGTGTATGCAAAACTCTCGTCTTCATTGGCAAAAACAATATCCACATAGCGCCGAATCAGCGACTCCAAGAAATCGTGGTTCTCATTCACCACATTGTAACTTGCAAGGTCAATCGACACGATTAGCCCCGCTTCTTTAGCCAAGGTAATGGCTTTCTCTATCAAGGCATGGTTCTGCACCATATACCCTTCGATATGGAATATATCGTAACCATGGAAAGCCTCCTTGTGAATATCTTCCGCCACCAAATCAGATGACGCACCCAGATAAGTGCAGAAAGTACGCTCTCCATCGGGAGTAATGAGTACGGTGCAATAACCCGACATCAACGCAGAAGGAAGTAACATAGGTTTGACACCATTCCGAAGCATGTCGTTCCGATAAAATTCGCCTACTTCATCATTGCCCAACTTACCTATAAAGGCGGCTTTACTACCCAACAAGGCAAGAGCATTGATTGTGTTAGAGGCACTGCCTCCAGCCACCATCGTCTTTCTTACCCGCTCGAAACGACGCTGAACCGCCATTGCAGTGTCGAAATTGATTAGGTTCATGCTTCCTTTAGGTAAATTTAAGGCAGATACATCGTTGTCTGCAACTTGTAAGAGTATATCAGTCAGCGCATTACCTAATCCAATTACTTTCTTCATAAAAATAGTGCTATTTTTTTTGCAAAGATATTGTTTTTTTTGTGAAAAACCTCTACCTTTGCAACGCAAATTTCGAGGGGACACAATCTCTCATTCTATTAAGTGGTTTGCGATGCTTCCTTAGCTCAGTCGGTTAGAGCATCTGACTGTTAATCAGGGGGTCCAAGGTTCAAGTCCTTGAGGGAGCGCAAAAGCGGTTGCCTTTAATAGGCAACCGCTTTCTTTTTTGTATAGTTCTCAAGTCTGTGGGTTGGATAAATGGACATTCTACCGTCAAAATGCCGTCAGAATGAGGGACAAAAGAATACCAAGTAACTGATATGTAGTTACTTGGTATTGTTTAGTTGTGACCCCGCTGGGACTCAAACCCAGGACCTTCAGAACCGGAATCTGACACTCTATTCAACTAAGCTACGGGGCCAATCGGTTGGAGTGGTTGCTACGAGTGGCGCAGGCAATACCCCGAAACCGGCTGCAAAGGTATAACATTTTTCTTAATACTGCAATCTGTTTGAAAGTTGGAGAAGCAGATTCGTGCTAAATGGCATTGAAAATTGCATCGGCATCCCCGTGTGGCATAGAAAGAAATGCGCCCCAAAGCGTGGGGCTTTGGGGCGCAAAAGAGATGTTACACAATTTGTATAAACAGACTTGTATATGCAGACCTTCGACGGGGAGG
Source organism: Bacteroidaceae bacterium (assembly GCA_963615895.1). Classification (GTDB taxonomy): domain Bacteria; phylum Bacteroidota; class Bacteroidia; order Bacteroidales; family Paludibacteraceae; genus Colicola. Next base: position 5,320 of record CAVEIE010000009.1, on the reverse strand, counting down.
TGTCGGGCAAGTTGTCAAGAGATGTCTTTCTCGACTTGGTGCCAGACAAACTGTCGGAGGGTGGTATACTCTTGCTGCGCCTTGAAGGCTATTGCGTCGGTACGGGACTGCGAGGGGTCTTGCAGGCGGGCAGCGGTTGCCTTGCAGACAGCACCGAAATGTGTGCGATGCTCCTGCTCGGCTTCGGTGAGTTCTGTGCGGCGTTTGCTGAGTGAGGTGGTGAAACAGGGGTTCTCCAACATTACAGGGTTGGCCGTTGCTGCCTGCCTCACCAAATAGATGGTTTTGTGCCGTTTGACTATCTTGCCGCTCAGTGTGGCAATAGGGTCGATGTATGTTACTTGAGCCATGTGGTTTATTATTTGTTTTGGGTTAGTGGGTGTATGCGTTGCTTTTGGCAGCGCATACACCTCCGAACCCGGTTATAGATTAAGGTTTATTGTATTCTTGTGAGAATACAAAGCCCCGCAGCGTTTTGCACTTGGTTTGGTTTTTCCATTTAAGCACATATTCTGCTCTTTGTGAAGCATCGGATAGAATGGTCTTCACTTTGTTTTGCACCGTTACAAACTTTTGCTGTGCTGTTTGTTGCCCTTCTGTGGGAGGGTCGTTGGTGACAGGATTCTTCAAGGCAACGCCTATTGTACGATTATCAAACTTGCGTACACGCGTGTACACTCTATCTGTTTTTGCGTACTTCCCACTTATCGTATCGAAGTGCGTCATAGGTACTATGTGTGCCATAGTAAAATATCGGTTGTGTATATCCAGCCGAGAAGGGTTATAAGATTTAGTTAAGGTCGTTGAAAACAAAGATTTTCATACTTATGTGTTTAGGTTTTTGGCAACAAGTGCCTTATTGTATAAATACCTTATTGACAACAGACCAGTATAAAAAAAGTGTTTGGGGGCGAGGTCGAACATGCGCACCCCGGCATGTTCCCTATAGGCAGCGCGTGACTGCGAGGGCGATTAGACAATCATAGGCGGGAAATGGGTTTTTACAGGTGGGTGTATTTTGCATAGTTAAGGTGGATAGTCAAATTATTCTCCGACATTGCGCACATAGTCCAAAAGGTGACGCATTTCGGGAGTAAGAGGATAAGCGTCCGGAAGTTGGCGACCATCTTTCCACAAATGATAGTGTGGCGATTACAATAATTCTATAATTTGAATTTGGTCGATACGGTCGATCAGTTTTGCGCCCTCAACATCGAGTTGCTCTACTAAGACATTGGCATTGTCGAAAAGGCGAATGAGTTGGTGCGAAACAGGGTCGAGTTGTACTGCCCCCTCTGCCCAACGCTGAACAAGATAGTTCTTGCCATTGTAGGCAAACAAGACATCGTACCCCTCAATAGCAAAATCGAGAAAAAAGGCCTCACGATTGTACGAGGGATAGCCATCATAGTTGGTTCCGTACTTGACGGTGTCGGGCGGGTACTTCTTATTGAAGGGATTGCCCAATAAGTCGCGACCTATAACCGGGTCGTTGGCATTATCCAATGCCTGTTGATTTTCGTTATTCATAATTCTATACATTAAAGATTAATCAAATTGGATGATAGTTTGCCAACTATCCGTCTTGCATTGGATTCGGGAGGTAGCAAGAACATACTATTGGCAACAAAGAAGTGGGCTACTGCGCGGAACGCAGTAGGCATAGAGGGAATAGCTTCGTGGAAAGGCACTAAAGCCGACGGAACGGCATCTATTCGATCGAAAGTGAGAGAATGCATAGGGGCATCGCTAAAATGGCTGTAGGTATACATAACTGCATCTTTTTAGTCGTCATTTGTTGTTAATTATAGCACAATATCGTACAAAAACTTGCAGTGGATAGAATGGTCTTCACTTTGTTTTGCACCGTTACAAACTTTTGCTGTGCTGTTTGTTGCCCTTCTGTGGGAGGGTCGTTGGTGACAGGATTCTTCAAGGCAACGCCTATTGTACGATTATCAAACTTGCGTACACGCGTGTACACTCTATCTGTTTTTGCGTACTTCCCACTTATTGTGTCGAAGTGCGTCATGGGTACTATGTATGCCATAGTAAAATATCGGTTGTGTATATCCAGCCGAGAAGGGTTGAAAACAAAAAAAATAATCATAGTTGTTTGCTGAAAATGAACGTATTGTATTTCAATAGCCACCTCAAAAAGGTTTAATAGCAATGACTATTGGTATGTGATATATACCTCAATAATCAACAGACTGTTGTTTCGGGGTGCAAGGTCGAACGTGTGCACCCGGGACACGTTCCTCATGGCAGCGCGTGGCTGCGAGGGGTTCAGACAATCATAGGCGCAGAGACGATTGACCTAAGCATCGGTGAGGTTGGAAGGTTAGTATAGTCAGGTTTACGTTGTAATGGCATAGCGAAGGTTTGTTTATGAAGTTTGTTTACATGATTCCGCTTGCAACCGTTGGACGAGCAGGTAGATACGCGACGACGGGTTGGCGAGGTCGGTGAGCAGCGTAGCACGTTTGACGGCAGCAGACATATTGTTTTGCAATAGTCGTGTCTGTCGGTCGGTGAACATTCCTTTGTGATAGTTGCGCCATTCCGGTGCAGACTGCTGCAAGGCATGCGTAACGTACTTGGACGCGATAGCCGCGCGCTGGTCGGCAGAGTGCAAAAGGAACCAGAGTTCAATAGTGGGATTGGACACCAGCAACTCGGCATCGCATTTTTGCAAACGTGGCAGGAGTTCCGCAACATCCAAATCGTACATCAAGAACGTGGAGACACGGTCGGAAGGGCTGAGTTGCATAGAGCGTTTGTATTCGTCAATCAGATGTTTGGAGACAGATTGACCCTGGACAGAAGACACAATACGTATGGGCGCACGGAAGTAGCGGCGTAACATATCAATATATGCTTCTTCGGTTTGCCCCTCGCAAAAGATGAGGAAGACCTCTTTCATCTTACGAGAGGGCGCTTGTTGTCGTCGCCGGTTACTCATGTTGCACCTCCCCTAAAAACGATTTGAGAACAGCCGTAGATGCAGAAATTGCAGGTACCGCATCGAAACGTCCTTGCAAATAGCCCTTCTCGGCATCCATGTTTTCTCGGAAATCTTTGAAATCATAGAGCGAGTACACCTCGGTAGAGCCATCTTTGCGCTTATTGACGAAGAGAATCTGGTCTTTGCGGAAGCGCTTCATATCAATAAGGTTGGTATTATGGGAAGTGAAGAGCATCTGCGAATGCGGAGTGGCGTGCACCATATCGATGATAAAATCAGCAAGACGGACGTGGAGTTGCCGGTCGAACTCGTCAAGCATCAGCGATTTGCCATTGCGGATTATATCAATAAAACGCAGTACAATTTGGAACAAACGTTTGGTGCCTTCGGACTCCTCGGTTTCCATATCGAATTGCAACTTCGGGTTTTGCTTGTGGTAGGTCTTGAAGACCGGTTCCTTGGTGGGCAAAAGGGTGATAGTAGGTTCGCCATTGGGTTGCATGACTTGTACGGGCTGAAGAACATCTTTGAGGCGCAGTTCGATATTGCTTATATCGCTATCACAAATAGCCAACGCTTTCAAGATGAGTGGTTTATAGTTGATGAAAGCCGCCCGCACATAGTCGTTTTGCGCTGGGAAGAGGTCGAGCATAAAATCGTGCAGGAAGAAATCATAGACTTGGATTGCCAACTCACGATTCATAGCAGATGCACGAGAGAGATAGAGATTGTTGTAGAGCAAACTATCGGCTATCTCTTTAGGACGCAACAGCAGTTTAGAGCCGAAAGTGTATTTCTTCTCACCGGCTTTGCGCTCAAAAACTTTGGCACGGCGCGAAGAAGGATAGTAATACAGAGATTCAGACAGAATCTCATGCGTATTGAGCGTATATTGATACTCGTATTCTATGTTGTTGCATGCGAAATTGATGTAAAAGCGGGTTGGTTTTGCCGAATAGCCGTCAAACTTGAAGGGCTGGAAATCAAAGACCTTCTTATTGACATTATATTGGTGCGAATCCAAGATAGTACGGCAGAAAAAGATGATAGCCCGGATAATATTGGACTTACCGGCAGCATTGGAGCCGAAAAGTCCGACGGTTTTGAGAATCTTCTGTCCGTTCCACTCGAAGATGTTGTCGGAAAGAAGTTTTGCCTGCGAAGTGTGCAGATTAGCTGCCCTAAAATCAATGCGAATAGGATCCTTGATAGAGTAAACATTCTCCATCTCGATGGCCAAAATGCAGTTGATGTTGGTTTGGTTCTTGTTCATTGCTGTTAAGTTTAATTGTTTATATTTGTTATGTTTTTACAAAATACCAATTTAGTGCATTGCGAAATACAATCCCAATGGCTTATTTTGTAAATCAGCTGCAAAATTACGGCTTATTTTTGATACACGCAAATATTTTGCAGGGAAAAGTGTGATTTTTGTAGGATTGTTACAGAAATAGCACTTTTATAGCGATTATGTCGCTACAAAAGTGCGTAGAGGGGGAGGATTAGAGATTAGAGGGGAGGGATTAGGGGATAGAGAGTAGAGGGTAGATAATAAAGGGGAGAAAATAGAAATGGATTAAATTTTGTGCGTACTTGCAAATAGTAGAAACCTTAAAAACAATACATATTATGACTTATGGATACATACGCGTGTCAACCGACAGGCAGACCGTAGAGAACCAACGTTTTGAAATCAACAAATTCTGCGAGCGGGAAGGCTTGCCGGTTGACGGTTGGATAGAGGAAACCATCAGCGGCACCAAAGCCTATAACAAACGGGAACTCGGCAAACTACTGAAACGAGTAGAGAAAGGCGATCTGATTGTTTGTGCCGAACTATCTCGGCTGGGGCGGTCGCTGTTTATGATAATGGAGATACTCTCTATCTGCATGAAAAAAGAGTGCCGTGTATGGACTATCAAGGACAACTACCGTCTCGGCGACGATATACAGAGCAAAGTATTGGCATTCGCTTTCGGACTATCGGCAGAGATAGAACGCAACCTGATTAGCCAGCGTACCAAAGAAGCATTGGCAAGAAAGCGACAAGAGGGAAAGAAATGGTGGCACACGCAGGGGCAGCGTCTCCGACTGAACCCGAAATGTGTAGCAAAACACGAGTGGATAGTGGAACAACTTTCCAATGGAATCGAGAAGACATGGATTGCCAAACACTTACACATCAGTCCTTGTACCTTGTATCGCTACCTGACCTATACGGGGCTTTACAAGCCTGCCAACTGCCAAAGGGAGTGCTGGGTGAAATATGGTATTTTTCATTGAGGCTGCAATGGTATTCAATCGGTCATCAAAACAAGGCTTCGACATCGTCATCGGCAATCCGCCGTATAT
>CAVEIE010000008.1:0-74045 GCA_963615895.1 Bacteroidaceae bacterium | reverse complement strand
TCCTATAGTCGTCCTATATTCATCCTATATAAAACCTTCGAAATGGGTAGTGTTTATCGGGGAAAGCGGAGGGGAGGCGGAAGGGGACGGGGTGTTTATTGAAAGGAGGGAGTGTTAAAGGTGAGTGGTGGAAAGTTAAGAGATGTTGGGAGATTAGTATTGAGAAGGTGGGGTTATACGAGGGAACGGAGGTAAGCCTGATGGCTTGTCCGCAGGCGGGGCGGAAGTGTCCCAAGTGTTGAGGGGTTGGAGGAAGAGGCAGGTGTGTTGGGGGAGGTAGGGGAACTAGACGGTCTAGGGGATCTAGGTGTTGAGGGGAGGGGGTGAGAGCCATAGGACGGTGTGGTTCTACGGTGAGCATAAACGCAGAGGGGAGGGGGCAGTTTTATTGGGGGATGTAGGGGAACTAGACGGTCTAGAGGATCTAGGGGGTTGGATGAGGGAAAGAGAGGCATAGGACGGTGTGGCTCTACGGTGAACATAAACGCAGGGGGGAGGGGGCAGTTTTATTGGGGGATGTAGGGGAAATAGACGGTCTAGGGGATCTAGGTGTTTTGAGGAGGGGATGAGAGGCATAGCACGGTGTGGTTCTACGGTGAGCATAAACGCAGGGGGGAGGGGGCAGTTTTATTGGGGGATGTAGGGGAAATAGACGGTCTAGGGGATCTAGGTGTTTTGAGGAGGGGATGAGAGGCATAGCACGGTGTGGTTCTACGGTGAGCATAAACGCAGGGGGGAGGGGGCAGTTTTATTGGGGGATGTAGGGGAAATAGACGGTCTAGGGGATCTAGGTGTTTTGAGGAGGGGATGAGAGGCATAGCACGGTGTGGTTCTACGGTGAGCATAAACGCAGGGGGGAGGGGGCAGTTTTATTGGGGGATGTAGGGGAAATAGACGGTCTAGGGGATCTAGGGGGGTAGGTGAAGGGAGGAGAGCCATAGGACGGTGTGGTTCTACGGTGGGCCTAAGCGTAGCAACGAACCATTATAAGCGCAGCAACGAACCATTATAAACGCAACAACGAACCATTATAAGCGTAGCAAGAAACCATTACACGGTGGACATGAGTGCAGCAAGGGGGCTGGTAAGAATTAGCAAGTTAGAAGCAAGGGGGCGTCGGGTTGTGTTTGTTTATTAGGGGAAAAAGATATTCTGATTAAGGGAAAAAGATGTATCTTTGCAGCAGGAAAAATACAGACTATGGCATACAGACAATTGACAACAGACGAGCGGGAACAGTTGACGAAACAACAATGTACTGCTGATTCGTGGGACAATATCCTTGTGAGCGAGGACTTCAGTCCGAAGTATATTCATCATACAGATTTCTCGGGCAGCATCAGGATAGGGCATTTCGAGCGAGAGTTTGACCTGCCGGGAGGGGTGAAGATACACGCTGGTATAGCGCACGCAAGAATTCATAACTGCGTGATAGGAAACGATGTGCATTTGTATAACATACACAACTATATTGCCAATTACGAGATTGGGGACGGGACTTGCATTGAGAATGTGAATGCAATTCTGGTGGACGGCAAGACGAGTTTCGGTAACGGGGTACGGGTATCGGTTATGAACGAAGGAGGCGGGCGAGAGATTCCTATCTTCGACAAACTGAGTGCGTCGTTGGCCTATATTCTTACCCTATATCGTCACCGTCCGGATATGATACAGATTCTTGAGGAGAAGATTGACCAATATGCCCAGAAGCAAGCGAGTGAGATGGGTTATATCGGCAAGGAGGTATGTATATTGAATTGCGGCAGTATCAAGAATGTACGGATAGGCGATTATGCTTTGTTGGCGGGTGTATCGAGATTGAAGAACGGTTCGATTAACTCTAACGAGATTGCGCCCGTGAAATTGGGTTCGGGTGTAAAGTGTACGAACTTCATTATCTCGTCTGGGGTGAAGATATTGGACTCGACTATTGTGAACAAGTGTTTTGTAGGGCAAGGGTGTATTTTTGACAAGCATTACAGTGCGGAGGAGTCGTTGTTCTTCAGTAACTGTCAGGGCATGCACGGAGAAGCTTGTGCCATATTTGCAGGTCCATACACAGTTACGCACCATAAATCGACTTTGTTGATTGCAGGTATGTTTTCTTTCCTTAATGCGGGTTCGGGCAGTAATCAGTCGAACCACATGTACAAGTTGGGTCCTATTCATCAGGGCGTAGTAGAGAGAGGTGCCAAGACGACTTCGGACAGTTATATGTTGTGGCCATCGAAGGTGGGTGCCTTTTCGTTGGTGATGGGTCGTCATACTCATCATGCGGATACCTCTGCGTTGCCGTTCTCGTATCTGATTGAGAACAACTCGGAGACTTATATTGTGCCGGGTGCGAACTTGCGGACAGTGGGGACCATACGCGACGCACAGAAATGGCCTAAGCGTGACCTCCGTACAGACAGGGAGCAGTTGGATTTGATCAACTACAATTTGCTCTCGCCCTATACGGTGCAGAAGATGTGGTATGGCAGAGCGGTATTGCAAGAGTTGCAAATGTTGAGCGGGAAGAAGACTGACATATACGGATATAACAACTGCAAGATCCGCAATTCGTCGCTATTGCACGGCATAGAACTCTATACGATCGGTATCGACAAGTTCCTTGGGAACTCACTTATCTCGCGCATTGAGAAGAACGGGGACATACACAGTTTGGAAGACTTGCGTAGAGCGTTGCGAGCCGATTCGGAGGTTGGTTTAGGAGACTGGGTAGATTTGTCGGGTCTGATTGCGCCCCATAGCGAAGTGAAGAGGTTGCTTGGAGATATTGAGCAGGGCAAGACAGACTTGCAGGATATTCAAGAGCGCTTTGCGGCTATGCATGCGAACTACTACTCCTACGAATGGACATGGGCATTGGACAAGTTGGAGCAGATATGGGGTTGCAAAGCAGAAGAGGTGAGCATAGAGCAAGTGCTGCAAGTGGTGGAACAGTGGCAGGCATCGGTGGTACGACTTGACAGGATGGTTTATGAAGATGCCCGCAAGGAGTTTGATTTGAACAGTCAGACAGGTTTTGGTGTGGATGGTGATGCGAGTCAGCAGAAAGCGGATTTTGAATCAGTGAGGGGTAAGTTTGAGAGCAATGCCTTTGTTATGGAGGTGAAAGAGCATATCCGAAAGAAAACAGCACTCGGCGAACATATCCGCCAAGTGCTGCAAAGATTATCTACAGAGAACAGGTAGCCGGTGTCGGAAATGACGGATACTTGTTTTTCGTTGCAAGTTATCGGGGTCGTTGTCGGGGTCGTCGTCATTGTTGTCGGGGTCGAAGTCATCCATATCGGGCAACAGTTCCACGACGGAAGGTTGTTGGGAGTGGTAGGTAATTCTGTAGCGGGTCTTTTCTGTTGTCTCTTCCGTAGTGAAGCCGACGCATCCTATGAAGAACGAGTCTCCATCGTTGAGGGTCCCGTTGATTAAGGAAGACAGTCCTATCTCGATTATACCGTTGTCGGTAATCTCGAAGCCCCACTCATAGTTGAGGTCGAGTACTCCATTGAACCAGATGTCAGCCAACAAATAATCGTAGTCGGTGGTGTCAGTCATGGGTAATTCGTAGTAGGCGTAAACGGAAGGTTTGGACACAATGTCCCAAAAGTAGGAGTCGTTGTTGGAGGGCGTAATACGAACGGTGTCGCGATCGGCCATTTCTACTTGGAAAGTGATGTCGGATGCTGGTTTTGAGCTGGTGGTGAAGGGTGTTTTCAGGAGTGTGTAGATAGGTTTATTCTTGGAGTTTATGCAGTAGGCAAACACATAATAGTCGGTTTCAGGTTGGAGATAGTCCAAGATATGCCCGGCAGCCCCCCGATAGAAGCAGAGTTCTTCCAATGTTGTGGGTTGGTAGCCTGCTTCTTCGAGGAAATCGTTTATTTCGTCGGTGATAGATTGCAGGTCTTTGAAATGATGTTCGATGAAACGCCTGTCGCTGCTGTATTGTTCGTATTCTTCGACCTTTACGAAGTCGTAAACATAGTAGAACTCGTTGGTTTGCGGGTAGATTTCGAGCCACACCTTAGTAGAACGGACACGGCTTACTTTCAGGATCAGAGTGTTTTCGTCAACCGTAAAAGAGGAGCAGGCAGACAAAAGCACAGACAAGAGGAGGGATAGTATGGTTGTTTGTTTTTTCATAACCAAGTCATTTAATCGTTACATTATTCTATTACAACGCCCTTATTTCTTCAAGTCTTTTGCGACAGCCTTGAGGAAGACGATTGCTCCCTTCATGTGACTGCCATAATGCCCGAAGTTATACTCTACGGAACTATTTTTCTCGCGGAACTGTCGCTGCATTATCTGTGAGTTGATGAAAGGTACCGTCTCGTCGTCTTCGGAATGGAACATATAGAGTGGGGCTTTGGGTATAAAGTCTTTCGGCACGCTATTGCTTGAGAGTTCTGCATAGAAGCGTGCTGTTTCGCGTTTGGTACGGTCGGTGCCGTTGGCTGTGAGGATGTCGCTCAGGTGCGTTACGCCGATGAGTTTGGACATTTGATTGACTGTATATCGTTTTGAGTTGATCCAGTCAGGATAGTTGGTTAATAGTGGTTCCTTGAAGAAAAATGCCATGTCTAACGGTTTATCCATTCCCAAACTCATTCCCTGTATGATTAGTGGTATGGCGCAAGGTATTCCTGTCTTGTCTATTTTGACACAGTAGTCGTAGGTTTGCGCTATGTCATAGGGACCTGCGCCAGCATATACCTTTTTGATAGCAAATAGGTCCTTGAAAGTTTTGGAGTTCTCCAATACACGCATTACATGAAGAGTGGCCGCACCACCTTGCGAATAGCCCAAGAGGATGACCGAGTCAGATTGCACCTTCAGTCCCCGTTCGGCGATGAAAGGGCGGATGGCGATTGCCATATCGATGACATTATGTGCTGTGGTTTCGGCTTGGAGGTAGGGGTGAACGCTATCGACTGTGATACCATAGCCTATGTAGTCTGCCATCAATACTCCATAGCCCATTCCGGCATATAGTCCCTCTATGCTGAATGTTTCGGAGGGTGCTTCGTGGTTGGCTCCTATGGTGTAGTGAGATACTATCATCAAGTTTTTTATGACGCCATTCTCAGGGTAGAAGAATTTACCGGATACGGTGAGGGAATCGCCGTGTACATCTACACTGCGGTAGGTGCCTGCTACCTGGTGTACTTTGTAGGTGAGCATGGCTTCAAGAAAACTGCGAGCGACATCGGTTACGGTACGGGGCGAGGTGCGTCGCATTGTGTTTGTCGTAGTGTCGAGGGTGGAATAGTCTTCGATGTTGTTCCAAGGTTGCTCTTCCTGAATATCGGATATTGTTTCACGGAGGGGTATAAACTGATTGTTTTGCCCTTTGTATTTGGAGAAGTCAACATACTCCGGAGTATTTTGTATGCAAGCCGTCAGCAGGAAGACGAGTAAGCAGAGTAGTATCGATTTATGTTTCATAAGTTGATTAGAAATTGCAGCCTATAGAGGCGGTGAATATACGAGAGCCGACCATGTAAATATAGTTCTTGCCTGTCAGTGCGCTTAGTCCTCCTATCTCGATGGTAGCAAAGATATGTTTGTTTCCTACTTTGACGCCTAATGCCGTGATGCCGAATGCAGGAGCGCAGGCAGTATGACGCCCTTTCATATCTTGTTCGGTGCCTGCATTGACGAGCAAGCCTATGTTGAGGGATGAATACAGATTGACATAGGGATGGAAGAAGTAGGTAAACCGTAGAGTGGGCAGTAGTGAGAGGTTGTAGAAATACTCTTTTGCGGTATATTCGGACGAGACACTTGGGCGCTTGTTCCACCATACTTGTTCATAGTCAAGTTGGAAGCCCACAGCACACCAATATGTAAGAGTACGCTGGTACTCAGCAAACAGATGCCCTGTATAGCGGTAGTTGCCTGTTAGAGGGTTGGTGTGATATACGGAAGTCTCATACATCATGTCGCCCCACCCTATGCGCAATTCATTGCGTAGTGCGGTTTGCTCTTCACGATCCAATGCTGCAGCCGAGTTTGTGACAGTGCATAGGAATAGAAGGAACAATAGTGTTCGGAGTGGGATAAATGGTTTTGGTTTGTTCATAACAATGATTTTACCCCGCAAAGGTAATATAATTTTCTTAAAGATACACAATAGATGTTGCGGGGGAGTGTGGGTGAGGTGTCGATTGAGTGAGGGTGGAGTATGTTCTCTGTCAATTCTTTGCCTTTAAGTACCAAATAATGCACACTATAGTCATTTGGTCGCCGTATTTTTGCAGCGTGAAAGAATGTCTTTACAGCATAGATATAGCATAAATAACAATCTTTATTAACCTTGGTTTAGGTGACTAAGCCGTAAAAAAGAACAACGATATGAGAAAACTAAAACTATTTGCATTGGCTCTTGCAGCAATGTTTGCAGGGAGTGCGATGGCTGCTGAGTACACATTAGAAGGTAATAATAAATTTAGCCTTCCTTATACCTTTACAGGGAGTTCGGTTACAATCAAATGTGACTCTCGCTTTGATGTTCAAGAAAAACAGATGTGGAATAATAAAAAGGTAAAGTATTTTGGTGCTAAAATAGGTAACTCTGCCAATAATAACATAGATACTGCATTCATTGAAATCAGTAGTCCGGCTGAACTAATCAGTGGACTTGAATTATCTGCTTCTACCAATAGTGAGGGTGTGGGGAGACGATATGTTGTACTATATTGCTCTGCGGCTCCATTTGATAAGAACGAAATCATTGGCGTAGAAGAACAATTATCTATTTCCAAAGACTCTACTGATGCAGCAAGAGTGTTTACCGTACCTGCGAATACACAATCTGTTCGTATCTATCGTAAAGTGAAATACAACGATGTAGATTATGGAGAAGGTAGTACTGTGTATGTTTATCGTTTTAAGATTACAACTACCCCGCTTGCTACAGATATTGCTACTTTGAAGTCTATTACTGTAGATGGTGAGGCGATAGAGGACTTTGCTGCAGAGACATTGACTTATAATGTAGAGTTGCCATTTGGTACGACTGCCGTTCCTACCGTTGCTGCTGCTGCTACATTGCCTAACGCCAATGTAGCGGTAACATCTGCGACTGCGCTGCCTGGTGCGACGACCATTGTTGTGACAGCAGGAGATGGTTTGACCACCAAGACTTATACGGTTAACTTTAGTGTTGCAGCGACAGAAAGCACTGACGCTACTCTGAGTGCCTTGATGGTAAATGGAAAGGTTATTTCCGGCTTTAAGGCAGATTCACTTGAGTATGCTTATCAGTTGGAGTATGCTAAAACTCCTGAACTGCCTAAGGTGACTGCAACTCTTAACGACGAGAATGCTTCGAAGGTCATTAGTGATATTACTGCGTTGCCAGGTACTGCTACTGTAGTTGTGACGGCACAGGATGGTGTTACCAAGAAAACATATTCGATTGCCTTCAGTATGGCTCAGGCTCCAAAGGTATTGAGCGAAGTTGTGTTTAGTAATGGTGCAAAGGGTGCAGCAGTAGAGAGTGCGGGTACATTGAGGTTCCCGTATATAGCAGGTACTGCAGTTCCCACTATCAACAGCATTAAAGTGAATGAAGGTTCTACTTATGTACAAGGTGAGGACAAGATTACTGTGACGGGCGAGGATAATACAACATTGGACTATACAATTACAGCCGTAGAACTGCCTATTGCAGAATTAGCATACGATGTAGAGGTTACATTTGACAGCACAGAGACTTATATATTTGCTCCTTATGGATGGGATAGTGGTAAGGGTTGGAAATTCTCGAAAGAAGTAGAAGATAATAGCAATCGTCGTGTTTCGGAAGGTCGTTCACGCATATATATGGCATTGCCTGCCGCTAAAGAAGTGGTGCTGACTTCAGGCTCTGGAGGAGAGCGAGGAGTAAAGATATATGTGAACAATGTAGAGAATACGAGCGTTACAAAAACGGCGAAAAGTGGTGAGAGCATTACCATTGCACTGAACAGCGCAAGTGTCAATCTGTTGGCAATAGAGAGCAATGGAAATAATGGTGACGGTGGTTTCACGAAGATCAAATTGGTGCCAGTAACGACTCCGACAGGAGTGGATGATGCCGGTGTTGAAGTGAAGATAGTGAAGCGCATTGTAAACGGGCAAGTTGTGATAGAGAAAGACGGTGTGCTATATAATACATTGGGGAATATAGTAAAGTAGAGTTTATTGATAGATTGGAAGAGGTTGCCTAATTGGTATTGGGCAACCTCTTTTTTTATGTGGGTTTATGAGGGGGGAGGGGAGGAGGTTGGTAGAGGAAGTAGGAAATTTAGGAAATCTAGGGGATATAGGGGGTTGGAGGAGGGGATGAGAGGCATAGGACGGTGTTCTTCATTTCTTTTGCATGAACAATGGGTGGGCATGGTGGTTTGTTCGCAGGCGAGGCGCCCGCGTCCCCAGTGTGGTTTATGTTGAGAGTTATTGAGGGATGAGAGGCATAGGACGGTGTTCTTCATTTCTTTTGCTTGAACCATTATAAGCGTAGTAAAGAGTTATTGTAATTTAAGAATTAAGAGTTAATGATAAATAGGCGGAGAGGGGTGGTTGGTAGGGGGATTGGAGGTGGTTGGGATGGTCTTTCGATATTCGTCCTATATAGATCCTATATTCGTCCTATATAGATCCTATATAAATCGTTTGAAAGTGGTAGTAAACAGTGGGGTTGGCGGAGGGGAGGCGGGAGGGAACGGGGAATTGGGAGGGAGGACAGGGAGAAAAAGGGGGGAGGGAGGGGGAATTCTTCGATTAAGAAACGAGGTGGAAAGATTAATGGTTTGTATGTAGAGTGGCAGGAGGGTGGCAGGGTGACGGTAAGAAGGTTTTGTATAGCAGGAAAAAAAATTGTACCTTTGCGGGCAAAGTATTTATGCCTATGAGACGCTTTTTTCAACATATAGGGGAATACACCCTCTTGATGGGGCGTGTGTTCCGACTGCCCGACCGTTGGAACATGTTTTTCCGGCAGTTGTCGAAGGAATTGGAGAAACAAGGTATTCAGTCATTGCCTATCGTGGTGATTATCTCAATTTTTATCGGTGCGATCATGACCATTCAGACGAAGTTGAATACCTCGAATCCGCTTCTGCCTACTTACACGACGGGTTTGGTGACGCGCGACACATTGCTGCTGGAGTTCTCTTCGACGATTATGTGCCTTATCCTTGCGGGAAAAGTTGGGAGCAACATTGCTTCGGAGATCGGTACGATGCGCATCACGGAACAGATAGATGCGCTTGAGATAATGGGTGTGAATTCGGCGAACTATCTTATTCTTCCCAAGATTATAGCCTTTGTGCTGATGATGCCTATATTGGTGGTTATTTCGATGGCCATAGGACTGATAGGCGGGTATTGTGTGGGGTTGTTTTCGGATGTTATCACGGTGGCTGACTATCTGATAGGCATACAGTATGCCTTTGTACCGTTTTATGTGTGGTATGCGATCATTAAATCGCTTGTGTTTGCGTTTTTGATTACCTCAGTGGCATCGTATTACGGTTATTATGCCTACGGCGGTGCGCTTGAGGTGGGTAAAGCCAGCACGAATGCAGTGGTAAACAGCAGTATCCTAATCTTGTTCTTTAATCTGCTCCTAACGAACCTAATGCTCAACTGATATGATTACGATTGACAATGTGTGTAAGTCGTTCGACGGCGTAACGGTGCTGGAGAATATCACCACCTCGTTTGCAGACGGGCAGGTAAATATGATCATCGGACAGTCGGGTTCTGGGAAGACTGTGCTTATGAAAAGCGTTATCGGTCTGCATTCGGTTGACAGCGGACGGATAGAGTACGACGGCAGGAACATGCCCGATATGAAAGAGAAAGAGGTTCGTTTGCTCCGTCGGGAAGTGGGGATGCTGTTTCAGGGTTCGGCACTGTTTGATTCGCAGACGGTGCTGGAGAATGTGCTTTATCCGCTGGAGATGTTCTCATCGATGACGAACAAGGAGAAGGAGGAGCGTGCCATTTTCTGTCTGCAGCGTGTGAACATAGATTCGAGGGCGTATCATCTGATGCCGTCGGAGATTTCGGGTGGGATGCAGAAGCGTGTGGCGATTGCCCGAGCCATCTCGATGAATCCCCGCTATTTGTTCTGCGACGAGCCTAACTCGGGTCTTGACCCGAAGACGAGTTTGGTGATAGACCGTCTGATAAAGGAAATAACGGAAGAGTATCATATATGCACCATCATCAACTCGCATGATATGAACTCGATTATGGAGATAGGCGACAATATTGTGTTTCTTTCGGAAGGAAAGAAAGAGTGGCAGGGAAGCCGCAGCGAGATATTTACCGCAGAGAACGAGAAACTACAGGATTTTGTGTTTGCGTCGGATCTCTACAAGAAAGTGAGACAAGCCGTTACGGCACGACCGTAAGGGGAAAAGGAAAAGATATTTTATGAAGAATATTATGAAAAAGCAACTTTTTTTACTCTGTTTGGTATTGCTCGTGACAGGTACGGGCAGTGCTTTGGGTCAGAACAAGCCTCAGCGGATACCTGCGATCCGTACTCCGATTGAGCAGATACAGCCGAACGGCGATACGCTTGTTGTTCGTCTTCACGGCGACGAGCGACATCATTGCACTACTACTTTGGATGGTTATCTAATCAGGACGAACCGCAAAGGGTATTACTGTTATGCGAAAGAGAGAAAAGATGGCACAATTATTGTCACGAACCGCATAGCACATAACGAAGAGGACAGGACGCGCTGCGAACGACGCTATATAGAGAAATATATTCCGCAGCCCTATAAGCCCTATACAGAAGAAAAATGATATTAAATTAAATGATATGAAGAAGATTATTCCGGTTGCGCTATTCGTTGCGACCACGATGTTTGCGATGGCCGTTCCTGCACGCAGAGAGCCTATAGAAGTGCGTCTTGCGGACAACAGTACGGTAACTCTTTATCCTCATGGTGATGAGTTCTTTCACTATTTAACCACAGAAGACGGGACATGGGTGCGAGTTAATGAAGCGCAAGAGTTAGACACGATTGAAGCACTGACGGATGAAGAGATTATGCAGAGGCGAATGGCCGACAAGCGTTTTATTACGCAGAAGGCGTATCCTTTGAACATCGCTCCAAGGGGTTTGGTTATTCTTGTGAACTTCAACGACAAGGAGTTTCAAGCGGAGAATACGCGTGATGCGATGGACGCCATGTTCAACGACTCGGGATACTCTTATGCCGGTGTATCGGGTTGCGTGCGGGATTACTTCTCGGCACAATCGTTCGGTCAGTATCAGCCTCAGTTTGATGTAGTGGGACCGGTAACTGTGAGCAATGGTTGGGCGTATTACGGAAAAGATACCTACTACAATACTGATGTCAATGTGCATGAGATGGTGCGTGAAGCCTGTGAGTTGGCGGATGCTGCCGGGGTTGACTTTTCACAGTACGACAATGACAATGACGGTGAAGTTGATTTCGTGTACTTCTACTACGCGGGATATGGGCAGGCCGAAACCGAAGTCGCAAACCAAATATGGCCTCATCAGTCAGAAGTTAAGGGGCTTGAGAATATCGTGCTTGACGGGAAGGTGGTGAATGTGTATGCATGCGGTGCGGAACTGACAGTGAGTGGGAATAATCGTGCTGGTATAAGCACCTTCTGCCATGAGTTTGGTCATGTGTTAGGGTTACCGGACCTATACTATACTGGATCTTCGAACTTAACCCATAAGACTATGGGTTCATGGGATGTTATGGACTATGGTCCCTATAACAATGACGGGCGTACGCCTCCTGCTTATTCGGCGTACGAGCGTTTCTTCTTGGGATGGCTGACGCCTGTTGTACTGAACAGTCCGAAGACTGTGGTGTTGAACGAGATTAACCAATCGCGTAATGCTTGCATTATTACTTCTACAGGAGAGAGTAACTTGACGGGTAATGACCCCAATCCGAGCGAGTTCTACATGTTGGAGAACAGGCAGTTGGTGGGATATGATGCCTATATACCAGGGCATGGAATGATGCTGACGAAGGTTAACTACAATTATACCTATTGGAACAACAACACAGTTAACAATGTCGCATCGAATCAGCGAGTGGATCTTATTGAGGCTAACGGTAAGGCACCGGACTATTCACTGGGTAAGCCATCGGATCTGTTCCCGAACGGAGCCACCTCTTACACCCCCTATACGGAGTATCCGATCACGAACATCAAAGAGATAGAGGTGGACGGGAGCAACATAATCGTTTTTGACTTCATGGGAGGCGGTGATTCGCTTGACCTTGCGACGGAGAATATATTTGAGCAGGAAGAACGCGTGGTGGCGATATACAACATCATGGGACAACTACAAAGCACGACAGAGATGACACAACTGCCTCAGGGGTACTATATTGTTTGCACGAACAAGCGAACAAGGAAGATGTTTGTACGATGAAAGTTATATCCTACAATCTGAACGGCATTCGTGCAGCCATAAGCAAAGGACTAATGGACTGGCTGGATGCGGCCAATCCTGATGTATTTTGCATACAAGAAAGTAAAGCGCAGCCAGAACAGATTGACACGGAACGGTTTGCGTTGGCAGGTTATCATACTTATCTACATTCGGCCGAGAAGAGAGGATACAGCGGAGTTGGTATATTCTCCAAGCGAGCAGCGGACAAGGTAGTGGCAGGTATGGGTATTGAGAAGTATGATGCAGAGGGGCGAGTGCTTCGTGCAGACTTCGGGGATATAACCATCGTTTGTGTATATGTGCCTTCGGGTACTACAGGAGGGGAACGACAGACCTATAAGATGGCTTTTCTTGAGGATTTTCTGCTGTATCTTGATGATTTGCGCAAAGAGCGTGAGAATGTGATTGTATGCGGGGACTATAATATTTGTCATAAGCCGATAGATATTAACCACCCAGAACGACAGGTGGGGGTATCTGGTTTTCTGCCAGAAGAGAGGGAGTGGCTGGACAGGTTGCAGCAGTCGGGTATGATAGACTCATTCAGGGTGTTCGACCAATCGTCGGAGAAGTATTCGTGGTGGAGTTATCGTTTTGCATCGAGGTCTCGTAATGCGGGTTGGCGTATAGACTACCACTGGGTATCGAGTACGCTTCGTGACAGGCTTGTGGGAGCAAGTATCTTGACGGATGCAGTACACTCGGATCATTGCCCTGTGGAAGTGGATATACGGGAGCAAGCCATTGACAATAAATGACGAATATGCCTGTGCTGCAGCAGGAAGGAGGCAGGTTGGCGATAGCAATAGCGGCAAGAGATTGAACCGTTCTGTTTAATAGCAAGTATATGGATGACAGTATTGTATTACGCACCGAACACTTAGTAAAGAAATATGGTAAGCGTACGGTTGTGAATGATGTGTCGATTGAACTACATCAAGGGGAGATAGTGGGTTTATTGGGTCCTAACGGGGCGGGGAAAACTACCACCTTCTATATGACAACGGGGCTTATTACTCCGAACGAGGGTCGTATATTCCTCGATGATAAAGATATTACCACCTACCCTATGTACAAGCGTGCCAAGTGTGGTATCGGTTATTTGCCTCAGGAAGCAAGTGTATTCCGTAAATTATCGGTGGAGGATAATATACTTGCCGTGTTGGAGATGACCAAGTTTTCGAAAGAGTATCAGCGTGAGAAATTGGAGGAACTTATCAAGGAGTTTAATCTGAGCCATGTCCGCAAGAACTTGGGCGACCGTCTGTCGGGTGGCGAACGAAGGCGTACGGAGATTGCCCGCTGCTTGGCTATAGAACCCCGTTTTGTTATGTTGGACGAGCCATTTGCAGGTGTTGATCCTATTGCGGTGCAGGAAATACAGGATGTTGTATGGCGATTGAAGGATAAAAATATAGGTATCCTTATTACTGACCACAATGTAGATGAGACTCTTATGATTACTGACCGCGCCTATTTACTGTTTGAGGGGAAGATATTGTTTCATGGTACTCCGGAGGAGTTGGCAGCGAACCCTACCGTTCGTAAGAACTATTTAGGTCGTGACTTTGAACTTAAGAAAAAGACTAAAGCAGAATCGATACTCTGAGACATTTCCTATACATATTATTTCCTTGTCTTCTTTTACTTGTTCTTTGCGGGTGCAACGGTGTCATTACCGAAGATGTTAATGTGAAGGAATGTAGCAGTATGCCGGAAGGTCGTGCTGCTGCCACTGTATTTGTATGCAATGGAGAGGCCTATATCTTTGGCGGGAGGCAGCAAGACGGTACTTATTTGAACAGTTTGTGCAAGTATAACCCGACCGATGACAGTTGGACGGAGTTGGGAGATACACCGCTGAAACCTCGTGTGAATGCGATTGCTTGCGTGATAAGAGATACGGTGTATGTAGGACTTGGTTTCAGCGAAGGTAGGGTGTATGTAGATTCTTGCTACTTGCAAGATTTCTGGCAGTATGTTCCTGCGACGAACGAGTGGAAACGCTTGCCCGACTATTTGAACAACGAGACTAACGGCTGCATCTGTTTTTGCGACTCGGAACATGTTTATACGGGGTTTGGTTACAATGGTAATCATACAAGGAGTATGTTTTGTTATACGCTGCGGGATTCGGTATGGGAGCAACAGAGTATCTCGCGTTTGGGAATACCTACGGCAGTATTCTCGCCTGTAGGTGCTACGGCGGGTGGTCGGTATTTTATGGGAACAGGTTTTACGATAGAAAGTTCGAACCAGTGGTATGAATATATCCCTCAACAATCTCGTTTTGTACGCCTTACCTCGTTGCCAGATAAAGGCAGGGACAGTGCAGCGTCGTCGGGTAACAGCAAGTATGTTTATCTATTTGGCGGGCAACGGTTTGGTGGTACACTGACTACCTTGCACTATTACAGTGAGGTGCTGCGTTATTCGATTGCGACAGGTACATGGACTTATTGTACAGCGTTGCCTTGCGGTGGAGTGATAGAGCCTGTTGCATTTACGATAGGTGAGCGTGTTTATGCTGGTGGCGGGGAGACTCGTAGCGGGAAGGTACTTAACAGTTTGTATTGTTTTGAAGAATAGGTTTCTGCTTATAGTATCTTTTCTTTGTCTGTGTATGGTGAATAGTTATGCATGGGACTTTTGGCCGTTGCCGATGGATGATCCAGATATAGAAGAAGACACTCTGCAATATGGTTTTGCCCTGTCAGGTTTGGCATCGACAGGTCGTTATGCGCCATTTCTATTACAGTCGAATCGTAATGGGGATATATCAGCCGAGCAGTATTCAGGCAATGTGTCAGTATGTATCGGTAAGCGTGCTACCCGTCCGCATCGTTGGTATGATTATGATTTTGCGATTGACTGGTCTGGTCGTATAGACAACCGTTCGATGACCTGTTATTTCAATCAACTCTATGCTCATGTGCGGCTATATGTGATTGATATTACAGCAGGTATTACGCCTTATTTGTTGGGTCCTCAAGATCCTAATCTGAGTACAGGGGGTATGCTGTTTTCCACGAATGCCCACCCTATTCCACGTATTAGCATAGGCATTGACCGATATACTGCATTTCCCGGTCTATATGGCTTTGTAGAGATAAAGGGCGGTATTACACACGGATGGTTTGCTGATAATGTGTATGTCAGCAAGAGTTACCTACATCATGCTTTTGTGGGAGCAAGGTTGTTGGGTAATTTGCCTATCAATGTATCTTACGAGTTCCATCATGTTGCCCAGTGGGGAGGTTATTCGCCTGTTTATGGTGATTTAGGAAACGGTTGGAAAGATTTTGGTCATGCCATCTTGGCTAAATCGGGTGGCAGTATGGCAAATGACCTGATTAATGCGCAGGGCAATCATATAGGTTGGCAAATACTGTCGGTTGACCTTAAAGGAGAGGAGTGGACTGCAACGGCGTACTGGCAAGCGATATTCGAAGATGGTCCTGTGCGCTTTATTTCACAGACAATGAATCGTCCAGACGGGTTATGGGGATTGCATATTGCTCAATCGGCGTGGCCTTTTATTAACGGCTTCACATACGAGTATTTGAATACTACAGACCAGTCGGGTCCATATCATGACAGAGATGGATTTGTGTACGGAGGTAATGACTCGTATTTTTGCAACAGTATCTATCAGAATGGTTGGAATTATTTTATGCGCAGCATAGGTACACCCTATATTACGAGTCCTATCTACAACGCAGACGGTTCGACACAGACACTTAACAACCGAGTTCGTACGCATTATGCAGGTTTTACGGGTGATATATATGGTTGGCGTTATCGTCTGATGGCATCGTATAGCCGCAATTACGGTCAATATAAAGCACCCTTGTATTCGAATAACACGGCAGTGTTGTTGGAGGTAAGCAAATGCTTTGAGAAAGCATGGGGTTTGGAGATGTCGTTGTCGCTTGCAGCAGACTTCGGCAATCAGTTTGGCAATCAGTTTGGTGCTATGCTCCGTATTGCGAAGAGAGGGATTATTTGGAGATATTGATAGGCGTGGAGAGTAGAAAGGCGGTGAGGGTTGAGAATGTGGAATTATCCAAGGGAATTAGAGCAAGCGTGATGGGTTGTCCGCAGGCGGGGCTCCCGCGTCCCCAGTGTGTTTTAAGTTGAGTGTTGAGAGTGGTGGAGGGAAGAGAGCCATAGCACGCTATGACTCTACGGTGAGCAAAAACGCAGTAATGAACCATTATAAGCGCAGCAAGGGGTTATTGTAATTTAAGAATTAAGAGTTAATGATTAATGTGCGGAGAGAGGTGGTTTGTGGGTGTTTTGCAGGTCGTTTGTACGGTCTTCCTATATTCGTCCTATATTCATCCTATATAGATCGTATATAAAACCTTCGAAATACATAGGAATGACGGGGCTTGGCGGAGGGGAGTCGTGATATATCGGGAAGGAAGGCGGTTGTGCAGGGCTTTTTCGGCATTAAGATATTCCATGCGATTTGCCCTGCTATTTTTATCATTTCAGGAGGGAAAAGAGCAGATTTTGGATGGTAGATTAAACGATAAAATATCGTTATTCGTATTTTTTTACTATCTTTGCAGTTGAAAAGGCGATAAACGACTTAAACATCTTATACTATGCTATCATCGGAGCGACTACAAGAGATAAAACTGCGTTTTGGCATCATTGGCAATGCAGAGGGTCTGAATCGTGCGATAGAGCGCGCATATCAGGTGGCTCCCACAGACTACTCGATTCTTATTACGGGTGAGAGCGGTGTGGGAAAGGAACATTTTCCGAAGATTGTTCATCAGTACAGCACCCGCAAGCATCAGCCCTATATAGCCATCAACTGTGGTGCCATCCCTAACGGCACAATCGACAGCGAGTTGTTTGGTCATGTGAAGGGTTCGTTTACGGGAGCGGTGAATGACCACAAGGGTTATTTTGAGGAAGCGAACGGCGGTACCATTTTTCTGGACGAGGTAGGCGAGTTGCCACTTGAGACACAGGTCCGTCTGTTGCGCGTGTTGGAAACGGGAGAGTTCATCAGAGTGGGGTCGTCGCAACCGCAGAAGACGGATGTCCGTGTGGTGGCTGCAACCAATCTGAACATGCAAGACGCCATCGCCTCTGGTCGATTCAGAGAGGATCTGTATTACCGTCTTTCGACCATCAGTATTCATGTGCCTGCCTTGCGTGAGCGCAAGGAGGATATTCCGTTGTTGTTCCGCAAGTTTGCGTCGGACTGCACAGAGCGTTACCGTATGCCATCGTTGCGGTTAACGGATGATGCCAAACAACTACTGATGAGTTATTATTTCCGTGGTAACATCCGACAGTTGAAGAATATTGCCGAGCAGATATGTGTATTGGAGCAGCGCAGAGAAATTCCTGCGAGTGTATTGCAGCAGTATCTTCCTGTAGAGGAGATAGGCAAGTCGTTGATGCTGAAGCCGACGCAAGGCGGGAACGACAATTTTGCGACGGAGCGTGAGATACTGTACAAGGTGTTGTTTGACATGAAGAAAGAGTTAGACCACCTGAAACAAGAGGTGGCTAACCTGAATAGGGTTGACCATGCTCCGCAACAGGCGGTGGGCAGCAGTCCGATTGCAGAAGAGCAGCCAAGCGTGACGCCCATTCTTCGGAAATCGGACAAGACGATTAACGAGGAGCAGTATCAGCCAGCCGAAGAAGTGAGTGCAGAAGATGAGGGTTTGACCCGTATTCAACAGATGGAGAAAGAGGCTATCCGTCGTGCTTTAAGGCACAACAACGGGAGCCGGAAGGCGGCTTGCAAGGAGATAGGTATGTCGGAGCGGACACTTTACAGGAAGATAAAAGAATACAATTTATGACGGGAAAGCATCGGAAAACTTTAGGCGTTGCATTGGTGGTTCTGTTGGCAGTGATGCTGCCGGCAAGTTGCACCGTGACATATAAGTTCAGCGGTGCAAGTATTGATTACACGAAGACGCACTCGATATCTATTGCCGATTTTCCGAATCAGGCAGCGTTAATCAACCCTACCCTTGCGAGTGACTTGACGGAAGGTATTCGTGATATATTCACCAAGCAGACACGGTTGCAGATATTGCGCAAGGGCGGCGATTTGGAGTTGGAGGGCGAGATAACAGATTATCAGTTGACACCTTTAGCCATTGCCGCCGACTCGTACTCGGCAGAGACGAAGTTGACGATGACAGTGCGGGTGCGTTTTACGAATAATACAAACCCAGAGGAGAGTTTTGAGAAGAACTACTCCGCTTTTCAGACTTTTGATTCATCGCGTATGCTGAATGATGTGCAGGACGAGTTGTGCAGCATTATGATACAAGAGATAGCGGAGAATATCTACAACGATACGGTGGCGAAGTGGTAGGCGTATGACAATAGAAGAGTATTTATCCTTGCTTGAGAGTCCGGAGACAGTGGATGAGAGTGCGATAGACGACCTTCGTGCGCTGTTAGGTTACGCCCCTTATTGCAGTAGTGCGAGGATGTTGTTGCTGAAGGCACTTCACCGTTCGCACAACACGAATTACAGTGCAGAACTGCCGAAGACGGTATTGTATGCGCATAGCAATGAACAGTTATACTTCTTGTTGCACCCCAAAGAGGTTATCCGTCAGGTTAACAGTTACAGCAACGATTATTTCTCGTTTATAGAACAATTGGAGGCAAAAGCAGCGCAGACGGGAGAGTCGTTCCATTCGCTTGCACTGAAGTTTCAAGAAGCCCGTTTGGCTTATCTACAACACACCCGTACACCCCAGACGCCTGCCGCACAAAGACCCAAACGGACAGAGAAGGCAGTTGTGATGACGGAGGAATATGCCCGCGAATGCATACAAAAGCACGACTACTATACGGCATTGGAAATATTACGCACCTTGCATTTGCACAATCCAAAAAAAAGTAGTTACTTTGCAGACCAAATTGCTTTCCTTGAAAAGGGGATTGCCTTACAGGAGAAGCAACAGAAATAGATAAACTATAAATACTGAAGATATATGTATATTTTACTGACAATTATTATCGTCATCGCCGCCATCTTGATTACCCTTTTGGTGTTGGTACAGAACTCGAAGGGTGGAGGCTTGGCAGCAGGTTTTGGAAGCGGCAACCAAGTGATGGGTGTGAGAAAGACCACCGATTTTCTTGAGAAGTCCACTTGGACTCTTATTGCCATTATTGCCGTATTGTCTGTCATTGCCGTAGGCGTACATCGTGGCAGCACCGTTGTAGATAGCAATCGTTCTGCTATTTCGGAGCAAGCACAAGAGGCAGCCGAAGCCGCAGTACCTATTCAGGGATTCGGCGAGGATGCTCCAGCAGCCCAACCTGAGAGCGGCGAGGCAGAGTAGGAACGGCTTGCGCACAGCGTAAGGCGTACAAGATACCCCTTCTTTATTCTTTTGGAGGCAAGAGATAAAGAAGGGGTTTGTTTGTGTCCCTACCATTGGCGGCGGAACAGTCCTCCTATAAGCGAAAGAAATATATAGAAAGGATAGAGCAGTTCCAGAAGGAATGCTATGCCGAAGGAAATGTTCGGGTCCCGTTTTTTGATGAGACGATATTCGAGCGGGAACTTGACGAGCAAGATGACAGGACAGAGTATCTGCAGGAGGTTGGCAAATGTGACATAGAATCCGCAGCGACGGATGTCCCTGTCGGTATAGTGCGGGGCTTTGCCAGCCCATCGCATCCGTTGCCTGAAGAAAGCACGAAAAGAGGCAATCGGTCGCACGATGGCTGTGAGACGAGGGGTATCGGCAACAGAGATGGTCAGTCCCCTCCGTTTGAATGATTCCAAGAGGAACATATCGTCGCCGCTACGGATAGAGAGATGCAAGTCTTTGTAGGACTCCAACCAAGACTGCCTTCGAACTATCATGTTCGCACCGCTGCACATCACAGGATGAGCGCGCAAGGCAGATTCGACGGTGAGTTGTTGGATTGCCGCATACTCTGCTATTTGCAAGCGTTCGAGTAGAGATGGATATTGGTTCTCGGACTCCATACGGAGGGGCAAGATGAGCAGGTCGGCATTGTGGAGATACTCTGATATTTCTTCTTCGGTGGCAGGTGGGGGGACAATATCATCGTCCTGCAGCCATACATAGTCGGCTGTGGAGGCAGCGATGAGTTTAGCAAGGGCGTGTTTTTTGCCTAAGCCATCGTCGTTGATTCCTCTGCGTGGGATGATGATTTCAATGTGCATAACTGATGATAGAAGTCAGGATAGGACTTGGCGATACATTCGATGTCGTCGGTTTGGATGTCGGCAGCCAAAAGTGCCATTGCTATACGGTGGTCGTGGGCGGAAGGATAGTAGTGTGTATCGGGTTTCAAGGCGTTGAATACAGTCAATCGGTTGGACTCTTTGTAGGCAAGTCGTTCTGTACCAACAGGATGCAATGTTACGCCCAATCGGAGGGCGGTGACAAAGACGGCGGGATAGAGGTCGGGACAATGGGAGAAATCGATAGTAAGGGGGGCGGTGGTTGGCGGGAAGGTTTGCGAAAGCAGGACCCCTTTGGATGTTTCTTGGGTAAGAACTCCGAAGTGCTTGAACAATTCGGCAACGATTGCATCGCCTTGTATGGTCGAAAGGGTGAGGTGGTGCAGAAGGATTGTTGTGCCTTTGTGGAGAGCCACATACTCGTACCAAAAAGCAGCGGAAGACCAATCGTATTCCAGTGATACATTGCCCTGCAGGACTTGTTCGGTCATTGTGATATAAGGGGAGGTTATATCGGTCTGCAAGTGCAGTTCGCCCTGTATCCGTTCTTGGATTAACAAAAGTGCTGACAAGAACTGAGTACTCTCGGTTTGCGTTATTTGCAAGATGGTACCATGCAGTTGTCGGCCTCGTATGCGCAAGGGAGGATAGCCTTCGGCACCTGCATACTCAATGTCGGCACCCATCTGGCGAAGTGCATCGACGAGTTGTCCTATGGGGCGTTGCCGCATACGCCCGTTTCCATCGAGCAGGATGTATGCTCCTATTTTCTGCGCATAATAGGCAGTCAGGAAACGCATGGCAGTGCCACAATTGTCCACATTGATATATTTCTTGGGCTTAGAAATGGCATCGCGCAACAGTACAACATCGTGAGGCAGGTTGTTTTTTGGCAATACAGGAAACACATCTCCTCGCAAGGCAGCCCTTACGAGGAGACGATTAGCAATGGACTTTGATATGGGCAAATGGATAGTATGCACGCGTATCAGTTGTTGACAGATGGCAGCCACGAATAGTCGCGGGAATAGCGCAAGTGCTGCTCTATGTAGCCTTCGGTGTAGTCGATTGTGATGTCTGTTATATTGCCCTGAGCGTCATATACAGGGGTATAGACAGGATTGACGAAGCCTTTGTACGGGGCAAGGTTGAGTTTGGCATAGCGTGAGAGAATCTCGTTGTGAATAGCAGGATCGACCTTGACCGCATAGGTCTCTACCATCTCTTTGGCGGCATTGTAATCGCCTTCCGATGTGATACGCTGAATTTCAGCCAAGAGTTCGCCATACAGGCGGTGTACGCCTTCGTAGTCGTTGATTTGCAGGAAGTGTTTACCATCTTTCTCGACGATAGTGACTTCGTTGTTGTTGGCGTGTTGCAACACCCATTGTGCGATGAGTTGACGGTTGCGCATGTGTGCTTCTTCGATATTCTTACCGGGTTCGATGCGCACGAGTTGCGTCAAGAGCCCATTCATCATCTGCTGGTAGTAGTAGCACTTATACGCCTCATTATTAGGCAGAAGTCCCAATTCTACGAGTTTAGGGTCTGCCATATAGTAGAGTCCAAAGAGGTCGGCGCGTGCTTCCTCGATGGTGGAGGCATGTTCCTTAAGGGCATCCTTGCTGACACCCGGCAAGAGTTTACCTGAGCCATGTCCGACACATTCGTGTAGGTCGGTATGCAGGTCGCTACAGAGAGAGCCATACTGTTCATACTCCTTACAAATATGGTCGTCAATCATAAATTCCTCGTTAAAGCCATTACCCTTGGCGGCTTCATTGTAGGCGTGCATTAGATTGTCGATGGTAACTGATTTGGAGCCATATTCTTTGCGTATCCAATTGGCGTTGGGTAAGTTTATGCCTATTGGGGTAGCTGGGTAGCAGTCACCTGCGAGGATAACAGCAGTGATAACCTTGGCACTAACACCCTTGACCTCTTCTTTCTTGAACTTAGGATCGGTGGTAGAGTTATCTTCGAACCATTGTGCATTTTCGGAGATGATTGTGGTACGCTTGGTGGCTTCGATGTCTTTGAAATTAACCATTGACTCCCATGTACCGGTGATGCCTAATGGGTCTGAGTAGGTTTCTGTGAAGCCGTTAATAAAGTCTATGCGGCTGTCTATATCCTTGACCCAAGCAATACAGTAGTCGTTAAATGTGTGCAAGTCTCCAGTATTGTTATAGTCAATGAGTTTCGAGATAACTGCCTTCTGCTCCTCAGTTTCCGCATAGGGAAGTGCTTTCTCCAAATAATCGTTTACTTTAGACAATGCTTCGCCATACAGTCCGCCGACCCTGTAGGTTTTCTCGAATATCTGTCCGTTCTCCTTTACGAGTTTAGCGTTTAACCCTACCCATATCGGCTCTGCTGAATTGTCTTTGTTTGCAGCATAGTAGGCTTCGGCTTCGGCTTGTGTTACTCCTTCGTAGTAGTTTCCTGCGGAGGTGAGTACAAGGTCTTGCCCATCTGCTTGATTCATTCGTTTGGGCAGGATAGTTGGATCGAACATTACGGGAATAATCTCCGATGGGCATACAACATTCGACTCTTTGCAAGCGTTGTTGAACCATTCTTGTGAGAATTCTGGCAGAAACTTATCTTCGGAGTAATGGTGATAGATACCATTGGAGAACCATACGCGTTTGAGATATTTCTCGAAGAGTAGATACTCGTTTTGTGTTTTATCGCCGTTGTAGTTTAGATAGAGATCCTCTAATGTGCGGCGAATACGTAGATTGTACTTGCCATTTTGGTCGTAGAGAATATCCCGCCCTTGCAGTGCTGCCTCTGAGAGGTAGTATGCGAGAATCTTTTGATTGAGCGTTAAATCTTCAAAACCCGGTACTTGATAACGCAAGATTTCAAGATCGTAGAACTTATCCACATTGTAGTTGAATTGATTGTTCTGTTCATTCTTTTGACAGGACGCACAGAGTAGTGTTGCTGTTCCAATCATTGTACAAATAATTAGGTTACGCATAAGCATGGTATTGTTTTGTTATTATTAGGTTGGTTTAGATACGGTCTAACACAGTTTTGACCAATTCTTTTATACGAGGTTTGTAATCTGTGTTTGCCGCTTCTACTTTGCGTTGGGCTATAACACAGCATACCGTCATTGCCTTATGCCCCATGTGGAGCGATAGACCGGCAATGCATGAGCCTTCCATCTCGTAGTTGGTTATTCGCTGTCCCTCATATCGGAAGTCGGATATACGCTCGTTGATGTCCGGTACAGCGATATTGACACGGAGTACCCGCCCTTGTGGTCCATAGAACCCATTGGCGGCGATAGTACAACCGCGTAACATATCATCTTTAGCGATGCGTTCTACAAGTTCCTCATTGGCTTTGACCACATAAGGTACTGCTGCTTTAGCAGGATAGTGTATGTAATCGACGAGTGCCTTTTCAAATCCCAAGTCCGCTACTTTGTCTCTGTCTTCATAAAAAGCCAAGACACCATCGAAGCCTATGGATTTGACGGAGACTAAAAAACTACCCAACGGGATATCATCTTGCATGGCACCACATGTACCTACCCGTACTATTTCGAGTTGTCGTTTCTGCGATTTTTCAGTTCGTGTTGTGAAATCTATATTGGCTAAAGCATCGATTTCGTTCATTACGATGTCGCAGTTGTCGGTACCGATACCAGTAGAGATACAAGATATTCGTTTGCCGTGGTACTTACCTGTTATGGTATGGAATTCACGGCTTTGAATATCACACTCGATGGAACCTTCGTCGAAGAAAGAGGCTACCATATTGACCCGATCCTGGTCGCCTACAAGAATAACCTTGTCGGACAGGAACTCCGGCTTTAGATGCAGGTGGAATACAGAGCCGTCGTCGTTAATAATGAGTTGTGATGCAGGGAAAGTTTTCATAGTATTCTGATTTTTTCGTTAGTAATTCATTCATAGAGTAATTATGCTTCTCCTCCGCCGAAAGACATAGGCGTTGCATTAGGAGCATGGCTGGGTTTGATGTTTATCTGTCCAAACTGCTGCTCGTATTTATGGATGTTGTCTTGTAGAGCAAAGAGCAGTTTTTTAGCGTTCTCCGGATTGAGTATGATACGCGATTTTACATTGGCAGATTGCACCTGCGGTACTACTCGCACGAAGTCTAATACAAACTCGTTAGATGAATGGGCGATGATTGCAAGGTTTGCATAGATACCATCAGCCACCTCAGGCGGCAGATTTATTTGCATTTTGTTCTCTTCCATATTCTTTACCATTGTTGAAGTTTCTTTCTATTGATTGTATTGAACAATATTAGTGCCAAATTGTTAATTGGCAGATAAATATCGAATATAATGAATGCGAGGAAGAATCGTCGTTGTGCGAAATGTCGTGCGGCGCGGTTTATTACAAGCATTTGTGTAAGATAGCGCAAGACAAAGCAGAGTGCCGCAGTTGCCCAGCACCACCAATAAGGTTGCAAGCAGACAAGGATGAGCATCGCATAGAACAGCCCTCTTATTACTGGCTCGAAGAGAAGTCGGTGTTTTGTGGTTGGGGTATATTGGGGTGATACACTCAAGTGTCGTCTTTTCTGTTGCAACCATTCGTAGAAGGTTGTTTTAGGGATGGACCATGTAATACTCTCTTTTGATACAGCCACTGCGGTATTTGCTTTGCGTGCCACTTTATTGACGAACAAATCATCGTCTCCCGAGCGCATACCCAACAAGCCTGCAAATCCCTTCTCCCGAAAGAACATCTCCTTACTATATGCCAAGTTTCGTCCTACGCCCATATAAGGTTGTCCCATAATAGCCATACCCATATATTGTAGTGCGCAGAACAAAGTATCGTACTGTATCAAACGATTGATGAGTGTTTTTTGTTCGAAATACGCTCCATATCCCAATACGACTTCTGTGCCTGATGTAAACTGTTGCACCATTTCCCGTATCCAGTACTTGCTATCGGGTACGCAATCTGCATCGGTGAGTAATAAATATTCTCCTTTTGCTGCTTTGGCTGCCAAAGTCAGTGCCAACTTTTTAGATGAGCGTATGCGTACTTCGTGGGGTACGAAAGTAAAGCGAAGGTGTTGATATTCGTGTTGAAATTGTTCGATGACGGTTCGTGTATCGTCTTGGCTTTCATCGTCAACGACAATTACTTCGTAGTCGGGATAGTCTTGTGTGAGTACTTTCTTCAAGAATCGTCGGAGGTTGTCGGCTTCATCTCGTGCGCAAATAGCCACAGACACCATAGGTAGTGTATCGGGTGTTTGTTTAGGCTTTTTTTTATTGCGATAGACAGTCCGATTGACTGCGTCTATATAGACCCAGTAGTAGATTATCTCCAAGAGAGTAAGCAGCGACAATACAGATATGAAAATGTAATGCAGCATATCAAAAGCGTAGTCGTACATTATCTACCCACAGTGTGTTGCCGGCATGTCCTATGAATGCTTCATAACAGCCTGAGGTTAAGATAATGATGATGTGTGTAGGCTGGTCGTTTTCAGCACCCCACCCTTCTTCTTGTATCGGCACTATTTTGCCTTTTGAGTTTAGTGCTCTGTAGGGTTTGGTCAGTCCCATGTATGTAGTATAGAAGGGTTCTTTCGTGATGTTTCCATAATGCACCGGCACTTCAAAATCGTTGACCCAAGTTTCTTGTGTCTTTGTGATACGGTGTGCTGCAGTACCTAAGCGCAAAGCATGGATGTTGCCTTCTGCATCTTCCCAGCGTTTTTGGAGGAGGAGGTATATTTCTGCTTCGTCATGTCCCTGCATTTTCTTGGGTTTTCCCAACCCTTTTGCGCAGGTTATTACCTGTTCGTCGGATATAACGGCTTTGTAGTCGACTATCAGTGCTTTTGGTTTTCGTGTGAACGGGACACCAAAGTTGATGTTAGAATATGGGTCTTTGGCACTTTTGATCGGCTCTATAGTCTTGCCCGTGAATATAGTGCCATTTACCAGTACTTTGATGTCGATAAAACCGAACACCACTACTTCTTCGAATTTGACATCCATGCGGCAGCAAGTACCATTGTCTCTTTTTTCGGGTGTGGTTGTTCCTGATGCCTTTTCTATCCCACTGACTTTTGCATAAGCGTTGCTGACGCTCCAAGGGTTGTGTCCCTGTTGGTATATTCCCTCGTAGATGAAGGGCGTATTTTTACGGATGGTGTCCGTTTCTCCTATTGCATACAAGCGTTTTGTTTTTCCTCCGATGATGGCTGATTCGTTGATGTAGCGTACTGTCCAGTTCTCGAAATCACCGAATGGTACATTTTCGATCTCTGCATTCAGTGTGGTTATGGCACATAGGCACAATACGCTTGATATGGCTATTTTCTTCATTCTGTAGGGACTTGTCAGTCTTGATTATCGATTGTTTTTACGGGTTGCGTGTAAATTGCTTTTTTGCGAGTCAGTATGATATTATCCGACAGTTTTTTTATTTTTTGTCTTTGGATATCTTGTGCTGCCAATTCGGCTACTTGCAGTGCGCCTTGTAATGACAAGTGGGTATTGTCGATTTTGCCATCCGGATACTTGGCGTACACTCCCTTAGGGATATGACAAAAGTATTTGACAGATGCGGAGTCGCCTTCTTGTGTGAGCCATTGAGAAGTGAGTGTGTTCAAATCGATCAATGTGATTTTTTCAGCCTCAGCCACTCTACGGGCTGCATTTACATAGCCTCCGTGACGATTGACGAGTTCGCCTGTTTCCTTAGAGAAATATCGGCGGGCAATGGGTGTAAGGAGTATAGGAGTTGCTTTTTTCTTCTTGACATCGTTAATCATCTTGGTGAGGTTGGCTTGGTACTGCTCGATGCTTGTATAGCGTGTGGAGTCTGTTTGCTTGGTGTCGTTGTGTCCGAACTGTATCAGTACGAAGTCGCCCCGATGTACATTGGCGAGTGCATTGTCCCATCGTCCTTCTGCGATGAAAGAGCGTGTGCTTCTGCCGTTTTTGGCATAGTTCTTTACGATGACATTCTCGGAAAGGAAGGTCGGGAAGAGTTGTCCCCATCCTCGTTCCGGGGTGATGGTCGTGTCTTCTCTGTCTGCCATAGTGCTGTCTCCTACCATGTGGATGATAACGGGTTTGTCGGAAGATGCAATCAGGATGATTCCTGTGAGGATGATTGCAAGGAAAGGTATTGTTCTTTTCATCGAGATATTTGTTTTTTGCATTGGTGCAAAGGTAGTGTTTTTTTTGAAATGGTACAATAGCATATTGTGTATAGAAGTTGAGTGGAGAGTTTGAGGGTGGTGGTGGTTTTGTAGGGGGATGTAGGGAAACTAGAAAATCTAGAGGATCTAGGGAGTTGGATGAAGGGAGGAGAGCCATAGCACGCTATGGCTCTACAGCATACACGAGCGTAGCAACGAATAAGTGAAAATTAACAATTAAGGGTTAATGTTAAATATGCGGAGAGGGGTGTTTAGGAGGGGTATTGGAGGTAGTTTGTAGGGTGTTCCTATAGTCATCCTATAGTCGTCCTATATTCATCCTATATAAAACCTTCGAAATGGGTAGTGCTTATCGGGCTTGGCGGAGGGAAAACAGAAAGACAGAAGGTGTTAAGACCGTACCAATAGTATAAAAACAGATGAGGCGATGGTTAACAGTTGATAAGATTTCGGTATTGAGTGCTTTTCGTTGCGTGTTGCGTGCGGAATTGTGGTATCATGGTATCGTGGAGAAGAAATCGGGAATGGAATCGTTTGGCGGTATGGAATTGTATAGAGAAATGCAGGAGATATTGTCGGGATGAGAAAAATGTAGTACTTTTGCGTCCGCTTATGTTGAATATAGAAGATATAGTACGCCCTATAGCGGTGGAATTTCGGACCTACGAGGATGAATTTGCCCGCTCATTGCAGTCGGATAATCCTTTGTTGTATGAGGTATTGCAGTGGACAACCGCCAACAGGGGCAAGCAGTTGCGTCCCATACTGCTTCTGCTGTCGGCTCAATTGTGCAATCGTGGAGGTGTAGGCATCAACGACAAGACAATACAGTCGGCAGTATCGTTGGAACTTATGCATACTGCTTCCCTTATACACGACGACATAGTTGATGTGTCGGACCGTCGCAGGGGTAAGGAAAGTGTGTGGAAGCATTGGAATCAGAAGGTTGCCGTATTGTCGGGTGACTATATACTCTCGAAGGCTATGTATATTGTTGGAAATCTTCGCAATATGCAGATACTGAATATCGTTCTTAAATTGGCATCGTCGTTATCCTCCGGTGAACTGCTACAACTGAACTATACGGGGGAGAATATTTTTCTTTCGGAGAGTGAGGCTATGCGTATTATCGAGAAAAAGACCGCCTCATTGTTTTCCGCTTGCGCTGAGATTGGTGCGGTAAGTGTAGGTGCCACAATGAAACAACAGACGGCATTGCGTGAGTACGGTCGTCATTTGGGCGTGTGTTTTCAGTTGAAGGATGATGTATTTGATTACAGTGAGAGTGAGGAGATAGGCAAGCCGACGATGGGTGATGTGTGCGACGGCAAACTAACCCTACCGTTGATTGTATCGTTGCATCGTGCGACGCGGAGCGACAGGGAGTTGATGCACGATATACTGTTGCGGCCTCTTGGAGATGATGATCTGCAAGCGATAAAGTCGTTTGTGTTGCGTTATGACGGTATAGGCTACACCCAACGGAAGATGCACGAGCATTATGAAATGGGTTTGTCGTGCTTGCAGGTATTCAGGGAGGGGAAATTGCGTTCTTCGCTTGAAGATTTGCTTCGGTATGCCGTGGTTCGTACGAATTGAATGATATTCTATTCTTGTTCGTTTCCGTTATAAGTGACATCCATCAGGAAAGCCTCCAAAAGGAGTTGCTCGGCTTCTTGTCGTGCGATGCATCGTTGTTGCATATAGAAAATGGCGTCTTCGTTCATTTGTCCGGTTGTGGCACCATGAGATGCCTTGACATCATCGGCATAGATTTCGAGTTGGGGTAGCGTTTGCATACGCGCCTTATCGGAAAGGAGTATGTTCCGATTGGTTTGGGCTGCTTCTGTTTTCTGCGCATCAGGCTTGATGATAAGGTCGCCTCTGAAGAATCCTTTTGCTTCGTCGTAGAGGACATACTTGAAGATACAGTTGCTCTTACCTCCGATGGCGTGGTGAGTAATGCGGGTTATATTTGCCACATTGTCGGTTCCATGCAGGACGACTTTTCCACGCAACTCGGTGGATGCGTTGTTGCCAAGTTGGTGTATGTCGATGTGGTTCTCGCCCGTATCTTGCAGGGTGTTGCAATAGATTACGAGGGATGTATTTTCCTCTTGTTCAACCGTAAGCGTGACCCCTACTCCATCTATCAGAAGCAGTTCGGAAGTGCCTTGTTGCAAGCGCAAGGTATGTGTTCCTGTTGTAAGGTGTTTCATGGTTTTACAGGTGTAGGTCGGCATATCCTTTCTCTTCGAGTTCGAGTGCGAGTGTTTTATCTCCGGTCTTGACAATACGACCGTCAGCGAGAATATGGACGAAGTCGGGTATGATATAGTCTAAAAGTCGCTGATAGTGAGTAATGACGATGTAGGCATTATCGGGGGTCTTCAGTCGGTTGACGCCTTGTGCAACAATTCGGAGTGCATCGATGTCGAGCCCTGAATCGGTTTCGTCGAGAATACTGAGCGAAGGTTCCAGCATTGCCATTTGAAAAATCTCGTTTCTTTTTTTCTCCCCCCCAGAAAATCCCTCGTTGACAGCACGCTTGGAGAGTCGGTCGTCGAGTTCTACTACTTCGCGCTTCTCTCGTAGAAGTTTTAGGAACTCAGTTGCAGACAATGGTTCTTTGCCTTCGTATTTACGTTTTTCGGTAAGGGCAGTACGCAAGAAGTTAACCATACTCACGCCAGGTATTTCGACCGGATATTGGAAAGACAAGAAAATACCTTCTCTTGCCCTTTGTTCAGGTGGCATGGCAAGTAGGTTTTTCCCTCGAAAAGTGACGGTCCCTTGTGTTACCTGATAATTAGGGTTGCCCGTCAGTACAGCGGAGAGGGTAGATTTGCCTGCGCCATTAGGTCCCATTATGGCATGTACTTCTCCTTGTTTGATATTGAGGTTTAGTCCTTTGAGTATTTCTTTGCCATTGATAGAGGCATGTAAGTTTGTTATTGTCAGCATAGTGATTAGTTTAGTATGGTATTTAGTACGGTTTTTCCTACCGCCTCCAATGTTTCGAGACTGATGTTTTCGATATTGTCGTTTCTTGTATGCCAATAGGGTGGAAATCCTGTATCGGTATGTTTATCGTAGTGTATGATGTCGATGCAAGGTATGTTGGCGATGGTGTTGATATAGTAGTGATCATCTGTGACCGGGTTTCCAATAGCGTTGAGGAATAGGTGTCCGTAGCCGAGTTGTGAGGCTGTTCTCCATAGTTTGATTGAATAGTTTTGGGCGTACTGCCATGAGAAGTACTCGTGTGGAAAGACTGCGTTTTTATCGCCTACCATATCAAGCAAGATGGCGTATTGATAGTTTTTGGTTTGTTGCAGTTTTTTGTCTTGTTGATATTGTTTTGCCCAGAGTTGCGATCCTAAGCACCATGTGTTTTCCTTCTCTTTTCCCGTATAGAAACGGGGTGTTCCCATATCCTCCGCATCTAAGAACAGGAAGTCGATATTATGGTTTGGCTGTGCTATGGCTATTTGTCGTGCGAGTTCGAGGAGAACTGCGACTCCGCTTGCACCGTCGTTGGCACCATCTACGGGATAGAGCCGATCTTCGTAGAGTTCTTCTTCGTCTGCCCATGGTCGTGTATCCCAGTGAGCGCAGAGGAGTATGGTTGCTTGGGATGGGGTTGTATCGTTTTTGGTGTAACTGCCAATGATGTTATAGATTGGTTGTGGTTTTCCTTCGTAGTTGCTGATTGTTCCCTGTTGAATAGTGACGAGGAGAGCATAGTTGTGCAGGGTGGATTCGATATACTTGGCACATTGATAGTGTGCTGGAGTAGAGGGTATGCGAGGTCCGAAGGAGAGTTGCCTGACGATGTGTTGATATGCAGAGTCGGCAGAAAAGTTGCAGATGACAGGTCTGTTGTTTGTTTTTGCGGGCTTGCTACATCCTGCAACAAACAGCGTGAGTATGATTATACAGAGATAGTTATAGATGCGCCTCTCCATTGTTCCCCTTTTGACGATGGTTTTATGACATTTGATTGATTTCGGATATACTGCGGTGCTCTTGTATGGCTCTTATGGTATCGGCGAAGGATCGTGCTACGCTCAGTATGCGTACTTTGGGGCAGTTATCCGTATCGAATGGCAGAGAGTCGGTGAAGACCAATTCTTGCAATGCCGAATTTGTGACTTTCTCTGAAGCATTGCCCGACATAACACCGTGCGATACTACTGCGCGTACGGACAATGCACCCTTTTCGATTATCATGTTGGCGGCACGAGTGAGCGTGCCTGCAGTGTCGCAGATGTCGTCAATGATGACTACATTTTTATTCTCCACCTCACCTAAGATACGCATTTCTGCAATCTCGTTGGCTTTTTCGCGGTGTTTGTAGCATAGGACCATAGGAACTTTCAGTTTGGCGGCTAATTTGGCTGCGCGTTTTGAACCGCCTTCGTCAGGTGATGCAATAATCAGATTGTCGAGATGAAGAGATTCGATATAGTCAGCAAAAGTGTTGAAGCCATAGAGGTGGTCGACAGGGATATCGAAGAAGCCTTGAATTTGCTCTGCATGAAGGTCGATAGTGATTACACGGTCGACGCCTGCGACCTGCAGCATATCTGCTATGAGTTTGGCTCCGATAGAGACTCTGGCTTTGTCTTTTCTGTCTTGTCTTGCCCACCCGAAATAGGGAATGACTGCAATGATTTTGTACGCACTTGCTCTTTTGGCTGCGTCAATCATTAAGAGCAATTCCATTAGATTGTCGGCAGTAGGGCAAGTAGATTGGATGAGGTAAACAGATTGTCCACGCACAGAATCTTCGAATTCTACTGCATATTCGCCGTCGGAGAAATGCTCGACATTGACTCTACTTAGTTGACAACCTAATTCCTGGCAGATACGGTTGGCTAACGGTTGGCCTTTGCTACCCGAAAAAACCTTGTAGCGATGTGACTCTTCTATCATGACATGCTATTGTTTTTAAGACTTTGCAAAAGTAGTGTTTTTTCCACAATGTTGCAAGTAAAAGTAATGAAGAAGTTGCGGGTGTAGAGTTGAGCATTATCCAATGGAACTAAGGCAAGCCTGATGGCTTGTCCGCAGGCGGGACGACAGCGTCCCCAGTGATTAGAGTTTGGAGGAGGTTGCAGGTTTGTTGAGGGATGTAGGGGAACTATACAGTATAGAGGAATTAGGTGGTTGGAGGAGGGGATGAGTGCCATAGCACGCTATTGCTCTACAGTGAGCATAAATGTGGCAACAAACCATTATAAAGGCAGTAAGTATTTATTATAAATTAACAATTAAGGGTTAATGACTAATGTGCGGAGGGGGCAATTTTTTATGTTGGTGGGAGGAGATTGGTAGGGTCTTTCTATAGTTTTCCTATATTCGTCCTATATTCATCCTATATAAATCCTATATAAAACCTTCGAAATGGGTAGTGTTTATCGGGGTAAGCGGAAGGGAGTGTTCAGGGAAATGGACGGGACGGGGGTTGGAAGAGGCGGGTGGGTGTTTTGATATATTTTTCTTTTTTTAAGGAAAGGGGCGAGGAGGTGAGGGTATCAGGAAATCTCACTCCAATTGACAGTGCGTGGTTTGAGTCGGTTGAGTTGTTGGACATAGATGCCATTTTTAGGCAAAGTGAGCAGCGGGTCTTCGTCGAGGACTTCCCGCGCGGCATGTCGTGCCACCTCGAGCAGTTGCCCGTCGGTAGATAGTGAGGCAATTTTCAGTTCGAAGGGCAGTCCCGATTGCTGTGTTCCTTCCAAGTCGCCGGGTCCTCGCAGTTGCAGATCTGCCTCCGCAATGCGAAAACCATCGTTGGTAGCGACCATGATTTCCATTCGTTTGCGGGTGTCGCGTGACAGTTCGACATTGGTTACCAGTATGCAATAGCTCTCCGCTGCTCCTCGTCCGACCCGTCCTCTGAGTTGGTGCAACTGCGACAAGCCGAATCGTTCGGCATTCTCGACAATCATGACAGTGGCGTTCGGTACATTGACTCCGACCTCGATGACTGTGGTAGCGACCAATATCTGCGTGCTACCTGCCATGAAGGCGCGCATTTGTTGTTCTTTCTCTTGGGGCTTCATTCGCCCATGCACGACGGAAATGGCATACTGAGGGAAAGTTTCACAGAGTTGTTGAAATCCGGTTTCCAAGTCTGCCAAGTCGCTGTTTTTGCTCTCCTCGATAAGCGGATAGACCACATATACCTGCCGACCTTGTTCGACTTGCCGATAGATGAACAGGTCGATGGAACGGCGTTGAAATTTGGTATAATGCAAGGTGCGTATTGGTTTTCTGCCGGGCGGCAACTCGTCGATAACCGAGACGGAGAGGTCGCCATAGACGGTCATGGCAAGTGTTCTGGGAATAGGTGTTGCGGTCATGACGAGGATGTGTGGCGGTTGCATATTCTTCGCCCATAGTTTTGCCCGTTGTGCCACTCCGAAGCGATGTTGTTCGTCCACAATGACAAGTCCGAGATTGGCGAATTGCACCACATCTTCCAAGAGTGCGTGCGTACCGATAAGGATGTCGATTTCACCGGACAGTAGCGATTGGTGGATAGTGTCCCGTTGTTTGCGCGGAGTGGATCCTGTGAGCAGAGCGACGCACACAGAGGTCTGCTGTGCAAGGAGTGTGGAGAAGGTTTGGAAATGCTGCTGCGCCAAAATCTCGGTGGGAGCCATGAGGCAGGTTTGGAATCTATTGTCCTTTGCTATCAGTGCGCACAGGAGTGCGACCATTGTTTTACCGCTGCCCACATCGCCTTGCAGGAGGCGATTCATCTGTTTGCCGCTTTTCAGGTCGGTGTGTATTTCGCGTATAACGCGTTTTTGGGCGTTGGTAAGAGGGAACGGCAGGTGGTGATTGTAGAAGGTAAGGAACGCATCGCCGACAAGAGGCATGAGGAACCCTTGTGTTTGGTTATCCCGCAGGCGGGTTTGCCGAAGGATTTGCAACTGGATATAGAACAACTCTTCGAACTTGAGCCTTTCGCGTGCCTTTTTCATGGTTGCGACATCCTTAGGGAAATGGACATTCATCAGACTGTCGGTAAGCCCCATAAGGTGGTAGCGTTGACGCAGTTCGGCAGGGAGTGTATCGGGTATGCCTTGACTCAAGGCAGGCATGAGGGAGGAGATAATTTTGCGCATGGCTTTGGTGTCTAACCATGCCGACTTCATGCGCTCGGAGGTATTGTAGTAAGGCTCGAGTCCTTGCTTGGTTTGCAGATTGACCTTAGAGAGGAGTTCCAATTCGGGATGTACGATATTGAACCGGTGATTGAACATCGTAGGTTTTCCGAAGAGGAGATATTGCACATTTCTTTGCAGGCGCAAGTACTTGATGCCGCTAAACCAAACGAGTTCGATGTCGTCTTGTCCGTCGGTGAAAACGGCAATCAACCGTTGGTGTTTACCTTCTCCAATGGTATGCCAATCAGTGATGGAGCCAATGATTTGTACATAGGTATCGTTGTCTTCTATCTCGTTAATCTTCCAGAACCGACTTCGGTCAATATATTTATAGGGAAAGACATAGAGAAGGTCGAGGGCAGTTTGCACCTTGAGTGCCTGCTTAAGCAGTGTAGCTCGCTTAAGCCCTACACCCTGAAGATAAGTAATATCCTGATGTGCAAGTTCCACGACCGTATTATATTGAACAACAAGGGCGACCTTGTAGTCAGGTCGCCCTTATATGGTTAGAGCAATCGGCGATTATTGCAGTTTGAAGGATACTGGCAGTGTGTATTTGACGCGCACTGCTTTACCACGCTGCTTACCGGGAGTCCACTTCGGCATAGACTTGATGACACGAACTGCTTCCTTGTCGAGCGAAGCATCCCCTGCCGAACGAACGACTTCTACATCAACGATTGATCCATCACGATTGACCACGAACTGACAAATGGCGCGACCTTGTATGCCATTCTCTTGTGCGATAACCGGATATTTAAGGTTCTCTGACAGATACTTCATCAACCGTTCTACGCCACCCGGAAATTCGGGCATATTCTCCACAATGACGAAGACAGTTTCCACCTCTTCTTCCTCCTCGACGGGTGCTTCAACAGGAGGGGCAACCACTACGGCCTCGTCGGCTTTGAACTCGGTTTGGATTTCGATATGCTCTGTTTCCACATCGTTCTCCACGATGGTGAAAGACTCGACTTCCTGTACTGGTGGTGGAGGAGGCGGAGGTGTTGTTTCTTGAGTTGTTTGCTGGATGTCTATTTCTTCCTCGAAGAATATATCGTTATCCACCACCTCATATTTCGTGACATC
The DNA here is from genome assembly GCA_963615895.1 of Bacteroidaceae bacterium. Taxonomy (GTDB): domain Bacteria; phylum Bacteroidota; class Bacteroidia; order Bacteroidales; family Paludibacteraceae; genus Colicola. The sequence continues at coordinate 37,900 of CAVEIE010000008.1, read as the reverse complement.
TTTTTCTGTCCACTCAAAGGCTACATAGCAGATACTTAATACGAGCACAAACCCCATAAGAAGGAATGTAAACTTCTTATTTTCAAGACTCGCCTTTGATGACTTCTTGATTTGCATATCAATAGTGCTTTAAATGATACAATAATTCGTTAGCGACTGCAAATATACAACGGTTTTCCGTAACCAGCAAGAATTATCTATATTTTTTTTCGAAAACCTTTGCGACAAAGCACATATCCAGCAAAGTGAGTGCCGTCATCGCCTCTACGACGGGAACTGCCCTGATAGCGACGCAGACATCGTGCCTGCCCGTAACAGCGATTTGCGTGGGTTCTCCTGCCATGTTGATTGTGTTCTGGACGGTTGGGATGCTGGGTGTGGGCTTAAAGACGGCGTCAAAACAGATGTCTTGACCATTTGATATACCTCCTATGATACCCCCTGCATGATTCGTTTGATAGGGCATAGCGTCGTTTAGTTGGCTGCCCCGCAATGTCACATCCCGAAATCCAGAGCCGTAGGCAAAACCCTTGCAGGCATTGATACTTAGGATCGCACTTGCCAGACGGGCAGAGAGTTTGTCGAATACAGGTTCTCCGACTCCTGCAGGAACGCCTTGTACGGTGGTGTGGACGATAGCGCCGATGCTATCGCCAGCCGCACGGACTTGGCGTAGAAGATTTATCATATCCTCTCGGGTGGTGGCATCACCTATCTGCGTGATGCAAGAGTGGATGGTAACACCTTGAGTGCGCAACAGTTGTTTGGCAATTGCTCCTGCGACCACCCGTGCGATGGTTTCTCTTGCAGATGCGCGTCCACCTCCTGTAGCACGAATACCATATTTACATTGGTATGTATAGTCGGCATGAGCGGGGCGGTACAGGTCTTTGAGGGCATCGTAGTCGGCAGGGCGGCATTGACGATTCCGAATGATAAAAGCAACGGGTGTACCCAGTGTGACTCCGTTTTGCAAGCCAGACAGCCATTCTATCTCGTCTTGTTCATCTTTAGCACGAGATGAGACGAACTCGGAAAAATCGCCCGTACGCCCTGCTCTCCGATTCAGTTCGGCTTGTATTTCATCGAAATGGATTGCCAAATTAGCAGGGCAGCCATCGATAACACCTCCTACGGCTACACCATGCGATTCGCCAAAGTCGGTAAAGCGGAATATGTTTCCAATTGTATTCATACACATCTTGTTTATATAGGACAAAGGTAGAAAGAATATGTCACTCTTGCAAATCTGCAATAAAAGACTTACTTTTGCAGGTAAATACAATCAATATGGGAAACATTGAACTTTATACCCGGTTTTGTGGGCAAGTAAACGATATTCCTGTGTTTATGCAGCCTTGGTGGATGTCGGCTGTATGCGCAGGTAAGAATTGGGACATACTCTTTTCTACCGACAAGAATGGCGACATCCGCGCTGCCATGCCCTATCTTTATGACAAGAAGATAGGTCTTCGTTATATTATTATGCCTCAAGAGACGCAGATAGGCGGCATTGTGCTACGGCAAGACATTGTCAATAACTTGGCAGAATTGCAAGAGGTGTGCGACGATATGACCGAACAGTTGCGTTCGCTTGGTCTATCGTATTACTATCAGCAGTATTCATTACAGTCTCCTTGTCCGATGTTGCTTAAAGAAAGGGGCTTCAAGGTAAAAGAGCGTGTAACTTATCGTATTGAAGATTTGAGCGATTTGGATGCTGTTATACATTCTTTCTCAAAGAACAAGAAGCGTCAGTTGCAGAAAGCCTTGTCACTACACAGAGGTACGGGTATTGATGCCGAAAGTTTCTATCGTTTTCATACAGAGAGTTTGCAAATGCAAAAGAGAGCAATCAGTTATAGCCGTGAGTTCTTTCTTGTTCTTGCGCAGAAAGCGATGGCACGCAATCAGGCCACCATTATTGATATACGCAATGCGGACGAGGAGATATTGGCCGCAGCATTTCTTGTGTGGGATGACAGGACACTGTACTATCTTATTCCGGCTTATTCCCCTGCATACAAAGACTCTGGTGCAAGTGCGTTATTAGCCTTGGAGGCTATTAAAGAGGCACGAAGTCGAGGAAAGATGTTTGATTTTGAGGGAAGTATAGATAGGGGAATTGCCAACCATTACAAGCAGTTTGGTTCTACTCCCGTAAAATATTATTCGGTTCGCCGATATTATCATCCGATCTTTGCCTTGCTACTCTTTGTGAACAAGATACGCAATCGGTGCAAGTATTAAGTCTATGTCGGTAACAGTAGAACATCTAAACAAGCGTATTGGCAAGCAGCAAATACTGCGTGATTTGTCGCTGCAGATAGGGATGGGTGAGGTAGTGGGACTACTTGGACCGAATGGTGCAGGAAAGTCCACTCTTATGAAGATATTGACAGGTTTATGGTCGTTTGACAGCGGGAAAGTGGAGGTTTGCGGCGTGGATATGCGTCGTAATCCACACGCTGTAGCCTCGCATATAGGTTATTTGCCGGAGAATAATCCATTGTACGAAGAGATGTATGTGCGAGAGTATTTGCAGTTTATGAGTGAATTATCTGCCAAAGACTGTAATCGTTTGGAGTTGCTCATTGATGAGACAGGTATTCGTCCTGAAATAAGCAAGAAAATAGGACAACTCTCGAAAGGATACCGTCAGCGAGTAGGTTTGGCACAAGCCCTATTGTCTGACCCACAGTTGCTGATTTTAGATGAGCCTACTACCGGTTTGGACCCAAATCAATTAGAAGATATCCGCAGTCTTATACGCAATGCTGCACAAGGGCGTACGATATTGCTCTCCACGCATATTATGCAAGAAGTATATGCTATGTGTTCGCGTGTTGTTATATTGCATCATGGAGAGATTCGCCTTGATACACCTTGCGATGCAAATACGGATTTGGAGCAACTATTCAAAGAATACACCCGATAAAGTATATGAGTGAATTTGACATACACAATCAGATGACAGAAAAAGAGCAAGATAATGCTCTTCGTCCCCTACGATTCAATGACTTTGCCGGTCAGACAAAAATAGTAGAGAACCTGCGTATCTTTGTGCAAGCCGCTAAACTACGGGGAGAAAGTCTTGACCATACTCTTTTGTTTGGTCCTCCTGGACTTGGGAAGACTACTCTGAGTAATATAATTGCCAACGAGTTAGGCGTAGGATTTAAGGTTACTTCCGGTCCTGTGTTGGATAAGCCAGGCGATTTGGCTGGACTTTTGACCTCTCTTGAGCCTAATGATGTACTTTTTATTGATGAGATACATCGTTTGTCGCCTATAGTGGAAGAGTACCTTTATTCGGCGATGGAAGATTATCGTATTGACATTATGATAGACAAAGGTCCATCGGCTCGTACCATACAAATAGACCTTAACCACTTTACATTGGTAGGTGCCACTACTCGCAGTGGACTATTGACAAGTCCTTTGCGCGCCCGATTTGGCATAAACTGCCACTTGGAATATTATGATGCTGATGTTTTGCAGGGTATAGTAGAACGCTCTGCCCGTTTGTTGAATGTACCTATCAACTCGAAGGCAGCCGGTGAGATAGCGCGTCGTTCCCGTGGTACGCCGCGTATTGCGAATGCGCTATTACGGCGTGTGCGCGACTTCGCACAAGTGAGAGGCGATGGTTCTGTTGATATGGACATTGCACAATATGCTTTAGAGGCATTGAATATAGACACTTATGGTTTAGATGAAATAGACAACAAACTACTGAACACTATTATTGACAAGTTTAGTGGGGGTCCTGTTGGGTTGAATACGATAGCGACTGCTATGGGAGAAGACCCTGGTACCATAGAGGATGTATATGAGCCCTACTTGATTAAAGAAGGGTTTATCAAGCGAACTCCTCGTGGTCGAGAGGTTACACCGTTAGCCTATAAACATCTTGGTAAGACGCCTAATAGACAAGACCTGCAAGAGACGCTATTCTAAACATTATGCAATATGCCGAATAATACAGAAATGAAGGGTTTAGCCCGAGATACCGCTATTTATGGATTGAGTAGTATTGTCGGGAAATTCCTGAATTGGTTATTAGTACCTCTATATACTTATGTACTCCAGAGTCAGGCGGACTATGGTATAGTGACGAATCTATATGCTTGGACAGCACTTTTATTAGTTATACTGACCTATGGGATGGAAACAGGTTTTTTCCGTTTTGCTAATAAATCGGATGAAGACCCCGCACAAGTCTATACAACAATTTTGACTTGTATTGGTTGTACATCGTTTCTGTTCGCACTATTATGTTGTGTATTTGCCCAACCCATTGCCACATGGCTTGGTTATGAAGCACACAAAGAATTTATTAGTCTGTTGGCAATAGTGGTGGCGATGGATGCTTTTGCGTGCATTCCTTTTGCTTATTTGCGTTACAAGAAACGCCCCATCCAGTTTGCAGGGCTAAAGTTGCTATTTGTTGTTCTAAACATCGCACTCAATCTGTTCTTTCTTGTACTGTGTCCCAAAATACAAGATTGGAGAATTATTTCTTGTTGGTATGATAGTTCATACGGGGTGGGGTATGTATTTATTGCAAACATCATTGCTACAGGAATACAGACGCTCTGTCTTTTTCCGGCTATCCTCGCAGAGAAATACTCGTTTAGTTTTTCGCTATTGAAACAGTTGTTGCGTTATTCTATGCCGCTCCTTGTTTTGGGGGTGGCAGGAATAATGAATCAGACTCTTGATCGAATACTTTTTCCATTTTTATATAAAGGTGCAGATGCGCAGACACAATTGGGTATTTATGGGGCTTGTTTTAAGATTGCGATGGTGATGATGATGTTCACGCAAGCCTTTCGTTATGCTTATGAGCCTTTTGTGTTCAGTAAGCATAAGGACAAACACTCGGTTGGTGCATACGCTGATGCGATGAAGTATTATATCATTTTTTCATACCTTATTCTATTAGGGATGATTGTGTATCTTGATATACTGAAATTCTTAGTAGCCAGGTCTTATTGGGAAGGGATGCGTGTTATACCTATCGTGCTATGGACTTATATTTTTCAAGGGGTTTATTTTAATCTATCGTTTTGGTATAAACTGACTGACCAAACTAAATGGGGTGCTTATTTCTCTTTGATAGGTTTAGCCATTACCCTTATTCTGCAGGTTCTGTTTGTTCCAAGTATGGGTTATATGGCTTCGGCTTTGTCAAGTACTGTTTGTTATTTTGTCATTATGCTTCTCTCTTACTTCATCGGCAAGAATAAACTTGTTATACCATACGACTTAAAGCGTATTGGTATGTACACGATATTGACTCTAATTTTATTAGGTATCTATTATGCGGTACGCTTTGTGAGTGGTATATGGTGGGTGAGTATGATTGTTGGCACAGTATTGATTATGGTGTATCTTTGGGTACTGGTTCGTCAAGATTTCCCGTTGGCTGAGATACCTGTTGTCGGTAAGTATTTTCGTAGGAAATAACGCAATAAATATATGTTTTCAGGAATAATAGAAGGTATGGCTCAAGTTGTAGCCATTGAGAAAGATAGAGAGAATATGCACTTTACGCTGCGTTCTCCATTTACAGAGGAGTTGCATATAGACCAGAGTGTAGCCCACAATGGTGTATGCCTAACGGTGGTGAGGATAGAAAAAGATTTGTATGTTGTTACGGCTATGCAAGAGACGCTTCAGCGCAGTAATTTAGGCTTACTTGGAGTGGGTGATATGGTTAATGTGGAGCGTTCTATGCTATTGCAAGAGCGTTTAGACGGGCATATTGTACAGGGGCATGTAGATCAGACTGCAGTTTGTATTGATAAGAAAGATGCTGAAGGGAGTTGGTATTTCACTTTCCGTTATGATTATTTGCCCGATATGGCACGACGGGGATATATGACGGTTGACAAAGGTTCTGTTACCGTGAATGGTGTGAGTCTGACAGTATGCAATCCCACCCAAGATACATTCACTGTAGGTATCATCCCTTACACTTACGAACATACTAATTTTTGTCACATTGAAGTGGGTTCAGTTGTGAACATAGAGTTTGATATTATCGGTAAGTATGTGGCTCGACTTTCAAAATTGAGCAAATAGAACTCAATAACTTTTGCAATAGTTGCATTTGCAAAACATTCATGCTCACGCCGTTCTGTTCCATCTCTTTTGCAGAGTGAATTTTCGTTATATACTGGTGTTCCTTAACAAACTGCCATACTTCATTGAGCAGACGCAGCCATAGTCTTCAGAGAACACGAGAAATCATACATCTAATTATTACTATCCTCTAAAAACTTATATTGCTGTCCGGTAAAAGTGGGTATGTTCCGAAAGAGGGCTAAATACTATCGTAAAAATGGGAGAGGAAACACATTTTTTCTTTGACGAGCCCCCTACACAAAAAGTGAGAGTTGCGGGGAGGGTGATGGAGGTGCTACGTTCTCTATGATCCTCTTCCATATTCCCTCGGGGTCTTCTAAGAAGGCATACAAATCCACAAATGATACCGCCCTTCTTCCCTGTTTGGGGATTGCGCCCTGCACCTTTGAGGATATTCGAAAAAAGAGTGAGAGTTGTCGAATCCATGCTATACAGGCGTTTAATCCATTCTTCCCTGCGGCTGTCCGCTAAAACATCCTTGTATTGGGCTTTTGTATATCTCACCAAAGAAAGAACTTTTTCTGCGGTTATTGGCTTCGGATAGCGTACTGCGTCGTACCAAATAGTTGATACCTAAATGCTGCAGTTTTTGTGTCTCTGCCATAAGCCCAATAAGCGTCTCACGCAAAGAATCATACCGCATAAGGACAGCAAATAGTAAGGCTACAAAGTGGGTGAACCATCTAATTTCTTCACATAATGGTCGTATCCTTTTTGTTTGCCGAGTTATTGAATTTTGGAACGGTTTGCCAGATTAAGTATCTGGAGGTATTGTGGCTGTCCGGAAAAAGTTGTCATTTTGCCCATCGTTGTAGGTTTTTAGTTAGACAATACAAAATTACAACGAGCGGCTGATTCTACCAAAAGAACCAGCCGCTTTTTTTGCCCCTATACAGACCCAAAGAAAATAAGTTTTACCGGACAGTAATAACATATTTTAGGAGGTATACAATAGTCTTATAAAAGTCTTATCAAAGTCGTATAATAAACCCTTTATCTACCGTGTATCTACCGTGTATCAACCGTGATGGTCTGGGGATAGACCGCTGATTGGAGGGGGCTCCCCATGACCCCCTCAGAGAGGGGGCAGTGCAGAGTGTTGTGTTTTTTGGGTATTATAGTTGTTCTAGTTTATTTAGTTGTTTTAGTCGTGTTTGGTTGGGGGTAGTTTGGAACGGTTTGCCAGATTAAGTATCTGGAGGTATTGTGGCTGTCCGGAAAAAAGTTGTCATTTTGCCCATCGTCGTAGGTTTTTAGTTAGACAATACAAAATAACAACGAGCGGCTGATTCTACCAAAAGAACCAGCCGTTTTTTTGGCCATAAGCTGACCCAAAGAAAATAAGTTTTATCGGACAGTAATAAAAAACTTTTTTCTTTCGGGTGGAATAAAGTTAGTCCTATTCTCTCTATTCCTTCCGTTGGCAAATGGCAAGCCCCAAAAAGGCAACCCGAAAACGGGGCATGACAATAGGACTCTTCAGCGACAAAACAGCAGTTTATATCCATACCACATCCATAGCACTACCATAGCACTACCATACCAAGTATGACTTTTATAAGGGTTTTGTATTGGTTTTAGACATCCCCCTCGCCCACTCCACAACGCTCACTTACACCCTCTTTTTTACTATCATCTTATGCCCTATTTCGCCCCCCTTCTGTTTTTACCGGACAAAGATAAAACATAATGTTACTGTTAAAGTGCTATGGGGATATTCCGAGAATGTAGTTAGGACACAAACTTGGATAGCCATTTATTCTTATCTGCTATTAGCAAAGATAAAGTATGATATGAAAAGTCCGTATTCAATTACAAAAATAGCAACTCTTATCCGTGTTTCTGCCTTAGAGCGAAAGGATTTGAAAAAACTGCTCACTCGTCCAAACCACCTAATCACTTTCAATCAAAATGTCAAAGAACACAGTTTTTGATAACTTATAAAAACTGTCCGAAATTTATCGCAACAGCAGTATTCTGTTATTAATAATCGGGATATTTCCCATTTCTGTTAGTGGCAACTTGTAATTCTTTGAAAATACAGGTAGGAACACAATCTCTTTTGTGTTTTTTATCTCCGTATGGACAACTTTTTATTCCGCAAAAAGATACAAAATTTGAAAGTGAGATATGTATGGTATCATTGTATATTTGTTTATCTCTAAATATGGTATCTGTGTGAATAACGAATACTCTTCCTGTTTTTACCCTATTTCCAGCAGAATCGTATTTTACATACACTTGAGAGTATAAGAAAACTGAATCAAGTAAGATACCATCTTTGTCTACACAAGATATGATGTTGTTTGTTGTATCATCACGAAGTGCAAAATATATATGGGTTTCCAGGGATGAAGCCCTAATAATTTGCTATTCTTATTCATTGGATCATCAATAAGGACGGGTCAGCCTCTGCACCAATATGTGTTTGGACCATATATTTTGTCTGGTTCAGTTGGTTCGCATCCGGCAATTAGTATTATTAAAACCGTCCACAATATTATATTACTTCCTTTTATGGTATTACATTTTTGAATTATTGAATAATTAGTTTGGATCAAGACAACTATAGAGGATTCTCTCTAAAGTTGTCTTGAACCTATTTATTACCAATAAGCAAAGATTCTGCTTGGAGGAGGTTGGGTACTATCCATGTGGCAGATTGGTTAGGCAGTAGAGGTGTGTGGGGGTCTTTAATCCATATTTGGTCTATACCGACTGCCTTTGCTCCGTCGATGTCGTTGAAATAGGAGTCCCCTATCATTACTGCCTTATCAGCCTCTATGCCGTTTTGTTCGAGTGCCGTTTGGAATATCTTCGGTTGAGGTTTCTGTATGCCGACTTCTTCGCTCAAGATTATATGTTGGAAGTAAGGTCGCAGTCCGGAGCGATTTATTTTTTGGTATTGTACTTCGATGAAGCCATTGCTGATAAGCGTGAGTGGGTAGTGCAGGGCAAGGCGGGGTATTACTTCGGCAGCGTAGGGCATAAGAGAGAAATAGTCGGTTGTGAGTTGGCAGAATTTATCCCCTATCTTGGTGGCGAGGTCGGTTCTTTCTTCCTCGCTTAAAGTATTCGTATCGGTTTGTTGGAGAGGGTATGCAAACCGTTCGAATTGCAATTGTTCTTTGCTCATCTTTCCTATTCCGTACATATCCCAAAGATAGAGATTATGTTCTTCGTAGATAGTATAATATTCTTCGAAAGATGGGAAATAGCGGTATAGTTGATATTCCTGATAGAGTTCTCTCAGTGCTTTTTCTGCTGCGTGAGAGAAGTCGCCGATAGTATTATCCCAGTCCAAGAAAACGGCTTTGTATGCTTTGTTTTTCTGTGACATTGTTATTGTTCTTTCCCCGCAATACACAGTACAATCTCTCCTTTAGGAGGCGTCTGTTTATAGTGTTCGATGAGTTCAGCGATTGTGCCACGACAAGTCTGCTCATGCAGTTTGCTTATCTCCCGACTGACGGAGGCTTGCCGGTCGGCTCCCAATGCGACAGCCAATTGTTCCAATGTCTTGATCAATCGGAATGGAGATTCGTATAGTATGATGGTGTGTTGAAGTTCTGCGATGTATTGTAGTCGTGTCTGTCTTCCTTTCTTCTGCGGCAGAAATCCCTCGAAGTAGAATCGGTCGGACGGCAATGCACTATTGACCAATGCAGGTACGAATGCCGTTGCTCCCGGCAAGCATTGTACTTCGATGTCGCGTTGTACACAGGCTCTAACAAGCATGAAGCCCGGATCACTGATGCACGGAGTACCGGCGTCGGAGATTAGTGCGACCTTCATACCTGCAGCGATGCGCTCTGCCAATTCATCGGATGTTTTATGTTCGTTGAATTTATGGTGTGAGCGTAGCGGTGTGTGGATGTCGTAGTGTTTGAGCAGTATAGATGAGGTGCGCGTATCTTCCGCCAATATAAGATCGACCTCTTTGAGTAGGCGTAGTGCGCGCAGTGTTATATCTTCGAGATTGCCCACCGGCGTGGGAACAATGTATAACACCGGTTGTTCTTGTGGATGACTACTCATTGTTCTATGAGATTGGGACAACCGTCTTTGTTATGAGAAACGCCTGTTCAAGAAAGACATAAACAATTGGGTTGTTTGACTATCCGATTCCCAATGGAAATGCTTTTCGATGTAGGTTACGGCTTCATCGATTGACTGCATTTTGTTGAGTATGTCAATTGTCTTATTCATTTTTTCTCCGTCGGAAGCAAACAGTTCTCTCTGAAACAGAAAGCGGTCTCCTATACTGATGGCTTTTCGAAGGTCGTCGATATGCGGAGCGGACGCACTACTTATGTCGTGTATCGGCACCTCCTTGCGGGGAGCATCCTCCTGTTTGGGTTCAACGATGGTTTGCGGTGCTTCGACTACTGGTTCTTCCTGTTTAGTTTCTTTGGCTATTGGCACTTTCAGGTCGGACAATTCTCCAAGCGGTTGCGAAGGGTTGTTGCCGACAGCGTTGCCGTTGTCGTTTTCCATTTCCCCGGCAGGAGGAGTCAATAGTTCGGACAGGTATTGCTGATTGTCATCAGTCAGCAGTTCTATCTTCACTTCGGGTTCTTTTGCCATATAGTCGTTGAGTTGCTCACGGAGTTCGGCGATTTCTTTTTCGGCACTATCCAAGCGCTCTGTCAGCGTTTGTATTTGCTGACAGAGTGCTGTAGTGTATTGTTGCAGTTGTTCTATCCAATTCATTGTTATGCCAGATAATTACTTGTTATACGGCTACCCGTTCCAACCATTTGACCATGCAGAACATTATTCCCATTGAGATTACACATACTCCGAAGAATACTGCCCAGCAGTATTGAATAGGCCATGCGTTATACATAACGGGCCCTACCCATATCATTAAGTTTCCGAGAGCGGTGGCACCTAACCATAAGCCTTGACACAGTCCGACCATATTTCGCGGTGCTACTTTGCTGACGAAGGACAATCCAAGCGGTGAGATAAAGAGTTCAGCCACTGTAAGGAAGAAGTAGGTAACAATGAGTACCCAAGGTCCTGATTTGGATAGTCCATGTTGCTCCATTGTAGCGGAGTCCATTGCCCGGAAATCGGTGCCGGAAGGATAACCTTCGTGTGCAGAGTAGAGCATGAGGAACAGATATGCGCAAGCAGCGATACCCATACCGAGTGCAATCTTGCGTGGAGTGGAGATACTCTTTCCTTTGTGTGCAAGCGAACTAAAGATGATCATAATGACAGGTGTCAGAATAATAACGAAGAAGGGATTAAGTGCTTGCCATATTTCAGGGGCTATGGATGTTGTTTCAACAAAGTCGCGTGCGAATACGGATAGTGATTGTCCGTTTTGATGAAAACTGAACCAAAAGAATATGGCTACTCCCAAGACGGCGAAGAGAGCATACATTCTTTGTTTGATTTCCTGTGCCATTGCTGCTTTTTCCTGCGGAGTATAGTTGACCACTACATTGTCGGCTTTTTTAGCAGGCTGCGGGAACATTTTCTTGGTTGCAAAGAATATGATCAAGGATATGAGCATCGCCAAGACAGAAGCGATGAAAGATAGGTGGATACCCGTATTGAATATGTTGATATATTCTTGACAGAAAGCAGTAAGGTCGGTTAATTGATAGCCATCGGTTACCACTTTCTGCATTGTTTCAGCGAACTTGGTTGTTTCCTCACCGTTGGCGAGATACTGGTGGCATAGTGCCGGCATATCGGCATTATAGACAAGATTGTGTGCTTTGAGCCACCACTGACGAAGAAGTGGTGCTACAAATGGTGCGACCAAGCCTCCGATATTGATGAACACATAGAATATCTGAAATCCCGAGTCGCGTTTCTCTTTTGCCTGCTCTAATGCTTCATGACCTTTTTTAGCGGCTTCTGCTTCGAGTTCATCGTACATTTTACCTACAATTGCCTGCAGATTACCTTTGAACAATCCATTGCCAAATGCGATGAGCAGGAGTGCGAAACAGGTAAATATAAGGATAGCCCACCATGAACTATCTCCGTCGGCTTTTCCGAAAACAGGTATGGAAAGTGCGACATAGCCGAGTGCCATGATGATGAGTCCCCATTGTATGGTTTTATTGTAGTTTTGAGATTTATCGGCAATCAATCCACCGACGAGGCTCAATACATAGATACCGCAATAGAATACGGAATAGATAAATCCAGCCGTTCCGTCAGGTAGTCCGAACTTAGAAACGAGGAACAGCAAAAGAACGGCGTTCATAATGTAGTAGCCAAATCGTTCGCCCATGTTGGCGAGTGCAGCAGGGATTAGTCCCTTAGGGTGATTTTGAAACATAGATTATATTATTTAAGGGTATGTTGTCGGTTCCGTAATATCAATCGTGTGGGATGCAGCAGTGTTTTTATTTGGTTTTGTTTTTGGTATTTGTCGGTCGGTTTTTGAAGCCAGCGACAAAGATAGTATCTTTTTTTGTATTACACAACAGTTCGAGAGAAAAGGGCAAGTTGGTGTTTGTCGGTGGCGTTGAAGAGGTGGAATACGAGGTTGGGAGATTTATAGTTGAAAGGCGGATGTATAGTTGCTGCGTTTAGGAGTTTATTGGTTTACGGTTATCTTGGTGAGTGTGTGAGAGCCATAGCGTGCTATGACTCTACAGTGAGCATAAAGGCTGCACCGTTGGATCTTGGTATATTCATCCTATACTCGTTCTATATTCATCCTATATTCATCCTATACTCGTCCTATATTCATCCTATATAGATCGTATATAAATCTATTGGAGTTAGTAGAACTTATGTGCGAAGCCGATAGAGAGCATCTCTTTGAACTGTATCTTTGCCCGTTGTCCGTCGGCAGGAATGGCGGTGTTGTCGTAGCGTGGGTGTAACATCAGTCGTGCGGAGAGGAACCGATTGATGATGAAATTGCATACGATTTCCCAATCGATTTCGACGCGACGATAGTTGGTATAGAAATAGAATTTGCTGTCGAGTGCGACCTCCCGAACAGGTTTCCATGTCCAATCGACACGGACGGAACTACCCAAGTCGTTGAGAATCTTCGTGCCGGAGGTAATACCGAAAGTGGTAGAAGATACATAGGATGTGTCATTGGCATAGATCAGTTTGTAGGTGAGGGGGGCAAAGACGATGGACAGACCTTTGACGGGTTTATAGTCGAGACCTAACGACATATTGAGGCGGAGAGGAGTGAAGGGTCCTGTTTTAAGCACCATCTGATTGGCTTTCCATGTATTGAAGAACTGGGTCTGAAACTCCGCTGACAGGAGGTAAGAGAACTTGCCAAAGGCTTTGAAGCCAATCTTTGTGTAGAGGCGAAAGAGGTCGTCGTTGGTGTTTACCTTCCTGAGAGAGTCCCCACTAACCGTGTTAAAGCCCATTCTCCACTCCAAGGAACTCTCCCAAGTGAAGTTTTTGCGGTTGTCGTAGAGCATATTTCCCTGCACGATAGACAAGAGGGCAAAATTGGAATTGCCACCAGCATACCAGTTCTGCGACACATAGTTCTGTGAGATTTGCAACATGGTGGTGAGTTCTTTGCGCCAGAGAGAGAATTGGTCTTTCATTGCTCTTAACCTGACAAGTCGCTCTTCTTCAGCATCTTTGACGAGAGATTTTTCGGGAATCCAAAGAGCCCATTGCCCTTGAGCGTGTATTGCCTCTGGAGCAGTGTAGGCGATAGAGTCGAATATGCCGGCATAGAGGTCGGCGTGTTGGCGGGTGATGTATCGTCGTGCCTCTTGGCGAATGGAATAGACGGAGAGGGGTTGCTTGGTGGTATCGGTAAGAGATTTCCACTGTTGTCCTTTGTAATAGAGGGGACAGGCGAGAGGAGTGGTAGCACCAGATTGTTGTACCCTCTTGGCTATGAGAATGGAATCGCGAAAGCCTATATGGAAAGTGGTGGGTGATATGAAGGTGGTATCGTTGAGGAGTCGTTGTTGGAAGATAGAGTCTTGTTGGTGTGCCAGACGCTTACCTTGCTCGGCAAGCAGTCCGAAGAGGATATCGTCGTCGGTGGCAGTTTGTAGTAAGTCGGCAGGACGCAGCGTGTCGGGGTGGAGCAAGACAGTGTCTTGCGCCGTTGCAGAGAGCGCAAAGAAGAGACATGACACACATAACAAAAACTTATAGAGAACAGACATGGCTATGGATGGGAGGTCGGTTTCCTTTTCTTCTTCGTTGCGTTGTTCTGTTTAGGGATGAGATTGGGTGTTGGTTCGGTTTGCAGAGCGGCATCAGCATCAAGCGGTCGGCGGAAGGCTCGTACGATGAGGTAGATACCCCACAAGATGAATGGGATGCTGAGCCATTGTCCCATGTTCAGGAACATTGACGACTCAAACGCCTCTTGGTCTAACTTAATGAACTCCAAGCAGAAGCGAGTGAGGAAGATAATAATGAGGAAGGTTCCGAAAATCAGTCCGTTCCGTCGGTAGAGGCGACCTTTCCAGTACATCAGCCAAGTGACTATGAAAGCCACAATGCAATAGAGCATTTCGTAGATTTGTGTAGGATGGCACGGGAGAGTATCTCCGTTGTTTACAAAGAGAAAACCCCATGGCATATCGGTGGGGGTACCATAGATTTCGGAGTTCATCAGGTTGCCCAGACGGATGCAAGTGGCTGTGATACAGACGCCAATAACAAGTCGGTCGAATATCCAGTTGATGCCTTTGTGGAAGTGTTTCTTGTCCAAGAGAAAGGCAGCGATGATGAGTCCGATAGCCCCTCCGTGCGAAGAGAGTCCCCCTTCCCATATTTTCAGCAACTCAAGGGGATGTTCGATGTAAGGATTGCGATAGTTAAAAGTCATTCCCAAGAAATGCACAGGTTCCAAGCGGAGTTCGGAGGCGGCGTGCCATTCGTAGAAATAGCAATGCCCCAAGCGAGCACCGATGATGACACCTAAGACCATGTACATGAACAACTTGTCAGTCCAGTCATCGGGACAGTGTTCGTTTTTGTAGAGGCGTTGTTGCACGAGCAAGCAGAACCATATTCCGAGAGCCCACAAGATGCCATACCACCTTACTTGCAACGAGCCCAACGAGAAAGCGACGGGGTCAACACCCCATGTTATGTAGTTGAGTATCATGTTCGTTTATGGTTTTTCGCAGGGTGGATATTGGTCAGATGGTATCATAAATCTCGTCCGTGACAGTTCTTATATTTCTTGCCACTGCCGCAGGGACAGGGGTCGTTACGCCCTATTTTCTTCTCGACACGGATAGGTTCCGGCTTTTGTATCTCACGGGTATCCCGCTGTGCCGCATTGCCCATAGGACGCTGCTCTGTAGAGTCTTTCTGCGTACGATATTTGCTAAAGTCCTGACGCTGCTGTGCTTGTGCTTGGCGCACCTGTTCCGGTTCGCGTACAGGTATTTGCCCACGCAGCAGAATGGCAATGGCACGGCGATTGAAGTTGTTGAGCATTGCCGAGAACAGGTTGAAAGACTCTAACTTATATATCAACAACGGGTCTTTCTGCTCGTAAGAAGCGTTCTGTACCGATTGTTTCAAATCGTCCAATTGGCGCAAGTGCTCTTTCCACTCATCATCAATGACATATAAAAGCGTTCGTTTTTCGAACTCGCGTACCACTTCCTTACATTCGGTTTCGTAGGCTGTTTTGAGATTGGTCGCCACATTGTAAACCTTCTTTCCGTCGGTGATGGGGATAAGCACATTCTCATATTGCGAGCCTTTGGTTTCATAGATATTCTTAATGACAGGATAGGCGATAGTAGCCAACTTATCCATCTTGCGTTTGAAGATATCCAAGGCTGACTCAACTAATTGCTCAACCAACACATCGGACTTCTTACCACGAAATTCTTCATCTGTGAAAGGCACCTCCATAGCAAAGACTTGCATTACTTCCATCTGCAGCCCTTCATAGTCAAGCGAGTCATAGTTATTGGCAATAATAGATTCGGCAGTATCATAAATCATATTGGTAATATCTACACCTAGTCGTTCTCCCATAAGAGCATGATGACGCTTCGCATATATCACATTACGCTGTTGATTCATAACATCATCGTATTCGAGCAACCGCTTACGGATACCGAAGTTGTTTTCCTCCACCTTCTTTTGCGCACGCTCTATAGAGTTAGAGATCATCTTGTGTTCTATCATCTCCCCTTCCTCAAATCCCATTTTATCCATCAAACCGGCTATGCGTTCCGAACCAAACATTCGCATCAGATCATCTTCCAACGACACATAGAACACCGATGAACCCGGATCACCTTGTCGTCCCGCACGCCCACGCAACTGACGGTCCACACGACGGCTCTCGTGGCGTTCTGTACCCACAATAGCCAGACCTCCCGCCTCTTTCACCTCAGGTGTCAACTTGATATCCGTTCCACGACCTGCCATGTTGGTTGCAATCGTGACTGTACCTGTGCGACCTGCTTCTGCCACTATATCTGCCTCTCGCTGGTGCAACTTTGCATTCAAGACATTGTGCGATATCTTGCGAATATTGAGCATGCGGGAAAGAAGTTCACTTATCTCTACCGAAGTCGTACCCACCAACACCGGACGACCTGCCTCATGCAGACGAACTATCTCCTCAATCACTGCATTATACTTCTCACGCTTGGTACGATAAACACGGTCGTTCATATCAATTCGGGCTATCGGACGATTCGTCGGAATAACCACCACATCCAACTTATATATATTCCAGAACTCACCTGCCTCCGTCTCGGCGGTTCCCGTCATACCGGCTAACTTGTGGTACATACGGAAGTAGTTCTGAAGTGTTATCGTCGCAAAAGTCTGCGTTGCAGCCTCCACCTTCACATTCTCTTTCGCCTCCACTGCCTGATGCAAACCATCCGACCAACGACGACCTTCCATTATACGACCCGTCTGCTCATCTACTATCTTCACCTCCCCATCCATTATTACATAATCCACATCCTTCTCAAACAGCGTATAAGCCTTCAGCAACTGGTTGACCGTATGAACACGCTCCGACTTAATGGCATATTGCTCTAATATCTCGTCTTTCTTCTGTTGCTTCTCCTCTACAGAGAGATCCAACTTCTCTATCTCTGCCACTTCCGAACCCACATCCGGAAGAACAAAGAAGGTCGGGTCGTCCGTCGAACCTGTCAAGGTATCAATTCCCTTGTCCGTCAGTTCTATGGTCTTGTTCTTTTCATCTATCACAAAATACAACTCATCCGTCGCTATATGCATGTTCTTGTTGTTCTCCTGCATATAGAACTCCTCCGTCTTCTGCAGACGAACCTTGTTGCCCGGCTCCGACAGATACTTGATAAGAGCCTTATTCTTCGGCATTCCCTTGTAAGAACGAAACAACGCCAACTCGCCCTCCTCGGCAATCGTCTTGTCTTCCGAACTCATCTTCTGACGAGCCTCAGCCAACAACTTCGTCGTCAATGTCTGCTGCGTACGAACCAGCAACTCCACACGATGCTTATACTCATCAAACAACTGCTCCTCTCCCTTAGGCACAGGACCACTGATAATCAACGGAGTACGGGCATCATCTATCAACACCGAGTCCACCTCGTCCACAATGGCGTAATTATGCTTGCGCTGCACCAAATCAAGCGGCGATGTAGCCATGTTGTCACGCAAGTAATCGAAACCGAATTCGTTGTTCGTACCGAAGGTAATATCACAAGCATAAGCCTTCCTGCGCTCATCGGAGTTCGGACGATACTTGTCAATACAATCTACCGACAAACCATGGAACATATACAACGGACCCATCCACTCCGAATCTCGCTTTGCCAAATAATCGTTTACCGTAACAACATGCACGCCCTCATGAGTAAGCGCATTCAAAAACACCGGCAAGGTCGCAACCAGAGTCTTACCTTCACCCGTCGCCATCTCCGCTATCTTACCCTGATGAAGCACCACGCCACCTATCAACTGAACATCATAATGCACCATGTCCCATGTTATCTCGTTCCCGCCTGCCATCCAGTGATTCTGATAAATGGCTTTCTCGCCCTCTATATGCACAAAATCATGCGTCGCAGCCAAGTCTCGGTCAAAATCGTTGGCAGTGACCTCTATGAACTCGCTGCCCGCAAAACGACGGGCAGTGTCCTTCACAATAGCAAACACCTCCGGAAGTATCTCCAACAACACTTTCTCATAAGTATCCGCTATATCTTTCTCCAGTTTATCTACCTCACGATAAACCTTCTCGCGCTTCTCTATCTCTATCTGCTCCACACTCGCCTTCAACTCCGCTATACGCTGCTTGTCTCCCGATACCGCATCCGCAAGACGCTGCTTCAAAACCTCCGTCCGTGCGCGAAGAGCATCATTACTCAGTACCTCTATCTCAGGGTAAATAGCCTTAACCTTATCTACATAAGGCATTATCTCTCGCAAGTCTCGCTGCGACTTGTTACCGAACATCTTACTCAAGAATTCTACAAATCCCATATCTTTTGTTGTCTGTTTTTTGTTCTACATTACACGCCACCGTTGCACCTGACCGTCGCCATTCCTGCGGGTTCGGAACACTGCAGCATTTTGAGGTACAAAGGTACGGCTTTTTTCCAATATACACAATCTTAATATGGCAAAAAACACCAAAATAAAACCATATCCCTACCAACACCATCCCTACCCCATTATCCTTTCCTCCCAAAAACACGATACACTGATAACGAATTGTTAAATAATATGAATACATCTTAAAGCGCCAAGAGTACTTTTCCTATTCACCTACACACCAACCTCCCTCCGCCAAGCCAAGTATTTACTACATATCTCGAAGGTTTTATATAGGATGAATATAGGATAACTATAGGATGACTATAGGAATACTATGGAAAGAACCTACCATCCCCCTCAAAAATACCCCTCTCCGTACATTTATCATTAACCCTTAATTGTTAATTTATAATAAATACTTACTGCCTTTATAATAGTTTGTTGCCACGCTCTTACTCACCGTAGAGCCACACCGTCCTATGCCTCTCATCCCCTCCCCGAAAAACCTAGATCCCCTAGATTTCCTAGATTTCCTATTTCCTCTACCAACTACCCTCCGCATAAACTCATAAACTTATCAACCAATAAACCAACCCCTCACTCACTTTCGGCCTTGTGTCGGTGCGTCAAAAATGGAGCGAGTACTGCGAAAAGCGGAGGTACTGTCTGAGCGTAGCGAGTTGTGCCGTAGCCGCAGGACGAGCGACCATTATTTTTGGCAACGCCCGACACACAGCCGATGAATTTTCTTTGCTTCGTTTCTTTTGTTCATGCAAAAGAAATGAAGAACACCGTGCTATGGCTCTCAACTCTCAACTTAAAGACACTGGGGACGCGGGCGCCTCGCCTGCGGACAAACCACCAGGCTTTCCCATTGTTCAGGCAAAAGAAATGAAGAACACCCTCCTATGCCTCTCATCCCCTCCTCCAAACCCCTATATCCCCTAAACCGTCTATTTCCCCTACATTCCCCACCAAAACTGCCACCTCCTCCACCCGCTCAACGCTCAACGAAAAACTCAAAACCGCAACGCCAACCCTACACTATTATCGCTCGAAGTAACACCAAACGACAGAGTCGTTTCCGAACGCAAATCAACATTATAAACATCCACACTCTTGTGCATACGCGAGTAGCCCACTCCCAACATCGGAACACTGGCAAGAAGCAACACACCACCCGACACACAAAGACTCACACCCATCGTAATAGCATAAATTGAACCGAACATCACAATAATTGCACCGATCCAACCAACATCCGAACTACTGCTCAGCAGTGCTGTCGCACCACACAGAAACCACAATCCCAAAGACTCTGCACCTAACCCGACACCAAAAACAGCCCAACCTGCAGCAGACAACTTGTAACCGCGGATAAACTTATCGTAAGCCAACGGACTGCGACTGTACAAAAAATCACGATACTCACGCTTGCTCATCTCAAACCCATCGCATACATAAGTATTACCGATACGCTCTACCGGTGCATCCAAACGCTCTACTACCAACACACTGCCATCATCTGCCGACATACCGGCCTCCACCTCCTGCGCCTGCACCGTCAACCAACCCGCAAAACACCATAAAACAAACAATACTACCCGTTCCATAACAAACAAATCTTTATTTATTGGCAAATATAGGCGTTTTCCCATATACCCACAAGAAAAATCATATTTTTCATTGTACCAACAAACTATTATTCGTAACTTTGCCTACTCTTTGGTGCTGCGAAACAGAACACCTGACAGAGCATAACTGAAACGGAATAAACACAACCAAAAATACAATATCATGAAACACCCATTCGCTTCTCTTTTGGCAGTACTATGTCTGCTATGTAGCGTACAACTGTACGCACAATCTATCACACTCAACGGCGTAGCCTACGACATCGATACCGTACGACTCTTTCAAGCGGGACCCGGTGCTACACATATCGCTGTACGGATGCTCACCCACGAAAAGCAAGACAAACCACTCAATGTCTTTATGCTACAGGTGGACGGAACAAATCCCTACATCCATTTCGAACAGATACTCGGAAAAGACAAACTCGTCGGGTCAGAAAGACCATCATCTATGGCAACCCGCAGAACAACAAGCACCAGTATAGTCGTGGGCGGCAGTAATGGCGACTTCTATCACACCACAGGAGACATTGGAAAACCTATCGGACTAACCATCGAGAACGGAGAATATGCCTTGATAGGAAGCACCGACCGACGGTTAGGCGGGTTCGATGATATGGGAAAGGCAGTCTTAGGCACCAACTGGACTTACTCGGGCAAACTCATACTTGCAGACACCACTCTCGTCATCCATCATACCAACTACAATCGGGCAGAAAACCAGTTAGTACTGTTCAACCAGCATAATGGCACATCCACCAATACCAACCAATACGGTACAGAGTTGCTCGTCGAACTCAAAGACGGCGAACAATGGAAAACCAACGGCACTATCAACCTCAAAGTGGTGCAGAAAGAAGAAAACACAGGCAACATGACTATCCCGCAGGGAAAAGCCGTACTATCTGCACATGGCACAATGGCAACCCAACTCAACAAACTGCAAGCGGGAGACGAGGTACAAATCGAATTCTCACTTCTCATCGACGGAGTTGCTAAAAATATGCAACAATCCGTCGGCGGAGATAACTACGCACTCATACTACACAATGGGCAAGTAGAACAGGAGAACTTTTGGAACGAACTGCATCCACGAACAGGGTTCGGAGCATCCATAAGCGGAGATACCGTCTTGTTCTGTATAGTGGACGGGCGTTCTACCGTATCATCCGGATGTACCACCAAAGTATTAGGCGAAATCATGCAGTATTACGGGGCTTATAATGCCGTAAACTGGGATGGTGGCGGCTCCAGTTGTTTGTATATCAACCAATATGGGCAAGTCAATCATGGTTCCGATGGTTCAGAACGCTCCGTCGCAAATGGAATGTTTGCTATTGCAGACATTCCCGAAGAGGATAATACCATCAGTATCATTCGACCCTACGACATATCCATCAGCCTCCCGAGATATGCCGCCTATCTGCCACACTTCTACGGATACAACCAATACGACATTCTGCTCAACACCGATGTAGAAGGAGTAACACTACAATGCGACGAGTCATTAGGCACTATCATGGAAGATGGGCGACTGCTTGTCAGCGGCACACAGAGTGGATACCTGCACGCACAACTCGGCAGCATAACAACTCAAATCTATGTCAATATATTACCCACAAGCAATATCTCCTTCGCACTCGACAGCATCCTGTTGGATAACCGGCACAACTATCAGGTGGAAGTACTAAGCCACACAAACAGTGGGGCTATGACAGTACCAGCAGAGGTACTCGAATGGAACAGCCTCAACACAGATGTGTGCAGCGTTGATGCAGCAGGGAATCTCACTGCCAGCAACAATGGGTATGCAATGGTGGTAGGAAAACTGCAAGGCATAGCCGACACACTGCAAGTACATGTGCAAAACCCGCCCGCACCCGAAATACCTTACACACCGATAACCGAAGCCTCACTCTCAGGTGCGGGAAGTCTTAACCCACAATGGAACGGCAACACTATCGTATTGCAATATGCTATCACGCGCGCTCCTTTCGTCGCACTGCAACAATCAGTCCCGCTATACGGAATACCCGACAGCATACGCCTCGACCTTACAACCGACTTGATACTGTCGGACATGAGCCTGTCACTAACATTCAATTCAAATAGGTCATCGTTCCGAAAACTACCCGTTGCACTACCCGCGCAAACAGGAAACATCACGGCTACAGCACCCGTCAGCCAATGGACTACAGAGGAATTCAATATCAGTCTTTATCCCCTGTGGTTCTACGAACTACGCTTCAACATCGATACAAAGTCAACAACAGGAGAACACACTATCACAATCAACGGTGTAACACTTTGCTACAAAGATGTAGAAATAACAGCCGTAGATAATATCCACACCAATAATTGGATGGTCTATCCTAACCCCATCGAAAACAACGAGATACACCTGCAAGGCGTTCCCGCAGGAAGCAGTGTCCGACTCTATAGCCTCGACGGTAGCACCCTGCTACAAACAGTTATCTCGCAAGAAGATGAAATACTCAACCTTTCTAAACTGTCCGCAGGACAATACTTGCTTGTTATAGGCGAGAACAATACCTACAAGATACTGAAAAAATAAACGGAACTATATTCCATATTCTCAAGAAAACCAAATAATAAAATACAATCTATCATGAAAAAGACTATTCTTATTGTTTGTGCAATGGTAGCGTCCACGATGCTCTATGCACAGAATATCCGTGTTCTAAGCAACGATTGTATAGGACAAGGATACTATCCTCGTTTGAATGTAGATGCCACCACAATGGACTATCTCGGCTCCGAAAACGAAGGATACACCGATGCTCCCCAACAAGGGACATACATTACCAACGAAGGACTGAAACTGCTGCTCTATCGCAACGGAGTATGTCAGGAACTGCATCCTCACGGGACACAGTGCAATTACATCTGGTCATCACTATCGCCCGACGGAACAAAGATATTGTTCAATACAAAGTATGGCACAGGTATCTGCGACCTGAATGGCAAGGAACTTGTCAATCTGGGGAATATCAATGCTCCCGTATGGTATGGTAACGACTATATTGTGGGTATGAACGACACACACGACGGACACAACTATACCGGCTCATCTATAGTAATATGCTCCGTGGATGGCACATCGCGCCAAGCACTGACAGACCCTGCAGAAATAGGTATGTATCCTTCCGTATCCGAAAAGACAGGCAAGATTGCCTATAACACTTTGGACGGACAACTGCACCTGTTGCAAACCACCCTTACAAGTGAACCTATCCAACGCACAACCCCGACCCTACGAAAAGTAACCGCAGTAAAAAAGCCTGTGCATCGTATGCCGACAATGGTAAACGGGAACTTCAGTGACTATAAAATCTATATCAATCCTGGACACGGAGGACACGACAGCGACGACAGAAACATAAAGATATATCCCTTCTCTGGTGGAGACCCGTTGGGCTTCTGGGAAAGCAACTCCAACTTGGACAAAGGCCTTAAACTACGCGACTGGCTACAAGCACTCGGCTTCCAAACCATGATGAGCCGTACAACCAACACCACTGCAGACGACAGAGCACTATCTGCCATTGTCGCCGAAGCCAACGCCTACAACGCTGACTTTATGCTCTCTATCCACTCCAACGCAGGTGGCCCGTCCAATTATGTACTGCAACTCTATGCAGGCGTCGATGTAGGCGATACGCATGTTTACCCTACTCCTACGCCATGTTCCGACGAAAGTCGTGCTATATCAACTATCATTGGCAATAACCTGCAAAAAAATACCATTACTACATGGTCAACCTCTGCACCTCGCATCACAGGCGATAAAACATTTGCCCGTACTGCCATGAAGTGGTCTAACGGCTATGGCGTACTACGGGGACTAACAGTTCCAGGCGTCATCTCCGAAGGATGTATGCACGACTATATTCCCGAAACCTATCGACTGATGAATATGGACTATAAGTACCAAGAGGCATGGTACTTTATGCGTACTTTCTGCGAGTACTTTATGAACTACTCCCTACCTGAAGGCGTCATTGGAGGACAAGTACGCGATTGGTACAACAAAATGGAATTCCCCAAAATAACGGCAAGAAACAATAGTCGTGATGAACTACTCCCCCTTGACAAGGCTACCGTTAAACTCATGCAGGGAGAAACACTCATCGGTACTTACACCACTGACACACTCTACAACGGCGTATTCTTCTTCTGGAATCTTACACCCGGCACCTATACTCTGAGAGCGGAAACCGCAGGCTACTACCCAATGGAAAAAGAGGTTGTAGTAACCGCCAACAACATCACATACCAGGATATGCTTCTCAACAAAGAGCGTTCTACACGCCCTGAAGTTATCAGTTATTCTCCTATGGTGGAAATAGAAGATAGCGTCATCGTATCCACCGAAATAGTACTAAACTTCAATTGGGATATGGTAGATACCTCTGTCATAAGGGCGTTCTCTATTACTCCGGAAACCGAAGGTACCATCAGTTTCGAAAACTCCTACCGTACAATGCGCTTCACCCCTGCAAGACAATTGCAAATGGGTACGGAATACACGGTTAAGTTAGCCAAAACTGCTTGCCACCCCGATACCAACTTCATCAACACTATGGAGAATGACTTTGTTTTCAAGTTCCGTACAAAAAACCGCTCGCAGATAGCCTACTTGCTCAGTTATCCATCCGACGGGACAGCAGATGTACCTCTTAATCCCTCGTTCATTCTGCTTGTAGACGAACAACTAAATGTCAACTCTGCAAAAAAGGCGGTTTCAATAGTGGACAGCGAAGGCAATAACATCAGTATAAATACACGCTCCTATAGTTTCAACAAAGCCGAAGTAGCCCCAAAAGGATATATGTCGTTCTACTTGCTGAACGCCTTGCAAGATGACAAGGACTACAAACTGATTATCGGCAAAGATATGCAAGACAATACAGGTATATTCTTCAACCGTACTATGGAAATACCATTTCACACAAAGGCTACTGCCAATGCCGATATACCTTTGTTCGACAAGATGGAAGACGCCGTATTTGTTTACAATCAGGAAGCGAGTTCGGGCATTAAGTCTGCCGCAGTACTCAGAAACGCCAACACCAAACTATTTGACAACGCATCGAACGAGTTGCGCTATTCGTTCAATTCCACAGAAGCATATATCCTGTATCAATACAATAGCGATAATCTGATAACAGCCAATGGCAGCTGCAAGTTCGGTGTCTATGTAAAGGCTGATTTCTCAGGCAACAAACTATACGCCAAATGGGATGCTAGCGGCGATATTCGATATACCTTGATAGGAACGATGGACTATGCTGGATGGAAGTATCTTGAAGCCGACTTTACCGAACTACCGAAAGATGTCGATTATCAATTCATGGGATTATACCTCTCACACGAACCCGGCATCTTATCTGCATCAGGCAGTATATATATAGACAACCTTTGTTTCAACAAGGTAGAAACAAGCGTGGACAACACCCATACTGCCGACCTGTCTGTCTATCCCAACCCTGCTTCCGACTATGTACACGCTACGGGCGAGGCAACCATAGAAAGTATGCAACTCTTCACGGTTACAGGAACGGTTGTCCGTACCACCCACAGCAATACAATGACAGTGAAGGATATTCCTAACGGTAACTACATACTGAGTGTACGAACACAGAACGAAACACAACAATACTCTCTGATTATACAACACGATTAGTGTAGTAGATAAGAACATCGTAAATCGTTCAATAGAAAGCCCCTACCAAAAAGTAGGGGCTTTCTATTGTATTGATTGTTTACAGAAATACAATGTATGCTACATATTGTATTCTTACTTTACTTCTACGCCTGTGGGGGTGTAGGTTTTGCCATTACGGAGGATATAGACTTGTCCGTTGCGCATCATCTTTTGTGCTGCGGTATTGTTGTCTATGCGGGTTGGGTCGAGGGCAGTGGGGCGGCGGTGGAAATGGGGAATGAAGGAGAGGCGGAAATCTTAAAAATCGGATCGTTTTGTGGGGCGGAGGTGGTTCGACGCTGCTTCGACGGTGGTTCGACGGTGGTTCGACAGAGATGGCTTTTTATCAATGGTTACGAAATCGAAAGAAACAGCCTATTTTTGCGTTGCAAAGTTAAAGGGTATATACAGGCTGTGACGGGCAAAAGGCATACAAAGGGCTGCGTATAGTAAAAAGACATACAAGGGCTGCGGCGGACAAAGACAGATAAAGGCTTCGTATAGTAAAAGGGCATACAAAGGCTGCGGCGGACAAAGACAGATAAAGGGCTGCGTACATTAAAAAGATATACAAGGGCGGCGGTGGACAAAGACAGATAAAGGGCTGCGTATAGTAAAAAGATATACAAAGGCTGCGGCGGACAAATACTCGAAAAATTAGGGCAAATAGAGACACATAGGCTGCCTTGGGGTGGGCAGCCTATATTTATTCGCTTACAGTTGTTCTATTATAGTGCAGTCGCTTGTGTTGGCAACTTGGTATCAAACAGGCGTACAGAATGGCGCTTTTCCGTTCTGCGAGTTAATAGAGCAGACTATTGATTTCGGAGAGCGAACTATTTGTAGAGAGTAGTTTATATTCGTATTCTCCCGAATCAAACTCCGTGAGGTCCAATAAGGCATAAAATGTCTTTTCAGTTTCGCACATTCGGGCAGTATAGACTATGTAATAGCCAGTATAACTATTCCCTAACATACTCTCATTCAGGTACCAATCTAACATTTCCGTGCGCTCTACTTTCTCTTCGTCGGTATTTGCCGTAGGATACTCTGCTCCCGCAAAGGTATTGAATACATACAAAGGGTCGGAAACTATTTCTGCGTAATGAACCTTATCATACACATAGCATAGAATATCGTCATCTTCGGCGTGTTCGGGGGCTAACAGGGCAGTGCAAGACGGCAAACACAGCAATATCGTTAGGGTAATGAACGCAAAGTTTTTTGTTTTCATAAGTTGATAGGTATTAATGTTTTAACATTTTGCGGAGAGTTTGTCCATCCTCAAATAGCATATCATCAATGAGCCATTGTCCTTTCTCTTGCTTCAATGTCAGCCACACACGATCGCTATCACCTCTATCTGTGATAATCAATAGAGCCGCATACTGATTCTTTTTAGTCGGAAAGATAGTTTCTATTTGAAGTTTTGGGTTTCTTGGATCTTGACTTAAAGTCCATATATCAAAATCAATGTTTATATACCCCGTAGAGATTTGCCATTTCTCATACTTCTGCCATTTCTTATATAGGCTCTTGGTGAAGTATTTCTGCTCGATATTTTCGTTGTTATTTGCATAGTTCACACTCGCATTGAAGGCTTGCTTGTAGATTTCCTGAATACGGCTCTTAATGTTGGTAAGGTCTTGCGATGATGCTTCTGTAGAATAAGCATTTTCATAAGGGTTATTGGAAATGAAGCCTCCTTGCTGTGCAAAAGAAAGAACACCGTTTAGCAATATAAGTACGGCGCAAACGCAACATACGATAATGTCTATCGGACGGAATTTTTGCTTTGTCTCTTCGGTCGGGTTAATACTCTTTTGACAGAACAAGACTATCAACCAAATAGCCCCTACAATCGGTATGAACATTACCAAGATCATCGTGCCTTTTTTTCCGATGTCGTGCAAGCGGCGTACACCTATTCCAAGACAAGGCAACAATGTGGCTAACGACCAAATACTGTTGATTATGATGCCCGCTCGGGAAGAAATCAGGCTAAGGATTCCTATCATAGCCCACGATATAAGGCTGTTGAAAAGGACAAAATACCAATATGCTGCGCGACTTGTCGTTCCCTTGAAATCGCAATAATGGTGAATCAGCGGGTCAATAAAATAGGTTACAATCGCACTTTGGCGAGATGAATTGAGTTCTGTTTCCATATTGTTTTTGATATTAAAAGGTTATTTTTCTGACTTTTGTTTGGACTTGGGTTTTGATTTCAGTTTGATGGATGAGACTTCTTTCGTCATTAGGTCGAAAATACAATCATTATCCTGACAAAAACGGCTGATATCCCGTTTACTGACCGGCAAGGTTGCGCATATCTCGTCTGCATACTTGTCTACAAAGTTACAACAAAAATGGGAAACGAAAAGGTGCATGAAGAACAAGAAGAACCACTTAAGCACTTTCCATAAAACATACAAAACACCGAGACCGACAATGATGATGGCGGTTTTACTCCAGTTATCAAGGTTTAAGCCAAACAGTCCAAAGAATATCCAAGCGACAACGAAAAAGACAATACCCGTACATACAAGCGAAAGCACAATGGTCAAGAAAAGAGAAAGATTAAGTTTGTTTTGTTTCATTTTGCTATAATCTTTGCGTGTACGGAGGAACTGATCAATGGCTAACTTTCGCTGTTGCAAACCACTGATAGTGCCGGGTTCGGTTTTTTCTTCCTTAGCAGTTTTATCTTCTTCAGTATCAGTAACAGTGAGTTCTTCATCTTCGAACTTGTATTCGTCTTCGTCTTCTGTTTCGTTATCTTCTATCTCATTTGTTTCCTCTTCGAGGATATCGTCTTCGTTCTCATCGGTAGAATAGATGTCTTCTTCTGCTGACTCGTTGTTGGTTGATTTTGTCGGTTCTGCGAGTGGCTGACCGCAACTGGTACAGAACTTGGCATTTGGCGCTATTTTAGCACCACAATTAGGACAGAAATTCATATAGTATGCGTTTTTGAATGGGTAGAAATTAGAAAAAATGGCAAGTGCGCCGCACATATAGTTCGGCACACTCCATTCCTAATTCATAAAGACAATCTTAATAATAGGTAGAGGCTACCCCAACAGCAGCAACTATACAGAAGAAACAGATAATACCGACTACTGCAGCGATAGCAAAGACAATCCATCCTGCTATTGCCCATGAGGATTGTTGCTTGTCAAATTGCTCTGCGGTCATACTGCCCTTCTTTTTCTCCCATGCCCATTGATTTCCCTTGATCCCCAACACTATTGCCATCACTATATTAACATAGGGAATAAGACATAGTAATGATATCCATACTTCATGACATATCCCCCATATCCAACCGAGAAAGAATGCGCCAACACTGAATTTGTGCAAGCATTTGGGTTCTTGAATGTTGTTTGTTTCTTGCGAGGTTATAACCTCTTCTTTTACATTTTCTTCCATAATTGTACAGAATTTGATTGTTAGTATTAATGTTAATTTAGTGTATTGGGCATTTGCCCTACTATACATGCAATTAGATCAGTTTCATAATTATGCGGCATAAATAAAGCAGTACAATTAATGCAATAGGAATAATCTCTAACGCTTTTATACAAGTGGATAACTTTTTTACCCACTTAATTTCTCCTTTGTAGCCTGGTAATTTTTCGAGAATATGCTCTACTTTCTTATGATCATCTACGTCAAGATAGGTTAATAACCTATTGATGTTTATTTTATCCCCATTCTTTGCTTTTAAGTAAAAAATACCGTCACCGGTGGTTGTGATAGTTATCACGTAAATAGGTGCTGTGAAAGTCTTTTTGGTTGTACGAAGCGTTAAAATATCGTCTTTGATTGTGAACTCAATTGAATGTCCGGCTCCCCATTTCTCGACGATTTTATCAGACAGTCCGTTGTGTTCTGCTTTCGCTTTCTCGAGGTCTGCGACCTCATAATGAACATTTTCCATAATTGTACAGAATTTAATTGTTAGTATTTGATTGATAAGCAGATAACTATGTTCAGGCTGCGGCTGCGTTATCAAGCAGCGCCCAACCGATAATGCCACAGATGGTATAGGGTAGTCCGGAATAAAGCATTGCCCAATAAGTGGCAGCCTTAAGCCGAATATGCAGTATGTCCGTATCGCTTTTCCACAGGCGCAACTTAGGCGATATGCCACACTCCCATGCTTTCAAGCCGAACTTTGCGCCTCGGATATCGCAGAGTAGTGCTACAACAACTGTGGCTAAAGCCGCCCAC
The DNA here is from genome assembly GCA_963615895.1 of Bacteroidaceae bacterium. Lineage (GTDB taxonomy): Bacteria > Bacteroidota > Bacteroidia > Bacteroidales > Paludibacteraceae > Colicola. The sequence continues at coordinate 7,654 of CAVEIE010000008.1, read as the reverse complement.
CAATACCATTTTCCGTAACAGGTAAACAGACAACCGATAAAGAAAGGTCGCATAATAATGCCTCCCATGGCAGGAATACAGAGAAGTTTCTCCAATAAATAACATTTGGTTTCCAATTGCATAACGGTATGATTTTGAATGATTTGTTTATCCGAATAGTTTTGTCCATAATTCACCTACCCACACAATGAGATAGTAGAGCAATACGCCCAGCAGGACAATGAAAATAAGCATAAAGACAGCACGACGATTAACCCCATCAATTGTTTCCTTATCGTCCTCTACGAAGCCACGAATAAGTTTATAGTTCTTCTTGTTGGACTTATAGAAGAAATCACAGATATTGCCCAAGACGGGAACACAACTGATACACATATCCACTAAAGCATTGAAGATAACGGCTAAAGTTAGTGGAATTGAGCGTACCTTAAACAGGCTCACATAGATAGACGGCCACACAAGAAAAGATGTAATGACATCACCTACTCCCGGAATAAGACCGATTATCGGCTCCAAACAATAGTCATCCATTACTTTGGCTATGCCACGGACAAGCCCATACGAATCGGAATACTGCAACTCCTCCCGCTTATTGGCTTTGCGTTGGATACGCTTCTTTTCCTTATTGAGATCCTGCTGAATCTCCTGATAGTCCAAGTCTGTAACTTGCCGTCTAACAAGATTACGCCGTGAATTGAGTTCTGCCATAGTATTTATATCTTTATTGTGCGTTTACCGGCTAAGAAATCTTGTATATCCTGCTCGGAATAGGGGTTCTGCTCTCCTGACAAGTCGATAAGTGCCTGTCGTATGGTATCGGCGTCTTCCGTGCTGTTGAGTTGCATGGCAATCTGCAAGATAGCCTGCGAGGCATCGTCTGTACTCTGCATCTGCGCACGGAACTTATCCTGCAATTCGCCCAATCGCTGTTGGTAATAAGCCTCGTTTTGCTCGTCCTGCTCCTCCATAGCACGCAATTCGAGCAGTTGCTTGCATAGTTCCGCCCCATGCTGAATGGCGTGATTGGCTTGTGCTGCGACCGCCTGAAGGTCTTCTGCGGAATGAGCAGGTTGGGGTGTTTCTTGCGAATTTTGTGCGTTTCCAATCGGCTGCGGCTTGGGTATATTTGGCGAAACAGAAGAGAGTATATCGGCAACACCCGATGAAGAGATATGGATTTTGTCCGCAATCGTATCGACAAAAGAATTGATATTCTGCGTTATCTCTGCCGGAAGCGCCACATCTTCTATCTTCTCGATACTGACTGTCTGTACCAAGTCATCGTTTAGGCGGCTTTCGCATATCTCTTTGGCAACAAAAAGCAAGCGGATATAGTCGGTTAGGTGTGTTGCTACACGGGCTTGCAAAGATTTATCCGTTTGCAAGTGCGCACGAATGGTACGGCTGGTGGTTTCCAACTCCCCCCGCAAGATATCGTATTTCTGTTGATAGAGTTTCAATTGCTGTTGGCTGCTTTTGAGGTCTTCCTGCTCAATGTTTACATCGGCTTGCAATGCTTCGTACGCCTCCACGAAAGGCATCTCCGATAGCGACCACTCGTGCAACTTACGGCGATACGAGCGCCCCAACCCACCCAAAGTAAGCAGATTGAAAATCAAGAATGGCTTCTCGGGCTTGTTGCGTTTGGCTGTTTGGTAATGCTCGATTTCCTTTTTCAGCGTTTTCTTACTCTCGGCGATGTGTTTGGTATAGTAGTCAATACTGTTTTGCACATCAAAGATACTGCGACTGATGTTTTTGACCGATGAGATAAGTTTGTCGCGCTGCTCTTTCAACGGTTTGATTTCGGGAAGGGCGTATATCTCGGCGGTAAGGACATTCAGTTGCTGCTCCAGCGTATCGGTACTAAAACGATTGTACCACAAGGCTTTCGGGATATACACCTCGTTGAGTGTGCGATAGATGACTGCGGCACGCATGATGTCACCCTTGATGACCGTGGCATCGTGGCGCATGGATTGCTTCAGTTTGAGCAACTCTTTTTTCATGACAGCCGTCTTTTGGGCAGCATCGGCATAGTGCTCAAAGACTGCCATCCCCGCTTGCATCACGGCGATGGTCTTGTCGTTCTTTTTCTGTTGGAGCGTTTGGCTGGCACTATTGAGCGTGTTCTTGAAACTATCGGATATTTCACTCAAAAGCATTTCACATGTTGCGGTGATTTTGTCGTACTCCAACTGTACATTTCCCAACATAGCGTCCACATCGAGCCATTGTATCTGCGAGAAATCGAACAAGTGCGGGCTGATAACCGTAATGCTGTCGCCAAAAATGTCGATAAGTGCAGAAGAATAGGTCAGAAAGAGTTCTTGGGTCTTTGCACGCAGTTCGACAAAATCGGATACCACCATATCGACACCGAAATGTGCCTCGTGGTAGGTATCTACTAGTTTTGTGTACTTGCCGAAGACAGTATCTGCCTCTTTGCGTACATTGTCAATGCCGCCTGTGCCTTTGATGGTACTAAGGAGCGATGAAGTATCCGCCAATTCGTTACTAATCTTTTGTGAGGCTTGGCGCTGTGTGCTGTTTATTTTGGCTTGCGTTTTTTGCAAGTGTTGCTGCACGACCATAGTTGCCTGCTCATCGTCCTGGGTAGAAAGCACCGCATGGAGTTCGTAGGCATCGATCATATAATGTTTGTGGTCGTTGGTCAGGAATACCTCTTTGGGGAAAGGCTTAGTTTGATACGCTACATAGACCCAATTATCCAAGATATTCGAGTCGCGTTTGACCCCATAGTTCTGTAAGTCGTATGCCAAGTCGGCACGCGTGTATTGTTGTCGGTTTTTATGCAAGAGACGGGCTATCACCCCAATACGCTTGATGATTTTATCATCTGCTTTCCCTGTCAATTTGACCTTTGGAGCTGGTTTTGTTTCTGCGGGTGTTTTTGTCATTTTCTCTTGTGCGGGTTGGTTCCTGTCTGTTGGGCGTTGAGTTGTAATGCCATCGCAATGGCCCACTACAGGAGGGTCTACCGATTGGCTCTTGGTTGGTTTCTTCTGGGTAGATTGAGTGGTTGTTTTCTTGGGACAAGGCGTACCACACTCTGGACAGAATTTACTGCCTGCTGGTATCTCGGTTTTACAATTGGGACATTTCATGGTGTATACTGTGGTTTATCATTCATCAATATCGAAGTCATCTACTATGGTTTCAGCCGAAGAGGGGGATGTTTGTGTCTTGGTTTCCTGCTCGTATTTCTGATAACGTGCCAAGACAATATCATCGTTGCAGAAACCTTCGCCATCCGCCCTTTGAAAAATTGACCTAAACAGGTACACATTCAGTGCAGCAACGGCAACCGTGTCTAATTCATATAAATTATCTAAACAGATAGAAAGAAACAATATAACAACAAAGCCTACGAAATAAATGTATAAAATCTTTACCAAAGCCGCATAATAGCGTCGTAGTTGGTGTTGAACGATAAAGAATAGAATGGGATAAGCAGCAAGTTTTATCAAGAATCCCATATCCCATATTGTGAATTCATCGGAGTAAGTATCTCCTACGAATATATCATACAATAGGATACAGGGTAAGGTTATCAGTTGCAAAAGGGTAAGACACAATAAAAGTGTTTTATTGATAGATAGTTTCTGTTCGGTGTTACGATTCTTATCCATAAGGTAGATTCCACCGTAGATGCATACTATCCATGCAGGCAAAAGTAGAGAACAACCGCCACTGACATCAAAAGCACTCAGTTCGTCGTATGGAGAGTAGAAGAAAGGTAAATCCCAATCGAAAGCGAAAACAAGCCATCCTATGACGGATAAAACCAAAGAAATTCCTGCTATTAGACCACCTATTCCCCACAATACATTTAGAGGTTTGAGATGTGCTTTGCAATACATTTTTGTGGATTTTGCGATTACTTTTCTTTTGAACTCAATGGAGTTAACCATTTTCTCTTCTTCGGTTTCCATAATTCTTGTTATTTTGTTGTTTCCTACGGGTGTTATCCAATGTACAGACACAAACAAAGCGTGAACTTTCGTTCGCTTCATTTGATTCTTTGAGGTTCTGGACTACCTTATCTATTCAAATTTACGCACAGAAAACTCACGCTGTTAACGCGAGCGTGCATAAACCTGTGCTTGAATAGATAAATTCTTGAAAGTGTCCAGTTTTCAAAGAATCAAGTTAGGCTTACTACGCTTTTTTTAGTATGTCATTGCACCGCTATCGGTGCGGGATTATATCATAGGCAAATAGGATTTGTAATATCTTACTGCAAAGGTACAATAAATGTTTTGATTGTGCAAATGGATGTTAGAATGAAAAGCATATTCGTGGCTACATCTATCGCTCTGGTACTGGTACAGGAAAGGTCTATTGGTTCGGAATTATCTATGAGCCCAAAATGTTTATTAGCCCGAATCTATTAGTCTTGAAATGTTTATTAGTCCGAATTCATTAGTCCGGAATAGTCTATTCGCCGGAAATACAAAACAAAGACTGCCATTCTTCAATGGCAGTCTTTGGGGAATTAGGGGTTGTTCCTGTTCGTTTCAGGTTCTACCTTCGGGACTCATTCGGCAATGGTGCCGATTTTCTCGCCCATAAGGCGGGGTTACACTTTACTGCACCTCTACGCCTGTGGGGGTGTAGGTTTTGCCATTACGGAGGATATAGACTTGTCCGTTGCGCATCATCTTTTGTGCTGCGGTATTGTTGTCTATGCGGGTTGGGTCGAGGGCAGTGGGGGCAGATTGGAACTGCGCCACGAAGGACAAGTTGTCGTCCAAAGTAATGGTACGCGGGTTGTCTGTATTGCCGTCGCTCCACTGCGTGAAGTGGTAGTCCTCGTTTGCCACAGCCTCGAAGACAGCCGTATTGTCGGCACAAGTCGCCTCCTGCGTGATACGGACAAAACCCATTGCATCGTCCTGCGAGGAAACGGTCAGCGTATAGCCTATACGCTCTGTATAGTTGGTGAAGTTGCTCCAAGTCGTTGCTGCCTGATAGGCTGCCAAGGCACCACAGGGGACATACACCGATATATCAGCAGGAACATTTATGAAAACACGGGAGCCTAAGGCTGGAGGTGTTGAGGGTAACATATACAGAGAAGTAAGATTCAAGCAGTTATAGAATGCGGCATACTCTATACTCGTTACGCCATTGCCGATAGTAGCAGAAGTAAGACCTGTGCAACCCTCGAAAACACTCTCTCCAATACTTGTTACACTGTTGGGGATAGTAATAGAGGTAAGACCCGTGCAACCATAAAATGTATTAAATCCAATGCTCGTTACGCTGTTGGGGATAGTGATAGATGTCAGCCCCGTGCATTTAAAGAAAGCACCGTTTCCAACACTCGTTACACTCTCGGGGATAGTAATAGAGGTAAGACCCGTGCAGCCATTGAAAGCATCAGATCCAATGCTCGTTACGCTGTTGGGGATAGTGATAGCGGTAAGCCCCGTGCAACCATAGAAAGCACTGCTTCCAACACTCGTTACACTCTCGGGGATAGTAATAGAGGTAAGACCCGTGCAGCCATTGAAAGCATCAGATCCAATGCTCGTTACGCTGTTGCCAATAGTAGCAGAAGTAAGACCTGTGCAATCCTCGAAAACACTCTCTCCAATGCTTGTTACGCTATTGGGAATAGTGATAGATGTCAGACCCGTGCAACCATAGAAAGCATAATCTCCAATGCTCGTTACGCTGTTTGGAATAGAAATAGCAGTAAGACCTGTGCATTCATCGAAAGATCCACCTGCAATCTGCGAAATGCCATCCTGGATGGTGTAGGTACCACTATACGACTGTGGCATAAAAGCAAAACAGTTGGCATTATACACAGGTGCAGTAAGACTCGTGCAACCATAGAAAGCCCATTCTCCAATACTTGTTACGCTGTTTGGGATAGTAATAGCGGTAAGCCCCGTGCAATCCTGGAAAGCAGCGTCTCCTATACTCGTTACATTTTCGGGGATAGTAATAGAGGTAAGACCTGTGCAATCCCGGAAAGCACTCTCTCCTATGCTCGTTACACTGTTGGGAATAGTAATAGCGGTGAGACCTGTGCAACCATAGAATGCATTATCTCCAATGCTCGTTACACTGTTGGGAATAGTAATAGCACCCGTTGCTGTAGTGTAGCAAGCCAATAAAGTGGTCTTTGTAGCGTCTGCATAGACCAAATAGCCATCTACATAACCATTCACACTTCTTGCACCCCATGGAGAGCCTGTGGCAGTACCATTATACACGATATTGGGGACATTATCGAAAGCACTGCTTCCTATACTCGTTACGCTATTGGGGATAGTAACAGAAGTAAGACCTGTGCAACCCGAGAAAGCACTGCTTCCTATACTCGTTACGCTCTCGGGAATAGTGATAGCGGTAAGACCTGTGCAACCATAGAAAGCATAACCTCCAATACCCGTTACGCTATTGGGGATAACGGTTGTCTTGAAACCCTGTATCAGTACATTCGTGGCGGTTTCTATAATTGCATTACAGTTCTCGCGGCTATCATATACCGTATTACCACTTTCAACAATAATAGATGTAAGACCCTTGCAACCATAGAATGCATTACTTTCAATACTCGTTACGCCATTGCCGATAGTAACAGAAGTAAGACCTGTGCAATTATAGAAAGCACCGTATTTAATTTCCGTCACGCTGTTGGGAATAGTAATAGCGGTAAGAGTAGAGCGACCATAGAATGCATAACTTCCAATACTTGTTACACTGCCGGGTATAACCGTTGTCTTGCAGCCTTCTATCAGTCTATTTGTTGATGTGTTGATAATTGCATTGCAGTTGTCGCGACTATCGTATATTGTATTGCCGCTCTCAACCACAATCTCGGTCAAATCGGTACATGCACGGAAAACCTGACCATCCATACTCGTCACGCTGCTGGGGATAGTAATGGAGGTAAGACTTGTGCATTTGCTAAAGGAAGCATTGCCTATACGGGTTACGCTATTCGGAATGGTGACAGCGGTGAGTGATGAACACCCCTGGAATGCAGAATACAAAATACTTGTTACGCCATTCGGAATAGTAACGGATGCAAGAGTGGAACACGACATAAATGCAGTTGTTCCGATGCGGGTTACTTGGTAGGTGTTTCCGTTGTAAGAAACCGTAGCGGGGATATTGGCAGTAGTGAGTCCCGCATAGTTAGCCATCCCATTTCGATAATTCTCGTAGGTTACCTCGACAGTGAGGGCGGTCGCATCGGTGATGTTGTAGTACAAATCACCGGATTTGAAATCGTACGCATAGATGGCTGTTGCGGCAAGGAACAGCCCTGCGAAGAAAGATAGAAGTCTTTTCATACTGTTTGTGTTTAATTGGATGAATCGATTATGATTTATGTTTCGGGGACAAAGGTAGTTTGTTTATTTAACATAAGCAATACCCCCCCCCATTATTTTTTATGATTTTTAGGTTATGAAGGATAGATATTGGAGAAGTTTTTGTTTTTTTGGGGCGGGGAGAGGGGTTGGGGGATGTAGGGAAACTAGACGGTATAGGGGATATAGGTTAGTTTATCGGTTTAGGAGTTTATATGTTTATGCGTGGTTTAGTTGGTTGAAAGAGTTAATAAGATGGGAGGGTAACATGTTGTTCTGTCTGCGAAGGGGAGTTGAGA
>CAVEIE010000007.1:0-78186 GCA_963615895.1 Bacteroidaceae bacterium | reverse complement strand
TTCATAATTAGGAAAAGTATAGGACAAATCAGCCTCGAATCTCGGTCGTATCCCCTTACCACACCCATAGCACTCCCATAGCACTCCCATAGCACTCATGACTTTTATAAGGGTTTTATAGCACTCTTGAAGCACCCATATTCCCGCAAAATAGGTTCCATATCTTGTTCGCATACTTTGAGCGAAGGAATATTCAAGTTTCCCAAAAATTTTTGTATTGCATTTGTCTTGAAAAATTGTATTACTAAATGGAAACTACATTTACACACCATTCCATATATTCAATAACAGACTTTTCTGTCCTTAACCAATATGGATATTAAGACCCCTATTCTGCATTCGTTATTGTTCTCTAAAACAACCACTCTTTAGTTATTGAATAAATTATCGTACCTTTGTGCCTATGAAAAGGATGATACTCATTATATGCTTCGGTTTATATAGTCTTTCTATGTGGAGTGCAGTATCCACATCTATGCCCCAACAAGCACAACAACTATTCGAACAAAAATTGTATAATCAAGCCGGAGACTTGTATCGACAACTGCTCAAACGCCAATCTGACAATCCTCTTTATCTCTATCGATATGCCCGTTGCCTGCAAGAGCAGGGAGACAATGCCGATGCCATCCGTTATTTTGAGTTGGCAGGAGAAAAATACCCCCTGCGTAATTTCTATTTAGGAGAATTATACGCTCAAGACTATCGCTTTCAAGATGCTGTCAATGCATATCAACGATACCTCGAAAAGACCGATACCACCAACGAACGATATGCCATAGTCCTCAAAAAGATAGAACAATCTCAAAAGGCCGTACGCTATTTGAATCGAGTAGAAAACATACAAATCATTGATAGTGTTATTCTACCCAAGAACGCATTTCTTCAAGCATACCATCTCTCTAAAAGTGCAGGAACAATTACCTTTAACGATGCTTTCTGCAAGTACACCAACGAGAGGCAAGATGTAAAGATAACCACGACCAACGATTACACACTTCTTACTTGCCAACGGCTGTTAGAGGGAGAATGGCTATGCGACACCCTCCGAATACCATCATTCTATAATTCGCATTGCAACTATCCCTATATGCTATCCGATGGCGTGACTGTTTATTTCGCTTCCGACAATGAAAGTGGTTTGGGAGGATACGACATCTACATTACACAATATAGCACCAACACCAATATGTATCTTCCTCCGGAAAACATAGGTATGCCCTACAATTCCCCTGCCAACGACTATATGCTTGTTATCGATGACCTCAAGGGCGTCGGATATTTTGCCTCTGATCGATATATGCCCAACGACTATGTCTGTGTCTATACTTTTATGCCAAACGATGAAAAACAAGTCCTGCGTGATACCACAGAGGAATATATAAGGCAATTCGCACAAGGGAAAGTGCTGCAACCAAAGCAAGAAAAAAGTCAATCAAACGCACCCGTTATCGATAATAGCAGCAATAAAAAAATAACAATGAAACCATTTGTAATGAACGACTCTGTTGTTTATTACAAAATGTCCGACTTCAACTCTATTGATGCACGCGTATTGTATGAAGAGTATCTCCAACAAGAAGAGCAAGTACAGGAAATGAAACAGATAATCGAAGACAAAAGAGCAACATACCATCGCACTAATGCAGAGGCTCGCGACACTCTCGGAGTGGAGTTACTGCAACTCGAAACGGAATACCTCCGTTGGAAGCAAAAACTATCTGCAATGTTACTCAAAGTGCATCAGTTGGAGCAATAGCCGATGTTCGTTCCTGCTGTTGCCGATGCATATTCTTAAAACGACGGATATAGATAACAAGAACTACCGCTGCCGTTGCACAGGCAATCAAGTCCGATATCGACATACTCCACCACACCCCATTTATTCCCAGGTAACAAGGAAGGATAAGCAAAAGAGGTATCAAGTATAGCACTTGCCTTGTTAAACTCAGGAAGATGGACATCTTTGCCATGCCAATACTGGTAAAGAAGTTACCTGTGACCATCTGATAACCATTCAGGAAAAATACCGCACACACAATGCGTATTCCCGGTATGGCTATAGCAATCAATTCCTCATCTGTCGAGAATATACGAATCATCGTCTCCGGAATAAACTCTGCACATAGAAAAAGACTCGTGGTAACCATAGTCGCCCATAAAGCGGTCTGTCGGAATACAGACAACATCCTGTCATAATGCTGTGCGCCATAGTTGTACCCGACAATAGGTTGCATCCCCTGATTGAGTCCCATCACAATCATACAGAAAATAAAAGTCACCCTGTTGATAACACCATAAGCACCAATAGCCAAGTCTCCGCCATATTGACGCAGTTGGTTGTTAATGATAACCACTACGGCGCAACCTGCCAAGTTCATAAGGCAAGGAGAAAGACCTATAGCCAACATATCAGACACAATACGCTTCTTCAAGTGGAAAATATCCCGCTGGATATGCAATTCCTCTTTCGGACGACAGAATATGGTAAACTGCCATACTATCGCAATAAACTGCGCCAATACAGTCGCTATAGCAGCACCTTGTACCCCGCGATGAAACACAAAGATAAAGATAGGGTCAAGTATAATATTCAGCACAATGGCAACAATGGTCGCATACATCGATTCTTTCGGATGACCTGCCGCACGCAATACCCCGTTTAAGCCGTAATAAAGATGAGTAAATACATTCGCCAAAAGCATCACAATCATATAACTGCGTGCATAACTGAGAGTATCATCGCTTGCGCCAAAACAACGCAGAATAGGGTCTATGAAAATCAAGCCGACGCCACCCACAATGGCTCCCAATATCACATTCAAAAGAATAACATTACCCAACACCAACCGAGCCGTCTTATAGTCCTTCTGCCCCAACCGGATAGATATAAGCGCACTTCCGCCTACTCCCACCAACGACCCAAAGGCTGCCAGTATATTGATCAACGGAAAAGTAATAGCCAAACCCGAAAAGGCTAAGGCACCACAACCCCTGCCAACAAATATACTGTCCACAATATTGTACAACGATGATGCTGTCATCGCCACAATCGATGGCATAGCATATTGCCGCAACAATTTGCCAATAGGCTGGGTGGCTAAATCGCGAGTGTTATATTCTTTTGATGAAATAAACGACATGCTACTCCTGCTCCTCTACTCTCTCCACAACTTTCTCGGCCAATGCAATAAACATCTGCGCTGCCGGATGCTCTTTCTGTAATACAATAGGCAGACCGTCATCCGCACCTTCTCGGATCGATTGTACAAGAGGTATCTGTGCAAGCAAAGGAATATCCATTTCTTCTGCCAATGCCTTTCCTCCCTCTTTGCCAAAAATATAATAGCGGTTCTTAGGCAGCTCCATAGGCGTAAACCATGCCATATTCTCAACAATACCTAACACTGGCACACCGATCTTATCATTCCGAAACATATCAATGCCTTTTCTCGCATCCAACAGAGCCACCGGTTGCGGTGTGGTTACTACAATGGCACCACTCAACTTCGCAATCTGTACCGTCGTCAGATGAATATCACTCGTACCGGGAGGCAGGTCTATCAGCATATAATCTAAATCTCCCCAATAGGCATCGTTCAACAGTTGCTTCACCGCATTGCTTGCCAAACCACCACGCCAAATAACGGCACTGTTGGCATCTACAAAGAAACCTATACTCAACATCTTTATCCCATAACGCTCTATAGGTGCAATCAAATCTCTACCTCCTACAGTCTCTGCTATAGGGCGTTCTCCTTCACAATGGAACATATGAGGTTGCGAGGGTCCAAATATATCCGCATCCAATAACCCCACGCGATAACCTAAGGTCGTCAATGCAATCGCCAAGTTCGATGCTACAGTCGATTTACCGACACCTCCCTTACCCGACGAAATGGCAATAATATGCTTGATGTGATTGACTGCCTCCGTCTCACTCTCCTGTGCGACCGCCGTTTGCTTCACGAACTTTGGATGTATCGTCACCGCAGCATTGGCATTAACATAAGTCTTGATTGCCGTCTCTGCCGCTTTCTGTACCGAACGCATAAAAGGGTCATTCTGCTTCTCGAAAATCAACGAGAAAGATACCGACAACCCCGATATACGAATGTCATCCTCAAGCATACCGCTTTCTATCAAGTCCTTCCCATTACCTGGGTAACGAACATGCCGCAACGCATCTATTATCTCTTGTGGATACATAACTTTCTTTGTATAAACTATTGATTTTGCAAACCACTCCGTTGATTTCTGCCATAACTACGATATGTGTCATGTTCTATCTCAATCGTCGGTTCCTCTATCCGCTCTTTCTTCTGCAAACGAAATTGCAGATACTTGATTGCCATCCCGCGTGCTATCCACTGTTTCTCATAGTGCGTCTGGATGGAGAGCAACTTGTCTGTATATCCCGCTGCGTACAAATCATCCGTATCCGTCAATACCTCATACCCGTTCAGTCGCACCAACTCACGGGTATATTGGTATAAAAACGGACTGTCTGTCTTTAGATGAATAACACCCCCGTCGCACATACACGATTGGTAGCGTTCTAAGAAGTAAGAAGAGGTCAATCGCTTCGTCGCTTTCTTCATCTGCGGGTCAGGAAAGGTTATCCATATCTCTTCCACCTCATCTGCCGCAAAAAAGCGGGGCAAGAGTTCTATATTGGTTCGCAAGAACGCTACATTCTCAAGATGGTCCCGATAGGCCTCCGTTGCACCTGCCCACATACGCGCACCCTTTATATCTACACCAACAAAGTTCTTCTCTGCAAACAACCTTGCCAATGCAACCGTATATTCTCCCCTTCCGCAACCCAGTTCCAGCACGATTGGATGCTTGTTCCCGAAGTATTGCTCTCGCCAATGTCCTGCCATCGACGATATTTGCGCAACGGCGGCTTCATCCCTCGCACCGCATTGAAACACATTCGGAAGGGTTGCCATCTCTGCAAACTTACGCAACTTATTCTTTCCCATCACTCCGAACAATTGTAATCCCTACATCTTGCACACCCTTCAAAAGCGTATCCCGCATGGCTTGCTGAACAGTATATCGGTAATCGCCACCGCCGCCAAATCGCATATTATGCTGATAGATAACGGGCATCTCCCGTAGTTCTCCCCATCCGTTACCCAACCAACGACCTCTCTGGTCCGCCAAGTAAAACTCTATAGTGTCTTTCCCTACAAATAGCCACATATTCTGATAGGGATACCGTTGCGTGTGGCGTACATACAGCAACACATCATAATAGGCTGCCGTATCTTCTATCGTAATGTCATAGGTCAACAACGAATCCGCATGCCAACCTTCTTTGGGCAAGGTTCGTACCTCCGAATACACAACCCTGTTCCCGCACGACATCAGCACGATGCTCACAAGGCACATCATCGCAACCACTATCCTCCTACTTCCCATTGTTCCCCTCTCCTTTCCCGTTGTTCACTCGGTTTTGATTGCCGTTGCGATGATTTCCGTTCCCATGCCCGCGTCTGGACGATGGGTTGGAATCTCTGTTCCCGTCCCGTCTCCCGTGATTTCCCCGTCCTTTCTTCTTGTCAAAACGAGTTAAGTCGTCCTGTCCAACTACATTCTGGTAGTCAGGCATATTCTCTGCCGCTTCCACCGACTTTTCCTTGCCTCCCAAGGTGTAAGGCTTTTCTCCTCGCTTATTCATCGCTATAATCTGCTGCGCTTCCTCGGCGGTCAATGTCTGCAGATTGGCGGGCATCGTAGGCGACGATGAGTAGGTCACCTCTTGCTTCAGCACATCCACACTGAAGTAATAGTATGTCCCGTCTTTCGTCTCCAAGGGGATATTCCTGTCAGGCAGGTTCTTCATCGAATCTTTATACACACCCACCTCAAAGTTCAAACAGCACTTCAACTTCGCACATTGACCGGCCAACTTTTGCGGGTTCGGAGAGATGTTCTGCAATCGGGCTGCACTGGTGCCTACCGAACAGAACTGACTCATCCATGTCGCGCAACAAAGTTCACGCCCGCAAGGACCCGTGCCGCCTATACGACCAGCCTCCTGACGGGCACCTATCTGTTTCATCTCGATACGCACACGAAATGTCTCCGCAAAAACCTTAATCAACTGACGGAAATCGACGCGCTCATCCGCTATGTAATAAAATATCGCCTTCGAACCGTCACCCTGATACTCCACATCCCCTATCTTCATCTGAAGACCTAAGTCTTTTGCCAATTGCCGTGCCTTTATCATCGTCTCCTGTTCCTTCGAATGAGCCTCTTCGGCACGCTTCAAGTCATTCTCCGTCGCAGGACGATACACTTTTCGTATCTCATAGCGACTCGTGTCGATATGATTCTTCACCATCTGCTTCTGCACCAAAGCACCCGTCAATGTCACCTCCCCAATATCGTGCCCAGGACTCGCTTCCACCGCAACCGTCATTCCTTTTTCCAAAACAAGACCGTCCGGATTGTTGAAATAACCCTTGCGGGTATTCTTAAACTGAACTTCCACCAAGTCCGATGGATTGACATTACCAGGTAAATCGGCCAACCAATCTGTCACGCTTAGTTTTAAGGCTGAGTTGCGACGGAAACTCGATACACCCAACCTGTAACTGCTATCATTTAATGTTAATCTGTCTTTGTCCATATCTATCTTTTTAACAGAACCATCAGTTGCAGACACATATCAAACAAGATAATCTTCGCATTACCGTTCTGCTCAATCTGTTGCTGTGCCAACTGAACTGCCTCCATCATTCTTTCTACATTCGCTTCATTGATAAACGGCGCAAAACGAACCGAGAACGAACGCTCCTCACCGGTCTGATAGTTCGCCTCATCCACACCGTAATTCCTAATAAAATTCTCCCTTATCTCTTGCTGCATATATTGCAGGAAACGCTTCTGACGCTCACGACCCGTTCCCGTCACCATCGAATCACACCACTTGCGCATCTCTGCCAATGCGCTGTAATCTCCCTTCTGACCAACTCGATAGGCTATACGCATTATAGACACAAACGACTCAAAATCCGAACGGCTTTCCTCTGTCGATTGCAACAACTTGCGTGCGCGTAGGTAACTGCCGTTGGCAATATGGGCATAATCTGCTGCCAACGACACATCGGCACCCTCACGCTCAACCAACGCCACCGCAATCTCTTCTTCACTCAACGGAGAGACCTTGATATGCTGAACACGCGACAGTATGGTCGGTAGCAACGCATCCGGCTCCTCACTGACCAACAGAAACACAGTATATTCAGGGGGCTCCTCTAACAATTTCAGCAGTTTGTTGGCGCAAACAGTATGCATCTTCTCTGGCAACCAGATAATCATCACTTTGTAGTCGCCAGAATATGCCTTCAAACTCAATTTGCGCATGATTTCCGAACTCTCGGAGGCGTAGATGATGCACTGTTTGGTGTCTGCACCGATAGCAGAGTACCAGTCCGTCTTGTCGAAATAACCATTCGACAACAACAGACTGCGGAACTTGTCCACATAATCGTTGCACACACTCTCTTTACTGCTGTCTGCCTTGAATATCGGAAAAACAAAATGCAAATCAGGATGCTCCAAATGCTGAAACTGCCGGCAAGTAGGACACTCCCCGCAAGAGTCTTCCTCCGTCCTGTTGGGGCATTCCAAATACTGTGCGTAGGCAATCGCCAACTGCAACTTACCGATACCCGATGCACCCCATAGCAACTGCGCATGAGGAATACGACCCTCACGAACCGATTGCCGTAAACGCGACTTCACATCCTCTTGTCCTATTATATCCTTAAACTGCATCCTTCAGCAAATACTTTAGCCTGCAAATATACACATTTCTACCGACATGGACAAATCAACCTCCCTTTTCTCTCTCTCCATCCTCCCACCATAATGGAAGGGTACATAAACATACACAACCACTACCCCGCAACGCCCTTCCTCCTCGCTCTCCCAACCTTAAAAGTGACACCTCCTCAAGCCCGATGAATACTACCTATTTCAAAGGATTTATATACGATCTATATAGGATGAATATAGGACGAATATAGGATGAGTATAGGAAGAGCCTGTCTTTTACACCTCAAAAACATACCAAAATATTCACCCCACCATACCCGAAATCATCCCCGTACCAACCCCCTGCAACAGGATATTTTTTCTCCTTTCTCTGCAACTCGTTTTTCCCGTCTTGCTGCATACAAACAAAAAAGGCTGCTCAACGAACAGCCTTTCATGGTCTATGCACCACCCTTAGTAAGCAATAGCGAATATCACCCTTTGTTTACTCGGCTTACCCGTAACCATACACTTGCCTTCTTCAGGGTTGCTCTCAAACGGAATGCACCGTATCGTAGCCTTCGTATCGGCCTTGATTTTCTCTTCTGTCTCTGCTGTTCCATCCCAATGGCATAACAGAAAACCGCCTTTCTTTATCTCCTCCTTGAACTCTTCGTATGAATTAACCTCACGCGTATTCGCAAGACGGTAATCTAATGCTTTCCGGAATATATTCTGCTGTATCTCTTCCAATAGGCTCTGAATGGTATCTTCTATGTTCTCTACCGACACCGTCGATTTACTCATTGTGTCCCTACGGGCAATCTCTATCGTGCCGTTCTCCAAATCACGACTGCCGATAGCCAGACGGATAGGCACACCCTTAAGTTCGTAGTCCGCAAACTTGAAGCCCGGAGTAGATTTCTCACTCGAATCAATCTTGACACGAACACCCTTGCGCTTTAGATTGTCGGCAATCGGACCAACCTTTGCCAAGATAGCATCCAACTGCTCTTGTGTCTTGAAAATAGGCACAATAACCACCTGTATAGGAGCCAAATGAGGAGGAAGTACCAACCCGTTATCATCCGAATGGGTCATAATAAGGGCACCCATAAGACGGGTCGAAGTGCCGAATGAGGTCGCCCAAGGATACTCATACTGATTTTCTTTGTTCAAGAACTGAACATCGAACGACTTTGCAAAATTCTGCCCTAAGAAATGGCTCGTTCCTGCTTGCAACGCCTTACCGTCTTGCATCATCGCTTCCATGCAATAGGTTTCAACTGCACCGGCAAAACGCTCGTTGGGCGATTTGATTCCCTTGACAACAGGCAAGGCCAATATGTTTTCAGCAACATCCACATATACATCCAGCATCTTGTGAGCAAAGGCATCTGCTTCCTCCGCCGTAGCATGTGCCGTATGTCCTTCTTGCCATAAGAACTCTGCCGTACGGAGAAACAATCTCGTGCGCATTTCCCAACGCATCACATTACACCACTGATTGCAAAGAATAGGCAAATCACGATAGGACGAGATCCAATTCTTATAAGTTGACCATATAATCGTCTCCGAAGTAGGACGAATAATAAGTTCTTCTTCCAACTTCGCATTAGGGTCAACTACTACTCCGTTGCCGCTCGGATCATTCATCAAACGATGATGCGTCACCACAGCACACTCTTTCGCAAAGCCTTCTACATGCTCGGCTTCACGACTGAAGAACGATTTAGGGATAAGCAACGGAAAATAGGCGTTCTGTACACCATTCTCCTTGAAACGACTGTCCATCGCTGCTTGTACACGCTCCCATATAGCGTAACCATAAGGCTTTATTACCATACAACCACGCACCGCCGATTGCTCTGCGAGGTCTGCTTTTACTACTAACTCATTATACCACTTCGAGTAATCTACGGCTCGCGAGGTAAGTTTCTGAAAATTTGCCATTATCTAAGTTTGTATTGTTTACGCAATTCGTCAAACAGGGTAGGGGAATGTTTCAGTTGGTGCGTCACACGCTCTAACCAACCACTCGAAGTATCACCCGAACCTTCTTGCAAAGATACTGCTTTTGGGTCGATCGACAATGGCTCGGTCTCAAAATACTCGGAGAAAGAATCTAAACACTGTTGTGTTGCATTAATCTTTCCTTCTAACGAATAACCCGCAATATGAAACGACGCCCGAAAAGCATTCTTTACCACATTCTTATCTACATTAGGCTCACCCTCCCATGTATCTATAATATAAGGCAGATGCAACGACATCATCGCCTTCTCGTCAACTACCCCGCCCCGTGCAGTATTGATGATAAGAGTATTCTTACGGCAGCATGCAAAGAACTCGTAACTGCCCAAATGGTATGTATCTCTGTCCAATGGAGTGTGGAAAGTGATAATATGCGCCTGCCGGGCAATAGTCTCCAACGGAGTATTCAGCCCCTTGGGAGGGTCATTGAGCAATACATCATACCCCTTCCGTCGTGCCATCTCCTTCACTCGGCTACCCACATGACCTACACCGATTATACCTATGGTAGGAGTACTAATATGGGTCGTCGGTAGCCATTCCTCAATGGCTTCTTCCACATACTCGCAAACAGCCTGCGCATTACATCCTGGCGAAGAATACCACTTGATGCCCACACTGTCCAGATAGTCCGTATCAATATGGTCTGTGCCGATAGTAGCCGTTGCGACAAAACGAATAGAAGAACCCTCTATCAATTCTCGTGTAACAGCCGTACGAGTACGGACTATCAGTGCATCGGCATCACGAACAACCTCGTGCGTAATCGCATCGGGAGGCAAAGCCACTACATCGTAGGAACTTAGACTCTCCTTCAAAAATGGAATATATTTGTCAATAACAATCTTCACGATTGCCTCCTTAGTAGTGAATATTATCAATCAAACGGACACTTCCGCAATACACGGTAACACAACCGATTGCATGAACAAAGGTCGTGGCAGCCTGCAAGGTCTCTTCATCAACAATCTCATAATATTCCACCTCCAAACCATCCACACCGTTGATTTGTTCTGTCACATACTCTTCCACCTCCTTCACACTGTGCGTCTTCGCCAATTCTCTGCTCGCAAAAAGAATACGCGAGATATTGACCGCCGTCCTTTTCTCTGCCTCCGACAATCGTTCATTGCGGCTCGAAAGTGCCAAACCCGACTCTTCCCGAACAATAGGACAACCCACTATCTGTATATCGTAGTCCCTCGTGCGGACCAAATGCCGAATAATAGCCAACTGCTGAAAGTCCTTCTCACCAAAATAGGCACGGGTAGGAGATACAAGGTCAAACAGACGGGAAACAATTTGTACTACACCATTGAAATGTCCCAGACGCATCTTGCCTTCCATCACTTTGTCTAACCCGCCAAAATCAAAAGCAAAGGTACTATTGAGTTCCTCGCTCGTGTACATCTCCTCTGCAGATGGCGCGAACAGGTATGTAACATTCAATTCCCGTAACAATTCGCAATCTCGCTCCATCGTGCGGGGATAATGCAACAAGTCCTCTTTATTGTTGAATTGTGTGGGATTCACAAACACTGAAACGAAGGTAACATCGTTTTCCTTTACGGAGCGGGAGATTAAAGATGCGTGTCCCGAATGTAATGCCCCCATAGTAGGAACAAGTCCTATCGATTGATGGTTCCTACGGCATACTTCCGACATAGCCTGTAGGTCCTTTTTAGTAGTAAAAATCTGCATATCAAGAAGATTATAACATAGCTTCGTACAATAGCGTACAAAGCGAAAAACGCCGCAAAGGTACTGCTTTTTATTGGAAAAACCACACAAGAAGCATATTTAACAAATAATAGCACCTCCTTCCGCCCTATTGCAGCACTCCCTCCTCCGAACAACGCAGCCCCAGCCCGCAGTGTATGCCCATTCACCACTCTCCCCAACCCACAGACAGGTCTATCCCGCCTCTGTAGTGTGCAAAGAATACATCGGAAGTACATAGAAAGCACATCGGAAGCACATAGAAAATACATCGGAAGCACATCGGAAGCACATAGGAGATACATAGAAAGCACATCGGAAGCACATCGAAAGTATATCGAAAGAATCCCCTATCCATTTCGATACCGGCGTATAGGATAACCAGAACATAAGCAGAACATAAGCAGAACATACATATACTTTCTCTATACTTTGAAGCAATGTCGGTAATACCCTCAAGCACACCTATCGAAAGGAAATCCGCCCCCCGCAAACTACCATATTTAACTCAAAACAACCATTGCGAAAAATAATCACAACGGAAAAAGCCGCAATAAGAAGACTTCTTTCAAATATGTAACTATCTGCCAAACAACGAAATATATTACAGAGTTTTTCCTCCAGCTAATGCCTTTGTATGGTGTAGCACAAGTAATAATTGAACAGAATGTGTCCGAACCCACATATTCGTTCGGGAGAATTATTATGGCTGACTTACACTTGTATATTCCATCGGAAAGCGGTATCTTTGTAGTGGTTATTAAAATTACTCAATGCACGGAGTAATTTCAGTGAATATGACACAACATAAACAATATCAATCACTTGTAGAAATAGTAAAATAAATGTATCAACTCTAAATCCCCAAACTATCGCATAAGTAAACCCCATGTCCAAAACCGTTTTCTTTATAATCATTGTCCTCTTATTGCTATTGGTATTGCTTGTTGTGTTGTTCCCGCAACTGAAGCGGTCTGTCAGCGCATTAAAGGCTCTATATACCGACAGAAAACGGCGTATTGAGGCGCAACGATTAGCACGAATAGCAGAACAGGAACGACAAGAGCGGGAACGCCGCGAACGCGAAGCGGCAGAGCGTGAGAGAAAGCGTTTGCAGCAAGAACAGGCGGAACACCTCAAACAGACATTTCTGCAACAGAATCCGTACATTGCTTGGTCAGATTGGCAAGTATTGAAAAAGAAGATTCTCGATATATGCCCGTTCTATTCTATAAACGACGCAGAACAGGAACAACGCAACAAGCAGTTCCGCGAGCAGCAACTCGGTGCCAACAAGGAGTATTTTGATACCCTTTTAGCCTTTCCGCTCGACGAGCAACAGCGTCAAGCGATTGTCACCTTGGGCGAGAATGTATTGGTCGTAGCGGCTGCAGGTAGTGGAAAGACGGCCACCATTGTGGCAAAAACGCACTATTTGGTGCATAAGATGCATATAGATCCGCGTAGTATCTTGGTCGTTACCTATACCCGCAAAGCGGCAGAAGAACTTCAAACGCGCATAGGCGTATCGGGCGTGGAATGTACTACATTTCACAAACATGCCATTGATACGATTGCCACCATAACGGGCGAAAAGCCAACCATTTGCGAAAGTAATCTCTTGAACATAGTGTTCGATTCGATGGTCAAACATAGTGCTGCTTTTGAATCATCGTTCCTATTGTTCCAAACGGTGCAAAAGACGCTTCTTCAATACGATTACAAATATCATAGTTATAAAGACTATCTCAACGCACTGAAAGAATACGGTAGAATGGCTCCGTACCGCGATATGGATGGCAAAATTTGCTATGTCAAAAGTCGTCAAGAGATGGAGATTATGGTTATCTTAACCGAGTTGGGACTTCAAGTGCGCTACGAGGAAAAATACCCATATCCAACTGCCAGTACTCGTTTCCGCCAATACAAACCGGATTTCACTATTCATTACACCCTCAATGGCAAAGACCAAACCCTCTATTTGGAACATTATGCCATAGATGAGAATGGACAGGTACCGCTTTGGTTCGGCGATGGCAAGCAGGGCGGCTGGGCAAAAGCCAACCGCGATTACAACGAGGGTATCCACTGGAAACAGCAGCTACATGCCGACAATGGTACAACGCTCATCTATACTACCAGCGCCGATTTTCACGATGGCATCCAATCGGCTCGGGCACGCATTATTGCCTTGTTGAAAGAACAGGGAGTGCCTGTTTCTTCGCTTACAATCGAAGAAAAGGCAGAAAAGATGGCTGTGCCGCTCAAACGCTCCATAGAGAGTTTGGTCAAACTGTTGGCGGGTTTTATTGCGCTGATCAAAGCCAATAGTAAGACGGTTCCCGAATTGCTGAATGGTATTTCGGATAAAGATACATACCGCGAGCGTAATTCGTTTTTGTTGCGTCATCTGGTGCAACCTGTCTATGACAAGTATGAGGACGCCCTGCGTACCAACCATGAAATGGACTTTACCGACTGCCTGCTCCATGCAGCCAAACTATTAGAACAGAAACAAATATACAACTATGACTACATCTTGGTGGATGAATTCCAGGATATGTCCATAGATAAATACAGGTATCTGAGTGCCTTGCGCCGTACAACCCCATGCACACGCATTTTCTGTGTGGGCGACGACTGGCAATCCATATATCGTTTTTCGGGCAGCGACATAAGTCTGTTTTCGCAGTTCCCTACATTCAATGGGCATACCGACGAACTCAAGATAGAAGCCACCCACCGTTTTGGGAACCCGCTCCTGGAACGCTCCTCGGAGTTCATTTTGCGCAATCCTGCTCAAAAGAAAAAGACACTTCGATCCGACAAAGACCGCACCACCTATTTGGCTTTTGCAGGCTACGAGAACGAGAAACAAGAGCGGCAGATTATCGAAAATCAAATGGCCAAACTACCAACAGACGCACGCGTATACATCCTTTCGCGTTACCGTTATGACATTGGCAGTGTATTCCCCGAGGTAGCAAATGTGGTAAAGGGCGAAAACGGTGGAGCCATCTCGCTCACGCTTGCCGGCAGAAAGGTGCAAGCACTTACCGCTCATTCCAGCAAAGGTTTGGAGGCTGACTATGTCTTCCTTATCAACTGCAACAGCGGATATGACGACTATGGTTTCCCGTCACAAGTGGCGGACGATCCGATCATGGAATATGTGCTTAGCCGATCGGATTCTTATGACCATGCAGAAGAACGCCGCCTTTTTTATGTTGCCATTACGCGAGCCAAAAGAGCGGCTTATGTGCTGTACAGCAAGCAATACCCGTCGTTGTTTGTTACGGAGTTGGGAGGTTGTCAAACCTCAGAAAACCATAGTAAGCGAGTTTGTCCACGATGTGGCACTGGTACACTGATGTTTGCCAAAGACGGATATGCCAAGAATGGACATTTCTATACCGTATTGCGATGTACCAACAAAGCCTGCGATCTGCAAAACGAAATGATATTCTTCAATGCAGAGAAAGAACCTTATGAAATAGTGGCGTACGAACAGTTCTTGCAACAGCGAAGGGTTACGACGGAGGAGCGCATCCATATTGCTGTAACCACATCGCCTGATTTTGTGTGGCCTGTATTGCATATTCCCTGTGCTGCCTATTCCCGGCAAGGATTGGATGTTGCCATAGACCCGCGTTTTGATCGCTACGACTTGGCCAAGTTCTATATGGAGCATCTGCAAAAAGGAGACCTTGCCGTCTGTATCCAACATCGTGGCGATATAGAGCGTCTGTTATTGACAGTGGTACGCCCGCATTAACCCCGATAAATGATTAAGGTTCAAGAAAACTTTAGAGATAATCTTCTAAAGTTTTCTTGAACTTTATTTTATAGAATGGCAGAAGGATAAGGTAGATGTGAGTATCGATAAGTAACAGGAGGATGAGGCGATTGTGATAGTGATAGTGTGTTTGGTGGGTTATAGATGTATGATTGTTTCGATTGGCTACGGTGAAATGGTATGTTTGTTCGCTAAAAAGTGCGGTTTGTTAAGATGGATAGTAATTTATTGTATTTTCATTTGTACATTTGCGGAGTAAATACTACATTTGCAAGGTCAATAGAAAGTGTAATCATTATTAAAGCGTTGAGATTATGCAAGATAAGGAACAAAATATACCCTTGTTAGATTGTCCTGTTGATTATTTGGTGGGCGATGCAAGCGGCAAAATACTGAATGAATATGGCAGGTTTCCTTGTAAAATCAAGTGTGGGGTCTATGCGTATGTATTGAGGGGTACCGCCACTGCGACCATCAATATTACCAAGTATGCTTTTCATCCGAATGATATAGTTGTTTTGGAGCCGGGCAGTTTCTTGCTTATTCATGAGTTCAGCGAGGATGCACTGGTGTACTATCTGTTGTTCTCTTCGTCTTTTATAGCGAAGAATACATTCGGGGTGCATAGTGCGATGTATTTAATGGATGAGAAGCAGCCTCTTCTGCATGTGTCGGAAGAGTGCGGCAAGGTAGTGAAGCACTCAATGGATGTACTGTTGGAGGCCTCAAATTGCACTCCGCCATTGTTGTCGAGTGCCAAAATGGTGCATATCTTTAATGTCATCCAGTTGGCTTATTCGGAACGCCGACAAGAACAGGGCTTTATTATAAAACCTCAAGATAGAAAGCAAGAGATATTTCAGATGTACAGCCGATTGGTGTTGAATCATTATCATGAGTGGCACCATGTTGTCCGTTATGCAGAGGAGTTGCGTTTGACTCTGCCGCACCTGTGTTCTACAATAAAGTCGGTTAGCGGAAGGACTGCAGGTGATCTGATTACGGATGCCATCCTGATGGATGCCAAGTCGCAGTTGAAAATAACGAATCTGCAGATTAAGGAGATTGCCATTGCTTTAGGGTTCGACAATGTGGGTTTCTTCAACCGTTTCTTCAAGTCGCATACAGGGCAGACGCCTAAAGAGTACAGAAACAGTTAGAGAAAGGCGCTGTGCTGACAGAGCATAGAAGATATGCAATATACTCAACGAAAAAAGGCAGCCTGTAGCAGGTTGCCTTTGTTGGTGCGGCTATTCTGTACGCCTTAATCAGGCGAGTTTATTGATATAAACAGCCAGTTTCGATTTGAGATTAGCGGCTTTGTTACGATGAATAATGTTGCGTTTAGCCAATTTATCAAGCATACTCGATACTTTAGGCAGCATAGCAGCGGCTTCTTCTTTGTTCGTAGTAGCCCTCAAATCACGCACAGCGTTACGAGCAGTCTTGGCATAGTAACGGTTGTGTAGTCTTCTTTTCTCGGTCTGTCTAATTCTTTTCAAAGATGATTTATGGTTTGCCATCTTGTACTGTATATTAATCGGTTTATTATTCTTTGTCTTGTTGGTAGCCCATAGCAGAATCGAACTGCTCTTTCAAGAATGAAAATCTTGCGTCCTAACCGATAGACGAATGGGCCCTGATATAGTCGAAATGGGCGTTAGCAGTGCGGCTGTACGCCAATTCTGACGGAAATCGGCTGCAAAGGTACGATAAGTTTTTGAAACACACAAACATTTCGACAGATTTTTTTGAGGGTGTTGTTTTTGGGCAGGTGGGTCGGAGGAAAAACAAAGGATGTGTCCTATCCGACACATCCTTCTTTGTTATAATCGTACTGATTATTTGCTTATTTGCACTCGTCTTGGCTCTTGGAGGTGCGTGTGCTGCTGATTGTTACAGTATTCTCGGCTGCTCCTAAAGTAGTGGCAGCGTCTTTGAGCGATTGCTCGTATGCCTTAAGATCGTTCTTTGTTCCCCACCAGTTGTAGGTGTGAGAAATCTCTGCACCCAAAAGTGTGTAGGTTTGAGTTACTTGATAGCAATAATTTGTGTCGTTGCAAGAAGACATCATGCCTGCTGCTAAAACAACAGCAACGGCGATCAAAGTTTTTTTCATAGATGTTGTATTTAATTGTTATTGAATAAATTTGTATTCAGTCCGTTATGGGCGTGTATGTGGCTGCTTTTATATTTGCGGCGCAAAGGTACACAAAAGTATTGGAATTTGTGCAAGGAAAGGCGAAGAATATGTAAAAACAGGACAATTTATTGGTGAAAATAGCCAATTCGTTGGTAGGTTGGTGAGTGTATAAGAGCCATAGCACGCTACTCCATGCAATGTCGAAATCGACAAGGTCGGTGCTGCTAAGAATAAGACCTTTCTCATACCATAATCCTTCCTTTCGATAGGTTCTGAAATAGGGTCGTTATAAAAATCAAGACCCCATAACGGAGGTTACAGGGTCTTGAGAAGCAGCAATTAGCAAGGCAGCATCATTTATTGTCCCAGAAGCCTTTGATTTCAAAGTTACTAATCATATCGGTTTCCGGATTGTATTCGAATGAATAAGCCACTGCATCCGATTCCTTGCTAATCACATCCTTGTTGATTTGGTCTTTGTATTTTATCTTTCCGCGCAGGTCAAGGTTAAGGAATCTGGAATAATAGAACTCGGTGGAATATCCCTCTTTGAATACATCCCGCATTCCAAAATGGAAAGAGATGTAGGCGCCTTTTTCCTCATCGAACAGGTCGTCGGTGATGTTCAATTCCTCTTTCGGTATGAAGGTTATGCGCATACCGTATGTGCCGGATATGGCGGAATAAACATCGCTATCCCAATTGTCTGTGATGTTGACCGTTTTTATATCGTCGGCGTTAGGATAGGCAATATACTCTAATTTGACATCCATAATTTGGAATATCGCAGGAGAACAGGTCACCCGATAGAGAACCTCTTCAGCAACAAAGGTGGTGTCTGCTTTGGGGTCAGGAACAGGTGGGTTGGTTGAGGGAGGTGTGCAAGAAACGAAATTCATTGCGACTACTGCCATAAAGGCAAAGAATAACTTTTTCATAGGATAATAAATTAAGAGTGAATATAATGGGTTATTTGCTATTGAGCATCATGTTGCGGTCTATTATCTTTTCTCCAACAGAATTACATTCTCGACATGTTGAGTGTGCGGGAACATATCTACGGGTTGAATACGGGTGACTTGGTAATCTGCATCGAGCAATGCAATATCGCGTGCCTGCGTAGCAGGGTTACAACTGACATAGACAATGCGACGAGGGGTCGCAAGGAGGATGGTGTGGATGACATCTTCATGCATACCTGCTCGCGGTGGGTCGGTAATGATAACATCCGGGCGTCCTTGTTGTTGCAGGAAGGCTTCGTTCAGGATGTCCTTCATATCGCCTGCAATGAAGGTGGTGTTGTGAATGTTGTTTATCTCGGAATTGACTTTCGCATCTTCTATAGCCTCCGGCACATACTCAATGCCTACGACATGCTTCGACATATTTGCCACGAAGTTGGCGATAGTGCCGGTGCCGGTGTAGAGGTCGAACACCAATTCTTCGCCTCTCAGTTGGGCAAAGAGCCGTACGACTTGGTACAAAATATGCGCCTGCTCAGTGTTGGTCTGGTAGAACGATTTGGGTCCGACCTTAAACCGCAACCCTTCCATTTCTTCCATAATATAGTCTGTGCCGTAATAGGTGTGTACGGTGAGGTCTTGGATGGTGTCGTTGCATTTGTTGTTGATGACATAGAGCAAGGAAACAATCTCGGGGAAGGTGGCGTGCAGCATCGAAAGGAGTGCCTCCTGCTCTTCGGGATGCTCCTCGGCAAAGACGACAATGAGCATATATTCACCCTTGTGGTTATTGCGGATGATTAGATTTCGCAAGAAGCCCGTTTGCTGCTTCAGGTCGAAGAAAGTCAAATGATGCAGGTTGGCGTAATCGCGGATAGTATTCCGAATACGGTTGTTGGTATCGTCCATCAAATGACATTCTGTGATGTCCAGTACTTTGTCGAAGCAGTTTGGTATATGAAAGCCTAATCCGTTATCCTTTGTGATATGCTCGATTCCGCCTGCTTGGTGTATCTTCTCCCAACTGACCCATCGTTTGTCTGAGAAAGTGAATTCCAACTTGTTACGGTAAGCGTAGATATGTTTGGAGCCGAGTATAGGAGAAATGGTCGGCAGTTGTATCTTTCCAATACGGCGCAGGTTGTCTTCTATCTGCTTCTGCTTATACTTTATCTGTTCTTCATAAGGCAATATCTGCCATTTGCATCCGCCACACTCTCCGTAGTGAATACACACAGGTTCGCATCGGGTAGGCGAGTAGTGCTGAAACCGCACAACACGGCCTTCCATGTAGTTATGTTTCTTCTTCGTAATCTGTATATCTACAATGTCTCCAGGCACGCAATAGGGTACAAATACAACACAATCGTTGATGCGTGTCATTGCTTTTCCTTCTGCAGCAATATCCGTTATTTCTATCGCCTCGAAAAGGGGCAGGGACTTGTTCTTTTTCATTGTTTGTCGTTAGGGAAAAAGTGATGAATACATTCAGTATATATCGCCTCAAACTCTTGCACACACTCCAACGGGAAACCGAACAGGAGCAGTTGGCTGCCATTATGGTAAGAGACACCAGCACACACACCGCTGTCTGCGTATCGGGCGGCCACTTTGGCTTGTGTGCCTTTGGGCGTGAGGCCTTCGGCATTCTCGCAATACATAACAGTGGGAGAAATCGTTGTCTGCAGTTGATACTTCTTCTTACCAAAGGTAACCACACCCGACTTCGATGCGTTACGAGTGCGATAGTCGCTATGCAACTGCTCGGTAAGGAACCGACGGTCTTGCGCAGTGGCACGGGGATTATGGGCAAGGTCACTACTGATGTACGAGCCGCTTATCAGCATATTACCACCATGGGCAGCGTAACGACTCACGGCACTTTGCAGTTTCTCGTCGAATGTCTTGAAGTCCACTATCTGTTTCTGCGTGCCAAGAACGCACTCCTTCTGTTGCCCCATGATAATATCAACCAACTGAAAACCAGCAGAGACAGAGTCAACCGACGAGGCGGAACAAGACAGGTAAGTGAACCCCAACTGCTGCAGCACCTTGCCGTGCATCACGGGATATGCAAAGGTATTGCCAACGAACAACATATCGCTCAAGTTCGAATAACACGAGCCAAAACCTGCATCGTCGTCGCTTTTCCATACCTTGTCCCTTTGGAACTCATACTGCTCACCTATATACGCCATATCGGTGCCGTAGGGTACACCGTAGGTGCGATAGAAACCTGCGTAGGTGGAGTCTATCGTGAAACTCTCAGGAGCACTCACACGCGTAAAGCCGTTGATAATCAATATACGCCCCTTCTCTTCGGGTGCGATATACGCCGACAAAGTCTCCGAAGGCATCGATACTCCTCCCCGATTGGCTGCCACGACACGAAAGTCATATCTTACCCCCTTTTGCGGTGCCAAGACATAGCGTGTGTCATACACGCAGATACCGTTGTCCCAATCGGATGAGTCCTTGCGGGTGTAGAGGATGTAGTATTGTGGTTCTGCCGTCGCTTCGATGCTGTCGTGGGTTGGCTCCCAACTCAAACAGATGCTGTCCGAGAGTGTAGGGTCGGTAAAGTGCATACCGAAATCTTTCACGGGGAGAGGCTGTATGCAGTAGGTCGTATTGTACTGCTCATGAATAAAGCGCACGATACCTTTGTAGATGGCTCTGCTTACCGCAAAACGGAAACGGGGGTCTAAACCGTATCGCATATCCGCAAAGTTCTGGTGCGACAACAATTCCAATATCAGTGCAGGCATCTCAGGGTTACGACACTCACTGTAAGACGAGTTCATCAACATCCTACGGTTCCACTCAGGAGCGAAAATAGAACGAACATCGTTCACAATTTGTGTCTGAATGTAGTCCCCAAAGTCTCGCGCTGCCAATCGACTCACACCAGTAGGGTAGTTCATCTCGTCGTTATCGCTGTGATTAGTGTATATCAATAGTGTTCCAATGATACTGTCATTGCGTCGTATGCCCGCATCGGTATGAAACGCCAACGACAGATGAACAGGTATCCCTAAACCCGGATTATCTGGATTAACCTCCGACCCACCGGCTAAATAGTTCACCCACCGACCTCTCGATGTATAGTCATCGGTGTAGTCATTGTGACTGTGAGTGTAGTTATACACCGAATCAGGCACTCCCGCATATTGCAGCCAATACCTTGCACCCTCCATGTATCGTGGCATTTCGCTCCGATAAGCGTGCATCGTATCGGAATAAGCAACAAAAGGAACATCGTACTCTTTCTGTTTGGAACGCTTGGAAGATGGAACATTGGCTATGTTGTTCAGACTGCTATACCGTGCCACACTACCCATACCGCCACCAACTTTCACGGCGTCGGTGGTTACTGTCTCTCCGCTTTTACCGTAGTTGCTGACCTCCACCCTGTTCTCCTCTTTGTTCGTCGAAAACTCGAAGGTGCCAAGATATATCCATGTACCCCCTCCTATGCGCTGATTGACAGTGTAGGTCGTCACTTGCCCGTTATGATATACGCTATACTGGGCTTTCTGCGTACTGTTTGCAAGGGATTTGTATGATACATAAACCGCATATTCAGCCTTCTTCGCCACTTCGGGATAATAAGTGAATACACGCACCTTGTCCCTGTCATTGGTTGTTCCTGTCTGCGCATATCCACCCATAGTAAACGGATTTTCCCCCTCATACAGAGGCTCGTTGTCTGCCTTGTGGCCGAAGCCTCCGTCTTTAGCAAAACGCCAGTTCCCCGAGTAAGCCGTCTGCAACGAATCACACTCGTCCACCACTACCTCAAGGGGCTGGGTATCACGCTCCCTCGGCTGCAAAACAATGGCACCTGCATTCTCCAACATCGGCACAAGAAATGGCATGGTATAAGAAGAGGTGTACAAATCCTCCACAGTCGTAAACAACCTCGCACGCTGAAACATCCATGTCTCACGGCTCTGGTTAAAGAACAGACCATGACTGCCATAAACCACCAAATGCACTCCCTTCAAGCCCCTGTTCGGGTCGTTGGGCGTAGAAGTGTTCTGTACCAACGGAATGGTGTTCGAAAGCCTGTACGGTGCTCTGCGCTTGTTCTTGGGAAGACTGCGGTTCAATACCAACTCCGAAATCTCGTAACCGTCCGTAAATACAAACACCTCTCCATCTTCATCGGGGAAGATAAAGTACTTCGCTATCTCGTGTACATCATCCGCAATAACGGGAGTAAAGGGGATGCCGCTCAGGTTCTTGGTGAAGAAAACCTTTGCCGTATTATTCTGCACACGAATGCGTTGCACAGCCAATGTACCTACGGAGGCATATTGCTGCACATACCTGCCAACACTGTCTGCCAACCCTTGCTGGTCTATGGCAAATGCTTCACAAAGGGCTATGAAACAGAATGATATAACAATCAACAACCGTCTTCTTATCATCACACTTTGCAATAGTTTCTTGTCCGCAAAGATAAAACAAAAAATACACTTACGGAAACGCTTTATACAAAGAAAAGAATAGAATCATCGGTGAGTGCATCCTACTACACTCACCGATACATAAGATAATGTCCTGATTCTGATATACAATAAACTAACTTCGAACACTGCAAAGGTACGCCTTCCTTCCTCCCCCCCGCAATCCCTTAAATCGAGTATTTTCACATTCCCTTCATCCCCTTTTTTAGGGATAGACCTCCTCCCTGCTGTCTTCCCTTGCGTACCTGTGGCATTTATAGTTGTTTGCCCTTCTCCTTCATAACGCCATGCTTCCACTTCCCCTCCGCCGAGCCTAATAAATACTGTGCCTCCCGAAGGTTTTATATAGGATTTATATAGGATGAGTATAGGACGAATATAGGATGAATATAGGAAGAACAGAGAAATACCCTCAAAAATAGTCAACCCAAACACCACCCAAACAGGACATAACAGTTTTCGCATATAAGATTGGTGGTATGGGAAAAATGTTGTAACTTTGTCGGTTATTGAAATCGATGGGGCGAGTGCAGACTGACGAGGGGAATCAAATGGAACGAAATGGAAACGAGAAAGAAACATATTCATATAGTGTCTCCTGCGGGAGTGGTGTGTCGCGATTATGTGGAAGGAGCGGTTCGTGTACTTCGAAATATGGGTTATCAAGTGACGGTGGCACCTCACATGTATGACCGTTATGGACGCTTTGCAGGGACGGTACAGGAACGGCTGACGGACATCAATGCGGCATTGTCAGACAGGACAATCGACATCCTGTTGTGCAGTCGTGGCGGTTATGGTATGGCTCAATTGGTGGACAAGATAGTGATACCGACGGAGCATTGTCCATTGGTAGTGGGTTTTAGCGATATTACTTGTTTTCATAACCTATTAGGGAGCCGTGACATAGCATCGTTGCATGGTTTAATGACGAAACATATATCAACTTTGCCGTTGGATGACAGGAGTATGGTAGCGTTTTTCGATGTATTGCAAGGCAAGGGAATAGATTATAGGTTGCCGTCACACAGGTTGAATCGTTCGGGGAGTACGGAAGGTGTGTTGAGGGGCGGTAATCTGTCGGTGCTGTATGGTTTGCAGGGAACACCTTATGCGTTGCGTCGTGGAGGGATATTGTTCATAGAGGACATCGGTGAGCGTCAGTATCACATTGACAGAATGTTGCAAAATCTTCGCTTGAGCGGTGTATTGTCGGACTTATCGGGTTTGTTGGTCGGTCAGTTCACTGATTGCGAGCAAGACCCGACGATGTGCAGAACGGTGCAAGAAACAATACGGGAAATGGTAGAAGAGTATGATTATCCTGTCGTGTTCGATTTTCCAGCAGGGCATACCGACAGGAACCTGCCGTTATTGTTGAATCATCCTTGCCGGTTGAATGTAGCACAGGATGAGGTACGGTTAGAGCAGAAAGGAGTAAATATTTAATTCTATATAAGTTATGATAAAACGCAGTTTGCTGACGGCAGTTGCAATGAGTATTCTTGTGTCGTGTTCGGCTCAAATAAGCAATATACTGGGTGATTGGTACACAGTAGATGACAAGACCGGTCAAAGTTATTCGGTTGTGCATATCTATCGGGGAAACAATGGCAAGTATTATGGCAAGATAACGGCAATGCTAATCCCAGGCACAGAGGACGAGAAGTGTGTTGCATGCAAGGGTACAGACAAGGACAAGCCTGTTTTAGGGATGGTGATTATTCGTGATATGGTAGAAAAAAACGGCGTATTGACAGGAGGAAAGGTACTTGATCCGGAGACCGGTAATTTCTATTATGGTAAGATATCGTACGACAATGGTCTTTTGAAACTGCGTGGTTCAATAGACAAATTGGGCGTATTGGGTCGTTCACAACATTGGAAACGAAAGTAGGTGCAAGCAAGAAGAAATTATGAAACAATTTACTATCAAGCAGGATGCACGGGGGTTGCATCTTTCTGACGAGTTGGGTGCAGAGTCGTCTGCCCGTTCTGTTATGGAGGTCTATCCAGACAGACGCGTTTATGCCTTTGAGGGTTCATTGGGGGCGGGCAAGACTACCTTCATCAAACAACTCTGCAAGGAGATGGGTGTGGAGGATGTAGTGAACAGCCCTACTTTTGCTATCGTGAATGTGTATGCAGATAAGGACGGTGGGGACATCTATCATTTTGATTGTTACCGATTGAAGTCGGCAGTAGAGGCTCAAGATTTCGGAGCCGAAGATTACTTGTATTCGGGGTGCTATTGTTTTGTAGAATGGCCAGACATTATCTCTTCGCTATTGCCTGAGGACACTGTATGGATCGATATGGAGGTGCAGTCGGACGGAAATCGTTTGTTGAAGGTACGATAAAAATTGAAGGTGCGATAAGACAAGATGCGTGGCAGGTTGGTTATATTGCTGATTACTGTTGTTTCTCTGTTCTCTTATGCGTATGCGGAGGGGATAGAGCATGAGTACACATTATGGTTGTCGTATGGAGGTAAGTTTCAGCAAGATGAGTACTTGTCGCCGTTGTTGTACAGCGGTCAGGCAATAGGGTTGGGCAATCGTTGGCAGCAGGCTTTTCGCAGGGACTCAGATTGGACGCATACAGGTGAGGTGTATGTCGGTGGTGCGGTGATGTTGAATCGTCCGAAGCGTAATGCGATGTATAATGTAGTTTTACAGACGGGGTGGGGAGCAGATTATCATTTTCAGCGTTTGTTGGATGTACGGGGGTTCAATATAGCATTGGGTCCATATATCGACTTGGATTATTCGGGTC
The DNA here is from genome assembly GCA_963615895.1 of Bacteroidaceae bacterium. GTDB lineage: Bacteria > Bacteroidota > Bacteroidia > Bacteroidales > Paludibacteraceae > Colicola. The sequence continues at coordinate 52,509 of CAVEIE010000007.1, read as the reverse complement.
GCTTTCATGGTTCGAATGTGAATAAGCCGTATTCAATGGACTTGGGATTGTCGTTGTGCGCTCAGTTGGGGGTGTCGTATCGTTTCTCGGCACGGCGCAGCAGTTACCGTGTTCGTTACTCGGTGATGACTTCGTTGTTGGGTGTTCAGTATGTGCCCGATTATTGGGAGAGTTATTATGAGTTGATAGGTTCTTTAGGGGACGGTTTTGCTTTTGCGAGTTTTCATAACAAGCAGTCGGTCCGTCAGACATTGTCAATGGATATGCAGTTCCGTCGTTCAGCATGGACAATAGGAATACGCCATGAGTATGTGCATTATGAGATACATAACATTGTGATGCGTCGCGAAGAGGTGGCGGTAGTGATAGGCACCACATTTCGATACAGTACTAAAATTCGTCCTTATCAATGGTGAAGCGTTGTTTATATGTCTTACTGTGCTTCTGCTTGACGGCTTGTATGAGTCGTGTAGAGGAGTTGTATCCGGATACGCCCGAAGGTAATTTCGAGGCGTTGTGGTCGATTATTGATACGAAGTACTGTTTCTTAGAGGAGAAGCAGGTCGATTGGAACGAGGTCTATAATGTGTATCATGCTGAGGTATTGCAGTTGTCCCCCACCGATGAGTATGGTTTGTTCGATTTGTTGGCGTCGATGCTGGATAGTTTGCACGATGGTCACATAAACCTGTATGCTCCGTTTGATGTGTCTCGTAACACGGCTTGGCGTGAGGGATACCCCACGAATTTCGACCGCAGCCTGTTGTATTCCGATAGGTATCTCTCGTCGGATTACAGGACTGCCGGTGGTTTTACCTACAATCGTGTTGCCGGTGGGCGTGTGGGATTGGTTCGGTATAGCAGTTTCTCGGATGGTTTTTCCGCACTGAATATGGCATATATGCTCCGTTATTTCAAGGACTGTGAGGGTGTTATTCTTGATGTACGGAGCAACGGAGGGGGAAGCATTGAGTATGCCCGCACCTTGGCGGCGACCTTCTTTTCGGAGACTCGCACGGTGGGTTATCAGCAACACAAGACAGGTAGCGGACACGACGATTACTCCGGGCTTCAGGCTATGACGATAGACACTGCGGATATGGCAGTCCGTTGGTTGCGCCCTGTAGCCGTTTTGTCGAACCGTTCGGCGTATTCTGCAACGAACTTCTTCATCAGTGCGATGCGCTATGCGGACAATGCGCACATCTTTGGCGGCCGCAGTGGTGGGGGTGGCGGAATGCCTATGAGTTACGAATTACCCAATGGCTGGATTGTTCGCTTCTCGAGCGTTCGGATGTACGATGCAGATAAGCAGTCGATAGAAGACGGGATAATGCCCGATGTGGAGGTGGAACTCAAGAGTGAGGATAAAGATGAGATAATAGAAGCAGCAATCAATTGGATACTAAGATGATAGAAGTAAAAGACATACACAAGAGTTACGGCTCGCTCGAGGTGCTGAAAGGTGTGAACCTGCATATCAATAAGGGCGAGATAGTGTCAATAGTGGGTCCGAGTGGCGCAGGCAAAACGACCTTGTTGCAGATAATTGGCTCTTTGGACAAGCCCGACAAGGGTACGGTACGCATTGGCGATGTGGATTTGTTCGCACTCAAAGAGAAGGAGTTGGCGCACTTCCGTAATCATCATATAGGCTTCATCTTTCAGTTTCACCAACTCTTGCCGGAGTTCACAGCCTTGGAGAATGTTATGATGCCCTCGCTCATTGCGAACATCAGTATGAACAAGTCGCAGGAGCGTGCGGCAGCATTGCTCGAGCAGTTGGGACTTTCCGAGCGTATGAAGCATAAGCCCAATGAGTTGTCGGGGGGCGAGAAGCAGCGTGTAGCCGCAGCACGGGCTATGATGATGAATCCCGATGTGATCTTGGCAGATGAGCCTTCCGGAAGCCTCGACTCTGCCAATAAGGAGGAGTTGCACCGACTGCTCACGGATATGCGTAACAACTACGGTCAGACGATAGTGATTGTAACTCACGACCCCGATTTTTCGAAAATATCCGACCGTGTAATACAGATGAGAGATGGCAAAATCAGTTAAGATAGTATGCTTGGTCTGCCTGACCTTGCTCTGTTCCTGTACAAAGGAGCGTCGTTACTTCCCGAAAGATATATCTTCGGTGCAAGTACCCGTTGTGCGTTTCGATAGTGCCCTGCTGCATTTGGATACGGCATCTGTTCAGGAGGGCATAGACACCCTCTACGCCGATTATCCCTATTTTATGCCTGTCTTCTGCGAAGACATCTTGGGCATCTACGCTTCCGATACCGCCTATCTGTGCAAAGCGTTGCCGCAGTTCCTCGAAGACACTCTTTATGGCTTTCAGCACACCAACGCAGAAGTGTTGCGTCAATATGCCGACATCTCCGATGTGCAACAATCGCTCAATGCTGCTTTTGCGCGACTGCTGTACCTCTATCCCGATTGGCAGATACCAACAATATACTTCTTTGTATCTGGCTTCAACGCATCGATACTATTCATCGATGATGACATAGCCGTAGGCGTGGATATGTATTTGGGAACCGACTACGAGTACTATAACCGTGTGGTGTATAACTATCAAAAACAAACTATGCGCAAGGAATGTATCCCTGCGGATGTCGTCTCGGCGTACCTCTTTCGGCATATCCCGTTCAATAGCCAGCAGGGACGATTGTTGGAGAACATGATATACAGAGGGAAAATAATGTATCTCCTTTCGCTCTTGTTCCCCGATGAGCCAGAGTACGAAATCATGGGCTACACCCCTGCTCAATGGGCGTGGTGCGAAAAATACGAGGCCGATATATGGAAGCGAATGATTGACAAAAAAGACCTCTTCCGTTCCGAAAGTATGGTACTGACCTCCTACCTCAACGACGGACCTTTCACCAGCGAGATAAGTCAGGATGCCCCTGCACGATTAGGCACATGGACAGGGTGGCGGATATGCAAAGCGTATATGGAAAACAACAAAGAGGTTTCCCTGCAAGACCTCATGCAAGAACCCGACGCACAAAAGATATTGGAACTGTCTTACTATCGCCCATAAACCTCCTCCCGCATAACTATCATTAACAGAATACTATATGAACGATAACGATTTCCCGATACTCCGTCAACAGGTCAATGGGCGTCCACTGATCTACTTCGACAATGCGGCGACCATCCAGAAGCCGCAGGTCATGCTTGACGCTATCACTTATGCTTACTCGCACTTCAATGCAAATATACATCGGGGTGTGCATCATCTCAGTCAGGTGGCGACACAACACCACGAGGAGGCTCGTCAAACGGTGGCACGGTTTATAGGCGCAGAAACACCCGACTCCATCATCTTTACCAAAGGCACAACCGACTCTATCAATATGTTGGCGTACTGCTTTGGGGAGTATGACATCCATCCTGCCGACGAGATTATTATCACGCAGTTGGAACATCACTCCAACATTGTTCCTTGGCAGATGCTGTGTCAGCGCAAGCAAGCCGTCCTGCGGGTTATACCGCTCAAGGACGACCTTACTCTCGACATCGAAGCCTTCAAGAACCTGCTGAACGAACACACCAAACTGATAAGCGTGGCACATGTCAGCAATGTATTGGGTATCATCAATCCGGTAGAGGAGATAATTCGCATTGCCCATGCACGCCATATCCCCGTCTGTATCGATGCAGCACAATCGGCTCCCCGCCTGCCTATTAATGTAAAGACCCTCGATTGCGACTTCCTGATGTTCTCTGCCCACAAAGTATATGGACCGACAGGACTGGGCGTGTTCTATGGTAAGGAACAGTGGCTCAATACCTTGCCTCCTGCAGAGGGTGGAGGTGAGATGATTGAGCATGTCTCTTTCTCGAAGACTACCTACAACACCCTGCCCTACAAGTTCGAGGCAGGAACACCCAACTTCATCGGTTCCTACGCCTTTATGAAATCTATCGACTATCTGCAGACTATCGGCATATCAACCATCGGATCCTATGAGCAGGAACTGACCCGTTATGCCGAGCAACAGTTGGCCTCCATCCCGCAAGTACATATCTATGCCAAGGGACAAGAAAAGGCTGGCGTCATATCGTTTAATGTGGAGGGGGTACATCCCTACGACATAGGTGTCTTGCTCGACCAACAAGGCATCGCCGTACGAACAGGACACCATTGTGCCGAACCGCTCATCGATTACCTCCACTGCCCGGGTACGGTACGCATATCATTCGCACTCTACAATACCCGCAAGGAGATCGATTCGTTCATCGTCGCCCTCAAACGCGCCATCGCTATGCTCCTTTAGCCCTGTCCCTTCCTCATGAAAAACACCCTCCTTCTCGGCTCCTTCCTACTCCTGTTCTTCTGTCTGCCAACTACTGCACAGATAACAGAGGTCATACCGGGAAGTCCTTTCATTGCCAATACTGCAACGGCAAGAACCGACTATTGGGCGGCTTTCCACAACCCCGCATCCCTGGTGCAGGAAGAACGGTTCAACATCGCTTTGCAGTACGAAAACAAATGCCTCATCGGAGAACTCTCCACCGAACTCATCCAAGCCTCCTATACCAATCCCTATGTCAATGTAGGCGTGGCGTATTCGTTCTTTGGCTATGCCCACTATTCCGAGATGATGGCTGCTGTGGCACTCGCACGGCAATTCGGACGCTTTTCATTGGGACTGCAAGCCAACCTCATAAGCGTCTATGCCGGTGAAAGTGTCGGCTACCGATGCACTGCAGTACCGCAAATAGGCACCATCGTACAGATTACCCCAAAATTCGCACTTGGCTTCCAAACCTTTAACCCATTCATACAGTCCCTCAAACTCACGGAAACACGCCGGCTCCTACCCGCCGTCTATTCACTCGGTTTCGATTATCATTTCCACAAGAGTATGCGATGGGACATCCAAGCCGACTACGACATCAACAATACCTTCCGTATCGCAACAGGCTACGAGTGGAACGCTATCAGCCAACTCACGCTCAAGTTGGGACTCTACTACCATCGTTACATCGTCACCTGTTTCGGGATAGGACTCCATTTTGCAGGGTTCCAAACGAATATATCCGCCGAACTGCACCCCGTGCTTGGTGTTAACCTCCTCTGCCAACTCTCCTATTCATGGAAATGATACGCAACATAATCCTGTGTATCACATTCTTGCTCGCACACAATATCCTGTCTGCGCAGAATATCAATACAACCATGCCACTCAATCGGATCATTCAGGATATATACGAAACGGCTGTAGAGAACGATGCCGACATCGATTTCGAGGAACTCGAAGAAAACCTGCTCTCCCTTGCCGAACAACCCATTAACCTCAACACGGCAACCGAACAGCAACTTCAGCAACTCCCCTTTCTCTCGCAAGAACAAATCGATGCCATCCTCCTCTATGCTTACCAAAGGGAACTGCACTCTCTCTACGAACTGCAACTCATTCCCGCTCTCAAGTCCTACGACATACGCAACATGCTCCCTTTCGTCTGCGTCCAGCCCCGCACCGACCAGCAACCCATCTACTGGAAAGAATGTTTCCGATATGCCAAGCACAAACTGACCCTGCGCACCGATATGCGAAACATCGAAAATAAAGAATACGACCCTTTCTATATCTCTCTGAAATACTTTCTCGACGCCAAACATCTGCAGTTCGGTTGCTCTATGGAACGAGACCCAGGAGAAGCGTGGTGGGGACCGAAAACCTATGGGTTCGACTTCTATGGCGGATTCTTGCAGTTCAATAACCTCTCCCGTCATCTCACCCAATGGATAATAGGCGACTTCCGTGCAAGTTTTGGGCAGGGACTTGTCCTGAGCAGTCCGTCTTTCCTCTATGGCAAGTACCTCCCCACCATAGGACGGCAGAAAGAAGGAATCACACGACTTCTATCCACCCAAGAGTATAACTTCTATCGGGGTACGGCGGCTACCCTCCAATGGAACCACTTCCAACTCACTGCTCTCTATTCCGCACGGCGCATCGATGCCAATCGCCGCGAAGATGGGTCATTCCCCTCTATCATTGCGGCAAACTATCATCGAACCTCCAACGAGTTGCGCAACAAACAAACCGTCTGGCAGCATACCGTTGCCATGAACCTCTCCTACCGCTACAAACATTTCAAACTCGGACTGACTCTCAAACAGACACTCTTCAACGCCCCTTTAGTGCCTGCCATCAATTACTATAACACCAACTATTTTCAGGGAAAGAACCAATTTGCAATAGGCTTCAACTATCGCTACCACCGCCAACGCTTCTCCCTCTTTGGCGAAATCGCTACGGCGCAAAACAAGCGATGGGGCTTTGCCAATATCACCGGCATCCGTATCGCACCCGTCAACGATATATCATTCGCAGTGCTGTATCGATACTACTCTCCTGCTTACGATGTCTTCAATGCCGACGCCTTTGGCGAAACCACCCGCAACAACGACGAACACGGTATCTATATAGGCACCGAAGTGTCACTCGTCAGTCGATGGCTTTTTTCTGCCTATGCCGATGTCTTCGCTTTTCGCTTCCCGAAGTTTGGTATCAAAACACCATCTACGGGCTACGAAGCCATGCTGCAGGCGGACTTTGCCACCTCTCAGGAACTGCAAATGCAATGGCGATTCAGAGCCAAACAGAAAGCCGATGTCACACGATGCCACCTCCGTTATTACATCGATTGGCAAAGAGCAGGGTGGCAACTCCGCACCCATATCGAAGGTAGCCTTGCACTTACAGCCGATTCGCCAAAACCAGGCTTGGGAACAATGATTGCTGAGGATTGTTCTTACCAATTCCAACGACTCCCCATCCTGATCCAACTACGCCTGCAAGCCTTCTATGCGCCAGAATACCCCAACCGCTTCTATGCCTACGAAAACGATGTCCTCTACGCCTTCTCTATCCCTGCTGTCTATGGTATAGGAGCACGCTATTACATCAACCTGCGGTATAAAATCAATCCTCATTGGGCAATCTATTGCAAAATATCCCAGACCGCCTACGCCGACCAATGGGCTGCCAACCGGCAACTGTCCCAAAACAGAAGAACCGACATCCATCTCATGCTCCGTATGACATATTAAAATCTCCTCCTTCCCCACGAAAAGCCTCCTCCCCGATACCTTCCCACCAACGATTGCCTTCATCCGTCCTCGTTATCCCCTCTTCCTTACCCTTCAATTTGCTAACAAATATAAATATATTCCCTCTGCTAAACGACCCTGTTCCCTTCGGAATATATTAACACTAACCTCTGTAAAGCCTCATAAATACTACCTGTTCCAAAGGATTTATATACGATCTATATAGGATGAATATAGGACGAATATAGGATGAACCTACCATAAACGATAAAACGACCGTTCAAAACCAAGAAATGTGCAATAAAAGATTATTGGGAGAATAAAACAGAAATCTTAACCGTATCTTATCGACCGAATGGTACTAATACCTATAAAAAAAGAAAGGTTGTCATCTCGACAACCCAATCTTTACTTAACCTTAAATCTAATACCATGAAAAACACAGTGCAAAAGTACACTGCCTTCACAATACCTGCAAGAGTTTTATAGAGAAAATTATGCTTTTTAGCATAGAAATGGCAAGAAAAATGCAAAATGTAATCTATAAGTAGCAAAATATAGACTTTTATGCAAACTACTCGGACTCTATGAAAAATAATACAGAAAAAAATCCATAATACTGTTGCAAGTTCCGAAGAATTGGTGTACCTTTGTACTGCCTTAAGAAGGGACTATTCGAACTGGAATACTACATCCACCGTGAGAATAAGAATGGGATAATAACACATTAAACTATACATTATTATGAAAAAAATTGATCTGACTCAGTATGGTATCACAGGTACTACTGAGATTGTTTACAACCCTTCCTACGAGCAAATGTTCGAGGAAGAAACCAAAGACGGATTGGTAGGTTACGAGAAAGGACAACTGACCGAACTCGGAGCGGTTAATGTAATGACAGGTGTCTTCACTGGACGCTCGCCTAAAGATAAATATATTGTCGACGACCCGCAAAGCCACAACAATGTTTGGTGGACATCCGACGAATATAAGAACGACAACCATCCTATGTCGGAAGAGGTTTGGGCTGCCGTAAAAGAAATCGCTAAAAAAGAACTCTCCAACAAACGGCTTTTTGTTGTCGATGCTTTCTGCGGTGCTAATAAAGAGACCCGTCTTGCTGTACGCTTCATTGTAGAAGTAGCATGGCAAGCACACTTCGTTACCAATATGTTCATCCGTCCAACTGCCGAAGAACTGGAAACTTTCGAACCTAACTTTGTCATCTACAATGCCTCTAAAGCAAAAGTAGAAAACTACAAAGAACTCGGATTGAACTCCGAAACTTGCGTGGCGTTCAATACAACAAGCCACGAACAAGTCATCATCAACACTTGGTACGGAGGCGAAATGAAGAAAGGTATGTTCTCCATGCAGAACTACTATCTGCCACTCAAAGGTATCGCCTCCATGCACTGTTCCGCAAACACCGATATGCAGGGCAAGAATACTGCCATCTTCTTCGGTCTTTCAGGAACAGGTAAAACCACCCTCTCTACTGACCCCAAGCGTCTCCTTATCGGCGACGACGAACACGGATGGGACGACGAAGGCGTGTTCAATCTCGAAGGCGGATGCTATGCTAAGGTCATCAACCTTGACAAAGACTCCGAACCTGACATCTACAACGCTATTCGCCGCGATGCACTACTCGAGAATGTTACGGTTGACAAAGACGGTAAAATCGACTTCGCAGATAAGAGCGTAACCGAAAATACTCGGGTTAGTTATCCAATCAACCACATCGAAAAGATTGTTAAACCTATATCCGCCGGTCCGGCTGCCAAGAATGTCATTTTCCTCTCTGCCGATGCTTTCGGAGTACTGCCTCCAGTATCTATCCTTACTCCCGAACAAACCAAATACTACTTCCTCAGTGGTTTCACCGCTAAACTGGCAGGCACCGAACGGGGTATCACAGAGCCTACTCCTACATTCTCTGCTTGCTTCGGACAAGCATTCTTGGAACTACATCCAACCAAATATGCAGCAGAGTTGGTTAAGAAAATGGAGAAATCAGGAGCAAAGGCATACCTTGTCAATACAGGCTGGAATGGTACCGGAAAGCGTATCTCTATCCGCGATACACGAGGAATAATCGATGCTATCCTCGGAGGTGATATTCTCACAGCACCTACAAAGAAAATACCGTACTTTAACTTCGAAGTACCTACTGCATTGCAAGGAGTAGATCCTGCTATACTTGATCCGCGCGACACCTACAAAGATGCAGCAGAGTGGGAGGTAAGAGCAAAGGATCTGGCGGCTCGCTTCATCAAGAATTTCGCCAAGTACGAAAATAACGAAGAAGGCAAAGCATTAGTGGCTGCAGGTCCGCAACTCTAATCGGCGTCCTTCCTTACACCAAAAGAGGCTGTCTAATCTATTTAGGCAGCCTCTTTTAGTGTTTATGGTTAACCGTTATTTGTTAATCACCCAATCTTCGTATAACCCTCAAATCATGCGTGTGTTCACCTGTCTCTGTCGATATAATGCCGACAGAATCAATACGCTCTACCTTTACTCTGCCAGAGGAATGAATAATATACTCCGAATCAAGTAATATACCGACATGAGAGATGTTCGTGGCTTCGGCATCTCTGCTCCGATGATCAAAAAAGGCTAAATCACCGCACCGTGCCTCCTGCAAGAATGGAACATCCTTCCCGCACAGTACTTGTTGCCTTGCATTACGGGGCAAACAATATCCGAACAAACTCATCACTACAGAGGTAAAACCCGAACAATCCATACCTAAAGCATTCTTTCCTCCCCACAAATACGGCACATTGATAAAGAAACGGGTAACTTGCTTAAAGGTATCTTCTGTGAGTTTCATAGGAAGACTAACCATCGCAGGATCTATACGGAAACCAACACCGAGCAACTCAAATACACCATTCGAGTAATTCGGCAACCGTGTACCTGCTGTCAACGGAATAGTCTGCCCGTTATTATTACTCACGGCAAATGCCATAGGCATCAATACCATAGCCTCGAAGTTACCTTTCAAATACTCATTCGCTTCTTTCTCGCTCAGTGGACTAATCATCTTAAAATCTACCCACCCCTCTTCTCCGTCCGAGTCATTACGGATATATCTCCAACGAGGCTCCTCCCGCAATACTTCGCAGGTCTCTGCAAACAAGAGTTGAGTAAGTTGTTCCGACTCTTCTGCAGGCTCTCTACGAACAGGAACAACACTATGTAAGACGATCGCTTTCATTTACCAGATACTAACTCTTTTCTCCGGAGCAAGATACAACGGCGATTCTTCTGTAACACCCCAAGCGTCATACCATGCCTGAATATGTGGCAAAGCACCATTAACACGCCAACGACCCAATGAGTGAGGATCCGACTTCGTACGCTGAAGTATCTCTTCAGGACGGATATTGCCTGCCCACACATTCGCATAAGCCAGGAAGAAACGCTGTTCGGGCGTCAAACCAGCAACCGTATTCAATCGATCTCCCTCAGGTTTGGCAGCCTCGTTCTCTTCAAAAGCCTGGAACGCAATTTGCAAACCGCCATGATCAGCAATGTTCTCTCCTAAGGTGAAGTAACCATTTGCATACACACCAGGTGCCACCTCTATAGCGTTAAAGTACTCTGCCATTACCTTCGTGCGAGCATCAAAGTTCAACTTGTCTTGCTCCGTCCACCAATTAACCATATTCCCGTCTTTGTCAAACTGACAACCTTGATCATCAAAACCATGCGTCATCTCATGACCTATAACCACACCAATAGCCCCGTAGTTAAAAGCATCGTCGGCCGACATATCAAAGAACGGATATTGCAGAATACCCGCAGGAAAGCATATCTCATTACTCGAGGGGTTATAATATGCGTTAACCGTTTGTGGAGTCATATGCCACAGACTCTTATCTACTGGATTTCCTAATTTCGAAAGAGCGTAATTATGAGCCCAAACGCCGACACGCTCTAAGTTCTCAAACAGACACAACTTGGCATCAATATCCAACTGGCTATAATCTCGCCATTTATCAGGATACCCGATCTTTATGGTAATAGCCCCTAATTTTTCCATAGCCATTGCTTTTGTAGTATCTGACATCCAGTCAAGGCTCTGAATGCGCTCGCCAAGACTATGTTGCAAGTTCTTTACCAAGGCCAACATACGATCCTTGTTCTCTTTAGGGAAGTATTTCTTTACATACATCTCGCCTACAGCCTCCCCTAAAGTAGCATTAACCATTGCTACACTACGCTTCCACAAAGGACTCGGCTCCTCACGACCCGACATCACTGTACCATAGAAATGGAATTGTTCTGCATAGATATCACTTGTCAAGTACGATGCCGACCCGTCAATCACCTGCCAGATAAACAAGGTTTTTATATCCTCCAGACTTTCTTCAGCCAATAGTTTTCCCGCCTCTTGTAAATGGGGGATCTGACCAATGGAAAGACTGTCAATATGGACACCCATAGCATTAAAATAGACCGCCCAATCAATCTGCGGAACCAATGCCTGCAAATCACCTACCGACATCTTATTGTAGTTCATCTGCACATCTCGCAACTGCACATTATTAAAGGCGGAACTTGCTAAACGGGTCTCCAAACGAAGCACGGTGGCTGCACGCTCTGCCGCATCAGCATAACCAAACATACTAAACAACTTCTCTACATACTTTACATATTCATTACGGATATGAGTTGTTGCTTCGTCTGTATCTAAATAATATCCTTTCTCACCCAAAGAGAATCCTGCTTGATACTCATATAGTATATTCATCGAAGAATTTAGTGCATCCGCATCCACATACATCGTCCAAAGAGAGTAATCTAAGGATTTACCTAATGTCTCACTTAATTGGCTGCGGTCTTCTATAGCAGCAATCTCATCCAGAATGTAGCGTACAGGGGCAGTTCCTTCTACATCACGGCGGGCAGTATCCATCGATAAGTTATATATATCGCCTATTTTCTGCTCTATCGTTCCATGCGTATGCTTTGTATTGGCAATGTCTTTAATAAGCCCGTTCACTTGTTCCAAGTTGTTCAAGGCTAACTTGTCAAACGAACCAAAACGACTATATTCTGCAGTTAACGGATTCTTTTCCATCCATCCACCACATGCGTACTGATAAAAATCATTCTGCGCAACAGCAGTAGTATCAAGATTCGTAAGGTCAATACCAATGGTCTGTTGTTTTTTGCAACTGGTTGACATAAGCATTAAGATAATTAAAATACTGAATTTTGCTTTCATATATCTATCAATTTTATTCTCTATCAAAATAGCGATAGTTGCTCCTCTCCATCCACAGGAAGCGAACTGTCAGGGACAGAAGCATTTATTTCCATCTCTACATCATCAGCAGTATAGTCTGTATCAGATGTTCCATTATTATCGGTAGTAGTATCCATAGGCTCTTCTACTATGGGAGTAATATCTTCTACCGATGCAATAGGATAGGTAGTCACTCGCTTACCCTTGGCTCTTGCACTCTTCACCCCGATAAACTCCTCCATAACAATATGGAGATCAACACGATGACTGTCTTCAAAATGAACAAGGAAAGTAGCATTCTTTGCATCCGATAATAAGACGATTCTCGACTCTTTATTATCTCCAAGACAATTCTGCGGTTTAGCAGTAGCGTCTAAAGTAAAGCGCTTCCCATAATAATAATTCTGCTCTGCATCCCACAATATCAGCGACCATATCTTCTCAGCATCAAACTTCTCTATACGAAGAATATTACTGTCAAAATGAGCCGTAAGTTCAAACGAGGTGGTATAATAATCGCCCGTCTGAGTAATAACCAGTACTTGATCTTCGCTCTGGAACTCACCCAAGTAGATACCTTGTTTATCATAATTGATACGAAGGACATCTCTGTCAAACCACACTTGTCTTCCTCCCAATGTACTACCACCACGCTGTTTCAAAGTAATCTTCTGTATCTCATATTTTGTCAACAAGTTACCCCTGCTGCTACGCCCACGCACTGCCAATTCACTCAAGTCTTTCAATACTTCTATCTTCTTTAAGTGTAACACAGGCTTTAATTGCACCCGTATAACTTCGGCCTCTCCATTAGGATTAGCCGTGAAGTAAATCACTTTCGAACCTACAGTCCCTTGTGTAAGATCATACTCTTTATCTCGTACCAGTCCTGTAGCAGCGAAACGCTTCATATAATAGGAACCCGACTTGCCATCACGGTAAACAACATTGTAAATAGTACGCTCGTCTTGCTTGCGGAATACGGCAATATGCAGAACATTGGTGCCAACAAATACCTTATCCGCCACTTTAATCACCTTATATTTACCATCCTTATAAAAGATGATAATATCGTCAATATTGGAACATGGACATAGGTACTCATCATGTTTAAGTGCAGTTCCTACAAACCCGTCCCTACGATTGATGTAAAGTTTTTCATTCGCCTCAACAACTGCATTGATGTTGATATTGGCAAAGTTACGCACTTCTGTCAAACGAGGATGATTGGCACCATACTTTTGTTTCAATGATTCAAACCACGAGATAGTATAATCCGTCAAATGAGTCAAATGATACTCTGTCTCTTTAATCCGCCGTGCTAAGTCCTTCATCAGTTCATCCGCTTTCTTCACTTCAAAGCGTATGATACGAATCATGCGTATCTCAAGTAGTTTCTCTATATCTTCACGCTTCACCTCTCGTAAGAGTTTGGGTTTCCAAGGATCTAATGCTTTATCCACAAAAGCAATAGCCTTGTCCTTCGAAGCCGACTTTTCATAACCCTCTTCTTTATATATCCCGTTCTCAATGAATATCTTCTCAAGAGAGGTATAGAAGTATTGCTCTTCCAATTCATGCTTGGCAATCTCCAACTCCCATTGCAAAAGATCACGGGTATGGTCAACCGACTTCTTCAAAAGCGTGCTTACATTAGTAAAGATAGGTCTCTTGTCCTCTATGACGCAACAGTTGGGAGATATACTAACCTCACAATCAGTGAACGCATACAACGCATCTATCGTCTTGTCAGAAGAACTGCCTGGTTGCAATTGTACGACAATCTCTGCGTTTTCAGCAGTGGCATCATCTACTTTGCGTATCTTAATCTTCCCCTTCTGATTGGCACGAAGTATAGTCTCAATAATCCCCGTAGAGGTAGTACCATAAGGTATCTCCGTTATGGTCAGAGTCTTATTGTCAGCCGAGCGGGTAATACGGGAACGAATCTTAATAACACCCCCACGCTCGCCATCGTTATAACGACTCACATCTATCGAACCTCCTGTCGGGAAGTCAGGGTAGAGTTGAAAGGACTCATCGTGCAAGTACGACAACGCCGCATCGCACAAATCATTGAAGTTATGAGGTAGTATTTTCGAATTAAGTCCCACCGCAATACCCTCAACTCCCTGTGCTAAGAGTAACGGGAATTTAACGGGGAGCGTAATAGGCTCTTTCTTGCGCCCATCGTACGACAACATCCAATGTGTCGTCTTCGAATTAAATACCGTCTCAAGAGCAAACTTGCTCAATCGTGCTTCAATATAACGAGGAGCCGCTGCGCCATCTCCAGTAAGGATGTTTCCCCAGTTTCCCTGACAGTCAATAAGCAAATTCTTCTGCCCCAACTGTACTAATGCATCCCCTATAGATTGGTCTCCATGAGGGTGATACTGCATAGTCTGCCCCACAATGTTTGCCACTTTGTTATAACGCCCGTCATCCACGCATTTCATCGCGTGAAGAATACGACGCTGCACAGGCTTCAGTCCGTCATAGATATTAGGAACAGCCCGCTCTAAAATAACATAAGAGGCATAGTCAAGGAACCAATCCTTATACATCCCCTTTAAGTGGTATCTTATACTGTCGTTGAACTGACCGGCAGAAATGCCCGCAGTATTAGGCAAACTATCAGACACACTCTCTGCGTCTGCATCATCAGAAGCAGACACAACCAACTCCTCTCCTCGTTCAATATCTACAGAGGAGTTGTCTTTTTCTTGTTCAGATGGTTGGGTATTTAGTTCGTTTATCTCGTCTTGATTCATTGGAATGTAGGCTCAGTATTCGTACTTCTATTCGTATTGATAAGGTCTTATCTGCCGCTTTCCTGCCAACAATAAGGTCATTCAATATATTTGTTCAGTACGATAAAACTAATCACGCCTATCACTTCCAATATAATACTAACCAACAACAGCGCATTTGTTTGTGTGAAGAAATAGTAATACACTATGCACAATACGCCACAAAGTACCAATATCGCACCTAAGTATTTGAGGAATGTTTTCATTGTAATATGATTTTGATATGATATATTCTTTCGTATAATTATAGTTTCTCTCCGAAGGCAAGGTCACCGGCATCGCCCAAGCCCGGAACAATATAAGCATGTTCATTCAATATCGGGTCTATTGCTGCGGTAAAAAGAGTCGTCTCTTTGGGCATCACCTCTTCAAGATACTGAACTGCCTGACTGGTCGCAATCACGGAAGCAAGAAAAATCTTTGCCGGAACACCCTTCTGCAATAGCGCACGATAAGCCGTTTCCATCGAACGACCGGTCGCGAGCATAGGATCACAAATCAGCAAAGTCTTTCCCGTCAAATCAGGAGAAGCAATGTATTCTGTGTGGATGCTGAACTCTGTCTCGCTGCTGTATAGCCGATAGGCAGATACAAAAGCATTCTCTGCTCCGTCAAAGTAATTGAGAAAACCCTGATGAAATGGCAGTCCCGCACGCAATATAGTCGCCAACACTATCGGCTCGTCTATCACTTCTATCTGCATGGGTGCAAGAGGCGTTTCTATCCCATCAGTCCTATATGTCAAATGCTTACTGATTTCATAAGCCGTTATTTCACCTATGCGCTCTATGTTTCTGCGGAAACGCATGGAATCGGTTTGCTTGTCCTTGCTGCGCAATTCCCGCATAAATTGGTTCAGTAGCGATTGCTCTACTGACAAGTTGATGGTATTCATCGTTTCTCTTTTTCTCTTTATTGCTTTTGCGCATTCTTAAGAGCATCTTTCTCTGCCGAGATGATACCTTTCAAATGCTTTGTCTGATATTTGTTCGTATTTCGTAACTGCTTGAGCGAATTAACCTTGTTCTGAAGTTCATAGTTGTACTCTGCCAATGCAATCAACTCTCCCTTCAGATTCTCGCGCTGCGACTTCAAATCAAGCATCTTCTTCTGACAGGCATTGATATCTTGTGTCAAACGCTGCTCTCGCCGTGACATATCTTGCAGTTGCGATTGCTGACTACGCGAGTCAAGAGTCTCGTTCTTCAGAATAGCCTTTCTCTCTTTCTCAAGCGACCTTTTGTCCGACTTGTGCAATTTCAATTCAGCCTTATAAACTTTCTCTTGCGACTTGATTTGCTTCTCCCTCTCTTTCAATATCTTGCTCTCTGCCGTATAACGCTTTCTCTCTAACTTTATCTGGTCAGATACCACATCTAAGCGGTCTTTGTCGGCCTTAACCGCATTCTGTACCAACTCCAACTGAGTAATATACTCATGGGTGTTCGCACTCTTGGCGCGAATAGAATCAATATTATAACTGATTAACTCAAAGTTAATCGGCGTCACATGCAACGCCATACAGAACTCAACACTGAGCAACAACGCCAATGTTGCAACGATTTTAGTCCGTACCATAATGTAGAATAACTTTATTTGGCGGCAAAGATACAGATTTTTTCTCTTTATTCCAAAGAATGAACAGGAAATCGTAATTCCTGCCTACCGCAACCCAAAACAACTAAGAGTAGATAAAGAACCCCGCCACACCGCAAAGACAGATAAGCAACATCGGATTGACCTTCGTCAGCAGAGTCAGCAAAAACACAACGCCAAAAAGCACATAACTCCAATAATCAATAAAGGTCTGTGTGTTCATCAGCGACAATGCCGCTGCCGCTATCAGTCCGATAACCACAAAACGCAAATAGTGAAGAACTGTGGCAATATAAGGATTGTCTTTCAAACGGAAATACAAACGGCAAAGAGTCAGCATGATAATAAGCGAAGGCAAGATAATGGCAAAGGTCGCAAGAGCGCTACCCCACACACTATCCGTCACCGTATAACCCACGTATGTCGCAGCATTTATACCAATCGGACCAGGAGTCATCTGACTAATGGCTACCATATCCACAAAATCTTCTTGAGTCATCCATCCGTATGAATATATCTCATGCTGTATAAGACTCAAGATAGCATAACCACCACCGAATCCAAACAGACCTATCTTAAAAAAGGATATGAACAATTGCAAGTATATCATCTCATCGACCCTTTCTCATGCCTCTCTTTTAGCCAAACATATACGGAAGAAACAACAATAGTCAGCAGAATAATCCATATCGGCGATAATGGCAACAACCACAAGATAAGGGCTGTGGCTATCGGAATAACCGCCGTCGTCCATGAAATCTTGGCGGACTTGGCCATCTTGTAAAGAGGAGCGGCAATCAAAGCCACCACCGCCGGACGAATACCCTTGAACACCGCTTCCACTACCGGTAGTTCTTTGTATTGAACAAACACACTCGCAATCAACAGAATGATAACAAACGACGGGAGAATACTACCTAAGGTCGCACAAACTACACCACGCCAACCCCGTATCTTGTAACCAATAAAAATAGCCGTATTTACGGCCATCACACCAGGAGCAGACTGCGCCAATGCCAACATGTTAAGAAACTCCTCCTCCTCTATCCAGTGTTCCTTATCCACTATCTCGCGCTGAATAAGGGGTATCATAGCATAACCGCCACCCAAAGTAAAGGTGCCGATTTTCAAAAAAGTCCAGAATAATTTCCAATATAACCGTATTCCCTGTTCCATCGTATGCTATATTCTCCCTGATTGGGCGTGCAAAAGTACGAACTTTTCCAAACATAGACAACACAATCTTACCACTATCATACCACCACTCAACAAACCCCCCACCCGTATGCTCACCATAAAGCCACACCGTCCTATGCCTCCCACCCCCTCCCAAAACTCCCTAGATCCCCTAGACCGTCTAGTTCCTCTACATCCCCCACCACACCTACCACCTCCTCCACCCCCTCAACACTTGGGACACTTCCGCCCCGCCTGCGGACAAGCCATCATGCTTACCTTACTTCCTATGGATAACCCCACCTTCTCGACCCTCATCTCTCAACATCTCTTAACTTTTCACTACTCACCTTTAACACTCTCTCCTTCCCAAAAACTCCCCCTTCCCTCCCGCCTCCCCTCCGCTTACCCCGATAAACACTACCTGTTTCAAAGGATTTATATAGGATGAATATAGGACGAATATAGGATGATTATAGGAACACCCTACAAACTACCTCCCATCCTCCTCCCAAACACCTCTCTCTCCACTTTAATCATTAACCCTTAATTCTTAAATTATAATAACTCCTTACTGCCTTTATAATGGTTTGTTGCTGCGTTCTTGCTCGCTATAGAGCCATAGCGTCCTATGGCTCTCATCCCCTCCTCCACCCACCTATATCTTCTAGATTTTCTAGATTTCCTAGTTCCTCTACCAACTACCCCACCCATAAACTCATAAACTTATCAACCAATCAACCAACCCCTCACTCACTTTCGGCCTTGTGTCGGTGCGTCAAAAATGGAGCGAGTACTGCGAAAAGCGGAGGTACTGTCTGAGCGAAGCGAGTTGTGCCGTAGCCGCAGGACGAGCGACTATTATTTTTGGCAACGCCCGACACACAGCCGATGAATTTTCTTTGCTTCGTTTCTTTTGTTCATACAAAAGAAATGAAGAACACCGTCCTATGCCTCTCATCCCCCCTATCTTTGCACTATTTCGCAAAATTGCAAATAGTCAATCTCTAAATCATCCAATCAACTTCGGTACTTCAAAACTCCCCCTACATACCTAAATGCAACCGAAAACGAACACCCCAGAACGGAGTATTCCTGTCACTCCAATGCGTCAAACGACCAACAAAATACACTTCCCCCACACGCAATATATTCCCAATACCTACCCCAACCTCAATATACGGGACTCGCAAACTCTGCATACCCTCCGGCAGCGCAAGAACCTGCTGATGCCGACTGCTCAACCCGCCATAAGCCAACTTGAACTCTATCAACTCATGCAAACGAAGATACCGTATCCCTGGTATACGGTTAAGAAGAACGCCGTTCATATCCCAGTCCGCAAACAGAAGAACATACCGGTCTGCTGCATACTGCCACTGATTCATCAAGGTAAAACGATACGGGTCGTATGTATAAGTCTGGTTCCCGCTAAACGACTTCAACAAAGGATAAGGAACACTGCCTATCACCATCCCCGATTGTACGGCATAACTCAATCTACCCCACAATCCAAGATTAATGTATTGTGATACAGAAACCGAAAACTTGCCATACAACGCATATTCCTCCATCGCTGAAGTCGCATAACTCCCCAATTCCCCCGACAAATAAACAATAGGATAATTACTGTGAACATGAATACGCTTGAAATAGTAGTCCACTTTCTTCTCATTCCAACCCACACGGCAAGTTGCAACAAACGACCCGTAACGATAATAAGGCATCTGATAGTAATCCGTCATGGCATCACCATAACTCATACGCCCGTACCTGACATCAAAAAAAGTCTCAACATTGTCCGTCCACTCATCTTCCGTCCACACCCGCCACTCACGCTGACGAAGAGCCGTACTAACTGCAGCGGAATTGGTATAAAGCGAATTGAACACGGCAGTGGTGAACCCCATAGAACGGGAACCAATAGAATTTTCACGCAACCATTGGTCAGTATAACTCACTTCGCTCCACACATAATGGTCATCATAACTGCCGTTCAAAGTATGACGACGCTCCGTCGGAAGAGATATATTCACCCTGCCGCCACCCTTCCATGCACGGTCACGAAACCCATAAGCAAGATAACCGCCTAAAGACACATTCTCCCAAAGTTGCTCGTTCGTGCGGAGGGGCAACCCAAGATGAAGCCCCTCATTCCGTTTCAAACTGATAATTTCAGCAATGTCACCTATATCTATCGGCGTTCCGGTAGGAATATAACCCGTATTGATAATCTTTGCAGCAAAGGTCGCAATCCGAAAAAGAGGCATACTGCGAAGCGAATCCATCGCAGCATAAACCAAACTGTCAGCCGGCAACCCACCATCCAACTTCGACGCCACAACCAACTTGCCACTGTCGCTCACCGACAACTCACGCATAATCAACACAGAGGGGAATATATGAGAACTGTCCGACCTGACAGCAAAGTCCAACACCAAAGCGAACTGTTCACTTTCCGGAATATGGTCAGCAGAATAGGTTTGCGATAGGTGCAACGACGAAAGATAATTCATATTTGCTTCGCGAGGCACACTAACCTCAATCGAACGCAAAGAATAGTCCGACGAATCAATATACATCTCTCCATTGAAGGTCGGCTGAAAAGCATTCTTGCTCCGAAAATGGACGCAATAGAGTTTATCCGACCCGCTAACGATGCTGTCTGCAATATAAAAGTTGTAGTATTGCGAACTCGAAGAAGATAGCGGACTCAAAAAACTCTTGCCGAAAATACTGATAGTGTTACTATAAAAGTTATACGGAGTTTCCTGCTCACTGAGCAATAGAGAATAGTCTGTAGAAGTCAATAGCGAATAACGCTCCTTCGGATTGGTCAACACCGACAGACGATTGCCATGCTTTCGCCAGTCCTGTTCCGATGAATAAAGCGGCAAAAGATAAGTGGAGTCTATCCCTTCAATCATCCCGCTACGCATATTTCTCCATAGTTGGCGCTGCAAATGACGACGGTCAATATCACTTATGAAAAGCCTTTTTCGTTCGTGAATGGAATAAGCAACATTCCCGTCTCGGGTAATATCATTGGCTGCCCTGTGCAAACGAACTTGCTCCATAAAAGGAATGGCAGGGTTACTTTTAGGGACGACAAACACATCCTCCAACGCAGTACTGCTCTCCTCCAAAGCAATGGTCACCCCTAAATACTGCTCAGGCTCAACACTGAAATGCTGACTACGATAACCTATAGCCGATACCACCAAGGTACGCTTACGGTCAAGCGAAGCACGAAGCATAAACATTCCTTCTTGGTTGCTCGTACAACCAAGCCGGGTTCCTCGATAATAAATGCTGACATTGGGAATAGGAGCACCTGACACAGCATCAACTACTTCGCCGACAATAATAGTCTCCGCCCTCACCATCAACAAGGGTAGAAGAATAAATAGCAAAGAATATAGCCACCGTCGAGTATTCAATGTCGTTGATTTGCAGGATGATACTTCAATATTGCCTCACGCAAGTCTTGTATGTCAATGTGAGTATAAATTTCGGTGGTCGTTATATTCTCGTGACCAAGTAACTGCTGGATAACACGAAGATCGGCGCCATTCTGAAGCAAGTGAGTAGCAAAACTATGCCGAAGAGTATGCGGAGATATAACCTTCTGTATTCCTGCATCTGCAGCCAACCGACGAATAATCGTGAATATCATAGCCCTCGTCAATCGACGACCATAACGGTTAACAAACGCACAATCACTATATTCGGGCTTAACATCCCACTGATTGCGGTCTTCAAGCCAAAAACCGAATTGCTTGATCGATTCTTTCGACAACGGAACTAAACGCTGCTTGCTACCTTTGCCCTCCACTAACATATACTCTTCCGTAGTATAGATATTCGACAGTTTAAGGTTGATTAGTTCAGACACCCGCAACCCGCTTCCGTACAACATCTCTATTATAGCGCGGTTTCGATGACCCTCGTTCTGACTCAAATCAATACGGGCTATCATCGAGTCTATTTCTTCCACCGTAAGAACATTGGGCAAGCGCATTTCTAACTTGGGCAAAGAAAGCAACTCCGAAGGGTCATTCTCTATGCGCTTGGAGTAAACCAAAAATCGGTAGAAAGAATGTACTCCGGAGATAATACGGGCTTGCGAACGAGTACTCTGTATGTCCTTCATTTGTTCATATACAAAGGCTTGCAGATCGTCATAAGAAGCGTCAATAGCAGATTTGCCTAACCTGTCAAAGAAGAATAATAGTTTATCGAGGTCCTGTTCGTAAGCAATAACAGTATTTTCTGAAAGCGATTTTTCCAACTTCAGATAAGTATGGTAGGCCTTATATGTATTCTTGTCAATAGTATGATCCTTCATAGAACCTATCGTCCGTCATAATAGGGTAGTACACCGCTAAACTCGGCAGCATAGTTCTTGCCGCTTTCTTTCTTCAGTAGAAACACAATCGAAACACTATCTTTCTTTTGTGTTAATGTAAAACTGCCTTCTTCAAACAACTCTGCACTGACCAACGAACCATCTGTTACGGTAAGTAGATAAGCACCGCTTATTTGTCCGTCGTAGTTTATTCCGGGCAAAAATGTATATGCGTTGCCCGTCGTATCCGACATATAAGATGTAGCGACAAGGAAAGTATCTTTCGAGGGGAGAAAAATGTCCGAGATATAAAGATTAACCCCCGAACCTACCATATAGCCGGCAGAATCGAGCGATAAACCTTTGCTGTAAATATCAAGAGACAAGACATTTTGAGGGATGCCCTCTGCAGCATAGTAGGAGCCATAAAAGAAGACCTGACCTTTATCGTAGTACGACTCTTGCTTCTTCTCTACTGGAGTATTATTCTCTTTACATTGTGTGCAACAAAGCAACAATAGAATCAATAGGTAGCAATATCTTTTCATAACTATAATGTCTTGTTGATTTGACGGCTCGGGTACCAAGCGGCTATAAAACCAAGTAGCAGCACAATGCCAAATACAAGCAGTATATCTAAGGCTTGCACTTGTACAGGGTATGCACTAAGTACATAAGTTAAACCATCGCCCAATTTAAGTAATCCGTACTTTTGTTGAAGAAGGCACAATACAAGTCCTATAACAATACCTGTTACTGCGCCTAATAGAGAGATGAGCCAACCTTCATAGAGAAATATATATTGTATCTGCCTGGCATCTGCACCTAAATTATGTAGAATCTTCGCATCTTCCCGCTTGTCAATCATAAGCATCGACAATGAACCAATCACATTGAAACAAGCGATGAACAATATAAATACTAACAGCAATAGAGTGAGTATCCTTTCAACCTTGAATATGTGATAAAAGTCCTCCTGTTGTTCATAGCGGTCAAGTACTCGGTAATTACTACCAAGTATCTTGCTTATTTCACGCTTGGCCGTTCGAACCGATGTGTTTGGTTGTAGGCGCAACTCAACTGCAGATACCTCACAATCTCCGTATTCAAATAGTTCACGCGCCAATGGTAATGACACGATCATAACATTGTCGTCGTATTTGGTTTGGTTCACCGCAAATACACCAGCAATAAAAGCACCGGACTTGTTCAGACTCTTATCCGGACGCATAAGGTTCACCCTATCATAACGACGGGGCGCATATATCTTCAACCCTGATACAAAGTGAGCATTTATACCTAATTGCGCAGCAAGTCCCCTGCCTAACACACAGCGCTCGAAACTACGAGTGCGGCTGACACCATCGTCGTAGTAATCACACACCGAGAAATAACCATCGTAGATGATAGAGTCGATGTCGGTAAGTTGTTCGAAGTTGTCATCTACTCCCTTGAGTTGAGCGGGCAACTGCTTTTGTGAAAAGTCGATAAGACCCATCTCCTCGATAGTTTCACTAAACACTGCCACATAGGGCAACGCTCTTATCTCGTTGAACGCTTCCGTGTCGATGTAAAATGTCTTACCGTTAGCAGGTTCGATGCGCAGTTCTGCGTCAAATGCAGAAAACATCTTCTCCACAACACTGCCGAAGCCATTCATAACGGACAACACACAAACTAACGCCGCTGAAACTACGCACACCCCGGCAGTACTGATGCCTGAGATAATATTGATTGCATTGTGGCGCTTCTTAGCAAACAAGTATCTCCATGCTATGCGTAGAGAAAAAGACATTGCTATTGTTTGAGGAGTTCATCTATATGCGACATCTTATCAAGCGTCTCGTCTATATGGAACGATAATTCAGGTATGATGCGCAATTGATGTCGCTCCAAGTTACCCATTTCGCCCCGTATTTGTCGTTTGTCGGCTTCTATTTGCTCCATCACTTCTGCCTGCTGTTGTGAAGGGAATATGCTAAGATAAATATGCGCAATACTAAGGTCGGAGGATACTCTCACTT
Source organism: Bacteroidaceae bacterium (assembly GCA_963615895.1). Lineage (GTDB taxonomy): Bacteria > Bacteroidota > Bacteroidia > Bacteroidales > Paludibacteraceae > Colicola. The sequence continues at coordinate 28,202 of CAVEIE010000007.1, read as the reverse complement.
CGCTAACGGAAATAAGAACCCCTCTAAATTTATGCGCATACCTAAGAAAAATGTCGCTAAGATCTTTCTGCAAGAGTCGTGCTATTTTTTGTTGACGCGTTGTTTCCATAAGGTTGAGTATGTTATTATCAAGCAAAACAAGGGAAAGGAGATTACTCTCTTTTCCCATTCTTTTTAAGATGTATACGGGAGAAAGGTGGTAATCTTATATGCCCTCTCTCTCGGTATCCTTAAGATTAGTATTTGTGACGCCCCTCGTCTGCTACGGTCAATTTAGCGCGACCTTTAGCGCGGCGTGCAGCCAATACCCTACGACCATTGGCCGTTGCCATTCTTTCTCTGAATCCGTGTTTGTTGCGTCTTTTACGCTGTGACGGTTGAAATGTTCTTTTCATAATCTATTCCTTTTCTCTTCTCTCGAAGAGGTTATTCCTGATAATATGTCTTCTATTTGAAGAACGGGTTGCAAAGGTAGAACTTTTTTTTTGCCTGTGCAAGTAGTATATCGATTTTTTATAGAATAGAAAATTGTTGATATATTTCCGTAATTAAAAAACTTACTGTACCTTTGCGTTTTGAAAGAGGAAAGTTGTAATAATTAAAATAGATAATTTATGTCAAAAGTAACTGTAGTCGGTGCAGGTAACGTAGGTGCTACATGCGCTAATGTATTGGCAGTCAATGAAGTTGCCAACGAGGTATGTCTTATAGACATTAAAGAAGGTCTTGCCGAAGGTAAGGCGATGGATATTATGCAGACGGCTCAACTAATGGGCTTTGACACTGTAGTAAGAGGCGTAACTAATGATTATGCGCAAACAGCAAACAGCAATGTAGTTGTTATTACCAGTGGTCTTCCTCGCAAGCCGGGTATGACTCGCGAAGAACTGATAGGTGTGAATGCAGGTATCGTCAAGAGTGTAGCGACTTCAGTATTGAAATACTCGCCAGATGCTATACTTATTGTAGTAAGCAACCCGATGGATACGATGGCATACCTTACATTGCATGCGCTTGGTTTGCCACGCAACCGAGTTATTGGTATGGGTGGTGCATTGGACAGCGCTCGTTTGAAGTATTTTCTCAGTCAAGCACTTCATTGCAATGCCAACGATGTAGAAGGCTTCGTGATAGGTGGTCATGGTGATACAACTATGGTTCCATTGAAGAGTTTCGCAACATACAAAGGTGTACCTGTAACGGATCTTCTTTCGCAAGAGGAGATAGAAAGTGTGGTTAAGTCAACTATGTTAGGCGGTGCTACATTGACCAGCCTTCTTGGAACCTCTGCTTGGATGGCTCCTGGTGCAGCAGCATCGTCTGTTGCAGAAGCAATCATCAAGGACCAAAAGAAGATGATTCCTTGCTCAGCCGCTCTGGAAGGTGAGTACGGTATGAACGACATCACGATAGGTGTACCTTGTATCATAGGTAAGAATGGTATTGAAAAAGTGATAGAGTTTAAGTTGACCCCAGCAGAAAAACAGAAACTGACAGAGTCAGAGGTTGCTGTTCGCAAGACTACGGCAGTACTCAAAGAACTGAATGTTCTATAACAGACTCTATTAGATAAGGAAAGAGAAGGGTAAGAGTAACTTACCCTTCTCTTTTTTTGTGGTTGACAGGTTGGGGTAGGGGTTGGGTGATTATTGAATTATAGATTAAGAATCAGGGATGGGGATATGATAGGCATAGGATGGTGTTCTTCATTTCTTTTGGTTAGCGTTGGGAGGAGGTGGCAGTTTTGTTGGGGGATATAGGGGAGATAGACGGTATAGAATATCTATGGGTTTGGATGAAGGGTTGAGAGCCATAGCACGCTATGGCTCTACGGTGAGCAAGAGCGTAGCAACGAATAAGTAAAAATTAACAATTAACGGTTAATGACAAATGTGCGGAGGAGGGTATTTTTGAGGTAGTTGGGAGGTGTTTTGTATAGTCTTCCTATACTCATCCTATATTCGTCCTATATAGATCCTATATAAAATCTTTGTAAAAGGTAGTAAACAGTGGCTAAAACAAAGGCTACCCGAAATAATCAGGTAGCCTTTTCTATTTTAACATTCACAAGCGATTACTTAATAGTAGCATAAGGATCTATTTGATTACCTACTGTGGACATTGCACAGCGGAAACCGATAGTACTTGACGATTTGTCTTGATCCAAATAACGGCGTGTGGAGGGGTTCAACCAATAGATTCGATCACGCCACGAACCGCCTTTATATACACGCGTATTCTTTGTGATTTTGGGTGCTAACACATCGGTCGGATCGTGCTTAACCTCAGTCAGGTTGTTTACTCCTACAGTGTCCAAAGGATAGTCGGTGTCGATAAGTGAAGCGAAATCACCATCTTTGTAGTCCCGTTTGTCGTCGGAACCTGCATATTCGGTGGCAACAGCACCTACGGAGTCGATGACATATTCTTCACGAACGGTGCCGTCTTCCAAAACGACTTGTGTCAACTTTGGACGGGTGTAGATATTACCACGGAAGGAGTTGTATTCGCTCGTCTCTTGATTCGTTGTCTCGCGGTATACATCCATTACCCACTCGTTAACATTACCTGCCATATTGTACAAGCCAAAGTCATTCGGCATGAATTCATCAACCGGTCCAGTGATAACATATCTATCATTCAATGCTCCGCTGACACCCATCATGTCGCCTCGTCCTCTTACGAAGTTGGCTTGTAACTGCCCCCTTTGTTTGCTGGTAAGGTTACGAGGATGGTAGCCGGACCATGGGTAAATCTTGCCTTCAACGGTCAGACCGTCTTCTCCTGCGATAGGAGCATAGGCAGCAAACTCCCACTCAGCCTCAGTTGGCAGGCGGTATCCAACAACGAGAATACCATCGGCACGGTTTACCTTGCGTTCGTTGCCGTAACTATCCAGTTTGGGACTTTTGCCCATTTCCGGATTATAGTCGGAGATAGTCAGGTATTTCTGTGTATTGAACACGAACTTGTCGCGGATGTACTCGTAAGAAGGACGATACATAACAATGAGGTTTTCGGGATCATCTGGGTCGGGTACTTCGTATTCGTCCATTGCATAGCCGGTCATTGCTTCCCACTCGTCTTTATAAGCCTCGTCGTCAGTAGGTTGCAAATCAGTAAATACAGGTGTTACAATAGCACCTGCGCTTATTAGGGCTAACTCATTTACACGGTCGGTACGCCACTGACTGTACGCCATTGCTTGTTCCCACGAGACACCTACAACGGGATAAAAACTAAAGGCTGGGTGGCGGTAGTAGTTGTCTAAATAAGGCTCATTGTACGCCATTTCCTCGCGCCATACCGTGGTATCGGGCAGTACTTTTCTGACCAATTCAGGCGCAACAGCACCAAAAACCAATGTCATCCAATGCTCATACTCCCGCCAGTTCAGGTTAGTAATCTCGTACTTATCCATATAGAAGGATGTTACGGTGATGCTACGCTGTGAATTGTTGCGTGGAGCCGTAACGAACTCATCTTTTTCGCCCAACATGAATGTACCGCCTTGAATAGGTACCATGCCTACAGGAGTTAGGTTTGTTACGCCTGCCAATGCCTCAAAGTTAGTGGTGTTCTTGTCATAGTAATTCCAACCGGTAGTATTCGAGACTTTGGTGTTCAAGTCACGATTATTCGAACAGGATGCAAAGAACGCCACTGCCGATAAGATGGTCACTTTCACGGTCACGGACAATACTACGGAAAGCAATAGAAACTTCTTACGATTATTCATAGATTCTCGTTGTGATATTATTCAGTCTGCAAAGTTATATTATTTTCTTTACTATGACAATACAAAAGGAGGAAAATATTCTAAAAAAAGGACTTTATGGTTATTTATACCCATATTATATGCTGTTTTTTACACATTTTTAGGGTAATTCAGTGGAAAATTGTACCTTTGTAGTCCGTTAGGTTATGTAATAATGTGTATGTTCGTTTTGAATCTTCAAGGAAAAGCGGTGGTATTTGGTTCTCCTGCAGTAATGGCGATTATCAATATCACTCCCGACAGTTTCTATGCTCCTTCCCGTGTTGATAGCGAATTGAGTATTCTTTCTTGCGCATCGATGGCGTTAGAACAGGGAGCCGCAATCTTGGACATAGGTGCGTATTCTTCCAGACCTAATGCAGCCGATGTATCGGAAGAGGAAGAATGGAGCCGATTGCATCGAGCCTTGAAGGTGATTCGCAGAGAGTTCCCACAGGCAATCTTGTCAGTAGATACTTTCCGGTCTAATATAGCCCGTCGTGCTGTAGAGGAGTTTGGTGTACAGATTATTAATGATATATCGGGCGGCGAATTAGATCCGCAGATGTTTGCTACGGTGGCGCAAGTACATGCTGCATACATACTTATGCATACAAAAGGAACTCCACAGACCATGCAGAGCCTTGCGCATTATGATAATATCCTCTCCGAAATCGTTCACTACTTTGAGGCACATATCCATCAATTGCATCTGTTGGGGGGTACCGATATTATCCTTGACCCGGGCTTCGGGTTCGCAAAGACCATGGAGCAGAATTATGAACTACTCCATAAGATGTCTGCTTTGCGGTTGTTTCAATTGCCCGTTTTAGTGGGAGTATCTCGCAAGTCAATGATATACAAGCCCCTTCAATGCGCACCCGAAGATGCACTCAACGGCACAACGGCGCTTCATATATTGGCTTTGCAGCAAGGAGCAACATTCTTACGCGTTCATGACGTTAAGCCTGCTATGGAGGCAATACATCTTTTCAATCTATATCAAGCATCAGATAACCAACAATACTAAACTATGGGATTTCAAATAGGATTTAAGGACATAGTGGATATATTTCTCGTGGCAATCATTTTCTACGAGGCATTTAGGATATTAAAGCGTTCTGGGGCAGTAAACCTATTTTGGGGCATACTTGCTTTTCTAATCGTATGGTTTATCACCTCTTATGTATTCTCTTTGGAACTTACAGGTGCTATATTTGATCGCATCATCAATGTTGGTGCCTTGGCACTTATTGTCATCTTCCAAGATGAGATACGTTCCTTCTTTTCCCATATCGGTTCTCGGTTTAATGCACGTACTTTCCATAAGACATTGCATAACGAAGATAAACAAGTGCAAGAGAATGCACACGAGATAATAGAAGCCTGCCGTCATATGTCCATGAGCAATACGGGTGCCTTATTGGTTATCACACGCAGCCAGGACATGATAGAATATACCTCTACTGGGGAGAAGATCGATACACGCATCAGTGCTCGTATGATAGAGAATATATTTTTCAAGAACACTCCTCTGCACGATGGGGCACTATTCATCACGCATGGAAAGATTGATAGTGCTGCTTGCATCTTGCCTGTGTCGAACAATCCTAACCTTCCTACGCAGTATGGCTTGCGCCACAGAGCGGCTTTGGGTCTAACAGAAAAGACGGATACAGTGGCTATTGTCGTATCAGAAGAAACTGGGCATATCGCTGTCGCTATGGGAGATAAGATACGCCGTGTCAAAATAGATGAACTTGAACAGATATTGCTTCTCGCACTAAAGGCGAACTAAGCACGCTCCCTTCTCAGGATGTACTACAGATTTCTTTCCCATTCAACTGACAGAACAGAGCCGCCTTTTCCACAGTCCTTACTACCCCTTAAGGCTACAAACACCAGTCTTGATGATAGGCGCAAACTCACATCATCCATATCATTGTTCACAGAGAAGGATATAACCAAACAGAAGATACTATCCATCTGATAGTGTCTTCTGTTTCAGTTACTTATCCACTCAAAGTATGGCTTGAATGAGTTGCTGAAGGTCTTGCTTACGACATGCACCTACATGGCGATTAGCGAGTTCTCCATTCTTAAAGAACAGCATAGTCGGGATATTCATAATACCAAACTGAGCGCATAACGCATCGTTCTCATCCACATTGAGTTTGCCTACAATTACCTGACCGTCAAACTCGTTCGAGAGTTCTTCAACGATAGGCAACATCATCTTGCAGGGACCACACCAAGGAGCCCAAAAGTCAACAACAACAGGCTTTCCTTCTGCCAAAACTTCTGCAAAGTTAGAATCTGTAATCTCTTTTACCATAGTATATATATTTAGAGGGTTATTATTTGCACCTTACCATCTACCAGCCTCAAAGACAAACCCTTATCTGCTTTTACCGCATTGCCTTCAAGAACCAGATTCTCTTCTCCCAACAAGAAATCAGTGAGAGGTTCCTCCACTTCTTGTACGATAATACGCTTCAACGGTCTTGCTCCAAACTGCGGGTCATATCCCTTCTTGATAAGCATCTCCTCCACTTCAGACGACAACTGCAGTTGATATCCCATACTTGCCAAACGGTCACTCAATTGTTGCATCTCCAAAGCAAGTATCTTACGCAGTGAATCCGCCGACAAACCATTAAAAGTGACAATACTGTCAATACGGTTCAGAAACTCTGGCGAGAAGGTATTATTTAAGGCCTTGCGTATAATCGACTTCGCATCCTCATCGGAGAGTGTCGCCTTCGAAGAGAACCCGATACCCCTGCCAAAATCTTTCAGTTGCCTGCTGCCCGCATTAGAGGTCATAATAATGATGGTATTCTTGAAATCCACCATTCGACCCTGTCTGTCTGTCAGTCGCCCTTCGTCCAACAACTGTAGTAATAGATTGAACACATCCGGATGTGCCTTCTCTATCTCATCGAAAAGCACAATCGAGTATGGCTTGCGACGCACTGCCTCTGTCAGTTTGCCCGCATCCTCATGTCCTACATAACCCGGAGGAGCGCCTACAAGCAGAGAAACAGTATGCTTCTCCATGTATTCCGACATATCTATACGGATAAGAGCATCCTTCCGACCAAACACTTCCTCTGCAAGACATTGTGCCAAATAAGTCTTACCAACCCCCGTCGGTCCCAGAAACAAGAAAGTTCCGATGGGGTGATTAGGGTCTTTCAGCCCGACACGACTACGCTGAATAGAGCGTACAACACTCCTGACGGCGTCATCCTGTCCGATGACCTTTGCCATAAGCGTATCACCCAAAGACCGCAAGCGTATATTTTCAGACTTGGCAATTCGCTGCAACGGTACACCCGACATCAACGAAACGACCGCCGCCACATCATCTGGCTGAACCTTATAGTGAACACTCTGTTGTTGCGCCTTCCATCGCTGAACCGCTTCCTCATATTGGTCACGCAACTCTTTTTCCTTGTCCCGTAGAGAAACGGCCATCTCATAGTTCTGTTCGCTCAGAACCTTGTTCTTCTGTTGAGTAACCTCCGCTATCTCTTGCTCTATCTGCTTGAAGGCTTGCGGATACTCTGAAGTGCGCACTTGTCCCCTTGCCCCTACTTCGTCCAACACATCAATAGCCTTGTCCGGAAATACTCTGTCTGTGATATAACGCTGCGAGAGAGTAACACACATCCGCAGTACATCATCCGAGTAGGAAACATGATGATGCGCCCCGTATGCTGGCGCAATATGTTGCAGGATAAGAAGCGTGTCCTCCGTCGTTGTCGGCTCTACAATAATCTTCTGGAAGCGTCGTTCAAGCGCACCGTCCTTTTCTATGGAGGTCCGATATTCATTCAGCGTCGTAGCACCAATGCATTGCACTTCCCCCCTTGCCAATGCAGGCTTCATCATACCTGCCACATCCAATTGACCTGCCTGGTTTCCAGCACCGATTATCGTATGTATCTCATCGATAAAGAGTATAATCTCCGGATGAGACTGTAACTCTGACAGAACGGCCTTCATCCGTTCCTCAAACTGACCGCGATACTTGGTCCCAGCTACCATCGAGCCAAGATCAAGCGTGTAAATACGCTTGCCTAAAAGGAATGGAGCCACATCTCCCTTCACAATACGCTGTGCCAGTCCTTCCACAATAGCCGACTTCCCCACACCGGGTTCTCCTATCAGGATAGGATTGTTCTTCTTCCGGCGCGACAATATCTGTATAATGCGGTCAATCTCTCTTTCCCTGCCGATAATAGGATCCAACTTCCCTTGACCCGCATCTCTCGTAAGATCAGTACCGAAACTGTCCAGTGCAGGAGTATCGGAAGACCGGTCACGAGCCTGCTTGGCTGTCTTGACATGAGGTCGTTCATGCGGAACCGGATTGTCGTCATCGTCCTCATCTGCCGTAAAGCCAAGCCCCATCTTCGGTTGCTGTGGGCAGACAAAACGCTGTACCATAGTCTCGTAGGATATGCCGTGTTCTTTGTTGAGGAGAGTAGCCACAGGATTCGTTTTCTCACGCAGGATAGCCAATAGCAGATGCGCCGTACCTGCATTCTCCGTCTTTGCCGCCATCGCTTCCAAGTCCAGCAATCGAAGAATTCGCTTCGACAACGGGTCATAAGTAATTTCTTCTTGCTCCGTTCCTGCTGCCTTCGGCAGAGCCTGCTCCACTTTCTTGCGCAGACTGTCCATATCTCCAACGGTCGCACGAAGCATCTCCCAAGCACGACCCTCGTTCAAACGAAGTATGCCCAACAGCAAATGCTCCGAACTGATATTCTTACACCCCAAACGCTCCGCCTCCTGACGGCTGAACTGCAACGCTCTGTACAAATTAGTAGTATAGTTCATAGTAGGTTATGTTTGTTATCTGTTAAAATGCCATGCCAAACCTGCCCGGAACACGGGAGGGTTAAGCGGATATCCTGGCATTGAGTAATAATTCTTTTCCTTCATAAAGTATTGGTTGAAATGGGTAAAGTGGGCAAACAATTTCAAATGGATAGAACGGACATAGAAGTTAGCATAAACATTCAATATCGGATAATTACCCACCTTGGTCTTGCTCTGTACCATAAACTGTCCCGTTGCGGGGTTCAGCAATGGAGCATAATAAGCCGTGTTATAATGCATATCTACACCCATCTGTACATCAAGCGCACGAAACCAACAACCATAGTAATACAGATTATGATACAGACACACTGCTGGCAAAGGCAATGCGGTAGAGGTCGACATCTGCCACACTACTGTATTATCCATCGCAACATACTTCGTCCGCAAATTTAGTGCCACATCTGCCGAAACCACCTGTATATGTCCCGTGTGCTGAACAGGCAAACCCGACTCGTCAAAATAAATGTACCGCATCACATCCTCAAAACCTATCTTCACGGAAGGTTGAACATACTTGGTAGGGTAGGTTATCCTGCCTCCGACATACATCTTATATACCTTCTGGAAATCATTGTCCCAGCAGAAATGATTGGAACGGTAATGTTGCAGAAAATAAGTCGGTTGCTCATTTTTTATATACGCATCGGCGGCTATTGTCATCGTGTCTTTACCAATGCGGAACGAACCGTCAATGTTCCCTTCTACACGGAACTCACCCAGTTTATACCCCGCCAAACACACATCGCCAAGAACACCGTAGTGTACATATTTCCCCTGCTTTTTATAGAGAGACCCCCCAACCCAGGTGTTGTTGTACCAGCGATACGACATATTGGTATCTGTCTGCAAACGAAGAGGATTACTCGTCAACTCGTCCATCGGAAGATTAATGTCCGTTTCAAACGGAGCCTCTGTGGCAGGAGTGGTATAAGCGTAACGCTGGCACTCGTTGATGGCATACACAGTCGCCCCGAAGCGTAGCCATTTATTGAATTCTTCTTCAAATGTGACCGACAATGTATTCCTTATGTTTAGCACATTCGCCGTGTCGCGCGTCTGCTGACGGTCAAAATAGGTATTGGCATAAAAACCTTGCAATGCACTGTTCTCTATATAGCGCTTCACACTCTGATTTACCTCCACCGTATGCATAAAGGTCGTAACGGGAATGTAGTCTATCGCTACAGAATCTTTTGTTACCTTCCGCTCACGCTCTACGCAGATACTGTATCGATGATTGAAAAAACCGCTTATATACCTCAATCCCGACATCCCATTCAACTGAACAGGCAAATCTTCCGGCTCCAAACTCCCACCCAATTCCGCACCGTCTGCCAAGCCGCCGTTCTCAAAATTACTCAACGAGTTGAAGGTTACGGCTCCCTGACAGGAATAATGATTGCCCGTATAGGATGAAAACACCGACCCATTGAAACGCTTACCCGATTGCGATGCATAATGACCCACTGCGTTCAAGTAATTCAACGATAACCCTAAGTTGAAACGGGGAGTTACATTTCCCGTAAACATAAAATCTATATCGTTCTCCTCGCGATAAGTCTTAAACCCCTTGTTATATCCTATCCTGCTATAAGGCGTCGTCGTATTGTAAAACTGCACATCCTCTGCCGTCAGCAGATAAGGCTGATAGGCGTTCGCAAACAAAAAACTTGTCTTGTCCTGCCGCTCAAAATAGATTTTCGACTCAATGGGCGACACCAGATTACCATTGTAACTGTTGGCTATGGAGTATCTGTTTATCACATCCTTCATCGGATAATCTATATAAGAGGTGTCCATGCTCGTTGAATCAGTCATAAAACCATCCACCAAACGCCAACTGTGTATGACAGTAGGTATCTGTTTCTCTTTGGCATGAACCATACCAAGTCCCATTAGGCAACAACCACAAAACAATATGTATTTGCGTAAGCACATTTGGTGCAAAGATAGTGTATTTTTTTCGATACCACAACCGATATTTTTTAACGGCATGATAATCACTCCTCCAACCCCTCAACACTTGGGACGCTTCCGCCCCGCCTGCGAACAAACCACTATGCTTGCTTTATTTCTCCTGCATAACTCCACATTCTCAACTCCCCCCTGCACTAAACTCTCAATACTTAACACTCAACCAAACCAATAATCTCTTTCATCCGACAAAACCCCTAATAAACAAGAAGAGTTTGGCTTATCACCAAACTCTCTTGTAGCGGGACCCAGGATTGAACTGGGGACCTCATGATTATGAATCATGCGCTCTAACCAGCTGAGCTATCCCGCCATCGTTTTTTAAAAAGACCGCCAAGAGTGGAAGCCTCTCAACAGTCTAATATTGCTCATTGTAGCGGGACCCAGGATTGAACTGGGGACCTCATGATTATGAATCATGCGCTCTAACCGGCTGAGCTATCCCGCCATCAAATTCAAAACATAATGATTCACTTATCCATCAATCTTGACGAAACGGCTGCAAAAGTACAACAAGTTTTTCAAACAAACAAAACTTTATCCATTTTTCTTGTTTTTATCCTACACTTACACCATTTGCAACCCTCATGGTCGGACCTGTCACAACCAATCGACCATCCGCATTCACTGCCGAAAGTATCATACCTTCCGACTCAATGCCCATCATCTTACGGGGAGGAAAATTGGCGACAAAAAGAACCTGCTTGCCAACCAATTCCTCAGGATTAGGATAACTGTGAGCAATACCCGACAATATCGTCCTTCCGCCCATACCGTCATCTATGCGGAACTGAAGAAGTTTATCCGACTTCTTTACCTTCTCGCAGGCTACCACCGTACCCACACGAATATCAATCTTGTCAAAATCATCAATTGTAGTAGGCTTCTTTATGCCCGCAGGCTGGAATAATTTAACCTGATTCTCTTTTTTAATCTTGGCTAATCTGTCCAACTGCGCTTGTATCACATCATCTTCTATTTTCTCAAACAACAACTGAGGCTGACCAAGTTGATGCCCCGACGCAAGAAGATCTGTATCTCCAAGTCGCTGCCATTGGGCTTCTTCCAAACATAGCATATTGCGCAACTTGGCAGAAGAGAACGGTAAAAATGGCTCAAAGGCAATACTCAAATTCGCTGCAATCTGCAAACTCACATTAAGTATCGTACCCACACGAACCATATCACTCTTTGCCAACTTCCACGGCTCTGTGTCCGCCAAATACTTATTACCGATACGAGCCAGGTTCATCGCTTCTTTTTGCGCCTCACGAAAACGGAAGTGCTCTATATTATCCTCTAAACGCTTTTTCACATCACTAAACTCGTCAATAGTCGCAATATCATAATCACTTAACTCGCTCGTAGCAGGAACCTTACCGTCAAAATACTTGTGCGTCAGTACCATCGCACGATTAACAAAGTTACCAAAGATAGCCACCAACTCATTATTATTGCGAGCCTGAAAATCACTCCATGTGAAATCATTGTCCTTCGTCTCCGGAGCATTGGCTGTAAGCACATACCGCAATACATCCTGCTTACCCGGAAAATCTCGCAAATATTCATGCAGCCACACTGCCCAATTGCGGGAGGTCGAGATCTTATCCCCTTCAAGATTCAGAAACTCATTCGAAGGCACATTATCAGGTAAGATATACGAACCCTCCGCCTTGAGCATCGCAGGGAACACAATACAATGGAATACAATATTATCTTTACCGATAAAATGAATAAGACGCGTATCTTCTGCCTTCCACCATTTCTCCCAATCGCCAAACCTATTCGGCTCCGATGCACACAACTCCTGCGTATTCGATATATAGCCTATTGGAGCATCAAACCATACATACAGCACCTTGCCTTCTGCACCAGCAATAGGTAGGGGAATGCCCCAATCTAAATCACGACTGACTGCACGGGGCTTAAGACCTTGATCCAACCAAGATTTGCACTGCCCATATACATTAGGACGCCACTCTTGGTGCTCCTCTAATATCCAATGACGCAACCATGCCTCGTGCTTGTCCAATGGCAGATACCAATGTTTGGTCTCCCGCTTTACAAGCGGACTGCCCGATATGGCCGACTTCGGATTGATTAACTCATCAGGTGAGAGCGACGAACCGCACTTCTCACACTGATCTCCGTATGCCCCTTGAGCATGGCAATGTGGACATTCGCCAACTATATAACGATCGGCAAGGAAAGTTTTGGCTTCCTCATCATAATACTGCAACGAAGTCTTTGTGATAAACTCTCCCTTATCATAAAGTGTTTTGAAGAAAGCAGATGCAGTCTGCTCATGTTGAGCAGAGGTAGTCCGTGAATAAATGTCAAACGAAATACCAAACTCCTCAAAAGACTTCTTTATCAAACTATGATAACGATCTACTATATCCTGAGGACTGACACCCTCACGACGAGCCTTAATGGTGATAGGTACACCGTGTTCATCACTACCACCGATAAACATAACTTCTTCGCCTTTCAAACGCAAATAACGCACATAAATGTCGGCAGGAACATATACACCGGCCAAATGACCTATATGTACCGGACCATTAGCGTACGGCAAAGCAGAGGTAACAAGAGTTCTTTTGAACATCATACATAGCCATTTTGTAGATTTTCTGGTGCAAAAAGAGTAAAAAATACACAAAAATGCAGACTTTTCTCTAACTTATTTGCTCACATCAATCTTTTGTCTTACTTTTGTATCTTGAAATTTTGTGCAAAGGTAACGAAAGTTTCATAACTGTGCAAGGAAAAATAGTGTATCATGAAAAGAAGATTATACTTATGTTTGGGGTTGTTATTAGGTTGCTGCATCGGAGCAACTGCTCAAGTTAAAAATTACATCTCAGTATGGGGACACCTGGGAGAAGCATCGTTATTGAGCAAACTCGACAATATGCCCTCTAATGCGAGTCTTGGTATCGGAGGCGGATTAGGATTGGGATACGAACTAAACGCAAACCATTTCTTGTTTACTGTCGGAGTAAATGCCAATATCGCACATACGGCATTCGACCTGAGCGGAGGAGAATCATCTTTCGATGCTATTGATACCGAAGGCGACCCTTTGCAATTCGTCATATCTACCAACAAACGAAAAGATATATACACCAACTATGCCGTACAAGTACCACTTATGATGGGTGGAGAATTCGGACGCTTCTATTTCTTGGTAGGTGCTAAATTCGACCTTAGTGCAGTCTGCAACACCAATGTAAAGGCTACCGTACGAACCATTGGTGACTATACTCAGACACTCGGATTTATCGACAGATTTACCAATATGCCAGAGCATGGATTCTACGAGAATGCTCCATTCCAAGCCAAACCAGGAAAGATTAGTTTCAATCCCAACGCTATGGCTTCTGTGGAAATAGGATGGAGGTTGGGGCAAATAGCAAAGGGAACCGGATATGATGTCCCCAAACCAAAAGTACTCTATCGGTTAGCATTGTTCGCTGATTACGGATTACTCGACCTGCACACGCGCGGTGATAAAGAGTTCTTTACATGGACAGATGCTATAATAGATCAAGATTGTCTTAATTACATCGGTATGAACGATGTATTATCTACAACTCGTGCGCCTAAAGCAGTCAACAACCTGATGGTAGGTGTCAAGTTCACTGTTCTGTTCCAATTACCCGAGCGCAAGGCTTGTGTCATCTGTCGTGATGGGTATAGAGGCATATATAAGAGGTACTAATATCCCATATCCTCAATACGCACACTTAATCAATAAACAAAGAAGGGAGCAACTAACAAGTTGCTCCCTTCTCTATGATACATAGTAGTTACTGCCTTCTACTATTTTTTACCGAAGTAACGATTGAATAGTCCTTCAAACCCGCGCCCATGACGAGCCTCGTCTTTAGCCATCTCATGAACTGTATCATGAATGGCATCCAATCCGAGTTCCGTTGCACGCTTAGCAATACGATATTTGTCCTCGCATGCACCATTCTCGGCCATCATACGCTTCTCCAAATTAGTCTTGGTATCCCAAACAACATCGCCCAATAGTTCTGCAAACTTTGCACAATGCTCAGCCTCTTCAAAAGCATAACGCTTAAATGCTTCCGCTATCTCAGGATAACCCTCTCTATCAGCCTGCCGGCTCATAGCCAAATACATACCTACTTCGGTGGCCTCACCCATAAAATGAGCATTCAAATCGTCAATCATCTCTTTGTCGCAACCTTTAGCGACACCGACAACATGTTCAGTAGCAAATGCAAGTTTCTCACTATTCACTTCTACAAACTTCGATGCAGGCTGATGACATTGTGGACAGAACTCCGGAGGAGTCGGACCCTCATGTACATACCCGCACACGCTACACATCCATTTCTTTTGCATAATTGTTAATTGTTTTAAGTTAGTTAATGTATTAATTTATACTGCACGAACTATCCGATAAGTTTCGCATATCCTTCGGCAGTAAGCAAACTGTCTAATTCAGTAAGGTCGGAGAGTTGAACTTTTATCATCCATCCTTCTCCGTATGGATCATTATTAACCAAATCTGGTTGGTCGTTCAATGCACCGTTCAGTTCCAATACTTTTCCGGAAGCAGGCATATTGAGATCCGATACAGTTTTAACTGCTTCTACTGACCCGAATACCTCTCCTTGAGAGATAGCCTCTCCAACCGATGGAACATCTACGAATACTATCTCACCCAATTCCGACTGAGCATAATCTGTGATACCTACAACGGCATTCTCACCTTCCACACGAATCCATTCGTGGTCTTTTGTATAGTGTAAGTTGGCAGGAATATTAGCCATATCCATATTGTTGTTAATAGTTGTGTCCTTCAATGTAACAAAAAGAGACTGCCACAATAAGGGCAATCTCCTTTTGTATCATCTTCGTAATTAGAGTTTCTCTGCAAGAGCCTTGCCTGCTTTGAATTTAACAACTTTCTTAGCAGCAATCTTAATAGCCTTGCCATTAGAAGGATTAACACCATTACGCTCAGCGCGTTCAACCACGGAGAATGTACCAAAACCAATCAATTGTACATTTTCACCTTTAGCAAGAGCCTCAGATACAGCCTTCACACCAGCCTCAAGAGCCTTTTGAGCAGCAACCTTTGATAGGCCTGCCTCTGCTGCAACAGCAGCAACTAATTCTACTTTGTTCATAGTAACAGAATAAATTAAACGTTTAATTTTATTGTTTATTGTGCCGTATTGGCATCAAAAACTCCGTGCAAATGTAGTATTTCATTTTTATTTGACAAAGCATTTATATAAAAAAATACATTTTACGACAATATATACCATAAAAAAGCCTATGGCAAGGTTTTTGCCCGCTGGTTTTTACAAAAATAATACTACCTTTGCTGATTGGAATATGGAGTATAACAATAATAGAAATGGTTTTTTCGGGGCATTACCTACAATCACCAAGAATCTTATCATCATCAACTTTATTTGTTGGTTAGCAGATAAGATTCTTTCAAGTAGGTTGGGGGTAGAGATGAGCGGTATATTTGGATTGAATTATATATTCTCTCCCTCCTTTCATGTATGGCAACCTTTTACATACATGTTTATGCATGCAGGGTTCGACCATATAGCCTTCAATATGCTATCTCTCTTGTTCTTCGGTATCGCCTTGGAGCGACAATGGGGCAGTAGGCGTTTTCTGACTTACTATCTTGTTTCGGGCGTTGGTGCAGGTATAGTACAAGAAATTGTGTGGTATTGTATGTATGGAGCATTAGGAGTAAATGCCGTAACAATAGGCGCAAGTGGAGCGGTATTCGGTATTCTGTTTGCCTTTGCATGGTTATTCCCCGAAGAACGAATATTCTTATTGTTTTTCCCCATCCCCATACGATCAAGAATTTTCGTAGCAATCTATGCCCTTCTTGAATTATTTTTAGGAGTAGCACATAGCGATAATGTAGCCCACTTCGCTCATTTGGGCGGTATGTTATTTGGCTGGTTACTTATCCTCTGGTGGCGACATCGAGGCGTATATGGTTTTGGCAAGACCCATTATCAATCACGACTACGAATATGGTGGGATAAGTTCCGTACTCGCTGTCAAGATAAATTTCATAAAAGAACAGGCAATTCTACTAAATACCATTACCATGACCCTATCAACAACAAAAGTCAGAACGACAGTCAAAATACAGACAAAGAAAAAGAGATCAATCGTATTCTCGACAAGGTCAAGGCTTCAGGATATGGCAGTCTAACGGAGGAAGAGAGAAGTACTCTCTTTGGACGGAAATGAAGACTATCCGCTTACTTCTAAGAACGGCAGGTGTTATTCTTAACATATTAGCAATCTCCCTCCTACTACTTGCCGACTTATGTCCTTTTATAAACCCCACCACTTGGGTCCTACCTTCATTGTTGGGGCTTCTTTATGGGTGGCTATTGTTACTCAATATCGGATTTTGTATAGGTTGGCTATTTTCGCACCATAAACTGCGGAGCCTCATATCTCTTGCCGCCCTGCTATGCTCTATTATACCTGTTTCGCATACCATCGCCCTTCCGCATATTCAATCTCAACAATTCTGCGATCATTCTCTCTCTCTCCTTTCATATAACACCAAGCGATTGGACATGTACGCCAAACCCTCGGACAATAGAATCTTGCAATATATAAAGATGTCTGATGCAGATATTGTGTGCCTGCAAGAGTTTGAGACCTATAAGACAACACAATATCTAACCTTGCAGGAGGTGAAAGACTATTTAGGCTACCCTTATTCTTATATTGATTTCAAGCAGTACAAAGGTCAGCGACAATATGGCTTGGCAGTATTCTCCCGATACCCACTACTCCACAAACAAACGCTTCGTTATGAGTCATCAACAAATATTTCCGACCGTTGCGATATTGTGGTTGGCGAAGATACAATACGCCTTTTGAACAATCATCTTCAGTCGAACCAACTAACAGAGAAAGATTTGGCTATTCTAAGCGATTTTGCAGAGAACAACGACAATGTAAAGAAGTCTGCAAGCAAGATTAGGCATAAACTAAGTCGCGCCTACCAATATCGCACACAGCAAGCAGATTATATCTACAAAGAGTTGGAGAACTCACCTTATCCCGTCATTGTTTGTGGCGACTTCAATGATGTACCGGTGTCCTATGTCTATCGGCACATATCACGACACTTGAACGATGCTTTCTTGCAGAGTGGAGGATTGAGTTTGGGACATACTTACAAAAGAGGTATCTTCGGACTTCGTATTGACTATATTCTACATAGTCCAACACTATTTTCCAGTGACTTCTGTATAGAGAGGTTACCCTATTCCGACCATTATCCTGTTCGTTGCAAAATAAGTTGGTAGGGTCACCAATCAATGCTATTCAAATGTCCGACATATATATCAGAGAATATCTCTGTTCTTGATTGCCCTCCCGCAACAAAAATCTTATAATTATCACTCACTACAACCGACTGCTTGGTTCTTGCTTGATACGAGGCAGGAAGACAATTGTGTGCCGTATCGGGAACCGACCAATGCATCCCCTCATCAACCGACTCCAGCAGAGTATATTCATTAAGTTCGTTATCAACATTCGTCCCTCCAAACATAAAGAAACGATTATTGTACCAAATGATTGATATCCCAGCAAGAGAACCAAACGAAGGTTGCTCAATGGAGAAATTAACACAACGGTATTCCCCCGAAGGCGTACACTCTACATTCCAACGAGTGTTCAACATCTCACCTTTGGCAGTATATCCGCCTACAACCATCAGTCGTTCTCGCCCCGTCACCGAACTAAAGTTCTCCACGGCGTAGTCGCTGATGGGAAAATCATCGGGCATAGCACCTTTCTGTATCCAACTGTCGCCATCAGATGATGCTGCAAAATAATATGCCATGTCCGACTTTTGCTGTACAATGGCCCATATACTGTCATTGAATTTACATAGCATATTCACAAATTGAAAGGCACCGGCACTATGGTCATTGGCTACCCACATCTGCCCGTCTGTTGAGATGTATAAGAGATTGTCCTGACAATAGAACAACCGGTCTGCCGTTCCTAATATATTGCGTACACGGCAATTCTGTGGCAGTCCGACAACACTTCTCTCTTCCCAATGTTTCCCCTCGTCTGAGGATACGAACAACTTGTTTTGTATGCCGTTATTAACAACCCACTTCAATGCCCCCTCATGGTAGAGCATTTTCTGCTCCGTACCTTCTGCCGGATAGACTGCTTCCTGCACCCTTTCCCATGCATACAAGTCTGGATCAATCTGATGTACATTCACTTGCACCTCATACCATTTGTCCGATACATAGTCTGAGGCTATCACATGGAGTAGTACAGGTCGTACCGAGAAATCTATCGTATCAGACCCCGTCAAGGCTATCGTGTCGTTTGGCGTATAGATAACGGCTGCACCGGGTGTCGCATTGAATCGGAACGATGGCACAATGCTATCAATAGGCGTATTGTATAGTATCGAATCCACATTGTAGATAAGTCCCGTATCTATCCTGTCCTCAACAGTGAACACAGTGCTGGAAAGCGTCGGGTAGTTGCTGTTGGACACAAAAGTGAGCGATTTCACAGTAGCATCACTTGATACCGTATCCGTTGTGCCATTGGAGGAGGAATTGCAGGCGTACAAAAAGGCAAGAAGCCCCAATAAGATGACTGTCTTTGTTCTCATAATCTCTGGTTTCTGTGCAAAAGTAATGCCATTTTTGGAAATACACAAATAAAGAAGTACTTTTGCACCCTGAATTATGTTTCTTATGAACTTATATCTTTCAATATACGAGAGGCTTTTTCGGTCGCATAAGCGGGAGAAAGACGAACTAAGGGCTTGCTTGGCACAAAGAAGGCGAATACTAAACTCTTCCGATGTAGAGATGTGTTCCCGTGAAGTGGTGGAGCAAATCGTTGCCTTACCGGAGTATCAACAGGCGCAGAAGGTAATGATATACTACCCCATTCATAACGAAATCAACCTCCTGTCCCTCACCACGCTCTCTCCCGAGAAAACCTTCCTGCTGCCTGTAGCCCATCGGCACTCTTTGGAAATCCGTGAATATCAAGGCGAACAGGCCATCACGCAGGGTAAGTTTGGAGTCCCTGTCCCTACAACGCCAACTTTCTTGGGGAAAATAGACCTCATCCTGGTACCCGGAGTCGCTTTCGATAACCAAGGCAATCGAATGGGACGGGGAGGTGGTTACTACGACCGTTTCCTGCGACACTATTCCCATACAATGAAGATAGGTGTCGGCTATCGCTTCCAATTAAAAAACAAGTTACCTCACGACCGGCACGATACCCCCCTCGATAAGGTCATCCTCTCGAACACAAAATAGTCGCATAGCCCACCGAGCGAGTACTCATCGCTTGACATCAGTCGTCTGACATTTGTCCGAAGACTGATTGTTCGTTTTTGCTTTCTCTGCAGGTTTGGTCGTAGTAGCAGGCTTGCCCATCTTGGCAAAAGCCTTCTGCAAGGTAGGAACATCCGTCTTGTTGGCATCGTAGGTCACTATAACCGCCTGCTCTTTCATATCGAATTGAATATCCTTCACTCCCTTTTCAAATGCGATATTCTTCATCACCTTGTCGCAACAGGCTTGACAATGGAGTTCACAATACAGCCTCACTGTCTGCTTGTCCGACTTGGCATAAGTCGGCACCAATACAAATGCTGCCAATAGCAATAACAATAGTTTCTTCATATCTTTTCCTTGTTAGTTGTCTCGTTTTTCCATGTTCCACCGAAAGCCCAAGTATATTTTCCAACCCTGTATGGGTGCCCACACCATCGAAGCGTCAAAGTCTTCTTGTGTCGGGTCTGTCGCACCGACAATAGGCTCGTCTTGCGTGAAGTTTGTCATGTTCTCCGCCCCTAAATACAGAGAACAACTCCGCCAGTACTTGGTTATTTGTCCCAAGAGTTGAGGATACCATCGGTGATAAACTGTTCCCGATTTCTCATAATACTGCTTGCTTTCATTCGGGATAGCAAAACCTATAGGCATTCGTCCGTACCCGTTAAATTGTGCAGTCAAATCAAACTGCCAGGTCTTTAGGGGTGTCTGGTAACTTGTTGTTATCAAGCCTTTGAACTTATTCTGCAACACTTTGTCTCGCAATACTAATTCATTCGTTTTCGGGTCAAGCGTCGTTTGTTTCACATCCATATATCGAAACGCTATCGTAGCCGTCCAACCCCTCAGTATTTCCATGCTCGCCTCTGCTTGCCAGGTATGAGAATACCACTCCGCACCCGCTGTATGCGCTATATCTATCAGATTCACACGCTGCGGGGCTGCATCAAGATCGGCTATCACCCCGCTAAAGAAACGGATATAGTAGTATTCCGCAGATAGTGTCAATTCACGACCTCCTATCGGGATGTAAAAAGCAGTGGTGATACCTGCATTGATCGCTCGTTCTTGCGGCAGAGACGCAGGCGATGTATATACTCTGTTGGAGGGTAAATACGACGCATTGTCGGCTATCGCATTCGGCGTACGATATCCCAACCCCGCCGAACCACGCAAGGTCCAGAAAGGAAACGGTTCATAGCGTATGTTCATTCGAGGTGTGATAAAGAAACGGTAACGACTGGAATAATCTCCTCGCAATCCCGTCAGGAGAGTCAGTTTATCCTTGTAGGTATAAGTGTATTCCGCAAAAACTCCAGGCGTAATCTCGTGCCGCAAGTCCGCAGTTCCTCCTGCCAATATGCGGTGATACTCCTCATTATACCTGTCATAGTTCAACGAGAGTCCTGTCGTCAGCTTGTGGCTGTGCTTGTCCAATGTATCTCGCTGCGTATCATCAAACTCTGTCTGAAAAATAGCGTTCAGATAAGCGTTGGTCTGGCTTGCATTCCACAACCTCTCCCCATAGACATTCGTCTGATTATGATACGACCCAGCAGCAATCACCCCCAACGATTGGTTAAGGTCCCGATCAAACACATATCCGTTCTTTAAGAACCCATCTACTCTCCTCGTACGCAGGTCAATAAGATAACGATTAGCCTCCGTAGAAACCAACTGCCCGCCTAATCGTTGGTCGTATAGCGTACGAAGCAAGACCTGGCCCGTGTAGTCACCCGATTGAATAAACCATCGGTTCTGAATGTTCAAATGACGCGTCTTCGGAGCATCAACAAACCCGTCTTTGTTCTTGTCCATCGATAGTTCCATGTCACGGGCATTCAACAGGATACCTGTCGAGACTTTGTCATTCAGTTCCCAACCGCCCGTCACATTCAGTTCGGTCATCAATTCCGAACTTAGATACAGGTTAATGGCAACGGGGTCTTGCTTTTGCGGCTTCAGTAGTTCCACATTTATCTGTCCTGCAATCGCCTCATAACCGTTGATAACCGACGATGTCCCCTTGCTTATCTGAATAGCCTCCATCCATGGACCGGGGACATACTCAAGCCCGAACGACTGTGACAACCCGCGTATGCTCGGCGTGTTCTCGGTCAGCAATTGGATATATGTTCCCGACAAACCCAGTAGCCGTATCTGTTTGGCTCCGGTAGCCGCATCTGCGTATGACACATCGATTGAGGCATTCGTCTCAAAACTCTCGCTCAGATTACAACAAGCCGCCTTAACCAACTCCTCTCCCGTAAGAGTCTCTGTAGCAATGGCAGTGCTTCTCGAACGCAATACCGACATTCGCCGTTCCGTAATGCTTACCTCATCCAAAAAGAGGTTCGGTATAAGTATTATGGTAACCAGAGAAGACGACACAATCTCTGTTGTATCATTGTGATAACCCAAATAACTTGCCACAAGTTGCTTTTGGCTTTTCTGTGTGCTGATGGAAAAATGCCCGTCCAAATCCGTTGCTGTACCAATCGTCGTCCCAGCCCAATACACATTCGCACCTGTCAAAGGGCTACCGTTTTCGTCCAAGACTACACCGGAAATGGTTTTGGCTGAAACCACAGTCCCCATTAGCAGGCTCAAGACCAACAACACCCTGCGCAACGGCATACTTCTACTATGTTTGGAATATAGTTTCAATTTCGGGATACATCTATACTCCCGCAAAGTTCGGAAATTTTTCCCAATGAAGAAGAGTCTTTGTGGCTTTTTTCTTGATAAAATATCCTTTGTCCCCCCTCTTCCCTAAAAATATATCCCCGAAAGATGCACCTTCGGGGATATATTGTCTTTGCAATCGGCTTGCGTACTTTTTCTACCAATTGACTACAAAACCTGCATGCACATTGATACCAGCTTGCGCAAAGTACCATGCCGTTGCCGTCCCGTCCGTATAGTACGAGCAGTCGCTGCCGCCATTGCTTGCATACTTCGCATTAAAGATATTGTTCAACTGACAGAGCAACCGTATCTGCGGAACACTGCTTTTCCGGTGGCACCACTTGTCCATCGGCAACTGATATTGCAGGTGTACATTTGTCGTGGTATAGGCCTTCAATATCGCATTCTCATCTTGCAGATTGTTCAGGTATTGCTTGCTCACTACATTCGTTTGTATCGTAGCCAGAAATCCCGCTACATCAAAAGTAAACAACGACATCGCCGTGATAGTAGGCGACATCGCAATAGTCGTCTCCTTCAGGCTTATTTCTTTCTCGTCATAGTAGTCCTTGTCATCCTTGTCATAAATGGCACGAATATCCGTATAATTAAGAATCTTGTTTCTCGACACCACGAAGTTGCCGTCCCAACGGAACCAATCTACAACCTGTACTCCGCCTGTCAACTCAATACCCATTCGATACGAATCTTTCACATTGATTGTACTCGCCGCGCCCACATCATTGTAACGACCCGTCAATACCAACTGGTTGTCATAGTCCATAAAATATAGGTTCGCTCCCACTGCAAATCGCTTGTGCGAATAGGTGTACCCCAATTCATAGTCGTACAGCCGTTCTGCCTTCGGAAGACCGGTGTACTCATTCGTTGCTGGGTCGTAGGTAACATTCTCCTTGTAGTTGTTACGGCTGGGCTCACGGTTGGCAATGGCAAACGAACCGTACAGCAAATGACCTCTGTTCTGATAGGTCAATCCTGCCTTGGGGTTGAAGAAATGATAATTTACCACTAAAGGTAAATCTGCCATATCCTCTTCATTTATGCCGTTTCTCTCGTAACGCACATAACGATACTGCAAGTCAGCATAAACCGACAGTTTCTCTTGAGCCTTGTTAATGGCGTGCCAATTCACCTTTCCGTAGATGTTGGCATCTACCTTGTTCGCACGGTTGCGATAGTATTCATAGTTCACGGGCAATGCACCGCCATACACACTGTCTTGTATATAGTTTAGCGTCCCGTAGTGCGCACCTATATAATCATTAGCCGCAAAACCTATCTGAGCCGCCAACACCTCCGACACATATTTGGCAGAAAATATACCCCCGTAGAAATGATTGTCCAAAAACTTACGATACATCCCGTATGCCTTCTTCACCTTCGTTCCTGTCTGGTCGGTATAACTGTCCAACCCCCAATAACTGAAACTCTTGCGCTTGTACTGCTCATAATATCCCCCGCCGTGAGTGTAATGCAGGGTCGTGCTGAGGCTCCAGTTTGGATTGAAACGGTGAGTAACGGCCAACTGCACATGCTGTTGGGCGTAGTTGTCTGTCTGGTTGTCATAATAAAGCGTCTCCACAGACTGGAGGTTCCCTTCTTCATCATACACATTATTATAATACTCGCCCGAAGGGTTATACCGACGGTCTACACCGTTCTTTCCGTAGGCTACATCGTAGGTCACACCGTCCCAACCCATTCCGGTCTTCTCTTTTCCTCCGAACACACGGGCAACCACCTGTGTACGGTCTCCATACCAGCCCATATCACCGTAATAGGAATACAAGTCCGAGTTCGTGCGGTACAAAAATCCGTCCGAGTTCACTTTACTGAACCTCGCATTGGCACGCCAACCCGATGGCAACACAACATGCGCAGCAACCATCTCCCGAAAAGTGTTATACATACCACCATTGAAACTCAATGTATAATGACTGACACTGTCATCATTGTTCGTCTGCATGTTCAACGATGCACCAAACGACGACGAACCGTTCGTAGAGGTACCCACACCCCGTTGCACATCTATGCTCGACAACGACGATGCCATATCCGTCATATTCACCCAAAACACCGTTTGGCTCTCCTGATCGTTCAGAGGCACATCATTCACCGTCATGTTTATACGGGTATGGTCTGTCCCTCGCACCCTGAAATAAGTGTAACCCACACCCAAGCCGTCGTCGCTCGTAACCTGAATAGACGGAAGAGCCGAAAGCAGATAAGGCAGATTCTGACCCGTATTGCTGAGGTTCAGATCTCGATTGCTCACTACATCATGATTGATGGTCGTCTGCTGTACACGACGGGCGACAACCTCTACCTCATCGATGTTTTTCAATACCATTATGCTGTCTTGAGCCATAATGGATAAGTTGCACAAACAAGGTGCAACAAACAACAATAGAAAATGTTTCTTTTGCATTACATTCCATCCGATTGGGAAAAAGTTCGACAGAAACTGTCTATTGGTCCATTGGCAGCATTACCTGCCCATGTTCGTAGGGTATAATCTCAGCCGTTAAGCACCCCCATTCGGAATATGCTGCAAAGGTCTTAATTTATTTCGAAATACGCAAATCCTTCCTGCCCCGTCCCGTTCCCAACCTCCTGACACAACAAATACCACTCGGATAGTTAAACAATACTAATATCTCCCCTCCTTTAATAAATACCCCTCCCTCCCCGTTATAGAAAACCTCCCCTCCGCCAACCCCGATAAACACTACCCATTTCGAAGGTTTTATATAGGATGAATATAGGACGAGTATAGGATGACTATAGGATGACTATAGGAACACCCTACAAATAACCTATAAACCACCCACAAAACACTCCTCTTCCCGCATTTATCATTAACCCTTAATTCTTAAATTACAATAACTACTTACTGCCTTTATAATGGTTCGTTGCTGCGCTCATACCTATCGTATAATGGTTTCTTGCTACGCTCTTGCTCACCGTAGAGCCACATTGTCCTATGCCTCTCCTCCCCTCCTCCCACCCCCTAGATCCTCTAGACCGTCTAGTTCCCCTACATCCCCCAATAAACCTGCCTCCTCCTCCAACCCCTAAACACTGGGGACACGGGCGCCCCGCCTGCGGACAAGCCCTTAGTTCCCTTGGATAACCCTCACCTCTACCCACTCTAACCAAAAGAAATGAAGAACACCGTCCTATGCCTCTCCTCCCCTCATCCTCCCTGTAACATCCCAATCAGCCTGTTTCTATAACATTATCATAAAAATTTCACCAAAAACATTTGGTCTATATTACATAATTTTTTATCTTTGCAACAATCCTACGCCGATGGGTATATATCCCTGAAGGGTGGATGACATATTGTTATCGTTTATCTGCTTTCAATTATTATGAACAAACATTTCTTTTATCTTGCAGCAATTGCTACTGCAATAACCGCTCTGTGTAGTTGCGGCAACGCTGGTTCCGGCACTGTCGATTATCTGCCATGCAAACTCGAAGAAGGAGAAGACTGGGGCTTTGTCGACAACAAAGGCAATGTCTATTTTGCCGATGAGTATGAGCGGACGCCAAGTTGTGTTATCGAAGGCGTTTTCTCTGTCAAAGAAGAAGGTGCATGGAGTCTCTATGCTTTCGACAAAAAGAAACCCAAACTTATTCTTGAAGGACTCAAAGAAGTAGGCATGCCTAACAAGGGTATCTTGCCTGTTGTAAGAGAAGACAGCCGTATCGAAATCGTGAATCTAAAGGGCAAAACTGTTTTAGAATTGTCACAATTTGAGGGAAACGATGTAGTCTCGTGCGCTCCATGTTTCAACAAGTATGGATGGCTCGAAGTCTATACAATCGACAACGATGCAAACATCCACAAAATTTTAATCGACCGCAAAGGCAATGTAATCTTTTCTCCTAAAAACACCTACGATACCGAAACATGGACACTTATGAACAAGAATCTTATCTTCGGTCTCACGGCTCACGAAGAGGGAGAAGCAGCAGATGGAATTGCTTTCAACCTCAAAAACGAAAAAGAGGATAATTGGAGCAGAATCGCAGGAATGCAAGACGGTACAGATCTCATCGACGGATATCTGACAGTAAACGATGGTGATAGAATACGCATTTACGACCTGAATGGAAATGGAAAAGAAGAACTGATGAAATGCCCTGATAAAGTATGCGGCATCAAATCAATCAAAGACAAACAAATTGTCTTCTTGGGCAAAGACTATTCCTATGGTGTGATGAATTTCAAAGGAGAGACAATCGTACCTGCCAAATACAGGTTTGTCAAAATTCTCAACAATGGTTACTTGGTAAACAAAAGAGGCGATAAATACGAAGTCTTGAATAAAAAAGGCGAGAAAGATTGTAAAATAGATATGGATGAAGTAGGTTATATAGATGGCTTCGGTTGGGTTGGATTAGACGAAAAAGATTACTTTATACTGAATGATAAGTTTGAACCGCTTCACAAAACCGAACTATACGACATCGATATCAACTACTTCGGCGATGGAGAAAACTTGAGTAGTTATTATTTCGACCCCAATGCAGTAGTGGGAAAAGCCATCTCTGCGCTGAAAACCGACTTGCAAAATGCAGGTTTTGTAATTGGAACTGCTGCAGAAAATATACCGGCGGTCAAAAACACTTGGATAGAGAATTTAAGCAGTTACTCCACTTCTTTCACGAAGGTAATTGCAGCGGGTAACGGTTATGTTGTCGGAGTATATGCGCACTTCGACGATTACCTCAAAAAAAACAATGAATTGAATGGAGCAGCCAAAATCGATGCCCTAAGCCTCACCGTAGCACCTCTTGATGCTATAAATGGATGGGAGCAAGTATTACCCAAATTAACAGAAACGATGACCGCTGATTTCACCAAAGTAGATGATAAGACCTTCAGCACAAAAGACTATACATTCAAACTGGTGTCCTATGGTAGAAGCAAATCATCTAAAATAGCAATCGTCATTCTTCGTAACGAACCAGTTACCGAATAGGAAGCCGATCTAAATGAAATGCTTGATGCCACCGTAGAAGGCGTTGCAGAAGTACCCCCCGAAATCGAATAAAACAAAATACAATGAGAGTGTGTGGGGCATCTTTTATGCACCCACCTCTCATCTTTTCAAGTCCCGCTCCCGAGGGCAACAGATTACCTGACAAATTCGGGTAACCTTTGTCTTCCATACTATTTACTGCATTTCACAAAGGTTTTATATAGGATGAATATAGGACGAGTATAGGACGAATATAGGATGAATATATAAAGGTGTGACGACTTATGTATAAAGGTGTGACAAAATAGGGTACCCAATCCATACTTTTCAATTCATAAATTATCCCATTTTGCCAATTGTAAAGCCATAGCGTCCTATGGCTCTCATATTTTCATTCGTAATTCGATAAAAATCAATCATATACAAATAAATACCACTTTTTCTATAAAAAACTGCGTAAAACATTTGGAGTGTATAGAATTAAGTATTACC
>CAVEIE010000006.1:0-99578 GCA_963615895.1 Bacteroidaceae bacterium | reverse complement strand
CACTCACTTTCGGCCTTGTGTCGGTGCGTCAAAAATGGAGCGAGTACTGCGAAAAGCGGAGGTACTGTCTGAGCGTAGCGAGTTGTGCCGTAGCCGCAGGACGAGCGACTATTATTTTTGGCAACGCCCGACACACAGCCGATGAATTTTCTTTGCTTCGTTTCTTTTGTTCATGCAAAAGAAATGAAGAACATACTCACATCTAAATCGTTCATTTATAATGGGTCTTTGCTCACCGTAGAGCCACACCGTCCTATGCCTCTCATCCCCTCCTCCAACCCCCTAGATCCCCTAGATTTTCTAGATTTCCTACTTCCTCTACCCACTAACCCACTCTAACCAAAAGAAATGAATAACACCAACCAAAAAATCAACTAAAATCAACCAACGGCGTAGCCAATAAACAAAAAGGCTGCCTAACACAACTTGTTAGGCAGCCCCTTTTCACAAACGAAGAAAAACTTTACTTCACCAACACTTTCTCTACCCCTACTGCACCATTCGTCAATCGAACTTCTGCCATCAATACACCTTCCGGCGCAGGCAAAGTCAGGATAGGAGTATTCTGGTTATTCACAACTTGCTCTGTAACAAGACGCCCAACTATATCATACAGCCGTACCGAAGCAATCGACGACGATGCAACGACATTCACATAACCTTCTGCTATCGAATATACGGCTATCGAATTGCCATCCTTTTGGCTATCGCTGTTGATGCAATCAGTATCGGTAGCCCCCTTGTCGTCCTCCGACGCATTTTTGGGACCCTGTATATAATAACGCATTTCATGATTGTTCGGTATCTCAAGCAGCAACTCCGTACCATTGATAATGCGCGTCTGCGTACCGGTCTTGGTATCTATCAAATAGCATTCATCGCTCCAATCAGTCAGGGTGAAATAGAGTCGCATCTTGCCATTGTCTGCACTGCGCATAGCATTGCTGATAACAAAACCAAGAGGAACAATACCTATCTCTTTGCGAATATCTATTGCAATGCGCTTTGCATCAACCACCGAATACATATTCATCTCCGAAGCACCTGTCATAGTCGTACCATCATCCTTGATATTCACAGAGAAGTACGGAACATCTTCGCTCACATCATATCCGTCGTTCGCAAAGTCCATTGCCACTAAATTAAAGTTGGTCTTTGCCATCGGCTGCATCGAACCTTCGGTACGGATAAATGCATCAATATGCATTATACCCTTGTTCAAATAGTGTCCGTTGCTGCTATTGTTGCGCTTGGGAGCAGCCGACATACTATGCTTTTCGTAGTTGGTATGAGAACCCACTACATTCGATATGGCCAAGTTCTTTACATTCAACTTCAAGGTTAGTTCCTTCAGTGCAACACCGCCCTTTGTATATACCATAGCCGAGCGGAAGGGCTTCAAGAATCGATCCTCGTACGAAACTACAGCACCGGTGCGTGCAAGCCACTCGTCACCTTCCAGCGTCCAATAATACGACTCCAACACATCCTTGTTCTCAAAATAAAATGCCTCAGCGTCTATATAAGCCATTGTCGGATTGCCGAAGATAAAGTAAGGACTTGCCACTGCATTATGCAGAGTCACTTGCATCTCACCGCTATTGTCTGGCGTGAACGCCAAACGATAGGCGTTGCTTCTATCTACACTGACATTACCCACTACCGCACCGTTATAGTACTTGTCATATTGAGTATCGGGTTTAGGCAGACGGATGGTAATATCGTCTTCTGTCAAGTTATCAGGACCCCATATACCCAACTCCATACCATGTAGCGGCTCCAATTCTTTGTCAAGCGTATTACTTGCCGCAAACAACATCCCGTCCATCTGCTTGAACATATTAAACGATTCATAGAACGAACCATCAGGTTCATAATAGTGTTCTGTAGCCACCGAATCATTGTAGTATCTGCCCCATGAAGCATACCCTGCATCTGCCGAACGGCTACCCTTGAACGAACTGATAGTAAAGTTGTCGCCATTTTCCAAGTTCGTTGCACTGGTGTAACTGCCATTATGAGGCACGAAGAAATCTCCGCTATACACATCTTGCAACGGACTCGAAATCAAGTTCCATGTACCGTTCTTCAAGGTCAGGTCTGCGTATGCCGAATCATATTGCAACTTATGTTGATTCAACAAGGCTGTATTACCGCAGAAGCGTATTTTGTGGCACTTTGCAGGAACATAGTGTGCATCCATCGGGTAGAACATACTGTCGCACAAGTAAGGATACTTCCGCACATCATCTATAGTCGGTATCACTACATCCGTCTCTGGTAGTGGCACATAACCTTTTTCTACAATCTTTCCGTCTATAATGGCGTGCCAATTCTCGTCGTCACCCCAATAGTCGCTTGCTATAGGATTCCATACTACTGTATCAGGCACTACCACTACCGTGAAATATACATTGCCTATGGGGCATCCTCCAAATTCTGTATTGAGTGCCGCTGTCAACATAGTAACCTTCATCATATATTCGTACCCCGCACGCATTTTGTGCGTATTGCTATGCTGGAAACCAGGATGCCCAACCGTCCATTTTCCTGCGGGTGTATCATTGTTGTGCCGATCTTGCATAGCACTTACATGTGCATCGTCCACAGGAGAGAACTGGATGGAATCTCCGCTCTTGTAATACTGATTAGCATCTGTCAAATCTTCATATATACGGTCTTGCGTATAGCGCATACTGAACTCGTCAAGAGAAGCATTCTTGTCAATAAGGGCCTGCACTATTGGATCGGTGGACGACACTACTTTGCAACTGTCCCAACCAAACGCCACATTACCTGAAATATCGGATATAGGTATCTTGAACGACTTATTGGCATTCCGTGCTGCTACGCGGACGCGTGGTACGGCGTGCTTTTGTTCATCGGTCATATTCACTAACTGCACAGGCGATAGATTGGCCTCATATTCACTGTCACCCGTAAAACCGCGCAAGAAGGTACTGTTCGAACAGTTATCAAGTACATGCCTCGTTCCCTCATAGTATCCTACAGCAGTACCTGCTATAGGATATACCCAAAAGCGAATAGTGTCATTCGAACGCATATAGAAGGCATCAGAATCTTTGTAAAGACTTAGCAGCCCCCTGTTGCATAGGTCTATTATGATATTGTAATGCTCATCCAATAGGATGTTGTTTCTTTTACCGCTCGTAGCATCTATGGTGTCCGTAATAATCTCATCGGGGTCAGATACGGTGTAGTTCGATGTGTTGGGGTAACGACGCAACTCCAACAATGCATCCAGCACCTTGCCACGATTGTAACCATATACTTGCTCAAACTTTGTATCTGCAGCAGCCTTCTCTTCATCGGTCTTATGAAATTCTTCGATATATACATCGTCGAACTCATATCCAAACAACCAGTCTGCTTTGGCATTGCCTGCAAGATTGACCGGCTCACCATTTATCTCTATGGAATTATTCACCTTCACAACCACAGGGTACAAACCATTTGCGCACGCCCCTACTGTAGGGTCGGTCGAACCATT
This sequence comes from Bacteroidaceae bacterium, assembly GCA_963615895.1. Classification (GTDB taxonomy): domain Bacteria; phylum Bacteroidota; class Bacteroidia; order Bacteroidales; family Paludibacteraceae; genus Colicola. The sequence continues at coordinate 96,067 of CAVEIE010000006.1, read as the reverse complement.
GAAGGCTATATCTGTTTTGTTCGACAAAGGTAGGTCGGCGCGCATAGAACACTCAGGTGACAATAAGTCCGCCTCAGATGCAGCCATATTCAATTGATAGGACGCCGATGATGGCATAACCCAGTCACTAACGAGGTGCGCTATATACATTATATACCGTTCTCCGTCCTTGTCAGTAGTCTTAACATATCCTTTAAGGGTGTACCCGTCTTCTACGGTCTTTCCTGGTAGGGTGTCGTTAAAATAAACATTCTCCAATGAATCGAGTAACGCAGATGCAGAGGTATATACCAATTGGGACTCGTCTACTCCGACGAAGCCATCACTACTCTGGTAGGTAGGATCGTTAGACTTGGTAGGATCGTAGCCCTTTTTAGGTACATAGATAATACCATAACTGTCGCTTTTGGCTTCTGTCCAAGTGGCAGGATAATGGTATATTGCGTGTATCATTGTATCTTTCTTCGTGTTTACAAAAGTATAGTAGAGAGTTTGGTTGCTGCTATTATCCACCAAGTTCGAATAGTCGATACGGGCAACTGCCATCTCCATATTCTTTACCTTGCAGGTAGTAAATGCCTGGTAGGCTTGCAGGGGCAACTTGGTATCGTACAAGCAAATATCATCGATCAAAAAATCGTTACCACTGTTACTATTTGCGAAGTTGTATATAGCCACACGCGTTTGTTTATAGTCGGTTGCAGACAGAATAGGGAAGTTTACTTGCACCCACCCTGAGTTATACTTGAGATCTCCCATAAAGAACGCACCTACATCGATCCAATCTTCATCGTTGCTGTTTCGACCTTGCACATTGAATCGTATGACAGGGAGTGTATTCGTACTACTTGATGTAGCGTTGCATATCCAAGCACTGCAGTACATTTGTTGCCCCGAGCATATTGCAGCATCGGTAGAAACTGTAGCCACCAAACCAGGTTGCTGCTTTCCATCGACATACATCATATATCCATTGGCTGGATTACCTGCGCCGCTCGTTGCTCCGCCGTGCTGTGCTATATCGATCCACCAATTTGTTCCGCCCGCTTTTTTAAGTTGGTTCACTAAACAATACTCGCCATAAAATGGGAAGGTGGTAGCTTCACCCTGCGTCTGTCGTTGGTACTGGTGTTCATTATTAGCCGTAACATAATAGAAACTGAATGTTGAGTTCTCCGCAGGAAGTGGCTTCGTATAGAATTGCATAGAGGTGGAAGAAAGGCTCCCCGCTGCAGCACCAAAGTCAAAGTCTTGCTCTGCCAACAGATTGTAGTTCTCTGCTATATCGTCATTCGTGCGTAATGCCGTTGAGGAAGGTCCGTAGGTGGTAGGACTAACATAGGTTATTCGAAAGCGTGCAATATATATATCATTACCTGAATATGTGTTACGACTACTGATGTATAATGCATACTCGTATATTCTCTCTTGTGTTGAGGAAACTGTCAGGTAATCGTTGGTATAAGTAGTAGTACTTAGATTAGTCCAAGATGTCCAGGTGCTGCCTCCATCGTTAGAATACCGATATTTCCATGATGCAGTAATATTATTCCTTTTACTTACAGTTCCTACTTGTTTTAGCGTTTTTTGACTATTGGATTTCCCATAGAACCAGTAGCATAGTTCAGAGGAGTGGTGTATATAATTCTTGTGTGGAAAATTGGTGGCGAGATATACATTGGTACTGGTAGGTGCGATGTATTTATGTGTCTCGTAGGGGTTGTCTATGGAGGTACATTTATCCAACGAGTCTGCTATTTCGGACGCTGGACGGAGGTGCCATATTTGTCGGTAGGACAGAATAGGTTCTGTTATTGAAGTAATTGTGCTGCCTGATTTTTCAATCTTGTAATTTGCATAGGCACTCGCATCAAGAGCGATATTGTGTACAGAGTTATCACTCCATCCCTTTATTTGTGGCATCATATTTTCCCAATCGTCAGGACTCTCTTTTATCTCGGGGAAGGTATGTGAATCTTTGGTTGCATAATAGCCCCTCGAAGCACCTCCCTCTCCTTCATTAATAGCGGAGAAGGATGTATAATTCATATCTCTTGGTGCCTTGATCCAAAAGTTGTTGCCGGCATCTTGGTATGAAGTACCATTCCAATAGTAGCGAGGGTCGGTGTCGGAATCGAAGTCGTACCACCGCCAATAGCCCCTCATATTGGGTTCGTTCGGCATCAGTTCGATGGTTTGACCTGATGTGTAGTAAACAGTCTTCTCGTAGGTATGTACTTGCTGGTATTGAATACCGAGTGCGTTAGAAGTCATCAATGCGTCATATCCGCCGGTTTGATGGCGGAATTGGGTAGTACCTGTACTATTCGATGTTTTTTGGCGGATATAAGTTCTTAGTGTGTAAGAGTCATCTCCGTTTTTAACTGTAGCCACCAAATAGATACCTCTGATTGCAACTTCGGCATTCGCTTGGAAACTCAATGTGACTTGTTTGTTGGTGTAATCGATATTGGATATGGAAACCCAGTCGCCCGTAAAATCGTTATTCTCGGTAGTCTGCAGTTTCAGTGTAAGGTTGGTGCTGCTGAGTTCGATGGGCGTATCGGTCTGACTAAATATTGAATCGATTATCCCTTGTTGGTTATAGCGTATTTGTGAACTGACTATTTGCGGATCGTAGGTAATAGTGAGGGTGCCCACTGTTGCTTCTGCGATGGGCATATCGGGAACGGAGGATACCTTTATGTTGGCGATTTGTTCGACGATGTGATAGGCATTACGCGTGAACAGTGAGCCCTCCGTAGCGAGAATATTGCCTGTTTGGTCAATTATGTCGCAATAGAGGTAGTCGGTGTAGTCGCATAAGTTTCCTTGGAACTGCCCCGAAGTGTTGATGACATTGTATGGACTGCTCCCTACAGGTGTTACCGTCAGTGTATATTGGGTGTTGCGTGTTGCTGCGGAGCGAGTAAGCATGGTTCTGGCAGTTTCGGCGTTGTAGGGTGCCACATTCGACTTTGTGTTGTCGATCTGTTCTGCTTTGAGCGACGATGACAGGTTGGAGTATGCCCCTTTGCCGTTGGCAGCCCAATAGAAGTTGGCAGATATGCCGTAGTTATCGTACAGGTCTGTTGCATTGTTTACCGTTGCGGTTGTGCCGTAGGGGATGGTGTGGTTGCCAGAACCTGTTTGCCGTTCGTTTACACAGTACAACTGTTTGGCTTCGGTCATGGTTATGCCGTAGGTCTGTTCTACTTGTTGTGCTGCTGCTTCGGTGTTGTCTTTAGCATAACCGAAGAAGGGAGATGCAGGCGATGGTGTGATATTGAAGGAGCATATATCCTCCATACTCCATTGGTAGCATATCATCATTTTGTCGATCAATGGTGTCAGGTGGAAAGCATAGGTCATTGAGCGAGTAACCTTGATGTAGTTACCTTTGGTTTTGTCTCCAGAGATGGAGGAGTTTTCGGATGCTGATACAGACTCCAGGTAGTACTGTGATGCTCCTGATATGATAACTGGCATGAAGGAAGTGGTACGCGCCGAGTGATAGTCTTGGTAGTTAGGGTCTTCTTCGTCCATAAAGTAGCCGAACGGACTTGACTGCTCCTCTGTATCGACGAGTTTGAGAGTAGTGTTTCCGCTTGCATTTGTGACATAGGACAGCCACTTGCCCGATTGCAGGTGCTGTACCCTCATGCGTACTCTTTCCCGAGGCCAGTAGTTGTTGCCATCTTCAGCCGTAGGCGTGACATCCTTTACATACCACAGGTCGTCTAATACTGTGCCTTGCCCATGTTCGTTGGCGAGATAGCCCAAGACGGCACCATAGTTTCCGGAGTCATCAGGCCGCGCCGAGAATACGAGGGTGATGGTATCACGCAGGGTGTAGGTGAAATAGTAGTAGTGGTCGTCATCGGTAGAGTACAAGCCCTCTGTGCCATATTTAGCGGCGCACGATTGGTCGTTGTATTCCGTTTCCGTGATCTGGCGTTGTATGGTGGAGTAAGTTATACGGGGGAACCCTATGGTTACCGTATCTCCGAATACATACCACCGATTATCGGGAAACAGTGCTGCTTGGGTGGAGACAGTACCCAAGAGTATAGAAATAACGGTTCCTATTGCAAGAACCAAGTGTTTAAGATAGGTCTTCATAATGTTGTAGTTTTTACAAAGAACGACGATAGTTGGTGAATTGTTTCCGCATTTTACAGACAGTATATGCGAACAGACACAAGAGCATAGGCAGAATGATATCTCCTATAGGTGCCAACTCTCCTATTGCCGGGTCAGTAGGACGCGAACTCTTCATTAGAGTTGATGCGGCATCGATAGTTGTGGAATAACCTGCCGATTGTTGAAGGAAATCGTCTGCAGAACGGAAGTACAGCCCTTGCTCGTTGGTGTTAGGCGCGTACTTGCTGCCCGAATACATAGAAGGCGAAGTTGCCTGCATGGTACCATACATGTTGTAGGTATTTCCTACGGTTTGCGTATGGTACGCCTCATTTATTATACCCCCCCCCCATACATAATTTACTGATTAATAATACCTTAATACTAAATTTAACATACGACCTCTCTGTGTATTCGCTACATCAGAAGAGGCTGTTTATTTTGTTGTATTTAAGGGCTAGTATGTAGCCTATAAATAGCCTACAAAGGTACGGTATTTTGTCAATAAGTTCCAAATAATTGTTATAGTTTTTGTAAAAAAAATGACAGATAAGGTTGAATAATGAAAATTTGAGTTTGTAAGATGTTGATTGGTAGGGAGTTGGTAGAGGGTTGGTTGGGGGATGTAGGGGAACTAGACGGTCTAGAGGATCTAGGGGGTTGGAGGAGGGGATGGGAGGCATAGCACGCTATGGCTTTACAGCAGGCAAAAACCCATTATAAATGAACGATTGATATGTGAGTATGTTCTTCATTTCTTTTGCTTGAACAAAAGAAACGAAGCAAAGAAAATTCATCGGCTGTGTGTCGGGCGTTGCCAAAAATAATAGTCGCTCGTCCTGCGGCTACGGCACAACTCGCTTCGCTCAGACAGTACCTCCGCTTTTCGCAGTACTCGCTCCATTTTTGACGCACCGACACAAGGCCGAAAGTGAGTGAGGGGATCGTTTATTGGTTGATAAGTTTAGGAGTTTATGGGTGGGGTAGTTTGTAGAGGAAGTAGGAAATCTAGGAAATCTAGGGGATATAGGTGGTTGGAGGAGGGGTTGAGAGGTGTAGGACGGTGTTCTTCATTTCTTTTGCCTGAACCATTATAAGTGTAGCAAATAGTTATTGTAATTTAAGAATTAAGAGTTAATGATAAATGTGCGGAGAGGGGTGTTTGGGAGGGGGATTGGAGGTGGTTGGGAGGGTGTTCCTATATTCGTCCTATACTCATCCTATATTCATCCTATATAAATCGTTTGAAAGTGGTAGTAAATACAGGGGTGAGCAGAGAGCAGAGTGCAGGGAGGGGCAATCGGACGAGATTTATATTTTTATGAATATGTAAACAGGTTTTCAGGAAATCAGTTTTTTTGTCCCAAGACGGTGTATTCGTTGTTGTTGTGTTGGACATAAACGACGCCATTGCGCAGCACTTTCTGCCCTTTGGCGGCGGGTTCGACCGGGATAACGGGTGTGTTCTCGGAGACGGGTAAGCCGCTGACCGTTACTATGTTGGAGGTACGATTGTCGGTGGTGGTGAGTTGGTAGAAGACATCGGTGTTTTTCAGGTCGGTAGGCAGCGTGACATAGTACCGGCAGAAAGGTTCTGTTGCGTCGGTGTTTCCGATAGAGAGAGGATAGCCCTCGAGCGGCAGCAGTTCTTCGCAGAGGTTGCCTTGAACGATATACAACTCGTGCAGACATGCGCGCTTGGTGGTGGAGCCGCCTACGGAGAGGAGGAGCAGCGAGTCAGTTCCCGAAGGGATAGGAATATGGTAGAAGTCTTCGTTGCGTGATACGGGCAGAGAGATGACTGTGTCGGGGTCTTGGCTGTCGTTGAAGAAGATGTGCAGTTCGCCTTTGGAGGCAGTTTGGTAGATATTGGCACGGAAGTGGAGTGATGCGTTCTGGCAGGCGTTGAGGTTGTGGAACCATACTCCGCCGTCGGTATTGCTAACGCCCATGACCGTAGCGGAAGAGCCTGCGGAAGAGAGTCTGCCGACCACACTAACCCCTTGGGTAGCGTTAAGGATGTTGGGTGTGACGGTAGGCAGGGTGAGAAGGGTGTCGTTGGCACCTTCGTAGTGTTTGGTATAGACTTGCAATTGACAGTCGGTGTGGAAGTTAAGCCATTGAGCCGTAAATCCGTTCTCTGTTCTGTCGTCGGGTGAGTAGGCTGCGAAGTTGGTGTAGTCTTCCTGCGGTGTGTAGGCAGCGGTGTCGGTGGCACGGGTGAGTTGGGTGAGGATGACGGTTTGTCCCCGTTTGTTGCCCCATATATACTCGACCAAATCGGGATAGTCGATAAAGGGATTCCTGTTGCCTTGAATGGTGCTGATAGCATCGATGCGTTCGATTTCTTTCCGGCTGACAGGGTCTGCCCTGTGCCAATCGAGCAGTACTTGTATGAGCCAGTCGCGGAAGACGAGGTAGGTGCTGTCGGATAGGTATTGCAGGTACTCTTTGTTACCTGCGCCCCATGCCAGATCCTGGTAGGCGGTGACGGCATAGAAATAGGTACGCGCGAAATCGCCCCGATACTCTTCCGCCGGTTCGAAGCATCTCCATCCGTAGGCGGATGAAGAGGCTTGGTCCATGCGAAAAGATCCGTTGTCGAACTTATCGGCTTTGATAACATGTCCCGGTGGATAGTTACTCTTCTGTCCATTGGCTTGTGCGTCGGAGGGATTGAGGATGTAGAGGTCTTGGTATGCGCGTTTAGCGGAGCCTGTGGATGATTTGTTCCATCCCCACCACGACTTGGGTATGCAGTGTTCTATCTGAATACCCCCGGCGGACCCGCTGTCGAGGGGGAAGTAGCGCACGGTGTTGGAGTACATGTCCCATATTGTGGCGTCTGCTTTCCGGTCGGTCAAGGGAAAGAAGTTCCAAGAGCCTGGGTAGTAGATGCCTTCGGGATAGGTGTAGCCTTGTGTTCCATAGGACACCCGTGTACCTCCGCTACAAATCTCGAACAGTTTGGCTTTGAGGATGGAGTCGGCTTGGTTGTTGATTGCCGAGTAGTAGCCATTGGGCAGTTCGGCAGCCCTGACGGAAAGGGTTGCGACGAGGATGGCGGTAAGAGTGAGTGTAGTGCGTAGGTGTCGGATGGTGGTTTGCATAAGGAAAAGGTTTTTATCGCTTGCGCGAAAGGTGTATGATTATGTTGAACAGTACATACCATAGGATAGCCCCTGCACTTCCTGCGAAGACGAGGCGGTAGTTATGGCAGATGGCAGCGCACAGGACGGCGCAAAGCAAGAGGACAGCAGCGACGATGAGAAAGATGTAGGCACGGCTGTTATCTTTCCACGAAAGGCTGTGGAACTTGAAGGAGAAGAAGGGTATTTCTGCCAACAAGAGATAGCAACTGAAGAGGGACAGGAGGAGCAGTGCTGATGCTACGATTGCAGGATGAGCGAGTTCCGAGACTTTCAGGAGGCAACAAACGGAACCCCAGAAGATGGCATTGCCGGGTGTAGCCAATCCGATGAACCCCGAACGCTGTCGGTCGTCGATGTTGAACTTAGCCAACCGCAATGCTGAAAATGCTGCCATGAGAAGTGCGATGAGGCTCCAATATCCGAGTACGGGTTCGAGAAAGAAACAGAGCATTAGTGCCGGTGCCAGTCCGAAGGTGATGTCGTCAGCCAGAGAGTCTAACTGTAGCCCGAGCGGACTTGATACCTTGAGCAGTCGTGCGACCATTCCATCGAAGAGGTCGAAAACGGCACCCACGATGATACAGAGGAAGGCAGGGACAAAGAGGTGTCGAGCAGAAAGGATGATGGATGCGCTACCGCACAGCAGATTGCAACAGGTGATAGTGTTAGGGATATGGCTTTTGATCTTCATATTGACACGGATGTTAATGCTAAGTATTACTTTTTGCCGTAGTTTTCATCCAATTGGCGATAGGCAAGGAAAGTGACCAACAGGGTTGCGAAACTGCAAGCCATGACCATCCAGAAGAATGCGGTATAGCCTATTGCCATCTCGATAGTTCCAGCGACGAAGCCTGGCAGCATCATGCTGAGAGCCATGAATGCCGTACAGATGGCATAGTGGGATGTTTTGAATTCGCCTTCGGAGAAGTACATCATATACATCATGTAGGCAGTAAATCCGAAGCCGTAGCCGAACTGCTCGATAGAGATGGAGAGTCCAATCAGTGTTGGGCTGGTGGGGAGGCAGGAACTGAGATAGACGAAGGTGAGACAGGGGAGGGTCATGCATGCAGCCATTAGCCAAAGGGAGCGTTTGAGACCCCGTTTGGAGATGTATATTCCTCCGAAGATACCTCCTGCCAAGAGGAAAATGACACCGATTGTTCCATAGAGCAAGCCGACCATACCGGTGTTTAGACCTAATCCGCCGCCGATAATTTTGCCTGCCTCGTTTACTATGACTTCTCGTTGGTCGACCAAGAACGGTTGGCACAATTTGATAAGGAAGCCCTCGGGAAGCCGATAGAGCAACATAAAGAGGATGGCTAACCACACCCCTTTCTTGGTAAAGAAAGTGGAGAAGGAACTACCCAACTCCCGAAAAGAATGGGCACTGTCGGTGAGGTTGCGCGGTGCATCGTCTTTGGCTTTCGGGAGCATGAAGATATGATAGAGGGTGATGAGGAACATGACGACGGCAGTGACTCCCAATGTGATCTGCCATGACAGCGGTATATCTGCGGTTTTTGTTTCGATGACCCCTGCAATCAGCACGAGAACTCCCTGCCCGAACACAGATGCGATACGGTAAAATGTGGAGCGAATACCTATAAAGCGAGCCTGACTACTGTGGCTGTGAGCCAACATATAGAAGCCATCGGCAGCGATGTCGTGCGTAGCGGAGGCGAAGGCAGCGATGATAAACAGCAGGAGGGTGAGCCAAAATATGCTTACGGAAGTTCCTTTGGAAGCGATGAGGGCAGCATCGGGATGTGGCAGGGTTATGGTAAGAAGGACGCATAGGACAGTGAGCAAGATTTGCGTACTGATTATCCACCATCTTTTGGTTTTGACTACATCGACGATAGGGCTCCACAGGCCTTTGAGAAACCAAGGGAAGTAGAGCAGAGTGGTGAAGAAAGCCAGTTGGTCGTTTGGTACGCCCATCTTGGCAAACATCATTACCGATATATTATTGACCAAGAAATAGGGGACCCCCTCAGCAAAATACAGCGTGGGAACCCAGAACCATGGATTATCTTTCAATGTGGCAGGTTGTTTGCCTGAAGCCTGTTCGGTTGTGTTTATCATCTCTTTATTACTTTAGTTGTGGTATTATTGATTTTCAAAAGATATTGTCCTGCAGACAGTGTTTGGATGTTCAGAATATCGTTGTTGCCTTGCAGGGTTGTTTGTGCGACGACTTGTCCTTGCAGGTTGTACAAGAAGGCTTTGTCGCCTTGTTTTGCGCCGCAGATGATAAGTGCGTCGCAGGCAGGATTTGGGTAGATGCTCCAATCGGGTGTGGTGGCAGGGTTGAAGCCCAAAGATAGTTCGCCATAGTGCAGATAGAGCCTGTCAAGAAGCATGGTGTAGTCTTTCTTCTCGGCGTTTACATCGAGCAAGAAACTGATATAGCCCATCCTCAGTGGGTAGATGGCGATGTCATTGGGGTTGCCAAGCAGGCTGTCGATATTGATAACGAGGCGGTTTGCTTGGTTGGGTGTGTTGCTTGTGGTGGAGTAGTTGTAGAGTGTGCTGCTGTTGTTGGCGTAGAGTGTTGCCGTTATCTTTTGTATGGGGAAGTCGTTAGGTTCGTAGCGTAACTCTACATAGTCGGGCAGACTATACAGAGGTGTATTGGGTATGATTTTGAGATTGGCTCCTCTGCCTCCCGTGAAGTGGATGGTTACGGCAGATTTGTTGTCGTCTTGCAACAGGACTTGTGTGTTCCATGCTGTATTACTCCCCGTGATTTGTATTTTATCGCTTGTGAAATCGGTACACCAAGCCAGTGGTTTGTGTTCGGGAATCTCCACCCGTACAAGAATGGAGTCGGTTTTTTCGCCGAGCGTACCATAGACCATGCAGTGTCCGTTGTTGACGCCATTGATTACGCCCTCTTGTGTTACGGAGCAGACAGAGGCGTCTTTGGTAGTCCAATTCAGCGCCTTAGGTTTCAGCGGTGTTTTTTCCGAGTTGATGATACCATAGACCTCTACGGCATAGTTGGTGTCGTCGGATATGAGTACGCTGTCGAGTCGGATACTGATATCTGTTCCCTCTTTGAGTGTGACATGGATGGTGGCTTGTGCGTTGCCGTAAGTAGCGGTGATGTCTCCTGTACCGTTGCAGACAAATTGCCCGTTGTCGTCTATAAAGCCTGTAGCAGGGTCGCAGGAGAGTTGTACTCCTTGCAGGTCTTTATTGAGCAGGACATCATATTGATTGTATGCCAAGAACTGCACCTTAAGTGTGCCATAGAACGGTAGTTCGAAATGGGTCGCGGAGGGTACTATTCGTGTTACGACGGTGTCATCGGGTGCTGTTGACAAAACCCAGATGGAGTTGGCTACCTGTCGTGGTGCTCCATCGGTGGTGGTATTGATGACCGTGCCGTTGATACACATCTGGGCACTACCACCTCCGTCTAATCCAGCGGCTTCGGTAGCACCACATTGTTGCAGAACAGCGCACATATCAGCAGAGAACATACCCGGTTTTTCGGCGACCATCATCCAGAACTTGTTGCGTGTAGCGTTGGTGGCAAGTACTGTGCGCGGATAGTTTTGGTTGTTGTATGCTTCGTTGGTGTTGCGGGCAGTCTGGACTCCATCTTTGAGTATCAACGCATTTCCGGTGACCATTTGCATGATGTCGGGATGCAGGTTCTCGTCGTTAGTTGATACAACGCCCAATGACATGGTAAAGGAATCTCCTACATTGAGTTGTGAAAGGGCTGTTGCTCCTGTACCCCTTCCTTGCAGTACGCCTGTGCCGGCTGTGAGGACAGTTCCTCCCATATTGTTGACAGCGGTGACGGTGCAAGTCATTGTACCATTGATATTCCACTGATTGGTAGAGAAGACGATTTCTATACCATCGGTGGAGCGTGTGGGATTGGTTCCGATATAATGGTTGAACAGTGTTATCTCGTTTGTGTCAGGTAGTTCCCGTGTTCGATTGACATCGCGGATAGCATAGTCGTTGGATGCGATATGTACGGTGCCAACGAAATTCATATTGTCGATATAGACTTTCTTTTGTCGGTCGATCATTACAACTCCACGGTCGCCATGTCCTGCATTCCAGTCGCTTGGCTCTCCAATGAGGACACCATTGCGAGCCGTAGCGGAGAATGGTTGTCCGAGCAATCCTTTGGTAGTGCCTGTGTTTTGGGAACTGACTACCCAGAAATTGGAGTTGACACCTGCGATGGTGCGGTGTTGTTCGGCGTCGAGTTGTTGGAAAGCACTTGCTAATGTTTCGGTTGCACCCATTCGGCTTTGAGATTGATACTCCTCGATGGTGTTGTATGGGTTAGTGAGGTCGATCTCCAATAGATAGCAGTTGTGTTTTGTAGAGCCGATGGTAAGGGTGAAGGCTGTGTGTTGTACGCCTGGTCCTAATTGATAGTTGGCAGTGGTATCGATGACACATTCTTTGCCATTGATGTTGATAGTGGAGGCTTGTGCAGGGAGCAACATGGTTGCCATGCACGCCATTGTCAGTAAGAAGCAGTGTCGTTTCATGATGTTGTGGTTGTATAAATAAGGTGTTTTTATTGTCATTTGTTTTTCCGACTTGCAAAGGTAATGATAGTTTTTGGGGTGTACAAATTTATTGTGATAAGTTGAGTGTTGCGGGGAGGTGTTGGGTGGTGATAGTTGATGAGTTTATGTGTTTATGCGTGGGTAAATTGGTTGAAAGGGGGTATTGGGTTAGTTGAGTGTGGAGAGTTGAGTGTTGAGTGCCGTTTAGAGTTTTTAGTTTAGGAGTTTACCAATTATATAGGAGATGGTATGAGAGCCATTGCACGCTATGGTTCTACAATGAGCATGAGCGCAGTAACGAACCATTAAAAGCGCAGCAATTTGCAAGTAAGAATTTGCGATTGACAGAGCGAGGTGAGATGAGAACCGTAGCACGCTATGGTTCTACGGTGAGCAAAAAGGATATGCCGTTTAAGGCTGTGCGTTAGTGGTCTTGCGTTTATGGCTATGCGTTGGCGGGCTATGGCGTCACATCTTGGTATATTCATCCTATATTCATCCTATATTCGTCCTATATTCATCCTATATAAAACCTTCGAAAAAGTTAGATTGGATGCGGGTTTAGGAATAGTTAAGGGGTGAAAGGTGATTTTGTGGGTGTTTTGGGGCGGGAGGTAAGGTGAAGGGAATGCTTGGGGTGCAGTATGGGAAAATCGTGCAAAAAAAAAATCGGAATATGTTTGTAGGGAACAGAAAAAAGCTTTACCTTTGCAGCCGCAAAAGAGGGAAGATGTATTCGGGATATAGTTCAGCCCGGTTAGAATGCCTGCTTTGGGAGCAGGAGGTCGTGAGTTCGAATCTCGCTATCCCGACAAGAAAGAGATAATCTTTTCTAAATCAACAAATTGCTTCAATCTCTGTACGGAGTTGAAGCAATTTAGTTTTATAGAGACGGAGAATTAGACCAAAAACTGACCAAAATCAGACCACTAACAAAGCAGAATTCGAACTCTATTCGGCAATAGTGGAAACAGAAACTTGGCAAAATCCGTCCTTCAACACTGTCAGTTTTTTAGGCGCAAAGACCTAAAAAAAATGTCAGTTTTCAGAATTCCTTCCCAACCACTTCAATGTGGTGGCACAAGCACGCAACCTTCGCAGTGTGGTGGCATTCTCCCCCATTCATCTTTGTGTGGCGGAACGACATCCCCATCTTCTCGGTGTGGTGGAACGGTAACCCGGTCAGTCGGGTTGCAATCGTGCGTGCAGTTTTACCCTGCTGTTCTCAAATTTAGTCCGAGCCACTCTTTAGGTTGGCACATTGAGTATTATGCCTGCTCCGGTAATGGCTCGAAGTTGGTGCGGTATCGTGTGCGGCTGAACCTTATCAAACGACGCTATCGTTTGGTATCGGAATTCTATGAGTATGCTCATAGTCTCGTCTGCGAAATCAATGTGGCTCTCCATCAAGGTTGGATTCCCAATCATGACGAATTGACCTCTTTGAAAGAAACTGCTGATGGTAGGGCTTGTGGGGGTGCTATGGGTAGTACTTCCGGGACTGCTGCGGGCAGTGTTCCAAAGTCGCTGATGACGATGCCATCACAGTATGCACCTACGGAGTTTGTTCACACGCAAGAGCAAAGCAGTACACATACCTATTTGAGCATGATCAATGAACTGCAGAAAGAGATAACATCACTCAAAGCGATTATTGCCAACTCGTCTGCCGTCTCGCCGATTGTGGCAGAACAAGTTGTTAACAGCGATGAGCCGGAGCAATCAGTGAATGTTGAGTTTGTGCCTTCTGTTCCTGCTAAAACAGAGCCAACGCAAGAACATAAGTCTGCCAATGATAGTATCACTTTGGTTGATTTGATTGATCGTTTTATTGTTGCCAAAGAAAATACGCTTCGTAAGGATACAATGCGGTCGTACAATAATTCTGCGAAATTCTTCAAGACCTATATCAATGAGTATTTGCCCGGTATCAAGGCGCAAGATTTCAGTCGCGCTGATGCACAAGCCTATTTGGCCTATCGTGAAGAGGAAGCACGCAAGCATAAGTCGAAGCGTGGCGACAAGACCGAGATGTCCACTCGCACACTCAATAACCATATCAAGAATCATAGACTGTTCTTTGCTTGGGGTATTGAGGAGGAACTGATTACGAACAATCCGTTTGCACAACTGAAACTGCAGCGCAACGAAGAGAAGCGTCGTGATTTGGTGACCGACAATGCATTGGTGAAAGTGAAAGAATATCTGACAGCCAATAATCAGAAGGGCTTTTTGTTGGTTTGTATGCTGATTTATAGCGGGTTTATTCGTCCGAAAGAGATTCGGGAGTTACGCTTGCGTGATATACACATTAAAGACCATTGTATAATTGTTCCGCCTGAAGTGTCGAAGAACCACTACTCGCGTGTAGTCGGTATCACGGCTGAGATTGAGGAACTGATGCACGATTTGCATTTTGATGTATTGCCACAAGACGATTATATCTGCGGAAAAGACCTTGTGCCGAACAGCGTTCCCGCACGACCTGCTCTTTACTCAAAGACTTGGGTGGAAATGCGCAAGAAACTGAATCTGCCGGAGAGTATGCAACTCTATTCGTTGAAAGATACAGGTATAACGAATATGCTGGAGAATGGTGTTCCTGCTATTGATGTGATGAAGCAGGCAGGTCATCACGACTTGGCGATGACAAGCCGGTATGCGAACCACAAAGACACTCGTATCGCCCAAAAGATGTATCACAATAACCTCTCGTTCGGTGGCGAAAAAGAAGGAGATAAGTTGTGATGAATCTAATCGCAAAATGATTGTAATTTTGTAATCGTGTGATTCGATGGAGTCAATTTACTGATGTTGTGCTGATTAGGCTGTTACAGTCTGCTTTTTTTATTTGTAACAGGATTTGTAATCTGCACAAAAGAAGCACCCGCAAGGGTGGTTTTGTCCTCACGAAGGAGATGAGTGATGTTTGTTTCGCATGCTTATGAATATGAGCTTTTAATGAAGCGAAATTTGTGCGTTTAAGAAAAAAGTTGTAATTTTGCCTCGTTATTCTATTGTATATATAGAACTATGAATACTAATAACAACTTTATACACCAATTGTGCCAAACACGCATCTTCACACCGACAGATGTTTCGCATATTTTTCAAATGACGCCTAAATCGGTGTCAGGTGCCTTACTGCGTTGGCAAGAGCAAGGAATAATTCGTCAGATTCGTCGTGGTTTATACACTGCTATTGACCCTGTTTCCGGAACACCTATTGCAGATCGGTATGAGATAGGTTCGCATGTCTCCTACACTGCCTATATCGGTTGGCATTCTGCTTTGGAGATTCATGGGTTGGCACATCAGCAATACTTCTCGCTATATGTAGCCAGCGAAAGCGCATTTAATCCATTTACCTTTGAGGATATTGATTTCATTTGTTGCAATATGCCTTCGCCGCACGATTTAGGCGTTATTACTCCTATTGGTACTCACTATCGTGTTACTGATTTAGAGCGAACGCTCATAGATTGTTTTGACCGTATTGACCGTGCTGGTGGTGTCGAAGAATTGCTACATTGTATGGAAAGCATTAGGACTTTAGATGAACAAAAACTGCGAATCTATCTGGTAGCGTATGACAAAAAGTTCCTGTACAAAAAAACAGGTTTCTTCCTTGAATTCATTCAAGAACAGGCGCATATCAGCGACCAACTGATAGCCGATTGCCACCAACAAGGAGCCACCTGCGTTCAACACTTGACTGGTGATGGCGACTGCAAACAATATATCAAACAATGGAAGTTGTATGTCCCAACATATTGCCTCCCAAATGAACCTATTTTAGTATGATAACCATAAACAAACAAGTATTAGAAACCATTGCCCGTGAGCAAGGTTTTATTCGCGATAATATGGAAAAAGTGTTGCGTTTGATATCCATCTTGGATTACATCAACCATCACGAACTTCTACAACAACCGCTTGGCTTAAAAGGTGGCACTGCTATCAATCTGGCTATATTCAAAATGCCTCGATTGTCGGTTGATATAGATCTTGATTTTGCTATTCCATGTGATAGAGAGGATATGCTGGAATACCGCAATCAGATAAACGATGTGCTCTTGCGCTATATGGAGCAAGAAGGATATTTGTTACTGCCAGCCACAAAGAACCCGCACACATTGGATTCATGGGTTTTCTCCTATATCAATGCAGGCGCATAGAGACATACTACCCATTTTTTAGCCTGCAAAATGACCTATACACCCGTTTTTCTTGACATTTGAAGACAGGCAATAGGGACATTTTTTGAGGTACATAGGCATCATTTTTTGATAGTTTGATGCCTGCCATATACTGATTTAATAGGACTTACGCAAGTTTTTAGACTGCAAATGGAAACCATACGAAATAGAATCCATACACTATTATCAAAAAAATAGTATGAAAACAAAATAATATTTTGTCATTCTGTTTTTTTTTGTATCCTTGCGGAAAATATCACAAAGAAAATTGGACTTAAAAAGAGGGAACTGAATTTACGGCACATGAAAGTGATAGTTAGGAAAAGACACTATGCAAACATTTGATTAATAGATCTAAGGATGTTATCATAAGTGTTATTATAATCCTTTCTATTTAAATACATTAGAAATAGTGCAAGAAAAACAATAACACATTGTAAGTACCATATAATCTGCTCATAACATCTTATCTCATAACCAATACCAACAACAAAACCACCTTCCAATTCCGCACCCCATCCGAAGGAAACATAGAGCTATAAATAACAATTATATTCACACTTTAATCATCCGCCTATGGTAAAATAACAGTCTAAAAGACATATACATAAATAGCGTAACGCTTATTTTGGGGGTACCTCAATACGTCCACAAAATATTGAAATAACTCTCTCCTGAAAAAGTGGCACGCTCACACGATAAGTGAGGGCTATTCTGTAGAATACAGAGTCGGAGAGAGTGGGAGTGGACGCCCGAGGAACCCCGATAAATGAAATATAACAGGTAGTCCACGCTTTTTGTTATCACAATATAAAATCAACAATAAATCAAAACATTATGGCACCTATTTTTATTCTTATCGGTTTTGGACTTGGTTGGCTAATTGGCAAATATTACAGACCAAGTAAAATGTGGATGAAAATCCTGTTCTCCATTGGCTTACCTGCAATTATCTATGGCTTTGTTCTTCTTATCATCGGTGCAAGTTACAACTGGAGCACTTATATGATGGGGGCAAAATCCGCCACAACCCTTATCGGATGTGCAGCTATGATGATAGCATTGCTCATTTTCGTTCATATCAAGAAAGCATCTATGGCAAAAGAACAAATAGCAACAGACAATGAGAACAATCCGCAAAGCAACGCAACACCATCATCAATAACAGAAACAAATGAATCAATGACTGATACTACATCTCCAAAAGAAATAAATACTCCAAACATAAGTGAAAAAGAGATACGCAAAGATAGAATCGGTGGTTACATCTCCATAGGAATAGTTGTACTCATATGTGCCACATTCATTGGCATTAGATTATACACAAAACATTTAGAGCAAAAGAATTATGAGGCTATTAGTCAAATTATTCAAAAGGACCCAAACATACTAAATGGCACTCGTAAAACCTCATCCGACAACATTGACTTGTGGAATACTTATTCAAATGAAATTATAACATTCCAACACCCAAGTACATATAAAATATCCGATGAAAGCGAGGACGATGGGTTATATCAAATAACTATCGAAACCAAATCCTCCGATATCTCAATGATACATCTCAATTATGCAAAAAGCCCCCTTTTCTCTCATTTAAGTAGAGAGGATAAAAAAGAATCATGTATCAGTGCGCTGTCGGAATCAAAAGAAGAGTTGCAATCATACTTCAGTAATTTCACTACTTCTGCCATTAGTCCATCAGCCAAACACACATTTGATGGATATTCTTTCACCTACGAAGGTTCTTTCTTGTCTATTCCAATACAAGGAGAAGCCTTTATCGCATATTCCAATAACTGCATGATAGTTCTAATAACACAAGCCGAAAATGAGACTTATCAAAACCAACTAAATAAAATCACCGAAACCATAACCTTTAGATAGCATGAAGAATCCCATTTTTATACTTGTCTTGTTGTTTTGTGTCTGCTCTTGCAATGGTCAGCAGAAACAAACGCAACAAACCGCACCGGATAACTAACAGGAATATCATATTTCCAATATCTGCACATTCTCTATCCCACCAACTATGGAATTGAGAAACAATGAATCTATTTTTGGGAAAGCACATAATGCAATCACACATAATCCATACTGGGAATTGGTCTGCAATGAGTGTGACATATTCAATGGCGAATACAATTTAGTGTTTCAGCCAAGTGGTAGCCACGAATATGCTTTTCATTCTAACATCCATTTGCACAATCAAAACATTTATTGTACCTTTGCGGCATACGGAATTCACAAAGGATGTAAAATCAAATTTTCATCTAATGAGACTGAGGTTGAAATCGAACCGAAGTATGGAAAGTAACACAAACATTTCTCTCTCTATGCCCAATCAATTCTTTCACCCATATATAGGCAGCCGTTACCAATCGGGCATTCGCGGCAAGCGGGTGTTGGTGCTTGGAGCCAGTTTCTATTGCAATGACATCCATTGCCCGTATTTTGCGGACTGCACGAGTGTTACGCACAAAGACTCTGCTAAATACGACCGTATCTGCCCGCCGTATCTTGCGGCAGGCAAGCAGTTGCACAACGAGCCGACCTATTGTGTGGACGATATGCCGAGGACTTACCTCAATTTCTCGCAAGGCCTGCAGGACTTCCTGCCGACGAACGATGCCGCCGAAGTGTGGGACTATCTGGCTTTCACCAACTATGTGCAATTCATGTTGCCCGCCGAGCCAACCAACTACCGTGACACACGCCCGAGCGACCTTTCGGAGCGAGACTTCCTGGCATTCATCGAAACGCTCGAGGCGTTGCAGCCGGACATTGTGGTTATCTGGGGCAGCGTGATACATTCGTGCCTTAAGGAGCAGAACCCCTATCTGCTCGACAAGCAGGAACTGTATGATACAGAGGGATATGTATGCCATATCCAGGTGCCTCGTGTGCGCCATACCATTGCCTTGATTAACCCTTATCATCCCTCATCTCGCCAATGGTATAGCGGTCTCGACCGGTTCCGACACTATTTCAACCAACTATTGTGAAACAGTCCAACCGTTCTCTACGGAGAACATAAACCGTAAAACATTATGCCACAAATGATTAGCACGGGCAAGGAGTTGATACGCATCAACCCTGCCAAGAATACCATTGAGTATTCTACCACGCAAGGTCGCAGTTGGGTAACCCGCTATACGGGTTCAAGTTGCGGCACTTTTCGAGATTTATTGCCGTATGGTGGAGAGATTATCGCCGCCACCGACAAGGGTATTTACTATTCTGCCAACGAGGGGCGAGGATGGGTAAGCCGTTATACGGGAACGAGTTGCGGCAATTTCCTGACGCTCATGGACGGCGGTCGTGAATTGTTGGCGCAGACCTCAAAGGGGCTGTACTATTCCACCAATTCCGGTCGTGGCTGGGTACGCCGAAACTAACCCATACACACAGATAAAAGCAAAACCACACAGATATGGAAGACAAAGAAAAACAAAGTCTGATTGACAAATGGGTAACCCTATTGGTTCATACCGATTTCTATTCAGAAAAACAGCAGTCTAATAATGGCAACATCGTCACTCAAAATAATATGCGTACTTTGGCGAAATCGTTATTGGGTGAATCAACACTGGGATATATTGCTTCCGGTGCAATATCTTTATTGGGCTCTACAGAGCAAAACAGTTCTTCATCTTCGTACAGAAAAAAACTAGCTCGTAAGAACATCCATTGGTTAGAGGAGACTAACTACAATTTTGCAGAGGCTTACAAAAAGATGCATAGTGCACAGCAGTTGTCTGATTTCTATGTCCAAATGGTTCTTTTGTTCCCATCGAGATGGTCGGAAGGTATGGAAGTACCGGATAGCACTGTCAATGTAACTATTCGTACGGATATAGACCTAAGTGTCTATCGCCAAAACTTTAAGATCCCCTATGGGGAACAAATTTTCTATGTACGGGATACATCCTCCTGGAGCACAGACGACGAGGGGCTTGTCATTACCGATACATCATTCTATTATATTCCTGACAATGAAAAACCGGATGAGAGGGGTACCTTTGATTGGGCTGATATTAAGCGTGTTACATATCAAGAAGAAATGTTATTCTTTTGGTTTAGCGACACTGAGAAAATAGACGATGCTCTTCGACTACCTATCAATTATTTCGCTAAGGGGGAGTATGATTCACAAAAGGTAGGAACTGCATTAGCCGACTATTTTACACATCTGGCCTCGTTAGCAGTGAGTGATCAAACGCCTGACCCATTTTTCGAAGATTATGAAAAAGTAGGAGAACTTTTAGACAAAAAAGATTTCGATGGTGCAATGGCTCTTATAGAGCAGAGGATTAGCGACACGCAAGAAGCGATTTATATGTGCTTGGCAGCAAGTGTGCTTTCCGACAAGGCAGACGAAGAGGGTGCCAACGGAGAAGCAGCCAATCAAAAACGCCTTGAGGCTATTTCTTATATTACAAAAGGCCTTCCGTCATGCGAAGAAGGTTCCTATTGTTGGTGTTGGATGTACTCCCTTTATGCAAAACTAAAGTATGATTTAGGCGACTGTCAGGAGGCTCGAAAAGCGGCATTAGCAATAGTTTCATATAACAGAGATGATGATGAACGAAAGAAATTCTCAACCTACGATGATACCTTTGCCAAGGAACAAATTCCTACTCTTGACTATGTACACCGAAAGGCATTAATGGTAGTGGATGAATATACCGAGTTAGGACAAAAGCAAGTTCAAGTCTTGTCCAAAGAGGTGGCTGCCAAATACTTGAAATTCCCAATGGGACATCCGCACTCCAATCAACTCTATATTGCTCATCCGCTCATCAACAACTACTATGTTCCCTTTGAGGATTATCAGTTGGTATTTATCGAAGACCAAGTGCGTGAGTATTGCGAGTTGGCTCAAGCATTAGGGGCGACGGAAATCACCATCGAGTGCCTCAATGAGAAACAGGAGGACGGCCAAAATGCGGACAATAAACACATCAATGCCAATGCAGACAGAAAGGCCGTAAGCATAAATGCTGATTACCAAAAAAATAGCAGCCATCATTTGATTGATTCTATCCGACATTCTTTGGAAATGCACCAAACCTATCAACCCGTAGAAGCACCGTATATACCCGAAAACTTGGTTTGGTATCAACAAATGCCGAGTTGGCAACACTTAGCCAAACAGCGTCTAAATGGCAGACTCAATTCGCACGAAGAGAAAATGCAGACACAGAAGTCACAGGTGGTGGACGGCAACGAGTTGATGCAAATAAAGGGTGAAGTAAAGACGCTGTTATCCAATGCTGGTGTTGATTTTTCAAAAGAGGAAAGCAACAAATACCAACTGCAAGAGAATGCCGTTCTGTCTATAAAAATTACATTTGCACCTATTGACCAACTGCAATCCGAAGCCTTGCCCAATGCAAAAAGCGCACCTGCTTTATCCGCAAACGAACAGAAATTCGCAGAAGAAGTTAAGTTCTGTTTGGAGGAAGATAATAGCCTCTCCGATAGCGACAAAAAGTATCTGGAACGCAAACAAGCCAAGTTGGGCATATCGGCAGAAAGAGCCGCTGAAATCATACACCTATGTATGCCTTCTTTGTCTGCTGCGGAGCAAGAATATATCGACATTTTCCACGAATTGGCAGAAAAGGGTGAAGAGTTATCACCGAAGATACGCCGTATCTTAGACCGCGAGGCTGAAAGCCTCGGTATCTCCGAAACACGCAAAGCCGAACTTGAACAGATGTAGAGTTTTGCCATATCCAGGTGCCTCGTGTGCGCCATACCATTGCCTTGATTAACCCTTATCATCCCTCATCTCGCCAATGGTATAGCGGTCTCGACCGGTTCCGACACTATTTCAACCAACTATTGTGAAACAGTCCAACCGTTCTCTACGGAGAACATAAACCGTAAAACATTATGCCACAAATGATTAGCACGGGCAAGGAGTTGATACGCATCAACCCTGCCAAGAATACCATTGAGTATTCTACCACGCAAGGTCGCAGTTGGGTAACCCGCTATACGGGTTCAAGTTGCGGCACTTTTCGAGATTTATTGCCGTATGGTGGAGAGATTATCGCCGCCACCGACAAGGGTATTTACTATTCTGCCAACGAGGGGCGAGGATGGGTAAGCCGTTATACGGGAACGAGTTGCGGCAATTTCCTGACGCTCATGGACGGCGGTCGTGAATTGTTGGCGCAGACCTCAAAGGGGCTGTACTACTCCACCAATTCCGGTCGTGGCTGGGTACGCCGAAACTAACCCTATCGAACATCCGCCCACGGCAATAGTTACCCCATAGAGCAAAACTATTGCATTTTTCCCAATAGGCTGCCCACTCCAAGGCAGCCTATGTGTCTCTATTTGCCCAAATTTTTCGAGTCTTTGTCCGCCGCAATCTGTATATACCCTTTTACTATGCGCAGCCCTTTATCTGTATTTGTCCGCCGCAGCCTTTGTATACCCTTTTACTATACGCAGCCCTTTATCTGTCTTTGTCCACCGCAGCCCTGAATATGCCCTTTTACTATACGCAGCCTTTGTATGCCTTTTGTCCGGCGCAACCTGTATATACCCTTTTACTGTGCAACGCAAAAACAGGCTATTTCTTTCGATTTCGTAACCATTGATAAAAAGCCATCTCTGTCGAACCACCGTCGAACCACCGTCGAAGCAGCGTCGAACCACCTCCGCCCCACAAAACGATCCGATTTTTAAGATTTCCGCCTCTCCTTCATACCCAGTTTCCACCTCCACCCCACGCCCCTCGCCCGACAGATATGTTAATTTTACATAGCATTTGTCTTCCCGGCGAACCGATTCCACCCCGAAAGACAAACTCCGTCATCCCCTAAAAACACCCCCGTCCGTCAAAAAAGCCACCTCCGTTTCACCCCTTCCGACATACCACTCGCCAACCTATTCTCCTCCTCCAACCAAAATTACAGGCGTTTTTGCAGGGCAAAAATCCTTATAAAAATAGAAGGTCGCGACGCTCGCGTCGCGCCGTATTCTGTTGAAAATAAATTTGTTAGAAAAACACCAAAACATTTGCACGGTTAAAAAATAACCTGTACCTTTGCCCCGTCTTTTAGGAAGAAGGGGAGTTTGAAGCGCGCAAAAAACTATATAGTCGAACGCTCCAACCGATAATAAGACAACTCACAGCCCCCCGTGAGTAGAAGTAGGTGGGCAAAAATATTATGTATAATTATTTTAATCATGTCTGTTTTTTCATTAGAAATTCCCTTTCGGGAATTTCGCGGCAAGATTTGCCGCCACAGCCAGATAATTTACAAGGCTGTCAACGGCACGCGCTACACAAGCGTATTGTGTAACCCCTACAAAGGGGAACCAACTGAAGCGCAACTTGCGCAACGCAATAAAATGCGTCAAGCAATTGCGAATATATCCCAATTAAGTGCCGCCGATTTGGCTGCCTACATGGCGTCTTTCAAGGCACAAACTCGATACCGCACCCTCCGAGGCTATATGATAGCGCAGGAGATGCTCAAACTTTCATAGACTATGGGAAAAGTAACTTTCTTAGACCCTGTTGACTATGTAAATGGCAAGGTATCAAAAAAGAACTCTCGGACAATTTACAAGCGCCTTCGGTCAACCGACTACCGCTTTACGAGCGTCCGTGAGGAAAGTGAAGAGAAACCGCGTTCAGAGGCTCAAATTGAGCATAGAACAAAGTTCTCTGCCGTAGTTCGCGCAACCCGTCAGCGGATGCAAGACTCAACTAAAATTGCCCAAGATATGGTGGCATTCTCTGCTCAGAAGCAGTACCCGACTTTGTACGGATATGTATTCGGGCAGGAATGGAAAGCCTACAATGCGTAAATCAAAACGCATTCTATGCTGACAAGCCTATCTTGTTCCATAGATAATTTTTAGGCGCAGTGAGGTGTCATGAACCTCACGCCCCGCAACAACCAAGCCGCCTGTTTCTTTCGCGAGAGAAACAGGCGGTGTTGTGTTTGCGTCCGTCCACCGCATACTATACGCGTCTCCAACACACCCATCACCTGTATGCGGTGTTGTGTATGCGTCCGTCCTCCGCATCGTATGCGCCTCCCGACAAGCCCGCCGTCGCCCGCCGCCCCCATCGCCCGACTACCCCAATTACAGAAACGACTACCCGAATTACGCTTTTCGCCCGTTCACATTGGCACAACCCAAAAATTATGCGTACTTTTGCACTCGCAAACATACGAAAACCATGCATATCACCACGATTCAAGAGTACAACGACACTTGCGGCTTCAAGACCATGCATCCGCAGGTCGCTTTTGTGCAGTACGACGGCAACGACCGGCACCGCCTTCCCTCGGGCGTGCGCTATGTGTACGATTTCTATAGCCTGTGGCTCAAAGAGACCAAGGGTTGCGTACTCAACTACGGCCGCACGCAGTACGACTACGATTGCGAGACCATTGTCAGTATGGCGCCCGGACAAGAAGTGGAAGTATCGGGGAACCCCGCCGCACGCCCCAAGTGTATCGGTATTCTCTTCCACCCCGATTTCATCCACGGCACACCGCTCGCCAAGAAAATACGCGACTACTCATTCTTTTCGTACGCCAGCAACGAGGCGTTGCACCTCTCTGAAGACGAAGTGCAAGTAGTCAAGAACTGCATGCACATCATCGAAATCGAACTGCAGCACCCCATCGACAAGTTCTCGCGTCGGCTGATAATCACCAACTTGGAACTGCTCTTGGACTACTGCTTGCGGTTCTACGAACGGCAGTTCATCACACGGCAGGACATGAATATCACCGCCATCTCACGCTTCAACGAACTACTGAACGAGTATATCAATTCGGGGCAAGCCGCTCAAGCGGGTATCCCGACGGTGAAGTACTTTGCCGACCGCATCTGCCTCTCGCCCAACTATTTCGGCGATATGGTCAAGGCAGAAACGGGCAAGACGGCACAAGAGTACATCGCCCTGCGGCTATACGAATATGCCAAGCGCCAACTGCGTAATTCCTCGCTGACTATTAAGGAGATCGCCGTACAGACGGGCTTCCAACATCCGCAGCACTTCGTGCGGTTCTTCAAGAAGCACGCCGGCGTCACCCCCACCGAGTACCGCCATATAGGCTGATGCATAGTGTAGGCTTTCGTTCGATAGAACGCCCCCCCTCCTCCGCAAACTCTTGAGCCACGCCTCCTACAACGAAATCCAAGCCTGGGTGAAATAACAGTCTCACCCCGACGCATAATACCAAACAGAACAGAACCGACAGCGTAAGCGCAACCTGTCTTGCACTTAGAATGCGGTTGTGTTCTCTTTCCCTTCTCCGAACTGGACACCATTGTCTATACTGTCATTGCCCGACATCTTCTTGATGATGCACACAGCGCCAAGCACTATCATCATAGCCAGCAACAGCAGTCCCTCTAATACCATAGTTGCAGTCCGAATCGGTTGCTGCACCTCTTGTTGTATGAATGCCAATACATTATGTATGGTATAGGCAGCGCCGGTCTGTTCAAACGCATCCATCTGTCCGTCCATCCCGTTCGCAAACGCAACGAGATAATCCACATAGCGGTCAACGCCCACGGTGCGCACCACAAAATTCACATCCGCATTCTCTTCTATATAACCTTTTATCGAACGGCTGTCCGAGCATAGTTGCCTCAGTCTTTCAGGACTGAGTTCCTCGTTGCATATATCCGGCGAAACACTCTCCAACGACTGTTCAAAAGCCGTTATTCCTGCCTCCAATGCGTTGTCCATCTTATACGGCAAGAAAGCGCACGAGAGCAGCAGCACACTTGCCACGACCGACACCGCACACGACACCCCTATCAGCCATCGACGGTCGGTTGCGTTCTCCATCGGGCGCAACACACGCCGCACCACTTGATATGTGGCGGCTACCACCACGAAAAAGAATACTATCGAAAGTACAATATACATAGTTTAATCTCCTACTTTTTTAGATGAATGATATTTCGGATTGATATAGACGGTCGTATCCTGCCGTGAGCAGTTTTCCTTCCACCGAGTGCGCAAGGACTTCCGATACGCCAACAGTTTCCGATACTGCTCTGCTTGTCCCAAATCCTGTAACACCACCTTGCTTAGTAGCCTGCCACAGGGTGCTTGCACAAACTCTGCAAAGGTGTCCGGGCGCAGTTCCTGTTGATTTCGTTCTATCAGCACCTTATATTTGCGCTCTTTATCTGCCCAAGAATAGAAGATATTCACGGTCCCATACAGACACGACAACCCTGCCACCACCTGCACTGCTACGAGCCATCCGCTTACCCGATAGCATGGAATACAACCTATGCCCACCCCCATCAGCAGTAGGAGGAAGGCATAGGCGTTGAGATACAAGAACCGTGGAATAGTCTTTATGGTTCTTTTCTTTTTCACTCTGAAATAACTTATTGTGCAGCCACGATAGCACGGTAGAATGCGTCAACCACCTTCTGTGCTTCCTTCTCGTCTGTCGCTTTCAGTTGCACCGATGTGCGTTGTGTGAATGCGTCGTAATACAGATTGTATTGTTGGCAGAAGCATCCGCAGCAGGTGCCGCTCTTGTTATACCCTACCTCTTTCACGCTACTTGGCAGGATATACTTCACATCCTTTGCTGCGTTGAAAACCCATAAAGCCGTAATGTTGGTCACTTCCACCACTCGTTTGTTTGTAATCACAATAAATCCTTTGCGACGGTTACCCAGGAGCAAGTCTAAGAATTTCTTCAACTGTCCCAGCGCACGCGCAATAACATTTGCACTCGTTGCATACAATTCGGCTTCCAGTTCCATGACCAGTTCTTCGCCTTCTACGAGTACAAGACCCGATTTTAAGTTTGCCATAATAGTTAGTTTTTTTATTTACGCTACTCTGTTGTGGCTTTTCGCTTCCGCCATTGTATTTAGTATGAGTGTTGGCAGAATATAGTTGTATTGGTTGTTTTATGGGTGTATGGCATACGACAAAACAGGGAAAACAGTACCCTATTTACCCGACCACAAATGTCCGCAATCCCTTTATTGGTAGAGAGAGAGAGAGAGAGAGAGAGAGTCTGTGTGCAGTGTGCTGATAGTTGCCATCTGTTGAGGTAAGATGATATGTGTTTCTACTGCTCTCATTGGTAAAAGACCGTTATGCCGACAAAGGTAGTGTGTTTTTTTGAAGTATGCAAATGTTTTTTTAGTTGAGAGTTGAAAGTTGATAGTTGAGAGAAGTTGTTTAGTTTATGGGGTTAGGAGTTTAGGAGTAGTTTAAGTGGCTGAAAGGGTTGAGGAGTTGAGAGCCATAGGACGGTGTGGCTCTACGGTGAGTAAAAACGCAGTAATGAACTATTATAAAGGCAGTAAGGAGTTATTGTAAATTAACAATTAAGGGTTAATGATAAATGTACGGAGAGGGGTATTTTTGAGGGGGATGGTAGGCTCTTTCCATAGTATTCCTATATTCGTCCTATATTCATCCTATATTCATCCTATATAAATCCTATATAAATCCTTTGAAAGTGGTAGTAAACACAGGGGTTAGCGGAGGGGAGGTATTAGGAAACGGGCAGTTGGGAGGGAGGAGAGAGTATTAAAAGCGGACAGTTGAAAGTTAAGAGATGTTAGGTATATTCAGGTGAGTAGAGAGCGGGGAGTTTGAGTGCAGTTTAGTGTTTTTAAGGAAGATGGCGGGGAGATGGCAAAGAGATGATGAGGATACGGGTGCAGGGAACAAGGGAGGAGAAAACGGGGAGATAATTGGACGGAAAGATTATGTTGTGTAGATAGAAAAAATAGTGTATCTTTGCAGGTTGCAGGGGATGTATGAGGAGGAGGATAAGAAAAGGGGAACAACAACACTAAACTGTGAACGATTATGCCTTATAGAAAACGAAACAATACACACTATTACAAAACATTATCGCAACTGTTTGCCACCTCATATCTGCCTCGTTGGTGTGTATTATTGTTGGACTTGTTCTTGTGTACGGTCGCCTATCTGATCAGTTATGCGATAGGTTTTAATTTGTTTCATTACGGGTTTGATAACTTGTGGCCCTTGCGTTGGCAGATGGGGCTACTCTTGGGCTTGCAGTTGCTATTCTTTATTCTGTTCCGTACCTACTCGGGTATATTGCGCTATTCAACTTTTATCGACACGATCCGTATCTTGTTGGCAGTTGTGTTGGCGGGAGTCAGTAATTTGATTATCAACAGTATCATAATATACTACACCCAAAAGCCACTATTGTTGAACACCTTGCCATTGTTGTATATATTCGTTGCGTTCCTGCTATTGTTTTGTTTGCGTGTAGGCGTGAAGACGCTGTATGAGACTCTTGCAAAGGACAAAAGCACGAAAGTGCTGATATACGGCACACAGTCGCCCGGTATAGCGATAGCGAAGATGCTTCGCAGTTCGGTGGATGCCCAATACCGTCCTGTCGGTTTCATTGAGGATGACAAGACAAAGGATACTCACACCCTGTTGGGTATGAATGTGTATTACCTGGATGACAAGTTGATACGGAAGATGGAGGCAAAAGATATCCACGATGTGATTGTGTCCCCCTTGAAGATGAAGAACATTGTACCGAGCAGAGATTTGGCGATCTTCCTTGACAACAATATCCATGTGCTGACTGCGCCGAACATCAGTGCGTGGCACGAGGAAGACAAAAAGGACGAGTACAATAAGCGTCTTGTGACGATAGACGCCATCAAAATAGAGGACTTGCTGGAGCGTGCGGAGATACACATCAACACGGAGAATGTTTGCAACACCTTGAAAGGCAAGACGGTGTTAGTTACGGGGGCGGCGGGTAGTATCGGGAGCGAACTGGTACGGCAAGTGATTTCTTTCTCTCCATATTCTGTTATTTTGCTGGAACAGGCAGAGTCGCCTTTGCATGACTTGATGTTGGAACTACGGCAGCAGTATCCGAGTCAGCATATAGTGGCTTGCATTGCCGATGTGCGGGACAGAGTGCGTGTGGAGGAGGTGATAAAAGGCTACCGACCTGATGTGATTTATCATGCTGCTGCCTACAAGCATGTACCCTTGATGGAAGACCATCCGAACGAGGCTGTTCGTGCGAATGTGGGTGGAACGAAGAATATGGCAGATATGGCCGTAAAGTATGGCGTGGAGCGATTTGTTATGATTTCGACTGATAAGGCAGTGAACCCGACGAACATTATGGGTGCAAGCAAGCGTATAGCGGAGATTTATGTACAGTCGCTGTTCAAAGATATTGTCAAGGACAATCCCGATTGCACCAAGTTTATTACGACCCGTTTCGGTAATGTGTTGGGGAGTAACGGGAGTGTGATACCTTACTTCAAGAAGCAAATTGCGAATGGCGGACCTGTGACGGTGACTCATCCTGATATTATCCGTTATTTTATGACGATATCAGAGGCTTGTTGTCTTGTATTAGAGGCAGGGACATTGGGTAATGGCGGAGAGATATTCGTATTTGATATGGGACACCCCGTGAAGATATTGGATCTGGCAAAGAACATGATACGGCTTGCTGGCTTTGTACCCGGACAGGATATACAGATTGTATTCACGGGGTTGCGTCCGGGCGAGAAACTTTATGAGGAGTTGCTGAACAAGAAAGAGACAACACTGCCGACGGTTAATCCGAAGATTATGATCGCCAAAGTGAGGGAGTTCCCATTTGAGGAGGTAAAGAAGAAGGTGGATGAATTGCTTAGTCTCAGTTACGAAGAGAAGCCATTCCTTACGGTGAGTCACATGAAACAGATAGTGCCTGAGTATATCAGTCAGAATAGTATCTACGAGCAGTTAGACAACTCGCGTTCCACCCGCAAGAAAGAATTGAAAGAGACCTATGTTCACTGATATTTTCACCCGATACCCTCAGTTGCTGATTGCGATCAGTTTCATCGTAGGATTGTGCTGCATGCCTGTTGTGAGGAAAATTGCAAAGAAGAAGCAATTTGTAGTAAAGCCCAATAAACGCACGAGCCATACGGGCGAGGTACCCAACATAGGCGGATTGGATATATGTTTCAGTTTCCTGACCGCCTATCTGCTGTTTGAGGTGGATACAAGTTTAGTGCGACAGTCACAATTCATCTTGATAGGTGTATTGGCGATCACAATGATTGGTTTCGCAGATGATATATTGGACCTTAGTCCATTGAGCAAACTGCTCGGGGAGATGTTGGCAGGAATTGCGCTGATTGTTTTTGCGGACATCCGTTTGACCCACTTGCACGGGTTCTTGGGGATAGGAGAGATAAACATAGTGCTGAGCTACCTGTTATCGTTCTTTGTGTTGGTTGTGATAGTGAATGCATTGAACCTGATTGACGGTATAGACGGCTTGGCATCGGGTTTGGGAATGCTTTATTGCACCTTCTTCGGGGTGTACTTCCAGTTGTGCGGCAACTTGCATTGGGCGGCTCTTGCATACAGTATGATAGGCAGTTTGGCAGTGTTCTTTCTGTACAATGTATTCGGTAGGAAAAAGCGAAAGATATTCATGGGCGATTCTGGCTCTCTGCTTCTTGGCTATATTATCACGGCATTCGTCTTCCGTTTTTGCGAGATAAACGCCTATCACGAGGTGTCGGAAACGATGATTTGCAAGGCAGCACCATCGGTAGCAATATGTATATTGAGTATTCCGTTGTTTGACACATTGCGGGTGATGTTTACACGCATCAAGCATAAGCGTTCCCCTTTCCTGCCCGACAAGAACCATATACACCACCTGCTTCTTCGAGTGGGATTGAACCATCTGCAGACGACAGGTGTACTGCTGAGCGTATCGATATTGTTCGTGATATTGGCGATAGTGGGAAGGAATTGGAGTATATTGCTGCTCTTGGGGGTAGATTTTTCCATTTGCTTGTTGCTGACTTGGATACTATGGCGGGTGGTTGATTATAAAACAAAGAGACAGAATGATTTGCATTGAGCATGTAAGTTTAGAGTTCTATTCGAAGTCGATATTAGAGGACATATCTTTTCTGATAAACAGGAAGGATAAGGTGGCTATTGTGGGCAAGAACGGAGCGGGTAAGACATCATTGCTCCGATTGATAAAAGGGGAGTATACGCCTACGGAAGGCAGTATTTCTTATGACAAGAATATCCGTATAGGTTATCTGCCTCAGCAAATGCGCCATAGCGAAGGTACGACGGTGAGAGAAGAGACGAGGAAGGCTTTTCAACACATACTGGATGTAAGGGATATTATAGACCAACAGACGAAAGAATTGGCAGAGAGGGATGATTATGAGTCGAAAGATTATCAGAACCTTATTGATAGACTGACTTATAACAATGAACTTTTGCAACTATTAGGCGAGCAGAATTTTGACGGGGAGATGGAGCGGACACTCATCGGTTTGGGCTTCGAGCGCAAAGACTTCGACCGTCCCTGTTCGGAGTTCTCGGGTGGTTGGCGTATGCGTATCGAGTTGGCAAAGATACTGTTGCAGCACCCGGACTTGCTGCTTCTGGATGAGCCTACCAACCATTTGGACATTGAGTCCATTCAGTGGTTGGAAGACTTCCTGCGCACCTCGCAGAGTGCTATCCTGCTGGTGAGTCACGACAAGAAGTTTATCGACAATGTGACGAACCGCACCATAGAGATCACGCTCGGACGCATCTACGACTATAATGTCAACTACTCACATTTCCTCGAACTCCGTAAGGAAAGACACGAGCAGCAGGTGCGTGCCTACCTCAATCAGCAGAAGATGATTCAGGAAACAGAAGATTTTATCGAACGCTTCCGCTACAAGGCAACCAAGGCGGTGCAGGTACAGTCGCGTATCAAGCAGTTGGAGAAACTGGAGCGGTTGGAGGTCGATTTGGAGGATACTTCGCGGCTCAGTCTGCGTTTCCCGCCCGCACCCCGCAGCGGCGATTTCCCACTCATTGTCGAGGATTTGCGCAAAGATTTTGGCGACCATACGGTCTTCTCGGGTGTTACATTTACTATCCGTCGGGGAGAGAAAGTGGCATTTGTCGGCAAGAATGGTGAGGGCAAGTCCACTCTGGTAAAATGTATCATGGGACAGTTGGACTATATGGGTACGCTCAAGTTAGGGCATAACATCAAAATTGGCTATTTCGCACAGAACCAAGCCGCTTTGCTTGATGGAGAGCAGACCGTGTTCGACACGATCGACCGTGTGGCGGTGGGCGACATCCGTACCAAGATACGCGATATATTGGGTGCCTTTATGTTTGGTGGCGAGGCATCGGAGAAGAAGGTCAAAGTGTTGTCCGGTGGTGAGCGAAGCCGACTGGCAATGATTCGCTTGCTGCTCGAGCCGTGCAACCTGCTCATTCTCGATGAACCTACCAACCACCTCGATATGCAATCGAAGGATGTACTGAAAGCCGCCCTGCAGGACTTCAACGGCACGGTAATTTGCGTCAGCCACGACCGTGATTTCCTCGATGGCTTGGTGAGCAAGGTCTATGAGTTCGGCGGCGGCAAAGTCAAAGAACACTTAGGCGGTATCTACGACTTCTTGCGTACGAAGAAAATCGACACCCTGCAAGAGTTGGAAAAGAAATCCCCTGTAGCCAAGCGCACCGGCAGCGACAGTAATCCGACGGCGGCCGGCACGGCGGGCAGTGCCTCCTACGCAGCGCAGAAAGCCGAAGCAGCCGCACGGCGCAAGAAAGAAAAACAGATAGCCGAGACCGAAGCCGCTATCGCTCGTTTGGAAGAGGAGCAGAAACAGGTGGAGACACTGATGACCGACCCTACCCAACAGACACAGGACAACTTCCAACGCTACGAGCGTATCAAACGCGAAATAGAGCAGAAACTCTACGAATGGGAAATTCTGAACGATGAGGTCTAAAAACGGTTAACAAGACTCCCTCACTCTCACAAACCCCGTCAGCAAGGGATACGCAAAGGATGAGCAAGGGATAGGCTACCGAAGCAATAGTCACAAAAGATATATTTTAACATTGTAAAAAGGAATAGTCCAACCGGTATGAACGAAATTATCGAATACATCAAAGCGTTTTTGCTCTATGGCAATACGGAGGCGGCAAAGCAGGTCGGCTACACCGCCGATGTGTCTGCGTGGTCGCAGTACAAAGCAGTGATTGTGCCCTGCGGACACCTCGGGAACGAGATAGTCCTCCCCGATATGTCGCACCCTGTTATAGAACAGCAGGACAAGACCTATGTCATCCATACCGACCTCATCTACAACACGTTCTTCTTCATCTCACGCGCCGAAGAACTTATCAACACACAACGCGATGAACACGGACGGTTCCTCGCCTCATACTCTATACTCGGACAGGGCAATCACCTTGAGATACCCATTATAGACGAGTATGCACATATCCTCATCAAATTGCTGAACATCCCTGTACCCACCCCACACTACGAACATATATACCTCACACATGACATCGATTCTATTGCCCGCTACCGACACCTGAGAGGCATACTCGGAGGTATCAAACGAGGGAAAACACGACAAGTCATCAACGCATTACACGACATAACACAAGACCCTGTTTACACCTTCCCGTGGATCGTTGAACAGGATAAACAGGTACCAAACGCCGAGATGGTCTATTTCGTCAAATATACCAATGGACATGGATACGACTATCCGCAATACAACCTCTCCGGACAAGACTATAAACACCTACGACAATACCTGCTATCACATAAGGCATTACTCGGTATCCACTCAAGTTACTATGGCGTCACAAACAATGACACACATATATCCCGTGGCATCCGGGAGACATCCACCCTGCACCGCAGCCACTATCTCAACTGCTCTATCGACACGATGCAGCATCTCGCAGACTCGGGGATAACAGACGACTTCTCAATGGCTTTCCCGGACAGGGCAGGGTTCCGACTACAGACCACAAGACCCGTCAGATGGATAAACCCAAAGACATACACACTCACACCACTGACGCTACACCCGTTAACCATCATGGACGGCACACTCAGCAACACCAACTATATGAACCTCCCAGAAGACGAAGCTTACTTCTTCTCCGAACAACTCCTTGACCGCATCCGCCAATACGCCGGAGAAGTGGTACTCCTCTGGCACAATAGCGTCTTTGTTGACGTACCATACCACTATTCACTATACACCAAACTACTAAAAGGGCTCCGCCACTACTCACACCACGAAGAGCAAGAAGAATCATGAGAAGACGCAAATTCAAAATACTTACCATTGTAGGTGCACGACCACAGTTCATCAAAGCCGCCATGTTCAGCAGAGCGGTGCAGCAGTGTGCTGACAAACTACAAGAGATGGACATCTCGGAGATAATCCTGCACACCGGACAGCACTACGACTACCTCATGAGTGAGACTTTCTTCAACGAACTGGACATCCCTGCACCTGCATATAACCTCGGATGCACACAGCCACCACAACAAATGGCAGAACATATCGTCCCTATCCTAAAACAAGAGAAACCAGATTATGTTGTCGTTTTCGGAGATACCAACTCCACTCTTGCAGGAGCAATCGCTGCACACCAATGCGCTATTCCTGTTGCACACATAGAGGCCGGACTGCGTAGCCATAACCTCAGCATGCCCGAAGAGAATAACCGTATTGCCACCGACCAACTGTCTTCACTGCTATTCTGCCCCACACATCAAGCCCTACAAAACCTACGAGAAGAGGGCATCACCAATGGTGTACACTATGTCGGCGACATCATGCTGGATGCGGCAATAGTCTTTGGTGAGATAGCAGAACGCAAAGCAACTATACTCTCACAACTCAACCTCACCCCTAAACAATATATCCTCTGCACCATTCACCGTGCCGAGAACACGAACAACCTTACTCATCTGCACAACATACTCACTGCGCTTGCGCAAATAAACGAGACTATCATCCTGCCTACCCACCCCCGCACAGCACATATACTTCAAGAACATCCGGAACTGCAAGACATCATAGCGCAAGCACCACATATCCATTGCATCGACCCTGTGGGATATCTCGATATGATTATGCTTGAACGCAATGCAACGCATATACTCACCGACTCGGGCGGTGTACAGAAGGAGGCATACTTCCACAAGGTCCCCTGTATCACCCTCCGCAACGAAACGGAGTGGACGGAAACGGTGGCGGCAGGTTGGAATATCCTTGCCGGCACCGATACGCAACGCATCATCGACGCCTATCATACGCCCTTCACGCCGGCTCCCATTGCAGAATACGGCGATGGGCATACTGCAGAAACCATCCTGAATATCCTATGCCCCGCCGTATCCTAATAGTTTCCGACCCGTACAGCCAACCGTCGTTCATACCGCGGCTACGCTATCTGTGCGACTATTTGGCACAGCACGGATACGAACCTGTGGTATATACCGAGCAGTTCCAACCTCACGACTTTCCGCATACATATCCCATCTACGAGAAGCCTATCTACTACCGTCACGCATGGCAATGGTTGTTGTATGCCGTTTGGTCGCTTCTCACAGACTGGCGCAACCGGCAGTTCTCCCGCTGGCTATGCTGTCAGGTACGGGACAATACACCCTCCTTTGACCTTGTCTTTTGTACGACATTCTCCACATTTCCCCTGCGCGCAGCCCTCGACATAGCACGCACATACCATACGCCTCTCTTTGTTGATATCCGCGATTTGGACGAGCAAGTGCCTGATTCCCAATCGCAAGCCCATCGCCAATGGTGGGCGCGACCGTTCCGCTATATCTATCGCACTGTCAATAACCATCGACGCAACCGCGTCTTGCGCCATGCCGACTGTATCACCACCGTCTCACCATGGCATGTGGATTTCCTGCGCCGCTTCAACCGGAATGTACACCTTGTTTACAACGGCTATGCCCCTGCTCTTTTCTATCCGCAGAACTTACCCGCCGCAGAGTTCCTTGTTACCTACATCGGGCGTATCTATGAGTTTCAAAGCACCTCGCTTATAGAGCAGGCTATTCGTGAACTTGCTTTGCCCGACCTGCGTCTTCATCTCCATACGCCCGACCATAACCCTATCCCCACCTCCGAGGTGGGCAACGAGATCAGGCGAAGCAGTATCCTGCTTGTGCTAACCAACCCTTCGGCACATGGTATGATGACAACCAAGTTCTTCGAAGCACTCGGCTGCGAGAAGCCTATACTCTGTACCCCTTCCGATGAAAGTCTTTTGGCACAGACTATCCGCGAGACCAACGCAGGTATTGCCACTTCCGATATAGAGGAAATAAAAGCGTTTATCTTGGACAAGTACCACGAGTGGCAACAGAACGGCTATACCCGCCAAGCCGTTGTAAACAAGGAGCGCTTCTCCCGTCAACACCAAGCCGAACAGTTCGAGCAGTTATTCCAATCCCTATGAGCCGCTATCTGCATATCGTCAGTTTCGACATACCTTACCCTGCCAACTACGGCGGGGCGATGGATGTGTTCTATAAAATTCGCACCCTGCATGAATCGGGTATACGCATCATTCTCCATTGCTACTACAAAGGTAGTCTCCATCACGAGCCTGCCTTGGAAAGCCTGTGCCATCGGGTCTACTACTACCCCCGCCGCACTACCCTTTGGCAAAACTTTTCCCGCCTTCCCTATACGGTAGTCAGTCGCCCCACGGAACCGCTGCTGACCGATTTGCTGCAAGACGACTACCCTATCCTGTTCGAAGGACTGGTTTGTTGCCAACTCCTTACACATCCCGCTTTGCGTACCCGTGCACGCTTCTTTCGGGAGTGCAATATCGAGCATGACTACTATAGGGCTCTCGGTGAAGCCTCCCAATCGTTGTGGAAAAAGATGTTCTTCTCGATAGAGGCACGCAAACTACAGCGTTACGAGCTGAAACACCTACTATCCGTCAATGCCATTTTTGCCGTAGCACACCAGGACGAAGCGCATTTTCGACAGATGTTTCCCACTACGCCTGTGGTTTATATACCCTCTTTCCACCCAGAGAACATCCCGGCATATCCTACCGACCGAGGCAAGTACATCCTCTACCATGGCAACCTCAGTGTAGCCGAGAACCACAAGGCAGCCGTACATATTATTACTCATATTGCACCCCAACTTCCCGACTTGTCTTTCGTCATCGCAGGGCTGCACCCGTCGAAGCCATTGCAAACTATTGCGGCAGGGCAGCCGAATGTCCGCCTTATCGACAGTCCATCCGACGAAGAGATGCAGACGCTCATTGCAGAAGCGCAGATACACCTGCTGATTACTTTCCAAGGGACGGGGCTGAAACTCAAACTGCTCAACGTACTCTACACGGGGCGGCATATTGTGGTCAACCCGCCGATGGTGGTCGGTACAGAATTAAGCGGACTATGCCATATCGGACAGAATACCGCACAATTGGCAGCACTTTGCCGCCAATACTTTGGCAAACCTTTCACGGAAGAGGAAAGCCTGCAGCGGCAGGCATTGCTGCAAAGCACATTTGCCAACCGGCATTTGGTCGAAACCCTGATAGAACAGATTTACCATTAGGGCTACGCGTTATTACATACACAAGACTACTAACTAACCTATCAATACAAAATGAACAAGTTATATCCTATACTTCTTTCCACTCTCCTGCTCTGGGCAGGGACTACGCATATCGATGCCACCACCTATTACGCCGCCCCCGCAGGAGCAGGAAACGGCACAAGCTATTCCTCGCCTTGCCTGCTGAGCCAAGGAATCAGCAAATTGTCCAATGCAGGCGACACACTCTACCTGCTGGAGGGACAATACGACCTGGGCAACACGAGAATCAGCGACAAAACAGGGACAAGCAGCAAGTACATCGTCATCGCAGGCTACCCTGGCGAGAAGGCGATACTCGACTTCCGCACCACGGCTTACGGGACACGGGGGCTGCAAGTAACAAACACATGCACCTATCTGCATATCAAAGACTTGACGCTGCGTTACTCGGGCAAGAACAACCTCTACAACGAGGGGAGTTACTGTCTATTCGAGAACTTGGACATCTATGGCTCTGCGGACACGGGTTGCCAAATGAAGGTAGGCGGGCACAACTTGATAAAGAATGTGGACTCGCACGACAACTTCGACTACGAGTTGGACAAGTCGGGCAATCTGACACAGTGTGATTTTGGCGGGAACGCCGACGGCTTTGCGGACAAGCAGCACTCGGGCGCACCGAACCACTACATAGGCTGCCGCAGTTGGAACAACTCGGACGACGGGTGGGACTTCTTCCAACGGGTAACGACAGAGGAAACCGTGATTGAGCATTGCGTATGCTACAAGAACGGTCCTGCGTCGTACGACATGCGCAACCACCCGCGGTACAACACCGACAAGGCGTGGTTCGACCAATTTGCCAACGGACGGAATGTAACCGACGCCGACGGCAACACTGTATATGTAACGCTCGACAAGTATCCCAACATGGGCAACGGGAACGGCTTCAAGTTAGGCGGCGCAAGCACACAGCACAATGTGCTGGTACACCACTGTCTGTCGGTCGCCAACTCCGTCAAAGGGTATGATCAGAACAGCGATGCCGGAGCGGTACGCCTCTACAACAACACGGCGTACATGAACCATACGGACTACAGTTTCTACAACGCGAACGGCTGTACATTGGATGTACGGAACTGTATCAGTTACCAATCGAAGACGCAGAATACCTTTCTCACAAGCATCGTAAAAGTGAACACGAACAATTCGTGGTCGAGCGGGTTCTCTGTATCAGCGGCAGACTTTCAATCGCTCGACACCACGGAGATTACCGCGGCACGCAAAGCGGACGGAAGCCTCAGCGAGGGACTGCTGCTACGCCTTGCGAACGGGTCGAAACTAATAGACGCAGGCGTAGATGTCGGACTCACATACACTGGCACTGCACCGGACATAGGCTGCTATGAGACAGACGGAGTACTTCATCCGACTATTACTTGTACCTCGAATAATGCAGAACAATGGGTGGTAGAAGATATGACTATCAGTCCTATTGTTTACCAATGGGGAGGTGCTGCGACAGGTTTGGAATGTGATGCATTGCCTAATGGGTTGAGTTACAATATCAGTAATACGAATCATACTCTTACTATCTCAGGCGCACCTGCCACATCGGGTACATATAGCATTACCCTTCGTACTGTCAGTGATCTTGAGGAGGTTGTGACTGCTACGGCTACTATTCATGTGAAGAGCAAATCAGCCCACAAGATTGGTTTTATTACGACGCCCGAGAGTGCGGAAGACGAGCCTCTATTGGAGTGGCTTCAGGGAAGTGATTCGATTCTTATTACTGAGATAGATGCCTCATTGTCTTCTAATGACTATTCGGCATACGAAGTGCTTGTGATTGGTCCGAAGCCAAGTAGTGGAGCCACTGCTTTCAGTAGTTTGAAGGGATATGGCAAGCCTATGTTGGTATTGAAGCCGTTCCTATTCAAGAATACGGTTTGGAACTGGGGGACTGCTGTGAATACGGAAGATCTGAGTATTTATGTTGCTGATACGACGCATGCTCTATTTCGTGGCATTGCTTGTGGTGATGATCAACGGATTGAACTGTTTAGCCAGTGTAATACCCATGCTGTGACGGCTATAAGTGGATGGACAGGTGCTACTATAGAGAGTTTGGCATCGCCTATTTCGAGCAGTACTTATACGAGTATTGCAGATATGCCTGCCGGTACGACTTTGAATGGTACGACCTTGACAGAGCGTTTGGTGATGATTGGTCTTTCGGAATACAGTACGACTTATTTGACAGACGATGGTTTGCTATTGGTTGAGAACGCCATTTACTATTTGCTCGGAATGCCTACTCCCGATCGCAGGACATCGGTTAATACAGTGACTGCCGAGATACAATGTGCAGAGAAGATTTGGACGCCTTACGGTATTCTTATCAAGCGTAATGACAAATACTACACTATAACCGGTCAGCCGATTCTGTTGAGATAGGTTGCCTTAAAACAGTTTTTGCCTATGTTTCTTGAATTGCTTAAACAAGAAGTTGTACCTGCCATTGGTTGTACAGAGCCTATTGCAGTTGCTCTTTGCGTAGCCAAGTCGCGCGAGCGATTAGGCTCTGTTCCTGCAAGTATCCGTGTGGGACTGAGTAAAAACATCTATAAGAATGCCCTTTCTGTAGGCATTCCGAATACAGGAATGATCGGTTTGCCCATTGCCATTGCTCTTGGTGCGACTATCGGTCAGAGCAAGAACCAACTTGAAGTCTTGTGTGATGTATGCCCTAAGGCAGTTGCAGAGGCGAAGGCTTTTATGGAGGAGGTACCTATTGAGATACATATTGTGCAGGACGCCCCAGATATACTATATATTCATGTGGAGATGACGGCAGCAGACGGGCATAGTGCAGAGGCGACGATTGAAGGCAGTCATACGCATTTTGTACCGACGGAGAGAGATACAGAGAACGGTGTCGGGAAGTGTGAGCAAGAGCGTTCCGTGAGGGTTTCTGCGTCCTCGCTTCGTTTGAGGGATATATATCAATATGCGATGAGTGTATGTTTGGATGATGTTGGTTGGCTGTTAGATGGGGTTGAGATGAATATCCGTGCCGCAGAGACATCGTTCACGGGTCAGTACGGTCATGGTCTTGGCAGGTTGTTGCATGATGCCAATCCCGATATAACCCGCATATTCGGAGATACGCTCTATACGAAAATACTCTCATACACTTGTGGTGCCTGCGATGCCCGTATGTCGGGGGCAATGGTGCCTGTTATGTCGAATTCGGGTTCGGGTAATCAGGGTATCTCCTGTTCTATTCCCGTTTATCTTTTCGGTAAGGAGCAAGGAGTGACAGAGGAACGATTGATCCGCGCACTTACTTTAAGCAACCTGATTGTTATCTATATCAAGCAGTCGCTCGGGAGACTATCCGCCTTGTGTGGTTGTGTGGTTGCGGCTACGGGTTCAGCCGCAGGCATTACTTACCTTATGGGTGGAGATTATACCGAGATTACCTACGCCATTAAGAATATGATTGCAAATATATCGGGCATGATATGTGATGGTGCCAAGCCTGGTTGCGCACTGAAAG
The DNA here is from genome assembly GCA_963615895.1 of Bacteroidaceae bacterium. GTDB lineage: Bacteria > Bacteroidota > Bacteroidia > Bacteroidales > Paludibacteraceae > Colicola. The sequence goes on along the minus strand of CAVEIE010000006.1, from coordinate 54,975 downwards.
TAACCAGTGGCGTCAGTACAGCCATTCTGTCGGCTACACTTGCTATGCAGCACTCGTACGCCGACAATACAGAGGGTATAGTAGAAGAGGACATTGACCATACGATCCATAATCTTACCCGCATCGGGCGAGAAGGTATGATGCAGACAGATGAGTGTATTCTTGATATAATGCTCCATAAACATAACTCGTAATTAGACAATACAAACAATATGAAGCGCTTCTTTTTCTTTTTTGGTATGCTTGTTTGCAGCATACTTGTGTGTGCAGAGACTGCAGTTTATCAGGACATCAATTATGTTCTCAACACGGATGATTTCACGGCGGAAGTTACGACCACCCCTCTTGCATCGGGTGATATATATATTCCAGAGAAGATTGTTGCGGGGCAGGAGAGTTACCGTGTTACTTCGATAGGGGAGAAGGCATTTAGAGGTTGTAAGAATCTGACGGGGATTGTATTGCCTCCGAGTATAAAGCAAGTGTACCGGAATGCTTTTGACGGTACGGGTATTATGCTGAACAAAGCCAACTGGCACGATGGTATTCTTGTTATTGACAGTTGTTTGATCGCGGCAGACAAGACTATCAAGGCTCGTTTTGTTGTTTCTGATGAGATCCGCCTTATTGCAGCCGGTGCATTTCAAGGGAACAAGACTCTTGCCACTGTTTCGTTTCCTGCGTCGATTACCCGTCTTGACCACGAGACATTCAGGGATTGCAAAAATCTGGTCAAGGTAAGTATTCCCTCCACGATTGCTTATATCGGCGAGGATGTCTTTACGAATACAGGTATATGGAACAATGAAAAGCGTTGGAAAAAAGGTGCGTTGTATATAGACGGTTGTTTGATTGCAGTGAATGAGAATCTGCCTGCCAAGTTCGTTTTCAAGAACAAGTTCCCTACCCGTTTGATTGCGGCAGGTGCGTTTTCGGGCAGTAAGACTTTGACGCAAGTGGTTATTCCCGAAGGTATCACCTTTATTCCTGCCGCAGCCTTCCATAACTGTGAGAAGTTGGTGAGTGTCAGTATTCCGAGTACGGTGAAGTCGGTAGGCAATTTTGCCTTTTACGGTTGCAGTCTTCTAAAGAGTGCTACTCTTCCTGAAGGCTTGGAGTCATTAGGTATGGGTGCCTTTTATGGGTGCGGGAATTTGAGTGGGCAGGTACTATCGGACAACCTTGATATTATTCCTCAGGCTTGTTTTTACCTATGCCATTCCATAAAGCATATCCAGTTGCCGAAGGAGGTACGAAAGATAGACAATGGTGCATTTACGGGGTGTTCTAATCTTGAGGAGATTAAGTTGCCTGCCACTCTTGAGTATATCGGAGAACTTGCGTTTGCGGGATGTGACAAATTGACTGAAGTAGTTATTCCTGATAGAGTGAACAGTTTGAATAAAGGGACTTTCTCTTCTTGTACCCATCTTCGTAAGATTATTCTCCCTGAAGGTACTTATGCTATCGGAGATGAGGCATTTATGAATTGTATTTCGCTGGAGCGTATCAATGTGCCGAAAACGACCTTCCGCATAGGCAAGCGTGCGTTTTTCAATTGCCAGCAGATGCGTGGTATTCTTATACCTGAGCGTGTTCATGTTATTGAGGAGTATGCTTTTCAGGAGTGCAAGATGCTTGAAGAGATTACTCTTCCGGAGCAACTGCGAGTGTTGAGCAAGGGAGTATTTTCGCAATGTACAGGTTTGCGTGATGTTCGATTCAACGAGAAGTTACGCACGATAGAGGCGTGTGCTTTTGTTGAATGCCGTCAGTTGCGCGAGGTAACTCTTAATGACAGTTTACAGACGATAGGGGAAGAGGCGTTTATGAATTGCCGAAATCTCCGTCGTATTGTATTTCCGCAACATATCAAAAAGATAGGTCCTTCGGCGTTCAAAGACTGCGAGAGTCTGCCTGCAATGGTATTCCCTGCGGGCGTGGAGGTCGGAAAGAATGCCTTCAAGGGTTGCAAAGAGTAGTCAGGGTCGGTTTATATACAAGAAAGGAAGGGAATATGTTGCTTTATCCGAATGCCAAGATCAATATTGGGTTGAATATTGTATCACGCAGAGATGACGGTTATCATAATATAGAGACGATATTCTACCCTATTCCATTGTGCGACCGGTTGCGTGTGGAGCGTGACGAACAGGTTGCTGAGATAGCGTTGGAAAGCGGACGGGGTATGGTTTTGGACTGTTCGGATGATGACAATCTTGTTGTGCGTGTTTACCGGCAAATGTCGTTGCACTATGGAATCAGCGGAGTGCGAGCCGTACTGAACAAACAAATTCCGACTGGGGCAGGTTTAGGTGGCGGTAGTAGTGATGCTGCCTATACTGCCATTGCGCTGAATGAGTTGTTTCATCTTGGATTGAGCAAAGAGGAGTTGAGGCGCGAGGTGGGTGCGTTGGGTGCAGATTGTGCGTTTTTTATAGAGAACAGTCCCTCTTTTGCGACGGGGATAGGTGACAGGTTGCAGCCTGTGCGTTTGTCGCTTGGCGGGTGGGAGTTTGTGCTGGTAAAGCCCAATGAAGTATCGGTGAATACGAAGGCGGCGTATCAGGGAGTTGTGCCTTGTGTTCCGGAAATATCTCTGCCAGAGGTTATCAAGATGCCTATAGAGAAGTGGCGAGGTCGGGTTGTCAATGATTTTGAGTGCAGCGTTTTTGCGGCTTATCCCCGTATCGGTGAGATTAAACGAGCGTTGTATGGTTTGGGAGCGGTTTATGCAAGTATGTCCGGCAGCGGAGCAAGCGTGTTCGGTTTGTTTGCCAAAGACAGTCTGCCTTGCGAGTTGCCTTTTGAGAACTGTTTTGTGTACAGGACGGTGCTTTAGTGCGATAATCGGAGATTGACTGAAGGTGATTTTTGAATAATGATTGTTCAGAAAGAGGCATTTGATTGTTAAGGTTTCTTATCGGGCGAGATTCTGTTTTTGAGGGATTGCGGGAGGTGTTTTCTTCGTTGTTTCCATGCTCATCCTATATTCGTGGTATATTCATCCTATATTCGTCCTATATAAATCGTTTGGAAGTGGTAGTATTTACAGGGCTTTTCGGAGGGGAGTTTTGTTGTTTCCGAAACGGATAAGCCTGCGAGATAGAATCTGAGTTCTTATTACTCTTTAAGATATTGATTGCGTTTCACTGTTTTTTTCCAAGCACGATGCGAAAGGTGGTGCCTGTGTTCGGTGTGGATTGCTTGACAAATATCTTGCCTTTGTGGTACTGCTCGATAATGCGTTTTGCCAAAGACAGTCCGAGTCCCCACCCACGGGTTTTGGTAGTGTATCCGGGTTGGAAAACTTGTTGGATGTGTTTGCGTTGTATGCCCTTGCCTGTGTCGGTTATATCGATAAAGACTTTGTCGTCGGCATCCTGTACAGAGAGTGTGATTTTGCCTTTGTTTTCCATTGCATCGATGGCGTTCTTGCACAGGTTTTCGATTACCCATTCCATCAATGTCTGATTCAGTTCGACACAGACTTGTGGCATTGGATCGTTGGTTGTGAGGGGTTGTCCGTTCCATTCGATAGCGTAGCGGACTTGTTCGGAAGTGCGTGTGCGCATATAGTCGATGGTATTGGCGATGACCTCCATCAGGTTGGTAGATGTCAGTGAGGGGGCAGAGCCAATTTTGGAGAATCGTTCGGCAATGGCTTGGAGTCGTTGGATGTCTTTATCCATTTCCTTGACCAAAGGGTCGTCTGGGTAATTGAGTTTGAACAACTCACTGCAGGCGTTCAATGATGAGATGGGTGTGCCTAACTGGTGGGCCGTTTCTTTGCTCAATCCCGCCCATACCATGTTTTGCTCGCTACGCTGCGTCATGAGTAGGGTGTAGATGACAATGAGGACAAAGAGAAAGATGACGATGAACTGGATAAAGGGGAAATAGTAGAGTTGCTTCAGCAGGTTGGAGTCTTCGTAATAGATATACTGTACGACATCGTCCGATATACGCACCTCGATGGGTTCTTGCGTCTGTCGCAGGTTATCGATTTTGTCGGCATAGAATTTGGTGATATTATGCTTAGGCTCGTTTACATTGCGTGAGGAAAGCAGGTTGCCTTGTTTATCGACCATATAGACTGGTATGTTGGTGTTCTGTTCGATGATGTCGGAGAAGAAGTCGATGTTAGTATTGTCGTCCGCAAGTATAAGTTGGCGTGTTGCTTCCGCCCATACTTCGACCCTGTTGCGCTCCTCTTGTGCGAGGCTGTTGGCAATGTGATTGGTGAATAGCATGGATATGACAACAATCATTGTAGCAACGAATAGAAAAATGATGCGCCAGAATTTGGTAAGATTGATCCACATAAGCAAGAGGTTATCGGGTTGTTGGTGTTATTACTTATTTTTGTAGTTTTGCAGGCAAAGGTAGTAGAAAATATTGATTACTCCATAAAGAATAAATTTTTCCGTAATTTGTTTGTGGTATTTGAAGAATAGCAGTAATTTTGTAGAGATTTCTGCTTTATGCCCAGCCGATAGAAAGCCAGTCTGAGCAAAGGCACAAAAAACCATAAAAACTAACCCATATTAAAAACAAAATCAACAATGAAACCAACTCATATTGAGCATCTTGGTATCGCTGTTACCAGTTTGGAAGACGCTATGCCGTTCTTCGAGTTTTTGACCGGTGAAAAATGCTACTCCATTGAAGAAGTGGCCGACCAAAAGGTACGCACTGCGTTCTTTAAGGTAGGGCAAACAAAGATTGAGTTATTGGAGCCGACCTGCCCCGAATCGACTATTGCAAAGTTTATTGAGAAAAATGGTGGTCGTGGTGGCGTTCATCATGTAGCCTTCAATGTGGAGAATGTAGAAGAGGCTCTACGGGAGGCAGAGGCAGCCGGTCTGCAACTCATTGACAAGGCTCCCCGCAAGGGTGCTGAAAACTTGATGATTGCGTTCTTGCACCCGAAAAGCACGAAAGGCGTTTTGACTGAATTGTGCCAGCAACCCAAGTAGAAATATAGAAGTTCGAGAGAGACTATAAAATCTAGAAGATTTAGAATAATAGGAAAAATTATGAACACAGATAATTTGCAGAAACTGATTGACAACCGTGCAAAGGCTCAGGCCGGAGGCGGTGAAGCAGCAGTAGAAAAACATCACGCAAAGGGCAGTTACACCGCCCGTGAGCGTATCAATATGCTTCTTGACGAGGGTTCGTTCGAGGAGATAAACATGTTCTTGACCCACCGTTGCCATGACTTCGGTATGGAGAAGAAGGTGTTCCTTGGTGATGGTGTTGCCGTAGGTTCGGGTACGATTGACGGTCGTTTAGTATTCGTTTTCGCACAAGATGCTACCGTTATCGGTGGCTCGCTGAGCGAAACGATGGCACAGAAGATATGCAATGTTATGGACCAAGCCATGAAATTAGGTGCACCTATCATTGGTTTGAACGACTCTGGTGGAGCACGTATCCAAGAAGGTGCATGCGCTTTGGCCGGTTACGCCGAGATATTCGAGCGTAACATCCTTGCCAGCGGTGTCGTTCCGCAGATCAGTGTTATCTTTGGTCCGTGTGCCGGTGGTGCCGTTTACAGTCCGGCATTGACCGACTTTATTATGATGACCGAGCAGAACTCGTATATGTTCATCACCGGTCCGAAGGTGGTTAAGTCCGTTACGGGCGAGGATGTCAGTGTAGAAGACCTCGGCGGTGCAAAGGTACATGCTACCAAGTCGGGTGTTACTCACTTCGTAGCAGCCACTGAAGAGGAGGCTATCGCTGAAGTACGCCGATTAGTCAGTTTCATACCTCAGAACAATATGGAAGAGGCTCCTTTGGTACAATGTACCGATGACCCCATGCGTATAGAAGAGGCGCTGAATGAGATTGTTCCCGATGATCCAAATAAACCTTACAACATGAAGGACATCATCAACCTGATTGTTGATAACGGTGACTTCATGGAGGTACAGAAAGACTATGCAAAGAATATCATCTGCGGTTTCGCACGCTTCAACGGTCGTTCCACAGGTATTATTGCTAACCAACCTAGTTGGCTTGCCGGTGTATTAGACTGCGATGCCAGCCGTAAGGCAGCCCGTTTCGTACGCTTCTGCGATGCATTCAACATCCAGATACTGACGTTGGTTGATGTTCCCGGTTTCCTCTGCGGAACAGGGCAAGAGTATGCCGGCATTATTGACCATGGGGCCAAACTGATGTTCGCTTATGGCGAGGCTACAGTACCTAAGGTTACGGTAACTATTAGGAAGTCTTATGGTGGCAGTCATATCGTGATGAGTTGCAAGCAGTTGCGTGGCGACGCATGCTATGCATGGCCTAATGCTGAGATTGCCGTTATGGGTGCGAGTGGTGCCGTAGGTGTACTGCAAGCCAAGGCTATCAAGGCTATTGAAGACCCTGAGGAGAAGAAGCGGTTCATTGCTGAGAAAGAGGCTGAATATCGTGACTTGTTTGCCAGTCCATACCAAGCCGCTAACCGCGGGTATATTGACGATATCATTGAGCCTCGTAATACACGCAAGCGCATCATCCATGCTTTCGAGAACTTGCAGACCAAGCGTTTGACCAACCCATTGAAGAAACACTCTAATATCCCCTTGTAATTATGATGCTGTTAGAAGTTTCGACGGAAGTTACAGGCATAACTCCGTTTATCTGGATGGTGACCGGTATCGGGTTTCTGCTCGTGTTGGTGCTATTGTATATCTTTGTTTATGTTATGAAGTTGATGGGCTGGATTATGCAGCCTCGTGTTAAGCCTAAAGGTAAAGACGCAGAGACACATGCTGAGAGTGTGGCTCATACGCAGAAAGATGATACAGAGCATATTACACTTACGGCGGACAGTACGGCTGCTATTGCACTGGCACTCCATCTCTATTATAATAGCGTGCACGATGAAGAAAGCACCAAAACGATTGTTCAACCTCACCGTACGCAATGGAATAACAAGATGTACGGTATGAATAACTTGCATAGATAATGAAATCATTTCAATTTACTATTGATGGTCGTAAGTTTGATACGACTGTCAATGAAATAAACGGCGGAATGGCAGAGGTGACCGTAAATGGTACCATCTTTCATGTAGCGATAAACCAAGCGAAGAGTATCGCTTCCGTTAAACCCACAGTAGCCAAGACCCCCTCGACTACAGTAGTAGCACAAGCAGGGGGGGATGTTGCAATCAAGAGTCCGCTACCTGGCAGCATTGTTAAAGTAGTTGTCAGTGCAGGACAGACTGTAAAGAAAGGCGACTTACTGCTTACTATGGAGTCTATGAAAATGGAGAACAATGTAACCAGTGAGTATAGCGGTACGATAAAGAGCGTACTTGTTCAGCCTGGACAGAATGTGATGCAGGATGATAAACTCGTTGAGATTGAGACGGCAGCAGTAGATGCTGCTCCTGCTGCGCCAAAGGTAGAGGTTGCGAAGCCAGTTGCCGAACCGAAGGTAGAAGAAGCGAAGCCTATTGTACCAGAAACAGGTGGTTCTGGTAGTGGTAAGAAGATTGTTTCTCCGTTACCCGGTTCTATTATCAAGGTAATGGTTAGCGAAGGACAGTCCGTGAAGAAAGGTGATACTCTGCTTACTCTGGAATCTATGAAGATGGAGAATGCCGTGCAAGCAGATTGCGACGGTGTAGTAAGCAAGATTGCTGTAGTCGCCGGACAGAATGTAATGCAGGATGACCTGCTTGTTGTACTTGGTTGATTGAGTTGCAACAATGTGGAGTGATGTATTAAGTTTCTTCCAGACTATGGGGTTCTTGAACGCAGATTGGCGTCAGTTTGTGATGCTGTTTGTGTCATTTCTTCTGCTTTATCTGGCTATTAAGAAGCAGTATGAACCCCTCTTGCTCTTGCCTATTGCTTTTGGTATGTTGCTAACCAATCTACCAAATGCACACATGTTTAATCAGGAGTTGTGGGACTTGTTCTTAGCGCAAGAGTTGTTTTATGACCCTAATATTGTAGACGGTAGTCAGTTATCGAATATCTTAGAGTCTTTTCGTAATGGTATTTTGGTAGATGCCGCACACCATACGGAAAATATGGTTGCCATTGCTAACCCCTTTTATCATAGTTATGGGGCTATACTGAAGGACGCAGGTCTGTTGGATGTACTCTATATCGGCGTTAAAGCGGGTGTTTATCCGTGCCTTATCTTTATTGGTGTAGGTGCTATGACGGACTTCGGACCATTGATCGCCAACCCTAAATCGCTGATATTGGGAGCAGCTGCGCAAGTTGGTATTTTCATTACCTTCCTTTGCGCCAACGCCCTCGGTTTCACCCCAGCAGAGGCAGGCTCAATCGGAATTATCGGTGGTGCAGATGGTCCTACATCTATCTTCTTGACCTCTAAGTTAGCCCCTCATTTGCTGGGTCCTATCGCCATTGCCGCCTACTCGTATATGGCATTGGTACCTGTTATCCAGCCGCCTATCATGCGTTTGTTGACAACAGAGAAAGAGCGTCAGATTAAGATGAAACAACTCCGCTCTGTAAGCAAGACGGAGAAGATTGTATTCCCTATTGTTATCACGGCTATCGTGTCGCTTGTTTTGCCAGATGCAGCCCCTTTGATTGGTTGCCTTATGCTTGGTAACTTGATGAAAGAGTGTGGTGTTGTTGACCGTTTGAGCAAGACTGCGCAAAATGAGTTGATGAATATTGTGGTTATCTTCTTGGGTTTGTCGGTGGGTGCTACTGCTACGGGTGCTACTTTCCTGAATGTGAAGACTTTGCTTATTCTTGCAATGGGTATCGTTGCCTTCAGTATCGCTACCGCAGGTGGTGTGCTGTTTGCCAAATTGATGAACCTATTCTCGAAGGACAAAATCAACCCGCTCATTGGTTCAGCCGGCGTTAGTGCTGTACCGATGGCTGCTCGTGTGAGCCAAATTGAAGGGCAGAAAGCAGACCCGAGTAACTACTTGCTCATGCACGCTATGGGTCCGAATGTTGCCGGTGTGATAGGTTCTGCAGTGGCGGCAGGTATTCTTCTGAGTATGCTCGGATAATCATTTTTCGTTCGATGGAGCGTTGTCATAAGTGAGGCAACGCTCCATTTTTATGACTTTATATCTTAAATTATCGTAGTATGGACACCCAAAAGATAGTTCTTCGACTTCAAAACAAGGGAGTTAAGCCGACGGTTAATCGTATATTGGTTTATCAAACTCTGTTGCAGTTGGGTCGTCCTGTGAGTCTGCGTGATATGGAGGATGAGATGCTTACCCTTGACAAATCGAGTATCTTCCGTGTATTGACGCTGTTTGTAGAAAGCGATGTGGTGCATGCTTTTGAGGACGGGCGGGGGATATTGCACTATGAACTCTGCCAGCATCATGAGGGGGAGTGTCAGCATACAGACGGGCATCTTCATTTCTATTGCGAGACTTGCCAGCAGTCGTTTTGTTTGGAGGAGATTCCTATTCCTCCCATTCAGTTGCCGGATGGTTTTCGTTCCCATTCCGTTTCATTTGTTATTAAAGGAGAGTGTCCTACTTGTGCTGGAAAGCATAAATAGGGTTGCTTGAAGGTTTTCGGTGGGTGGTGTTTTTTAGGGTGATTTGTATATTCATCCTATATTCGTTGTATATTCATCCTATATTCGTCGTATATAAATTCTTTGGATTTGTTAGTATTTATGGGGCTTGGCGGAGGGGAGAGGGTTGAATTACCCAAGGGGACTAAGGCAGGTCTGATGGGTTGTCTGCAGGCGGTGCGCCCGCGTCCCCATTGGGTTTTTAAGGTGAGGGGAGTTTTATGGGGTAGAGGAACTGGAAAGTTTAGAGGATATAGGTATTAAGAGGGATGATTCATGATACTGTCGTCTGAGGGTTATCTTCATAGTCGTCCTATGGTCATCTTATGATTATCTTATAGTCGTCTTATGGTCATCTTATGATCGGAAGTGCTAAATAATTCGCTAATGCTTCGGTTATGCTTCGGTTATGCTTCGGTAATGGTTCATGGTTAATAGCATCAAAGTAGTACAAAAATAACATTCCAATAGGACAAAAATAGTAGGTAGACTGGGGGAAAATAGTAGGTAGACAGGACAAAGGCTGCGGTCGGATTGGGTAAAGGAAGCGGTCTAACCGGGTAAAGGCTGCGGGAAGGCGGGGGCATGGGACGAGGGAAATGGCGGGGAGTGTATGGACTTGCAACCGAGTTGCAGCAGGAACATACTACCTTTGCAGTCGAAAAGAATAGAGGGCTGTGCTGAATGGGAGTATGAACACCATTCTGCCCTGTGGAGAATTATGCGAGGGAGAAGCGAGAGTGGCGCGGAATGGGAGTATGGACACCACTCCACCCCGTGGAGAATTATGCGGGAGGGAGGCAAGAGCGGCGCTAGAAGAAGGCACACAGCCTGCTATTCACAACAGAAGTGCCTGTGGCACACAACGACAAACGACTGAAAAACATCGCATTATGAAAAAAGAAATACGCGAGATTGTACTGAAAATCAGCATTGCCACCGTGCTGCTGGTGGCGTGCGTCATAGTGGAACACACCTGCTCGTTGGCGACCTGGCAACTGCTGCTGCTCTATCTGGTGCCGTACCTCATTGTCGGCTTCGAGACACTTCACGAGGCGGCGGAGAACATCCTGCACGGCGAAGTATTCGACGAGGACTTTCTCATGTCCATTGCCACACTCGGGGCACTCGCCATCGGCTTCTTTCCCGGCGTAGAGAACCAGTTCCCTGAGGCCGTCTTTGTCATGCTGTTCTTTCAGGTGGGCGAACTATTCGAGACCATTGCCGAGGGCAAGAGTCGGCAATCCATTTCGTCGCTGATGAATATCCGCCCCGACACGGCACATGTGGAGCGACAAGGCGAGTTGCTCACCCTCGACCCGAACGAAGTAGAGATAGGCGAGACGGTTGTGGTCAAGCCCGGAGAGCGTGTGCCCGTTGACGGCGAAGTAATCGAAGGCGAGTCGGCATTGGACACCGTTGCGCTGACTGGCGAGAGCGTGCCGAGAACCATTCACACGCACGACACCGTTCTCTCCGGCTGCGTCAACCTGACGGGCGTACTGCGTGTGCGCACCACCAAACGGGCGGGCGAATCCACTGCCGCCAAGGTGCTGGAGTTGGTGGAACACGCTGCTGAAAACAAGTCGCACAGCGAGGCGTTCGTCACACGCTTTGCCCATGTATATACGCCTATTGTGGTGGTGCTGGCACTGCTGCTGGCTTTCGTGCCGCCGTTCTTCGGGCAGGCAGGCTATCTAGCAGACTTGCCGACTTGGCTATACCGAGGACTGATGTTCCTGGTCGTATCCTGCCCCTGTGCCTTGGTTATCTCTGTGCCGCTGTCGTTCTTTGGCGGCATAGGCGGGGCTTCCAGACAGGGTATTCTCGTCAAGGGATCGAACTATTTGGAGGCACTCAGCCGCCTCGATACGGTCGTTTTCGACAAGACGGGGACGCTCACTCGCGGCGTATTCCAGGTCTGTCTGGTACACCCGCACGAGATAACGGAAACCGAACTGCTGCACCTTGCCGCCCATGTGGAGCGTTATAGCAACCACCCTATCGCCATTTCGCTCAGGCAGGCGTACCCCGACGAGGCGGACGGATGTACGGTGGACGATGTCGAAGAGATAGCAGGACAAGGTGTTCGAGCAAAAGTGAACGGCAAGCAGGTCTGTGTGGGCAACGGCAAACTGATGACGGCTATTGGTGCCGACTGGCACGAATGCTCCGAACAGGCGCAAGGCACTACGATTCATGTCGCCATCGAGGGGCGTTATGCGGGGCATATCGTCATCTCCGACCAACTCAAACCCGATGCCAAGTCAGCCATCGAAACACTGCACAGTGCAGGTGTTCGCCGCACTGTTATGCTGACGGGTGACCATAAGGCGGTTGCCGATTATGTGGCAAAGACGATAGGCATCGACGACTACCACGCCGAGTTGCTGCCGCAAGACAAAGTGAGCCAATTGGAAAGCCTGCTCGCCGCCAAGCCCAACGGCAAGACGCTTGCGTTTGTGGGCGACGGTATCAACGACGCACCCGTGTTGGCGCGTGCGGACATCGGTATCGCTATGGGTGCACTGGGGTCGGACGCTGCTATTGAGGCCGCCGATGTGGTACTGATGGACGACTGCCCGAGCAAGATTGCCACCGCCATTCGCATCGCCCGCAAGACCATCCGAATCGCCAATGAGAATGTCTATTTCTCTATCTTTATCAAGGTGTTAGTGCTTGTTCTCGCTGCCCTGGGCATTGCCAACATGTGGCTTGCCGTACTCGCCGATGTGGGCGTTACGGTACTCGCCGTGCTGAACGCCATGCGGACGCTGCAAGGCAAATAATATGCAGAGTCTGTTATTTTAGAGGAGGGCTCTCTATTAGCGAATGGGAGAGTCTTGTAGTCCCCAACCAGTGATTGTAGCAATATGCGGGATGACAGAATAGGCTATCTTTTGGTGTCCCATGTAGTTAGGATGAAAATCGGCTCCCAAATCGCTGTCGCTGTTATGAGTACCTGGGCATAGTCCCAAATAATAGACATTATCCATTCCAGAATTATTGACCAAATCGCGTACATAGGTGAAGAGATATTCGTGCGCTTTAGAGGTGATACAGAGTATCGGGTGATTCTCGCCATAATTATTTTTTATCTCTCGAAATAGTTTGTAGTATTGGTCGCGGAACTTTTCATACTTGGGTTGCATTGCGACTGAGAAGTCATTAGCCCCTAAGTAGATAATAGTCATGGCAGGACGGAATTCGGAGTTCGCAATATGCCATTGCGTGGCTTGAGCGGAGTCTTTATCGAAGGTCTGCATATATCGCTCGGGCATCCACCAACCATTGTATTTAGAGTTGTAGTTGCGGGTTATACCCATACCAGAATGTGCGATAGAGATATAATCAGCACCGAAATAGCGTGCTACGATAGCAGAATATGCTTTGGACGCATTTTCAGTTTCTGGTGAAAAACGGTCGGTCTTAGTACTATTCTCGGAGCCATAACCACAAGTATAACTATCGCCTATGAACTCAAGTTGTCGTTGGGATAGTGGAGTGGCGTTGTAGAATTTATCGGCAGTAAACTCAATGAGTGTTGTGGTGCCTTGTTCCCCTTCCGTTCGTTTTTGCAGTATCACTTCGTGATTACCCCGACGGGTTTTGTTAATCGGGTCATCGGCACTGATAAGTGTGATTAGAGAATCGTTGCCATAAGTAGCAATGATACGATTGGGTTCGTCGCTTGTAGGACAATCGACCCACAAATTGTAATAGTTTTTACCACTGTCGGAGGCTCTCATTGTAAGGGTCTTTCCTGAATAGGCAATGCGAATAGTAGTTGCCGTCCAATCGAAAGATACAGTTGTTCCGTTGGTTACTGTTCGTCCGATAACAGTAATACGAGAGTCCGTTGCAGGAATAGTCTCTGCTCTACTTGAGAACAGTAGAAAAAGTGATAATGCCAATAGCGTGAATCGTTTCATGAGTGAGTTATGATTAATGGTTAAACAAATATTACAGGATATTCTATGAAATGTTGTTCGGAGTATTGGATAAGTCGGCATCAGGTTCGTTCCATGCTTTACAACAGTCGGACAGAATCTGTTTGCGTAAGTCTTCGAGAGAGGAAAATCGTTGTTCCTCTCTTAGGAAATGCAAGAAATGCACTGTTAGTAACCTATCATAGAGGTTTCCGTCAAAGTTGTGTATATACACTTCGAGAGTCTGTATTTGTCCGCCGACAGTGGGATTGTTGCCGATATTCAGTATTCCTTTGTAGTGTTGGTTGTTCATTTCTACATCAACGGCATAGACTCCATGCGCAGGTATCAGTTTGTCTTTATCCAACGGTTGCAAGTTGGCAGTAGGGAAGCCTATGCTTCGTCCTATTTGCCTACCATGCGTTACTTTTCCTGTGAGGCTATAAGGTTCTGCCAATAAAGAATTTGCTTGCTCTACTGCATGATCGAGCAAGAGATTGCGTATTTTTGTGGAACTAACACAGATATTGGCATTTATATAGGGTTTGGCTTGTAACAAGAGAAGATGTTCTTGTTTGGCAGTCTGCTCGTAGTTTTCAAAGTCGGTATTGCCATCAGAACCGAAGCGATGATTATAACCCATAAGAAGTACATCCACCTTTAGATCGTGCCGTAAATAGGCTATAAACTGCCTTCTTGTCCATTTTTGGACTGCTGCGAAGTCCAGTATTTTTATATGCTTTATTCCTTGTGCGTGTATAGCCTCAATCCGTTCCTGAGGTGTCATTAAGAGTGGAGGAACATCGTTGGGATGTAGTACTGCACGAGGATGTTGTTGGAAAGTAATTACCAATGGCGTTAGTGCATAGGTTGATGATAGTGACAAGAGTTCTTGCAGCAAGTATCTATGCCCTAAGTGCAAGCCATCAAAAAAACCTATTGTAGCCACATACGCCATTAGACTATCCTTTCTGTATATTACTACAACTTGATGTAAATCTTCTTTTTATAGAGCGGATGTGCAATAAGCCATAATACTGCTACCAATGAGAGAGCAGAAGCGAGAGAGCCTCCGAGTTCGCCAAATAGCGGTACCATACAGCAACGATACCATGCGCTCCAAACGGAATAGGTTTCTGTACCGATTGTGAAGCGTATATTCGCCATGATAGTGACCAATATGTTAGACAATACAAAGATGAAAAGAGGGTTCACTCCAAAACTCTCAAAGAACACAGCCCAGCGTTTCTTACCACAAATGTCGATAATCCATATAAGCAGGGCTAAAAGGAGTGAGGCCAATCCACAAGTTACCAATACATAACTTGCCGACCATAGTGACTTGTTAATAGGGAAAGCATAGTCTAATAGAAAGCCTGCAAATAGAATGATTGTGCCGAAAAGAAAGAGTCTGTTTACTGCAATCCATTTGGCATCTTCGTTTTGCGCTGTTTTGTTTGCCGTTAGAATAAAGTTCCCCGCCATTGCGCCTAATAAGGCATGTGCGATGCAGGGAATAGTAGATAAGAGTCCTTCAGGGTCGAAAGGAATACCTCCCATGTGGTAAATATGGTTTTCACCTAATAGAGCGATGTCGATTCGAGCGACTATGTTATCCGTATTTAAGTCGAAACTATGTGTTACACCTATTATGATGCAGTAAATAATCAGTAACACCCCTGCTACCCATGCTATTCGTTTGGGCTTGAAAAGCATTAGCAGCAAGCCTGCAAAGAGAGATATAAGACCTAATCGCGGGAATACTCCGAGAAAGCGCAGATTATGTACAGGGTTCCACCATAGTGCTTCCGCTAATGTTCCGCCGCTACTCAGAGTACGCAAGCATATACCAAACCAGCCTAATGCCCAACCGATGAGTATAAGGAGCAAGGAACGATAGAGCAGTTTGCCAAGAGTATGCCAAGTGAGTTGATAGTCAGTTTTACTATATGACAGGCTCATAGCGACGCCCATGACAAATACAAAGAATGGAAATACCAAATCGGTAGGAGTACAGCCGTTCCATGCTGCATGGCGCAAAGGAGCATACACATAACTCCAACTACCGGGATTATTGACTACAATCATGCCCGCAATGGTGAGTCCCCTCAATACATCCAATGCGATAAGACGCTTACTACTTGCCATAGACTTGGTGGTTTATATGTTTGTGCAAAGGTACAACAAAAAGTAGAATTGGCAATATATATGCGCACAGATGTTTCTGTGTTGAAAAATCGGAGACATATATGAGATGATATTTTACTTGCCGTATATATGATTAACAGAAGAGGCTACCTGACAGATTCAGGCAGCCTCTTTTTGTGTGATATAGTATGTAGTTATCAATCTACATTGAGTGTTACACGACGGAAGTCTGTGATATTGACATTTGCTTTACGCAATACATCTTTCACAAGTTCCTTGTCTTCTGACATAACATAGATTTGTTCTACAAGAGTCGATTCTTTAAGGAACTTCTGCAAGCGTCCTTGCGCAATCATCTCTACTTTTTTCATATTAACATTCTTCTCGGCTTCTTGTGCTGCGCTTACTTTTAGTTCGCGTGCAAGTTGTGCCTGTTCAGGAGTAAGCCACCCCTTAGCCGTATTGGAGTCGATATGTTCGTCGGTATCAACATGTGCCGGGTTAATACCTGCTTTGCGCAGTGCATTTTCTACGGCTTTGTTTATCTCGTCCTGTTGTGTTTTCTCGACAGCCACTTTGAGTTCGTGTTCTTTTACCTCTGCAGGTACATGGTCGGCATCTAATGCGAGCGGTGCCATAGCAGCGACTTGCATTGCAATGCCGTGTACGATTTCTTGCTCTGCGTTAGCATCGGCAGCCGCTACAAGAGTGGATAACTTATTTCCGAGATGGTTGTAGGCATCGACCTTTGGAGCCGCAAGGAAGGCATAGTCTGCGAGTTCCATTTTTTCTCCTGTAACGCCAGAACGCTCGGTGACGAGTTCAGCAACTGTTCGTCCTTCGATAGTCAATGCTTTGAGTTCGTCGATACTTTGCGGGCGCATAGCAATAGCGAGGTCGAGTATTTTCTTTACCAAAGCCACAAAGTCGGCGTTTTTAGCGACGAAGTCTGTTTCGCAGTTTACTGCCACTATTGCGCCGAAGCCATCTACAGCCTTTGCCAATACACATCCCTCTGATGCTTGACGGTCGGAGCGTTTAGCAGCGATTGCTTGTCCACGCTTGCGCAGAAGGTCTTTTGCTATTTCGAAGTCGCCGTTTGCTTCTTCGAGTGCTTTTTTCACATCCATCATTCCTGCGCCAGTGATGTCACGCAGTTTCTTTATATCTGCTAATGATACAGCCATAATTATAAGTACTAATTATCGGTTAATAACTACGAATTACTCTGCAGCAGGTTCAGCCTCTGCGGCAGGTTCAGCCGCAGGTTGTTCGATATTTACCTTTTGTGCTTCTTCTTTAGGAGCAGCTTTGCGAACCCGTTGGCGTCTCTCTTTTGGTGCCGGTGCTTCTCCTTCGGACTTTTGAGCAGCGTTCTCGTCTGCTTTTTCTACTTTGCGTTCTTCCAACCCTTCTTTGATAGCGTCGCAAACAGCATTGAGGATTACTTCGATTGCTTTTGTAGCATCATCGTTTGCAGGAATAACAAAGTCGATAGGTGTCGGGTCGGAGTTAGTATCTACGATACCGAATACAGGTATGCCTAATCGTTGTGCTTCGCGTACAGCAATATTCTCTTTGCATACATCGACTACGAATAGTGCAGAAGGCAGTCTTGTTAGGTCTGCTATAGAGCCAAGGTTTTTTTCGAGTTTCTCGCGTTGGCGTGTTATCTGCAGTTTTTCTCTTTTGGAGATGTTGTCGAAGGTACCGTCAGTCATCATCTTGTCGATGTTGGACATTTTCTTCACAGCCTTTCGAATAGTGGGGAAGTTAGTAAGCATACCGCCAGCCCAACGCTCTGTGATGTATGGCATTCCTACTTCTTTTGCCTTTTCGGCAACAATTTCTTTGGCTTGTTTTTTGGTTGCCACAAACAGTACTTTTCTGCCGCTTTTAGCGATGTTTTTAAGAGCCTCAGCAGCCTCATCTATTTTGAGTACTGTTTTGTTGAGGTCGATAATGTGGATGCCATTGCGTTCCATAAAGATGTAAGGAGCCATGGCAGGATTCCATTTGCGCTTAAGATGACCGAAGTGCGCTCCAGCCTCAAGCAATTGATCGAAATTTGTTCTCATTTTGATAAGTTTTAATTGTTTAATTTATTATTGTTTATCCCTTTCTCTTGCGTTATGGTACACTATGCGAAATGTTCGGCATAGCAGGCGAGAACAGCCTTGTATAAGCAAAAGAATCCTGCAGTAGTCTGTAAAGAATCTGCAGGATTTGTGTAGGGTATGTATTAACGCTTACTGAACTGGAAGTGTTTACGGGCTTTCGGTTGACCTGGTTTCTTTCGTTCTACCTCGCGTGCATCTCTTGTCATAAATCCTTCTGCTTTGAGTGCAGGTTTGTCTTCGGGATTTATTTTGACCAAAGCACGAGCGATAGCCAAGCGAAGAGCCTCTGCCTGTCCTTTGTATCCGCCTCCGTCGAGGATGACGGTAATGTCGTATTTGTCGGCAACACCCAATTTGTTTAATGGTTGTTTAACGATATATTGCAGGATGGACGAAGGGAAATAGATTTCCAGATCCTTTTTGTTTATAGTGATTTTGCCTTGTCCTTCTTTCATGAAGACGCGTGCTACTGCTGCTTTTCTTCTCCCTAAAGCATTGATCATTTCCATTTGTTGCATTATTTAAGGGTGTTCAAATCGATTTGTTTTGGTTGTTGTGCCTGCATATTATGTTCTGCCCCTGCGAAGACATACAAGTTGTCAATAAGTTTGTCGCCGAGTCTGTTCTTTGGGAGCATACCCTTGACTACTTTTTTGATGAGGCGGTCTGCTCCTTTGTTTTTGAGTTCTTCGGGAGTAAATTCTCGTTGTCCGCCTGGATATCCGGTGTAGCGTACATAGGTTCTGCCATTCCATTTGTTTCCAGTTAGAACGACTTTGTCTGCATTGATGATGATGACATTGTCTCCACAGTCCACATTAGGAGTGAAAGACGGTTTATACTTGCCGCGCAGGAGTTTGGCGACTTTAGAGCACATACGCCCCAGTACCAAGTCGGTAGCATCGACCAAGACCCATTCTTTGTGGGCGGTTGCTCTGTTGACCGCAATGGTTTTGTAACTTAAAGTATCCACTTTGTTTTGTTTTATCGGCCCGACCTACAGACATCTTAACACTGCACAATCGAGCGTATTATTAAATAAATGAGTTAATTAGCGTTTCTATACAATATTGCATTGAAACGGCTTGCAAAGGTAAAGTTTTTATTTTGAACATGCAAGGGGTTGTAGATTTTTTTAGTTGAAAGTTGGGAGAGGAATTGTAGGTATTTTGTAGGTTGTTCCTATACTCATCCTATACTCATCCTATATAGATCCTATATAAATCCTTTGGAATAGGTAGTAAATATGGGGCTTGGCGAAGGGGAGGTTGTTGGGAGGGGTGAGGGAGAGGTGATTTATATTCCGTGTGAATTGTTTGTATATTTTAGCAGATGTCGGGCGAGATATTCCTGCTCGGGTTGCCCTTGTGTGGGGATGAGTTCGCACTTCGGCAAGATAGACAGAGCGGAGAAGTCCATAACGGATGAGTAGCCGCTGCGAGCAATCACTTTGGATGCGCCCAAGAGATGGGCTACGAGTTCGGTATCTTCCATATAGGGGACAATGGTTATGTTGCCTTTGGTGAACTTGCAGAAAGGGGCATTGGGTTTGCCTTGTACGACCAAGAGCGTTTCGTGGCGTGACTGATAACGCCCGATGATTTCGTTCTCTAACAGAGTTCGTTGGGGTTCCAATCCGGAAAGGAGCAGAACGACTTGGTAGGAAGTATCGGGTTGGGGTGTGGCGGGTAGGTGCATAAATCGTGAGAGATGTCCGATATAATGCAGGTGACGAGGGGACTTGTCGGGATGTGACAGCCTGCCGGCAAGTGAGGGTTCGGTCGGAGTATCGGGTACCCATACTTCGGCATATTTATTCATAATCCGACGGTGTATTGCCTCTGCACAGGGTTCAAACATTTTCCATGCTTTGGGCAAGCAAATGTGCAGTTGATGTGTGAGATAGACGCAGCGTGTGCTTTTGCTATGGAAAGCGAAACGGTTGTCGGAGATGACCAAGTCGAAATGTTCGATAGAGAGCAGTTGTTGTAGAGTCCGATGGTCTTGGTACATCCAATGCAGCAAGTGTGGCAGTTGGCGAAAGAGAGTTGTTACCTGTGAGTTGGTTCGAGAGTAGTGCAGCCTCAGCGGGGGAAGTTGGATATGCCTCAACTGCGGATAGCGTTTGTGCAGGAGGAGCATGCTGTCGCCGTCGCCAGCCAAGACTACTTCGTTGTTCTGGCAGAGGTAGTAGTCGATGACAGGGATACATCGGGTGGCGTGTCCCAATCCCCAGTTGAGTGGTGCGACAAGAACCTTCATGGCAAGAGGGGCTATGCAGAGACCGTCACCCCGAAGCCCATTGTGCGAAGGTGTTCGGCAATGGTTTGCATGGTGGCAGGATCGATTTTCTGCAGCGTTTCGACGGGTGTGGCTCGGTCGATTACATAAATCATGATATGCTTAGGTTGCAACTCCCCGACGAGTTGGTACCAAGCAGTTAACTCTTCGGGTGTAGTATTGTCGATGGTTTGGTTATGGTATTGCCCTTTGAGGAAACAGGTTTGCAGGGTGAAGTTGCCGTGAAACTTCTTCAGCATACTGACGATGCTGTCCACCGTTAGGTCGGGATTGACGGGCTGGTCGATGAGGTGCATAGTGGCATTGACGGCAGAGTCGAGTTTGAGTATCCGTTGGTCAATCTTGATCAGTGCATCGACGACATCGGTTCGGAATAGTTGTGTAGCATTGCTCAAGACCGCCACTTGTGCATTGGGACAATAGTGGTCACGCAGAGCGCAGGTGTGGTCGATAATATCGGCGAAGGCAGGGTGCATGGTGGGTTCTCCATTGCCGGAGAAAGTGATGACATCGGGTGTGATATGCTGTTGCCGAAGATTGCGCAGGCTCTGCTCGAGGGCATCGTGTACTTGCTGGGTGGTAGGCAGTTGCGGCGAGTGTACGGGTGTGTTGAAGCCACATTCGCAATAGACACAGTTGAAAGAGCATAATTTATGCTGCATCGGCATAAGATTGATGCCGAGCGAAGTCCCGAGTCGGCGACTGTGTATGGGACCATATACGATTTCGCTGAATAGCATGGTGGGAGTTATTATTATTGTACTCTGTGTCCTAACGCATCGCACAATGCCCGTTTAACCTGCTCCAAAAGAGGCTGTTGTTGCAGGAGTTTGAGCATCATTTCTTCGTCGTTGTTCTCTTGTGCGTGCTGCAATAGGGACCGGAGTGCGTTGAGTTGCTTGTTGACAATAGCCAACTTGAGTTCGTAGAGCAAGTGGGGAACCAAGTTCTCCAACTCATCTTCCTCGGTTGACAGTTCGACATCCACACTTACATTCTCCGAGATATTTTTCTTGCCGTGAATCTTACTCAAGGTGTATTTTTCGCTGATAAGATTGCTTGCGAGGCTGCTCACTTGTGGGTCGGGATGATTACGGAAGAAGGTTTCTGCACGGAAGCCAGGTTCGTTGAGGTGGGTTCGGAGTTCGTTTATCACCTTGCTGTAGATGGTGTTTTCGAACTCTATCCGGTCATTGTCGATGTCGGTAAGGACATATTGCCCGACTGTGATGGCAGTTCCTTCGTCGTCGGTATAGAGTATCTTTTCGCCATAACGGACCAATACTTGCAGGAGGTTGCGGATATTCTCGTCCAACTTATTGTCAATCAGGTTGGATGGTTGGAGCGAGGTGGTTTTGGTGGAGGTCGGAGCGTTGTCGGTCGACTTGGTATCGACAGGCTGTCGGGTGTTGGAGGGTGTGGTATTGCCGGCGGAAGGAGTGTCCTGTGGGGGTAGATTGTCGTTGGAGCGTTGGGCGTATTGACTTCGTTTCTTGCGGTCGGTTTCCGCCTTGCTTCGCATATCGCGGATGTCATCACGGATGCTCTCCACTGGAATGCCCGACAATTCGCTGCAGTCTTTAGCATAGAGTTCGCGCTTAATACGGTCGGGTATGACGGAGATGGACTGGACAATGTCTTTTATGACAGCACTACGCTCGATGGTACCGTGTTCGGAGTCCTGTAAGAGGAGATTGGTTTTGAACCGGATGAAATCCTGCTGGTTGGACTTAATGAACTGTATGAAATCGGCAGCGTTCTGCTTACGGGCGAAGGAGTCGGGGTCTTCGCCATCGGGTAGGAGGACTACCTTGACATTTATGCCTTGCTCAAGCAACATATCTATCCCTCGGAGCGCTGCGTGAATTCCGGCTGCGTCACCATCGTACAAGACGGTTACATTGTCGGTGAAACGGTGCAGCAACAATATCTGATGTCTGGTCAGTGCCGTACCGCCGGACGAAACGACATTCTCTATACCTGCCTGGTGCATGGAGATGACATCCATCTGCCCCTCGACCAGATAGCAAGTTCCTTGTTTGGTGATGGCTTGCTTGGCGAAAGACAGTCCATAGAGTTCGTTCTGCTTGGAGTAGAGCAAGGAGTCGGGAGAGTTGACATACTTGCCGACATGGTCCTGTTGCTTGAGAATACGACCGGCAAAAGCGACTGTCTTACCCGATACGGTGTAGATAGGGAAGATGACGCGACCACGGAATCGGTCGTAGTAGTTGTAGGAGGACTTGCCACAGAGACCGGTATTCTCCAGCAATTTATCGCTGAACTTGGCGTCGTGGGCTGCCGCATAGAGTAGATTCTTCTCGGGAGAATAGCCCAAGTGGAACTTACGGATGATGTCTTCACGGATGCCTCTTTCGAGGAAGTACTTGAGTCCTATGTTTCGTCCCTCTTCCGTGTCCCAGAGATTATGCTGGAACCATTCGTTTGCCCACTCGTTGAGCATGAACATTGCTTCCCGTTCGGTCTGTGCCTGGCGTTCCTCATCACTCTGCTCCCTCTCTTGTATCTCGATGCGATACTTTCTGGCAAGGGTTCGCAATGCCTCCACATAGGTACACTGCTCGTACTCCATTATGAAATTAACGGCATTGCCCGCCTTTCCGCAGCCGAAACATTTGAAGATTCCTTTGGCGGGTGATACAGTGAAAGAGCCAGTCTTCTCTTCGTGGAAAGGACATAATCCGATGAGGTTGGCACCCCTTTTGCGGAGCGTCACATAATCGGATATAACATCCTCTATACGAGCAGAGGCGTAGATACGGTCGATGGTTTCTTTCGGTATCATCGCAGGTTTAGAAGTTAAGGAAATAGATGCCTATACGGATTGACCACTGGTCGAACCTGCCTCGCATACGATATTCAGCACTCGTGTTGGAGGGATTGTCGAAGAAGGTGTCTTTATAGTGGTTCAATATACCAAAGTCGTACCCTCCACGGATATAGTAATTTTGATATTGGAAACCTGCTCCGACACCCCATGTCAGGTTCCATGGACGATAATCGTAGATGCCATCTTCGTCGTTGTCCACACGAAAGTGGGGCTTCTTTATTACTTCCGATTCTTGAGTGAGTTCGTTCTTACGATAGGTTGTCTTGTCAAAGGCGAAAGTGTATTGGAAGGCGGGACCTGTATAAAGGATGAGATAGGTCTCTTTGGCAATTTCAAACTTGTACTGCCAATCAATGGGTATCTCTATAGTGTGCATCTGATTACTGTACTTTATCTTCTGTGCCGTAGAGAAAGTGCTTTCCGACTGCCATTTTGTGTGATTGCCAGCATAGATATAGTTCACACCAAGGCGGAAACCAAAGCCCTTGACTAAGGTGGCATCGTAAACCAATCCTAATTTCAAGCCGTTCAGTTTGGTAACATTAGGCAGTTTTTTCTTCTCTGATGCGGGGTTCTCACGCAAGATCGGTTGAGTGTAACCCATTTCGAATCCTAAAGATTGATTCTGAGCCTCAACAGTCAATGCAAAAGAGCAAAGCAATAATAGCGCAATGATAGTTTTTTTCATTATTTCTTCGATGTAGGTATTTTCGTTTTTGTATCTTTGTTCGAGCGTTTGGAAGCGTTCGTGGCAGATGTTTCATTGCTCGGCAATGGCGTGTCATTCTCGCTGTGTTGGTCAATAGCATTCTTCTGTATAGCACTCCTGTCCGTACGCATAAACACATCACCAGGGTACTTCGGGCGCAGAGCATCCGCCCAGAAAAAGCCGCCTAAGTATGCCTCGTTCGAGGAGATACTATCCAACGGGTGCAGCGAACCGATAGTGGTCGCAGTGAAGACAATATGGTCTATCTTCTTCTCTCGCAGATATATCTTTACATAACTGCTCTGGGTCTTATTCATCCCGATAAAACTACCGTCATCCTCTTGAGGGAAGAAGATAGTTTCTGCGTTGCCATTCACCTCCACCCTCCTTAGTTCACCATCGCGGATATAAGCAAACATCTCTTTACCTGCCATCTGGTCATACTTGTCGTAGTCTTCTTGTTTAATCGCCAAAGCATTGCCTATCCCATGTGCATAATCGACCGTCGCATTCTTCATAAACACATAGATAGTATCCGCAGATACTTGGTTCTCATCACTCCAACAGATTGGAGCACCGCACAACGACATTACTGAATCATTGCTAACATACACCAACGAGTCGCACACCATCTGCATATCTTGTCGATACACACGAACACCGTAGTAGGCACGAACACGCTGGTAAGAGGTGTCTTTCCAGACAGTATCAGGTGCCACAAAGATAAGAACAGAATCAGGCGACAGACTGTCTTTCTCTTGCAAGATGGGCATTAGGCAAAAGACTTCTTCTGTGAACAATGTATCTGCATGCATATATAGCCAATCCTCGCTCGACCAATCTACAAACAACGCACTATCCGTAGCATAACCTCGCTTCCCGTCTTCATAAACCTCGCCATAATTACCATACAAGGTCTCTTTGCGGACGCTGTCAGTCATCTCAAAGTGTTCGTATAACTTTCCATAACCTCGCTGTTTGTCATAGAAAAGAGAGTCCCCCGTCAAGGTCTTGCCATCCCTTCGTATAATCTGCGAACGATCCATCAATAGCGTTGTCTCGCTCTGAGTATTATACCAGCCACGGGGTGAAAGAATCGTTGTTTCCTCTCCGTAATCTATTCGCGTAGGACCCTGTAACTCTGCAATATGTGTTTCTGTATTATAATTCAGCGTATCCGCAACAAGCACAAACTTCGGATGTTTCAACACCACATCATCACGAAAGACGGCACGATTGTCATAAGGTGTATATTGCCCCCACCATGATGTCAGTACATTCAGTGAATCACACAACTCGCCTCCCTCAAAGTAATAAGCAATATCATGAATACGGTCGTAGTTCAAACTGTCTGTTGTAAGTGTCGTATTCCTGTTGATTAACCGGACATTCTTCCGCAAACGGGCAATCTTTGTATTTCCGTCATAGTATAACATATCCCCGTAACCCGACAAGGTATCTCCTTGTACAAAGCGGATATGACCAAAAGCATCAAAAGAATTCGCTTTCTCATAGAAATAAGCACTGTCACAATACATATACGCCTCCTCATGACGGAAGCAAACATCCCCCTTCAGTAATTGCGCATCAGGGTGCAGTTTCTCATCAAAAGAAAGTGTCTCGCAGCGTTCCAAGTACACCAATGTCTCTTGCTGCGCATGGGCATAACACACGCACACAAAAAGCATACATACCACTGCCAATCTGCGAGATATATTCACCATCTATCCTGTCTTTTAGTTTTCTTTCACCCAGCCCGGAAACTCAAAGTCGCAACCACGCCACTTCGGATCTATCATGATGTAGGTATCTTTCTGCTTCTGCAGTATCCACTTGTGCAGAAAGGCTTCACTCTCCTGCTGTTCATACATCATACGAATGGTCTGATAATCATCTACCAGATTGGCCTTATGAACATCCGTCTTCGATTTCAACTTCACGATCACACATACCTCCTTGTTTTTCATCTCGTCCATCATTAGGAACGGACGACTTATCTCACCCACATTCATCCCGTGTATCTGACGAGCAATCTCCGGGGGCAACGACTGGTACTCAAACTTCGTCGTACCGGTCTCTTGATTCATCATCACACCAGCATTCATTGCCGTGTTCTTGTCCTGTGAGAAAAATGCCACTGCCTGCTCAAAGGTAACCTTACCCGTGCGGATAAGATTGGCGATGGAATCCAATTTGTTTATCGATTCCGTCTTGTCACTCTGAGAAAGACGAGGCTTCAAAAGAATATGACGGCAATTTATCCTGTCCCCGCGCTTCTCTATCAACTGAATAATATGGTAGCCATACTCTGTCTCCACTATTCGGCTCACTCTCCGTGAATCATTCAAGTTAAACGCCACATCCGCAAACTCAGGTACCAACTGACCCTTTCCCACAAAGCCTAACTCTCCGCCACGCTTCGCACTCTCCGTGTCTTCCGAATACAATCGGGCCAACATCGAAAAGTCTGCATTCCCGCTGTTCACACGCTCCGTAAAGTCACGAAGACGCTCCTTCACACGGTCTATCTCCGACTGAGGAACGGGCGGGTCCAAAGTGATAATCTGTACCTCTACCTGCGCAGGTACTGTCGGAATACTGTCCGAACGCAACTGAGAATAATAACGACGCACTTCCGCTGGCGTCGATTTGATATTCTCCGTCAACTTCTGCTGCATCTGCTGAATAATCATCTGATTACGGACGGCAGTGGTCATATCTTCCTTCATCTCCGACATAGGCTTACGGAAATACTCCTCCAACTTTTCCTTTGAACCGATCTGCGAGATGTAATAGTTCAAACGCATATTCACCTGAGTGGCTACCGTCGATTCATTCACCTCCACCGAATCTAACTCCGCCTGATGCAAAAACAACTTCTGTATTGCCAACTGCTCTGGTATCACACAATACGGATCTCCCGAAATCTCCTGACCTTCATACTGCGCACGAAGACGCTCCTCTTCCACTTCCGAGCGCAATATAGCCTCGTCGCCTACTACCCATATCACCTCATCTATCACATTGTCCTGCGCCGACAACAGCGTCGCGGCCAACAACATACACACAACCAAGCCTGTCCTATTTCGTTTCATCATTGCTCCTATCTTTTGTCTCTATATTAGTGTTAAACACAACTTTCTTCTGCCGTATCGCTTGCTGATACATCTCTTCCCGTTGCCTTTGCAAAAACTGTACTTGACGCTGATTCAACAACACTTTTTCTATCTCCGAACGGGCATAATCCAGTGGCATCGCCTCTCCTGCCAAATGCCTGGCCGTCACCCGCAACAGACTGATACGGGTCGAATCCTTGCTCTCTATCAACTGGTTATGACGAATCTCCTGCTCCACATCCTTCGAACCAACCGACATCTTCATCATCACACTGTGCAAACTCCGCCACTGGTCCGTAAATAGGTCATAAGAGGTAGCATACTGATACGCATACTTCTCTATATTCTCCAAATTATCATCCGTCAAATCACCCATATACTTGCGCAAATCGTCCAAATGAGGCGCATCATTCGAAAGAACAATAAGCATTCCCTGCAGTATATCTTCCCTCAGAACAAAACGCTCGGAATGACGCTCGTAAAAGGCAACTACAGAATCTTCCGATACCTCCTTCGGCATCCTGCTGTCCACCAACGATTGCTCATACTCATGAACATACAATGTCCTGCGATAATCTTCCACCAACAATTCTATCGCATCCGCATCCGACGACGAACGCTTCGCCTTGTCATACAACAACAGGTTCGTTGCCCAACGACGGATATAATCATCCGCCAACATCGCACTGTCCTCCGGATTTCGAGCCGAAGAGGTCACCGCCTCCAAATCGATCTCATGCAACGACTCTCCACATACCGTCACCACTGCACTGCCCGTCTGACGCTGACGAATATACTCACAACCCGTCAGCATTAACAAGACCATACCATACAATAAGACTTTCTTCATCATATCCTTCAATCGATATATCTTGCAAAGGTAAAGTTTTTTTCTCAATGAACCAAACACCCTGCCACACAACAATTCCAAACACACCCCCTTCATTCCCTCTCTATTTCAACCTCAAAACACCCCAATTTTGCCAAACCTTCATAACCCTCTCACTATTAAACAATTTAGCAAGGTTTTATATAGGATGAGTATAGGACGAATATAGGATGAGTATAGGACGAGTATAGAAAGGTGTGACAACTTATATACAAAAGTGTGACGAAATTGGGTACTCCATCCATACTTACACGGGCGCCCCGCCTGCGGACAAGCCCTTAGTTCACTTGGATAACCCTCTCCTCCCCGCACTCAACTCCAACCATTTGTCTATTCCACAAAAAACTCGTACCTTTGCAAATAATTTAGAAATGCAGATTGTCAAATTACAAATTGTAAAATTGTAAATCATAAAAACACATGACCATCGCAGTTGCAGGAACAGGATATGTAGGCTTGTCTATCGCCACACTATTGGCCCAACACAACCGTGTGCTGGCTGTTGATATAGTACCCGAAAAGATCGACAAAATCAACCGCCGTGAATCGCCTATTCACGACGAATATATCGAAAAGTATTTGGCAGAGAAAACGCTCAATCTGACGGCAACGCTTGATGGGAGAAAGGCATATAGCGAGGCAGACTATGTTGTCATTGCCGCACCCACCAACTACGACAGCCAGAAGAACTACTTCGATACCTCTGCCGTTGAGGATGTCATCCGCCTTGTTATGGAGGTGAACCCTAATGCTATTATGGTCATCAAATCGACCATCCCCGTTGGCTACACCGAAGCAATTCGCAACAAATTGGGTAGTAAGAACATTCTTTTCTCACCGGAGTTTCTGCGCGAGTCCAAAGCACTCTACGACAATCTATATCCCTCCCGTATCATTGTCGGCACCGACCTCCATGATACACGCCTGCTCGAAGCCGCCCACACCTTTGCACGACTATTGCAAGAAGGTGCGATTAAGGAGAATATCGACACCCTCTATATGGGTTTCACCGAGGCAGAAGCAGTCAAACTCTTTGCCAACACCTATCTTGCCCTGCGCGTCAGTTATTTCAACGAATTGGATACTTACGCCGAAATGAAAGGCTTGAACACACAAGATATTATCAACGGCGTATGCCTCGACCCGCGTATCGGCACGCACTACAATAACCCATCCTTTGGTTACGGCGGCTATTGCCTACCCAAGGACACCAAACAGTTGCTTGCCAACTATCAGGATGTCCCCGAAAACTTGATAGAAGCCATTGTCGAGAGCAACCGAACCCGCAAGGATTTTATAGCCGACCGTGTATTAGCCAAGGCAGGCTACTACGACTACTACAACAACGGCTCATACAACGCCCGTGAGGAGCACCCCTGTACGATTGGTGTCTTCCGTCTGACGATGAAATCAAACTCCGACAACTTCCGTCAGTCCTCCATTCAGGGCATTATGAAGCGTGTAAAAGCCAAAGGAGCACAAGTTATCATCTACGAACCTTCTCTACCCGACGGCTCTACCTTTTTCGGCTCATTAGTAGTAAACAACTTAGAGCAGTTCAAGGCACAGTCCCAAGCCATCATAGCCAACCGCTACGATACCTGCCTGGACGATGTACAGACAAAGGTCTATACCCGCGACCTCTTCCGCCGCGACTAACTCCCCTTACCCTCACCATCCAATAACCTATTCAACAACACCTCAACGCATCTACACGACAAGCACCAATGTCTATCATTGACCGCATACTCAACCGACTCAACCTCTCCGAGACCAAGAAAAAGGTCTTCCGTAACTTGCTATGGGCAGTTACAGGCAAGGTAGTTACGCTGCTCGGTAGTCTGTTGGTGGGTATCTTTGTCGCCCGCTATTTGGGTCCCGAGCAATATGGTCTGATGAGTTATGTGACAAGTTATGTCGCTCTATTCCAAGTCTTTGCATCGTTTGGATTGAACAGCATCGAGATACGCGAAGAAGCGAAATGTCAAGGCACGGGCGAGTACGGACGAACTCCGTCTGGAGAAGCCAACACCATTCTCGGTACGGCTTTCGGGCTGAAACTAATCTTTGCTGCCATTACGATGGTGCTTGTCATCGCCACGGCATGGCTATTCGAAGCAGACACCTTTACCAAGTGGATGATCACACTCTATTCACTGAGCATGATAATGGAGACTTTTAGCGTCATCCGCAACTACTTCACCTCCATTGTTTGGAACGAATATATTGTCAAAACCGAGATTAGCCGTACTATTATAGGTGCTGCTATCAAGGTCGTACTTCTCTTGCTCCATGCTCCTTTGGTGTGGTTCATTGCTGCCACGCTGTTCGATACGGTGCTTATTGCCGGCGGGTACCTATTCTCTTACCGCAAGAAAATAGCCTCGCCCACTCTCTGGACTTTCGACCGAGCAACCGCCAAGTATCTGATTAAGGAGTCCTTTCCTTTGCTCTTGAGCGGTGCTGCAGTCGTTATCTACCAGCGCATCGACCAAGTTATGATTGGCAATATGATCGACAAAGAAGCTGTTGGCTATTTCTCTACAGCCTCCGCCTTCGTCAGTGTGCTGATGTTCGTACCCATAACTATCTGCCAAACCTATATGCCTATCATATCTAACCTATGGAAAACAAACAAAGAGGAGTATCGTCGCCAGAACCAACAATTTATGAACATTACGGTTTGGAGTACTATTCTCTGTTCTATTGTAGTATCCCTGCTTTCTTATCCGCTTATCCGCTATACTTTTGGTGTACAATACCTTCCTTCCGTACCCATATTGCAAGTACTGTCTTTCAAAGCAGTAAGCATAGCATTCAGTAATGTAGCAGGTCAAATGATAGTCGCAGAGGGATTACAGAAATGGACGCTTATCCGAGATACAACAGGGTGTATTACCTGCATACTGCTTAATTACTTACTCCTACCACGCTTTGGAGTCATTGCTGCTGCATGGATTGCAATTGTCAGTAACCTCGTTGCCGGCTATTTCTCTTCTCTATTCATTTCACCCTATCGCCATACATTCACTTGCCAAACCAAATGTCTACTCTTCGGTTGGAAAGATTTGACAAGAGTAGCAACAATAATTAAAAGAGATAATAAACGATGATACTTATTCCATTTATATATTTTTCATGTTTAACTTTATTCTTTTGGAAAAAAGAAAAGCATTGGAATATTGGAAGTGCTACTTCTTCTATCTTAGTATTAATATCTCTATTCGCTATTCTTATTGACATCCTAAACCTATATGGCGAATATGGTATCAACATAAAAGCATACTCACTACTAACCTTACTACTTTACTGTTTTCAATGGACAATAACTCTACTGCCTTTCCATTATCTTTCAAGATTACAACTTAAGCCAATTGACCAGAGTAAAGAACAATTATTCACATTACTTATTTGGATTTTGATTATTACTGCTTTTATATCATTGATTTCTATAGGTAATGATGTTATCCAAATTATCTCCTCCAGAGACTTTTTATCAGTAAAAAACGAACATTATGACGATTTGGACAATCATTTTGATGATGGGAAACGGAATTATTTCATGGTGTTACCCTTATTATTGATGTCTTCTTGTTTTCAAGTACTCTCCATTATTCTTTCAATGTACATATTTTCATTTGATACAAAAAAGAGTATATTGGGAGTTCTCCTGCTCATTATTTCTACAATTGGTATTTTTCAATCCATCAAAATTGCAGGACGCTCCGCTCCTATTTATTGGATGTTAAACTTCTATATTATATACGCCTTATTCTCACAATACATAGAGAAATCCATCAAAAAGAAAATCGGTATCATTGTAGGAACCATTGCAGGCTTAATAGTTCTTTTAATCCTATCCATTACTCTTTCTCGATTTGATGATGGCGCAGATAATGCCTTAAATTCATTCATTGGATACGCAGGACAATCTATCAATAATTTTTGTGCAGTCTTTTCCTATGGAGACAATTCTCCTCACTCCACTGAGCGTATTTTCCCCCTTCTCAATAAATTATTTTATCATCATCAGTTTTCATTAGTCGAACATTATGCCAGTATTGAAAATAGCCTAAACATTATAGTTCACAATTTTAGTTCATTTGGTGGTGAAATATATCTTGATTTAGGATGGGTGGGATACATCGTTTGCATATTCTGCATTGCTCTTTTCGGTATATTTATCAAATACAAATGGCAATCAATAGAGTTTTACAAATTATTTATCTTGTCTATATTTGTTACTTTTTATACCTATGGTTTGTTCGCATGGCCTTTTGTCGGACATTATACGACAGCAGGCATACTGCTAATGCTAATCACTTACCTGCTATTCAAATATAAATTCAAGTTCAAGTAATGCTCATCTACACTATCATAGTTACCTATAATGGTCACCACTGGATAGATTTCTGTTTGGGAAGTCTTCGCAAGTCAACCGTAGCGACTATTCCGCTTGTTATCGACAATTGCTCCACAGACGATACCCTACCCTATATTCGCGAGCAATATCCAGAAGCAATCCTCTTTCCGCAAGAGAACAATCTCGGTTTCGGACAAGCGAACAATATTGGCATGCGTTATGCCTTAGCCCACAATGCCGACTATGTCCTACTACTCAATCAAGATGCTGCAATTGCCCCAAATGCGCTCGAACTTATGTTAGCGCAAAGTGACAGCCAATCATTGTTATCCCCAATGCACATGAATGGCGATGGTTCAAAAGTCGATAATAGTTTCCGACAAAACTCACTCTACCATTGTGCAGACCTTATCAACGATACCTATGCCGGCAATGGCATAAAATCATCGTATATCTGCGGCGAAATCTGTGCGGCGTGTTGGTTGATGCCACGCAATCTATTAGAACAGATTGGTGGCTTCAATCCTTTATTCTTCCACTATTCCGAAGACAACAACTATTATCAACGCCTTGTATATCACCATATTAAAGTAATTCTCGTCCCCTCTGCACGCATATTTCACGACCGTCAAGGATATGGAAACAAGAAAGTATGGAATGCCCAATGGCTGCACAATATGCTCACACTGACTTGTACCAATATCAACCTCACAGTGGGACAACGGTGTATTGAAATACTCCGTATCTTGTGGACTTGCTACGCCTACCGCTTGCGAGAGAAACAATATCGTATCGGTTCCTTCTTTCTGTCTTTGTGTATGCTATCTACAAAAATTCCTGTCATTCGCAAAAGCAGAAAAATAGAAAAACAACTACAACCCAATTGGCTATAATTATGAAAGTCCTCTACATACTTTCTTCCACCTCTACACAAGGCGGCGCAAGCAAGTCTTTTATGCTGATGCTTGAGAAATTACATGCAATGGGGGTGGAAGCTGCAGTTATTTTGCCGAATACAAAAGGATTATACCAAGACCTGCAAACTTTGGGGATACCGGTATATGCATACACTTACCGTATGGCTGTTTATCCACCATGTCGTTCCATGCACGACCTATTGATGTGGCTTCCACGCCTATGTGGACGGATATGGGTAAATTTCACTGCAACAAAAAAGGTAGAGCGACTCTGCCGCAAGATACAACCGGACATTATACACACCAATGTCAGTGTGATTAATATCGGTTTTCATGCTGCACAGCATCTCCACATTCCCAATATATGGCATATACGCGAATACGGAGCATTAGACTTTCACCTTTATTTTTACTACTATAAAGAACAGCAGTTACGCAAGTACAGACGCCCTAACTCCTACACTATTTGTATCACGCAAGACATTCAACACTACAACAAATTAAACGGAGTTTCTTCTTCACGAGTTATATACGACGGGATATTATCGGACAAGCCAATCGTACAAAACACAGAGAGCAAAAAGAACTATTTCTTATTCGCAGGTCATATAGAGCCGTGCAAAGGGGTATATGAATTATTACAAGCCTATTCCGCCTACACTCAACAAGTGCAAATGGCATTCCCTTTATACATTGCTGGTGCCGCAACTGACAAAAACTATATACATCGACTACAGACATTCATAAACGAACAACATCTCGAAAAACAAGTCATCTTTTTAGATGAGATAAAAGATATTGAGCAATGGGAACAGAAAGCCAAAGCTGTTGTCGTTCCATCTCTCAGCGAAGGATTCGGACGCGTCATGCCGGAAGCAATGTATAATAGAACACTCGTTATTGCACACGACACTGCAGGAACTAAAGAGCAATTAGACAATGGACTGCAACTAACAGGCACAGAAATAGCCCTACGCTATAAGACTCCAAAAGAGTTGATACAACATCTTGTTGATGTTTCCAACGCACCAATCAACCAATATCAACAAATGGTTGAACAGGCATATTTTACCGTTTCCAAACTCTACACTACCGAGCAAAACGCACAACAAGTTTATCAATTCTATCAAGATATATGCTCAAACAAATGCTAATATACATCGGTCGCCTCTGGTCGTACCTGCACCCGCTGCGCCTACGCCAAAATATCGAGGCAGCATACACCTACCTCTATACTGGCTACTATGCCCGCCAGATGAAGCAGTTTGGTGCAAAAAGCCGTATTATACCCACATTAAACAATTTCTTAGGGGGCAAATATATTAGCATTGGAAGTAATTGCACTGTTAGAAAAGGTTGTATCCTCACTGCATGGGACACCTATCACGACCAACATTTCACGCCCATAATCACAATGGGTGACAACTGCTCTATCGGTGACAACTCACATATCACCGCCATCCACCAAATTATCATTGGCGACAACCTACTGACCGGTCCTAATGTGCTAATCACCGACAATAGTCATGGGCAAAATAGCACACTTGCAGAATTGCAGATGCCACCCAATCAACGCCCACTATATTCCAAAGGAGCAGTACATATCGGCAATAATGTTTGGATAGGACAAAATGCCTGCATTATGCCCGGCGTAACAATAGGAGATGGTGCTATCATCGCAGCAAATAGCGTTGTCACCCACGACATCCCTGCCTACTCTGTCGCAGCAGGCTCTCCCGCCAAAGTAATCAAACACATCGAATAGATTTTCCCTCACACAATTTCAATACCAGCATGCAAAAAGCCCAAGTAATAGCATTTTATCTTCCCCAGTTCCACCCTTTCAAAGAGAATGACGAATGGTGGGGCAAAGGATATACCGAATGGATTAGTGTCGCACGCGCCCGCAGCCTGTTCCCAGGACATGAGCAACCCAAACTCCCTGGCGAACTGGGGTTCTACGACCTACGCCTGTCCGAGACCCGAGAAGCCCAAGCGCAACTTGCCCGTGAGTATGGTATCGATGGCTTGTGTTACTACTACTATCGCCTCAGCAAAGGGCATAACCTTATGGACAGACCGCTCAAAGAAGTACTATCTTCCGGCAAACCAGATTTTCCTTTCATGCTCTGCTGGGCAAACCATAGTTGGATGGCAAAGAGTTGGAACAATGCCGACAAAGGCAAAGTAAGTGGAAAAATGCTTATCGAGCAGAAGTATGGCGACGAGCAAGACATCCGTGACTATTTCTACGAGGTTCTACCCTATTTCCAAGACCCACGCTATATCAAAGAAGACGGATGCCCCTTGTTCGTCATCTACAAACCGTTAGATGTACCTAATATCGAGAAATATCTGCAG
Organism: Bacteroidaceae bacterium; assembly: GCA_963615895.1. Lineage (GTDB taxonomy): Bacteria > Bacteroidota > Bacteroidia > Bacteroidales > Paludibacteraceae > Colicola. The sequence goes on along the minus strand of CAVEIE010000006.1, from coordinate 19,722 downwards.
ATTTGGAACGAATTAGCCAAAGCCAACGGACTCGGCGGTGTGAAAATCATCGCATACACCGAAGAAAGCAAATTTGAAACCGACAAGATATTCGCCAAAGGCTTCACCGAGATGATTTCGTGTCGGATGTATGCCACCATGCACAATCATTCACAGGTCTGGCGTTATATCAATGGCGGACTGCGCAAACTGTTCAAGATTCCCAAGATACTCCGCTACAAGAGTGTTATCCGAGAGATGGTCTCCGACGAAGCCAAAGACGAACGCATTGTGCCCACTATCATGCCCAACTGGGACCATAGCCCGCGTAGTGGCCGTTGGGGAATAATGTGGGTCGGCAGTACACCCCAACTGTTCAAAAAGCATGTTTTGGAGGTATTCAGCAAGATACAGCACAAGGATAACAAGATGGTCTTTATCAAGTCGTGGAACGAGTGGGGCGAAGGCAATTACATGGAGCCTGACCGCAAGTGGCAGCGTGCCTATCTGGAAGCCTTTCTCTCTGCCCGCCAAGAGACACATCTCTGACTCATCCTTCCCGCGTACACCTCGCCTGAGGTTTCTAAACCGCTCTCCTATTCCCAAAATCTTGCCATATTTTTGGAACATAATCCAAAAATCTTGCCATAACCAAGAAGCAGACCACCAAGTTCCCGAACCAATTCCTCACAACCTACTCTCCTGCCCATACCGACATCATCACCCCCGACAACTATCTTTCTTACCTCCTATAATTACCCGCCTCAACACAACTGAATTTTATAAATTTACAGATTTACAAACTATTAAATTTCGCTTTCCATTCTACTTACCTACCAGCATATTTCTCTTTATCCTCCATATAATCTCTATATGAGATTCTTATGACAAACTTATGATATTCTTATGTGATTCTTATGTGATTCTTATGTGATAAAGCAACCAACTCCGAATGAACACCGAACCTATTCAATACAAACTCAACAAGAAACACACCCAAATACCATCCCACAAATAACAATAGACGCTAACATTTGCAAATCAAACCCTATAAACAATAAATTAAAATCTTTCCTATGGCAGAAGTTATTTTAGAAGGCACCTTTGAGTCCTTACACGGAAAACTCAGCAAGAAGTCCGACATCGTCTATCGTCGCAAGTCCCCGAATGTCAGGAGCAGGCGTGCGATTGAGAAAGGCCCTCAAGAGGCATACACCATTTCGAACCCTCGTGACTGGAAGAAGAACCCGCCAAAAGGCGCAGAACTCGATAAGATCAACCGTTTTCGAGAGGCGTGCCGCCTGACCTCCGAGCAACTCAACAACCCCGAGACCCGTGCCTATTGGGAACAACGCTTCCAAAACCAACTGCACTATTCCGAACTGAACACGCCCGACGACCCCACCTCTGGCACACGAAAAGTCTATACCCAACTATGGGCATACACCCGAGCCACCATTCTCCGCCAACTCCAACAGCAAGCACTGTCGTAACACCACGAAATTCCCCACGAACCGTTGCATACCCTAAAAAAAAGATGTACCTTTGCAGGGTGTTTCCGTATGCCACCTATGCAACGCCCTACTCCCAATGATACCCCCACGAAAAACAACGAGCGGCACACCCGAACAAAACAGATAACCACATCGCCACCAACGCATACATAAACAACAACACCAACTCATCACAAAGTACGCAATCCTACCAACATAACACGCACCCATAATATGAATAATGTCCTTATATTTGCAGGCGGAAGCGGTAGTAGAATGAATACTACCAGTCGCCCCAAGCAATTTCTACAACTGCATGGAAAAGAGATTATTGTCTATACGCTCGAGAATTTTCAGAACCACCGAAAGATAGACAATATCGTTGTGGCATGCAAAGCCGATTGGATTGACTATTTATGGCAATTGGTCGAGAAATACAACTTAACTAAAGTCCGTTGGATAGTTGAGGGCGGAGAAACAGGACAGATGTCGATATACAATGGATTGGTAGAATTAGAGAAGCACTGCCCTGCTAATTCAGTAGTATTGGTGCACGATGGCGTCCGCCCATTTGCCAGTGAAAAACTGATTAGCCAGTGCATTGAGAGTGTCCGGCAGCATGGCTCTGCTATTACGGTTGTGCCAGCAGTAGAAACCATTGTTACCACCGAGAATGGTAAAATACAAACCATCACCGACCGTAGCAAGTGTTTTCTTGCCAAAGCCCCGCAGTGTTTTATCTTGAGCGAATTGCTATCTGCACACCGAAAAGCCCAACAGGACAACGAAATCAACACCATAGACTCCGCCTCGATCATGAAAAGATACGGATATAACCTGTTCACGGTCGAGGGCAGTTACGACAATATCAAAATTACCACTCCAGCCGATTTCTACACTTTCCGGGCACTCTGCGATGTACACGAGAATCAACAAATCTTTGGACTATAATAAGAAACGATGGAACATCCACAAATCATAGCCGATATTGACGAGGCACTTTCTCAATGTGCATTTTTGTCCGCTTTAGATGGTAAGACTATACTTATTACAGGGGCATCTGGTATGATAGGCAGTATGATAATCAAAGTAATACAGTCCTACAATCGCCGCTGCCACACCCACATCCATATCATAGCGCATGTGCGTAATATAGACAAAGCCAGAGATATTCTCGGTAACTATATAGACGACCAATTAGAATGGATCATAGGGGATATATGTAGCCCTATCGTGTATGACAAACCTGTAGATTATATCATCCATACCGCCAGTACAACGACCTCAAAAGAATTCGTTACCAAGCCGGTAGAAACAATCAGAACTACTATCGATGGCACAAACACCATTCTCTCTTTTGCCCGAGAGAAACAGGTGCAGAAATTGATCTATACATCCTCACTTGAAGCGTATGGTATTCCCGACCAATTCGAGGTTGAAGAGAACACAAACGGGCATATCGAGTGGACGAATATCCGCAGTTCTTATTCAGAAGGGAAGCGTATAGCAGAATGCCTATGCTACTCCTATCTTGCAGAATACCAAGTACCTATTATCATTGCTCGATTGGCACAGACTTTCGGCGCAGGCTTTGCCCTGACAGACAATCGTGTCTATGCCCAGTTTGCTCGCGCAGTTGTGCAGGAAGAGGACATTGTTCTGCATACACAAGGCAACACCATACACGATTATTGCTATCTCACGGACGCTGTAGTAGCACTTTTGCTGTTGATCGTCAAAGGTGAAACGGGTGAGATATACAACATTGCCAACGAAGCAACCACTTGTTCTATCGCAGAGATGGCGCAGTTGGCAGCACAATTATCCAATGGAAAAACGCAAGTACGGTTTGATATAGCCGATGCTCAAAAGTTCGGTTACAACCCAGAAGTCAAAATCAAACTTATTAGTAAGAAACTGCGTGCTTTAGGTTGGACTCCCCAAAACACCCTACAACAAGCCTTAGAAAAATCTATCAATTGGCTAAAACTATGAACTTAGCAGAACTCATCTTACATTCATCCTTGCCTGTTCGCGAACTGACCGACGACGAAGCCACTCAACTCAAACAGGTTTTGCTTGATATATACAAAGACCTGCTCCATGCCTGCCAAAAGCACGGACTAACAGTCCTTCTTGGCGGTGGCAGTTGTTTGGGCGCAGTGCGTCATAACGGCTTTATCCCTTGGGACGACGATTTAGATGTCATGATGCCCCGTGCTGACTACGACCGCCTCCCCGCCATCCTACAACAAGAATACGCCGACCGTTATACTTGCATTGGTCCTAACACCTCCGAGCATTGCCCCACGCCATTCATCAAGTTGGGCAAACGAGGCACGGTCTTTACTACTATCTACGACCTCCCCGATGCCCAACACGAGATTGCAATTGATATATTCCCTATCGAGAACATTCCCAACAATCGCTTTCTGCGTCTGTGGCATGGATTTTGGCTCAACCTCTTGCAGTACATCGCCTTGTGCATCAACCTATATGAAGGACGCGCTTGTTACGCTACGCAAGTGCTGCGAGCCTCGAAGGAAGGCCGCAGGAAGATTAACCACCGCCTGCGCATAGGACATATCGGCTCATGGTTTTTCTCCTATTCACGACTACATATCTTCTGTGACCGCCTTGCCGCCAAGTATGCGAACTGCCACACACACGATATAACTATCCCAACAGGGCGGGGACATTACTTCGGCGAGATACACCCACGCGAAGACTTTTTCCCTCCCGTAGAACACACTTTCGAGGATGTACAAGCGCCCATTCCGCATAATTACGACGCCTATCTCCACAAGTTGTATGGCAACTATATGCAAATTCCCCCAATAGACAAACGCGAGAAGCACTCTATAGTCAACCTCAAGTTCTAAGCAGAGAGCATAGCCAATGCAGGAACTATTAAACATACCGCATTCGGAAATAGCCATCTATACTAATCCCGACAATAGTATCCAACTTGAAGTAAAGTTGGATGCAGATACCGTATGGCTCAATGTGGAACAGATGAGTCAATTATTTGGGCGCGAAAGAACGGTAATAACACGCCACATTAATAATGTCTTTAAGGAGGGTGAAGTCGCCAAGTCCTTGGGGTGTGCAAAATTTGCACACCCCAAGGAGTATGGGCGTAGAGAGGGGTTTACGCAGAAGGTTATACTTGATTATTACAATCTTGATGTTATCATATCTGTCGGCTATCGAGTACATTCTATACAGGGTGTAGCCTTTCGTCAGTGGGCTTCAAAGATTCTCAAAGACTATCTTGTCAAAGGCTATGCCATTAACCAAAACATCCAACTCCAGCACTACCAAGAGTTGAAGGAGGTTGTGGCACTGATGTCGCGAACGCTTTCGCTACAAGAGCAACCTACACAAGACGAGTACTCCGGTTTGTTCCATGTGATAAGCGACTATGTATATGCATTGGACACTCTTGACCACTACGATTATCAAGCACTTATAGTTGAAAAGACAACCAACAAAGAGCCTTTTCACGCCACTTATGAGAATGCGAAGGAGGCTATCTCCGTACTGAAAGAAAAATTTGGTGGTAGTGCATTGTTTGCCAACGAAAAAGATGACTCTTTCAAGTCCAGTATCGGACAGATATACCAGACTTTCGGCGGAGAAGAATTGTATCCGTCTGTAGAAGAAAAAGCAGCTATGTTGCTCTATTTGGTAACCAAGAACCACTCTTTCAGCGACGGCAACAAACGCATAGCAGCGATGTTATTTCTTTGGTTTTTGAACAACAACGGCATACTCTATGGCGCAGATGGTACGAAACGCATAGGGAACAACACATTGGTGGCACTCACACTAATGATTGCCGAAAGCCGTACTGAAGAGAAAGATATTATGGTAAAAGTCGTCGTCAATCTCATCAACCAGAGTAATCAATAATAACTAATGCAGAGACATTTCTACCCAAATGAAAATACGCACTCTATAGTCAACCTCAAATTCTAAACAGCATAATGCCTACCACCTACCCCGCATACACCGTCTGCATGGGCGTATACAAGAACGACCAACCGGAGTTCTTTCGTCTTGCGTTCTTGAGTATGGTACAGCAAACCATTGCGCCCGATGAGATATTACTCATTATTGACGGCCCGATAGGCGAGGCCTTGGAAGCCACCGTCCATCAATTAGAAACAGAATACCCCATCCTGCGTGTACAGCGCTTTGCTGCGAACTGCGGCTTGGCCGCAGTTCGCAGCGCGGGTATAAACACTGCACGCAATGCCATAGTGGTATTCATGGATAGTGATGATATTTCATGTCCAGACCGAGTAGAGAAACAACTGAACTACCTATCCACTCACCCTGATACGGATGTTTTGGGCGGACAGATAGAAGAATTTATTGATGACACAGACCATATTGTCGGAAAACGCATTGTACCACAGCAGCACTCGGACATCCTTCGTTATATGAAGTCCCGCTGCCCGATGAACATGATGACGATAGTCGTCCGAAAAGAAGCAGTGCTTCGGGCAGGCAATTTCCAAGATTGGCACTATGATGAGGACTATTACCTATGGATACGCATGGCTTTGGCTGGTGCCAACTTTGCCAACTTACCGGACACCTTAGTTTATGCCCGTGTTGGAAAAGAGATGTACCAGCGCCGTGGCGGTTGGCTATACTTCAAGAGTGAGAGAAACCTACAACGCTATATGTTACAACACCAACTTATCTCCCTACCTCGCTATTGTTACAATGTACTCGGACGCTTTGTTGTACAAGTTCTAATGACAAACCAAATACGAGGTTTTGTGTTCCAAAAACTATTCAGAGACTGACCATCTATGCTTCTTAAATATCTTTTCGACCGTATTTGTGCGCTTATAGGTTTGATTGTAGTATCACCTTTGCTACTTGTTGTGGCAGTCATAATAAAAATCAAGATGCCCGATGGTCCGATTCTCTATACCCAGAAGCGTGTCGGCAAAGATGGCAAACTATTCACTATCTACAAGTTTCGCACTATGCGTGTCGGAACCGACCAATCGTCTGTTTCTGTCGCAGGCGAAAGCCGAATCACTCCTTTAGGTAAAAAACTCCGGCGCTACAAGATAGACGAACTGCCGGAGTTATGGAATGTACTGATTGGTGATATGTCGTTTGTCGGTCCTCGCCCCGATGTACCAGGTTATGCCGATTGTTTGCAAGGAGATGACCGCCGTATCTTATGCCTGCGCCCCGGAATAACAGGTCCTGCCAGCCTCAAGTATCGAAACGAGGAATACCTGCTTTCGCAGCAAACAGACCCTGTGGCGTACAACGACCAAGTCATCTTTCCCGACAAAGTGCGGTTGAATAAATACTATTTCGAACATTACTCGTTTTGCAAAGATATACAAATGATATTCTGCACCGTGCTTGGCAAACACATGCGGTATGCAGGGGAAGTTATATAATGCCACAGACAAAATAAGTAGGGATGTATCTATTTTTCAAACACACACAAACTCTGCCACAAGGGGGGGGGGGGGAGGACTCTTCCCATACGCAAGACGAAGCCTTCGATGGGTCGCTTCCAAGGGAAAAGAAATGCACTTCACACTTTGCTGTGGCGCATATCTACTCGCTTGAATGGTGGCGAGTATTGGTTTTATGAATTTGTGAAAGACGATCAAACCGTTTCGTATGCCGAAGTTTGCACAGGCCATTGGCAATTCCCATTCATCGGCTATAGCAGGAGAAAATACCATATCGGTCCCTGTTTCACTATTCCGGAAGCGCGGGGAAATGGCTATTACCCCATGTTGTTGAATGAAATAATAAATGACTTGGGAAACGATAAGGAGTATTTTATGATAGTGGACGATACAAACATTGCCAGTTTGCGGGGAGTTGCCAAGGCTGGTTTCACACTTATCGGCAAGGGAAGGAAAAACAAGGTCGGACAATATGTGATTACGGAAAAAGCATAGAAAAATCAGATGGATAATCGTTGGAAAAAATATCAAGGAGCACTGCTGTGGACGGGCAATCCGAAAGATACTGCCCCGACAGAACAAGAGGCGCAAGATGCAGTGCGTGAGACTGGTGCAATGTTTGCCCGTTGGACGAGCCACTGGGATTGCGGAACGCCTACCGAATGGTGGTGGTGTATCAAAGATACGCCTATATACATCAATACAATTCCTGCAAAGCATCGATACAGAATCAATAAGGGAGCGAAGTATTTTGATGTACATATCATCAACCCTACCGATCATACAGACGATATTTACCAGATTATGGTAGCCGCCTTTGCGGAATATCCGAAAAAGTATCGACCCCATTTGGAGCACGAAAGTATTATACAAGATATACATAGTTGGCAAAAAAAATTCGTTGCGTTTGGTGCTTTCGAAAAAGATACGAACAAATTATGCGGTTACTTTCTTATTCGTGAACTTGCCGACTTTGCTGAATTAGCAATGCTTAAGGTCATACCACAATATGAGAAATTAGAAATCAATGCTGCCCTTGTATATGCCATAATTCTGCACTACAACGATAGACTATCGAATGATTTCTACTTGGTGGATGGTGAACGAAACATCAAGCACCAGACTCGCTTCTTTGAATACCTCATTCAGTATTTCGAATTCCGCAAAGCCTACTGCCAACTACATATAATCTATTCGCCAAAGATGCATCTCTTAGTCAACCTTTTACATCCTTTTAGGGGGGGGTACGCCTGTTAAGCAGATTTAACTCATTCCTCTATAATGTCTATTGCGTACTCAAGATGGAGACTATCCGCCGCACATTCAATAATGTAGTATAGATTATACTCCTATTTACTTATCTACCCTATAGCCTAAATTACTAGGGTAACAAACCGATTATTTTGCTCATATCAAATAAAAGGCGTACCTTTGCAAGCAAAACTATAAAGTATACTTATCGATTTCTCGCAAATATCATAAAGTATACATTCAGACTTTACAGACTATGATTGACAAAGAAAAGGTAAAGCAGATTATTGTAGAGCGCCAAGAGGAACTACCCACTATCCGGTTGGTAGAACGACCTATGCAATTCGATAGGTCATCCAACTATGTGTTAATTGGTCCTCGTCGGGCGGGAAAGTCCTACATGTTGTACCATTATATACAACAACTTGTCGCTCAACAAGAGGTTACCATTCAGCAGATCCTCTATATCAATTTCGAAGACGAGCGTATCGCATTTATAGAGGCACAAGAACTGGGTGTGTTGCTCGAAGCATACCAAGAACTATTTCCTACTCTGGAGCCTTGGCTTTTTCTCGATGAGATACAAAATATCACGGGTTGGGAGAAGTTCGCCCGCCGCTTAGCAGATAGTAAATATCATATTATGCTGACCGGTAGCAATGCCAAAATGTTGAGTGCTGAAATTGCCACCACATTAGGTGGGCGATATATAGCCCGTGAGGTGTTTCCTTTTTCGTTTACCGAATATCTATCCTATCACACTATTGCACTATCCCAAAATTGGGCGTATAGCCCTACGCTGCGGCAGCAGGTCAAAAGCCTCCTGCCTACTTATTTTGAGTTTGGTGGCTATGCCGAGATTTTCGACAAAAGCGATAAGCGTGAGTGGCTGAATTCGCTGTATCAGAAAATCATTATGGGAGACATTGTTGAGCGCAATGCCATCCGTAACCCTCGTGTATTCCGTCTCTTGGCACGAAAGTTAGCCGATTCGGTTATGCAACCTACTTCTATTGCCCGCTTGCAACACCTAATTATTTCCACAGGTGAGAAAATCAGTCTACCTGTAGTGAAAGACTATTTAGGCTATATGTCAGAAGCCTACTTGACTTTTGAGATTCCCAATCTTGCATCCCATCTGTCGGAGCAAACCACCTCACAAAAGCGGTATTTTATCGATAACGGCATTTTGAATTTGTTTCTGCACGATGATGCACCTAAATTATTGGAAAATATCGTTGCCATATATCTGCACCGAAAGTATAATAACGATAGTGAATACCGTTTGTTTTATTATAATCGTGGAGTAGAGATAGATTTTTGTATTCCTGAAGAGTCGTTGGCGATACAAGTATCTTACAGCATCGAAGATACAGATACGCTTGAGCGTGAAGTCGGTGCTATACAAAAATTCAGAAAGCAATATCCCACCTATCGGGGAATTATTATCACTTACGACCAAGAAAAAGAAATAAAATGTGAGGACACAAACATTGCAGTGATTCCTATATGGAAATGGCTTACGCAATGAATAAAGATAAGAACAGAACAGCAAACAAAACAAAATATATGAATAAGCGAATTTATCTATGTCTCGCACACATGAGCGGGAATGAACAAAAGTATATCCAAGAGGCTTTCGATACCAATTGGGTGGTGCCGTTGGGTCCTAATGTCAATGGTTTTGAGGACGACCTAAAACAATTTGTTTCTTCGTGTAACAACAAGGATACGGATACCCGGAACCATCTGCAAGACAAACAAGTGGTAGCCCTCTCGGCAGGTACGGCTGCTGTACATTTGGCACTGATTGCTTGTGGCGTGCAGGCAGGGGATGAAGTCTGCGTACAGTCATTCACCTTTTGCGCCAGCAGCCACCCGATTACCTATCTAGGTGCAAAGCCTGTCTTTATTGACTCGGAGGCAGATAGTTGGAATATGGACCCAGCCTTGTTGGAGCAGGCTATTCTCGACCGCAAAGCCAAGACCGGTAACTATCCGAAAGCCATTATTCCTGTGGCGCTCTATGGTATGCCCTATCGTATTCATGAGATTCTGGCTATTGCCAACAAGTATGGAATACCGGTTATCGAAGACGCTGCCGAAGGTTTTGGTAGCCGCTACTATGGGCAAGTGTTAGGTACTTTCGGTGAATATGGTGTATTGTCGTTTAATGGTAACAAGATGATAACCACCTCCGGCGGTGGGGCGCTGATATGTCCAAATGCCGAAGCCAAACAGAAGGTAATGTGGTATGCCACGCAGGCTCGTGAGGCGTACCCATACTACCAACACGAGGCGATAGGCTACAACTATCGTATGTCGAATATATGTGCCGGTATCGGGCGTGGGCAGATGACTGTTGCAGAGGAACATATCCGTCACCACAAACATATAGCCGATCTCTACGAGCAGACGTTTGCGCATATTGACGGAATAACATTCCACAAGAACCCCGCTGCTGAATACGACAGCAACTATTGGCTTAACACAATTACACTCGACCCTGCACTACGCATAGTGGGACAAGAACACGCCTACGAAGTAGCGGTGCAAGGAGCAGTGGGCGGTGCTGCAGGGGTTACCCATGCAGCCACAACCCTGCGTACCGATTGCCAGCCGAATGATAATGTCGAGGCACTGCGTATGTTCCTCGACCAAGCGAATATCGAAAGTCGCCCCGTATGGAAACCTATGCACAAGCAGCCTGTCTATAAGGACGCAGCAGCATACACGAATGGTGTGAGCGAGGCACTATTCAAAGTGGGCATGTGTCTGCCGTCGGGTCCTATGGTCAGCGACGAGGAAGTAGCATACATTGTTGATACTATCCGTAAAGCAATCGTGTAAATATATACTTGAGGCTTTAAGAATCTGACGATTTACAATTTGGAGTGTGACGATTCAGTACCCTGTTTCGTCACGCTTCTGTATGTAAGTCGTCACTTCTTGCCCTATTCATCCTATACTCATCCTATATTCGTCCTATATTCGTCCTATATTCATCCTATATAAAACCTTTGAAAAAGGTAGTATTGACGGGCGTTTGCGTAAGGCAGGTTGTATGATACCGGTTTTATTTAGATAGTTTTGCATATTCAACACGAAATGTTTACCTTTGCAAATTGTAAGGGGTAAACCTACTTTGTATTTATGCAGACTATCCGTGTAAGAAGGAGATACCTTTCTCTGTTGCTTCTATTGCTATTGGTTTGCCCTGCGTTGCTGGGTGAGAGTTTCCGCATTGACTTTAGGCAGAATACAGCAGACGGGCAATATGTCTTATCCAATACTACTTTCAGGACACAGATTGCGGCGGGGACAGAATATTATGATACCATAGCCGATATGGCTGCCGTGTATGAAGGCAAAAAGGGGTTGTTGTTGGGACGCAGTAGCAGCAAAGGGAAGTTCACTATCCATTTGAATACAGCCTACAGGATAACGCAAGTTACGATAAAGGCGTATCCATACGGGACGGATGGGAGCAATATTGTATGCGGTGTTTCGAGCGAATCGTACAGCGTGTGCAGCAATACCTTATACACAACAGGGACAGATTGCAGTTGGTCGTTTCAGGGAGGGGAGATGTCCACTATCTATGTGGCGACCTCAGGCAAGCGTGCCTATATATCGTCGATTACGGTTACATATACAGACCCTTCGACTATTCCTTCGCTAAACCAACCCACCCATATAGCAAGCACATTGGACGCTCCTACCACCGTTACACTGCATTGGGATGCAGTGGAGCATGCCGAGAGGTATATGGTTACCTACGCTGCAGCGCATGGAGAGAGCAAGGAGGTGGAGGTGAGGACGAATTGTTGCACTCTCACGGGGTTGTTGGAGGAGAGTAGTTATCAATGGAGCGTGAGAGCAATAGGGGACGGCGTTGCCTACAACGACTCAGAGGAGAGCGATGCCGCTACATTCACGACCGGTGTATTGCCCACATATACTGTGAGTTGGGTGGTGAACAGGGAGATTGTATCTCAAGAGGCGGTGAAAGAGGGGTATTCAGTCGGTGCATTGCCCACGCCTCCTTCGGATGATGCGCTTGGTTCGTGTGCAGACCGATTTATGGGTTGGAGCGGCTCGAACTTGGGTGTTTATGCAGGGCAATCCGCACCGGAAGACCTATTCAGGGAAATACCCGGTGGAGCGATTACCCAAGATACAACCTTCTATGCCGTGTTCGCCACGCAACAATCGACGAGGCGTTATGTACTCTTGCGTTCAGCACCGGCAGATTGGAGCGGGCAGTACCTTATCGGTTATTACAGTAGCACACTACAAATCGTGATGGCTACCCATTTCGGCAATCCGAACACCAACACATACGGGACCTCCGTTGATTTATCGGCATACTATGATGAGAGTACCCACTCTTTTCTGGAAGAGGATGTATATGCCTATCAATATACTTTTGCGAAGACTGCCAATGGTTATTCCATTTGTTATGATAAAGAGGGGAGTTATTTAGGCGTGAATACGGAAGCGAGCAAGACTTATGGTGACTATCTGCGCTGGAACACCGCCTACAGCGACATAGTGTGCGAGTGGACGCTAACATACGAGGACGGACACCCTTACATACGCAGTGTCAAGCGGGATGGTTTTTATATTTTATGCGTTCCTAATTCGCAGGCAGTGAATCAGTTCAAGACCTATTACAAGTTGGCACTCGGTGCGTTGAGTCTATATCGTTTGGAGTACGATTATGCGGACTATAAGACAGCGTGCGAGGTGGCAAGTGAGGAAATCGTTTTGACAGATATAGACAAGACGAGCATGACGGTTCGAGTCGGGACAGACTGCGATGCGGTATATGCCGTTATTCCTACGCAAAACAATGGTGTTGCGAGCCGAAGTGAGGTGGCAGGGCAAAGGATGTCGGAAGGGATGTATCGTATCGGTTTACCGAAGATGGACAGTTTGGCGTGTACGGATATTGGCATAGAGGCTTGCAGTAGCGGTCAGGTTGTGGCGAGCAGGGTATTGCGGGTGCCTATTGTTGTTACGAGCAGCACAACGACTTCTTCTGCCGACCTGTTTATGACGGAGCAACAGACGGAGGAACGATGCAAGGAGTGCGATATAATTGTGCGTGACAGATCCACCTTGACGCATAGGAGTGGCGGGCGGGATGCGTTCCGAGATGTGTATATAGCCGCAGGAAGCAGTATGGACATCGGTGGCAGTTTCTCGCTCCGTTCGCTGATTCTGTGCGCCAAGAACGATTCCGTTTCTTTTGCTATCACAAGGGATGGTTCCGATGCGACAATAAGCATCGATCGGATTGTCCATGTAAAGGAGATTGACGGGCATTACTGGTATGATTTCGCCCTACCCTACGAGTGCAGTATCTCCGATATTCGTGCGATGAGCGGGGAATCACTCGGGACTTACGGGACAGACTGGGGGATAAAGTATTACGACGGTGAGCAATGCCAAAAGCAAGGTGTTTCCGCCGTTGCGGGAGAGGCGGGGTTTCATTGGAAGATGATGACTGCAAGCGACACATTGAGGGCAAACACTGGTTACATTATCGGTCTTTTCTATGGTGACGAGGACTTGACAAGGTCGGTTTATTTTACTCCCTCCCAAGCGAACAACTACTCGGAAGATTTGGCGAACAAAGTTACTACCATTCGGAACTGGGGCGACAATCTCGGCGCACCGATGCGGCATCATGGTTGGAATTTTGCGGGTTCGCCCTATATTTCTCTGTTCGGTGAGAGTGCAAGCGAGCAGGGACTTAATAACAGTAACCTGAGAATGGGCTACACAAATACCTTGACTGGCGAACAGACGGACAAAGACAATATCTATATCTCAATACCTGACGGGGCGGGCAAGAATACCTATACCCAACGATTGGCGTCGGCAGAGACCCTCTATCCTTTCAGAGGCTATTTTGTACAGGCGATTGACCCGACGGATGGCGTAGGGCATACACTGTATCTTATCTATAACAAGGATTATCGTTCTCTGCCGGAGGGAGTATGCCGCAGAGCCATTGCCCCGGACCCCGTTGTTCGAGCGGAGATAGTGCTTTCGGCTCCCGACAGCCAATGCGACTACACCGGAGTGGTTGTGGGCAACCGATACTCGACGGCTTATGAGATAGGCGATGACTTAGCGAAGTTCTATGCTGCCGATACCAAACCTCAACTATACACTTTAGACAGCAGGGGTGAGATGTATGCCTGTCAGGCTATTCCGTACACAGAGGCTCAAAGTATTCCGTTAGGGCTTTATGTGCCGAATGCCAGCGAATACAGCCTTAGGCTCAATGACAAGGTTTGCGATGTGTCTGCTGCGCAGGCGATATATCTACTCTATCGTGGTGCTATTGTGGCAAATCTGCTATACGAAGAGTATGCTATTACGACAACAGAGGCAGGGAGTGTGGCAGGTTATGCGATTGATGTCCGACGCAGGGAGGATGTTTCTTCGAACTTACAGGACAATGGTATGTTACGGGCATATATGCAGGATGGTGAGTTAGTGGTAGAGGGTACGGATGAAGGGGAAAAGATATATGTTTATGATGTGGTGGGTCGTCTTGTCTATCAGGGATGGACTTCCGATCGGGTTACTACGGTTCCTTTGGCGCAGAGCGGGGTTTATACTATCATGATTGGTCGTGAGGTGTTCAAAGTGGGGAGGGAATAGGTTCTTTGCCAGGTCGTCGGACAAAGGGACAGGATAAGAATTGGTATGGAATATGGAAAAAGTTTGCATTTTAGGAGGGTGGATGGTGGTATTTTCGGAAATCTTTCTTACATTTGCACTTTGTTGTAGCAATTGTCATTGCGGCTGTATTTGAAATTGATTGACTATATATTGAATAATTTGTGAGGCAGGAACCTGAAATAACAACTTCCAATACTATGAATCATTCTCCTAAAATCGCAGTTATTGCAGGTGCCGGTCCTGCAGGGTTGACGGCTGCTTATGAGTTGCTTCGCCAGACTGATATTCATCCTATTATTCTTGAATCGACAAGTGCTATCGGAGGTATCTCGCAGACAGTGCGTTATCATGGCAATCGCATGGATATAGGCGGACACCGCTTCTTCTCCAAGAGTGAGGAGGTAATGGATTGGTGGCAGCAAGTTATGCCGCTGCAAGATGCTCCGTCGAAAGATGCGATACTGTTGGATGAATGTGGCTTGAAGCCTCTTTCAAAGGAGTATACACACAACACTGCCAATGCTTTGCACAATCCGGAACAGAGCGACAGGGTAATGCTGTTGCGCGACCGTGTAAGCCGTATCTTTTTTCTTCGAAAGTTTTTTGATTACCCCATCTCTATGAAGAAAGATACCTTTCTGAATATGGGGTTTGCTCGTACTATGCGTGCAGGGTTTGGTTATCTGTGGTCGTGCGTGCATAAACTACCGGAGACTTCATTGGAGAATTTCTATATCAATCGCTTTGGGCGACCTCTCTACGAGATGTTCTTTGAGGGATACACAGAGAAGGTGTGGGGCGTACATCCGTCGCAGTTAGGTGCAGATTGGGGAAGTCAACGGGTCAAGGGACTAAGTGTGCTGTCTGTTCTTAAGGATATGTTTTGTCGTGCGTTGGGCATTCACAGCAAGCATGTTGAGACATCTCTTATTGAACAGTTTATCTACCCTAAATATGGTCCTGGGCAACTATGGGAAACGGTAGCAGAGGACATACGCAAACAAGGTGGAGAGATTCGATTGCAGCACGAAGTAGTTGGGGTGAGGGTAGAAAACAATCAGGTTGTTTCTGTGTTGGCTCGTGGTGCTGATGGCGTAGAGCATACCTTTGAGTGTGATTATTTCCTCTCAACTATGCCGATAAAAGATTTAATACCTGCTCTTGGTGGCATTGCTATCCCCGGAAGTGTGATGGATATTGCAACGAGCCTTCCTTATCGGGATTTTATTACCGTTGGACTATGTGTCAAAGATCTGCGTATTAAGAACCACACAAAGATAACGACTTTTAATGACCGTGTACCGGACACCTGGATTTACATACAGGAACGAGATGTGCATATAGGTCGTTTGCAGGTGTTTAACAACTGGTCGCCCTATTTGGTGAATGACTACGAACATACGATGTGGATAGGGTTGGAGTATTTCTGTACAGAGGGAGACCACTTCTGGACTATGCCTAAAGAAGAATTTATCGATATGGCTATAGACGAATTGGTGAAGATTGATATTATTAATCGTGAGGATGTTCTGGACGCTTGCCATGTTCGTATCAAGAAGGCATATCCGGCATATTATGGTTCGTACTACCAATTAGATGAGGTGAAGTCGTTTCTGGACAAGATACCGAATCTGTATTGCTTAGGCAGAAACGGGCAACATCGTTACAATAATATGGACCACTCGATGTTGACTGCCTTTGAGTGTGTTCGCAACATCAAGAATGGGGTTACGGACAAGACGAATATATGGAATGTAAATACAGAAAAGGAATATCATGAAAGCAAATAATGTTCTTCGCTATATCGTTTTTCCTGCGGCTATTACTGTTGCTTGGCTGCTGTTGGTGCTATATACTTTCAACAGTAAGCCCGACCTTAATGGAGACAACTTCTGTTATTATATCTATGCCACTTCTTTGGCAGAGGGACAGGGCTATTGCGATTTGTCATCGCCCGGCAGTCCTGCCACTTCTAATTTTCCTCCGGGCTACCCCTTGTTGATGACGCCTCTTCGTGCCATTACGGATAGCGTTGTGGCGCAGAAATGGTTGAATGAGGTATTTGTTTTGGTCAGTATTCTCTTGCTATATTTTGCTTTATTGGCACTTTCGCTACCGAAGGACATTAGTTTTGTAGCCTCAGTAGCAGGCTTGTTCTGTCCCCGATTGCTTCATTTTTCTACGATGATGATGTCGGAGTCCTCCTTTCTTCTTACGAGCATGCTTGTTTTCTTTGCGTTGGTTCAGTTGAACAAACAGGAAGACCGGTGGTGGCGTGAATTGTGTTCGCCATGGTTTTATGTTATGCTTGTGGCGTTGGTCTTTACATATCATATCCGTACACAAGGGGTTGCCTTAGTGGGTGCTGTGCTGTTAGTCTTTTTAGTGCGTCGTCGGTGGGGGGCATTAGGTGGTACGGCGGTAGGATTTGTATTAGGTTGCCTGCCGTGGATGCTGCGAAATCGCATTATGGGACTTAACGGAAACCGATACCTTGATTCTATTATGGTTGCCAATCCTTGGCGTCCGGAGATGGGGCAGATAGGCTTTGGAGAAGTAGTGTCCCGTTTCTTTGACACCCTTCGTATGCTTATTTTTAATGCCTTTCCGAGTACGATAGTTCCCTTTGTCAATCTTAATTGTGAAGAGCCTACTTATACATGGTATATCTATTTGTTGGGGTTGCTTATGTTGGCTGTCCTTCTGCTTGGTGCGTGGCGTTTAGGAAAACAGCGTTGGTTTGCGATAGGCTACATTGCAGCCACCTTGGGTGTCATCTCTATTTTCAGTACACCGAGCGGTAATCGGTATATCACATCTCTATTACCATTCCTGACTGCTTTTCTTATGATCGGTTTGTGGTACGGGTGTTCCCTGTTGGTGCAGCGTAAATGGAAAACACATTCCTTCCCTGCATACATCTTGTTGCTGCTGCTATTCTTTTCCAAGTCGGGTTTGCAAGAGGAACATCGGTTGGCTAAGCAAAAATATCCTGTTCAGTATCAGCAGTTCTTCAATATAGGTAAAGCCATAGAAGAAAACTTGCCGCATACAACTATTGTTTGCTCCCGTAAACCGCAGATATTCTATTTGTATAGCCAATGTCCCGGTGTTATATATAAATATACCCCGGATACCCGTGAGTTGATTGCCGATTTGGTTGAGAAGCAGGTGGACTTGGTGGTTGTAGATGCGCTGGGTTATAGTTCCACTTATCGTTATCTGGTACCGGCTATTCAGCAGTACCCGCAGTTCTTCCCGCGTGCGCTGATGCACTATGAAAATACGGGTACTTATTTGCTCACTTTTGACCGAGAGCGTGCCAAGGCAGCGTTACAATTGGAATAGTGTTTTTATGGATTTCCGTCGTTTGATAGATATTCTTTTCCGTCAGGATACGGCTAATATCTGGTTGCAGTGGTTTCGCTATTGTTTCGTGGCGGTTGGTGCGTTTATTGTCGATTACAGCACCTATTTCCTTGCTTCGTATATCATCGGTATTCCTTATCTGATTGCCGCCTTGTTGGGTTTCATTACGGGTACGCTGACTAATTATGCCATTGCTAAGTTCTTGGTCTTTCGTGGTGAGCCTAAGTCTCGTGCGGGGGAGATAGCAATGGTCTTTGTGATAGGTGGAATAGGGTTAGTGTTTTTGGAGGTGGGTATATGGTTTTTCACCGAATATGTGGGCGTGCATTATCTGATTTCGAAGTTGATTATGACGGTCATCTGTTTTGCTTGGAACTTCCTTGCCCGTAAGTTCTTTATGTATTCCAAGCATTTTAATATCCTGAAAGACAAGGATGCAATGGGTAGGTAGAGAGTAGCGTATTCTACAATGCAATTTATGGTGCAAAGTCAGAGAACACCGTTGAAAAAGCACTCTTGTGGTGTATAACAGTTCCATTTCCTATCGGTCTTCGATTCCATTTCTTCCGTGTATTCTCGTCTCTTTTTGTACACACAAAACAAACCAACTATCAGCAGATTTATCCATAAAACTTGCCTCACTTCATGATGAGGAAAAGTATAGGACAATCAGCCTCGAATCTCGGTCGTATCCCCATACCACACCCATAGCACTCCCATAGCACTCCCTTACCACTCATGACTCTTATAAGGGTTTTATAGCCCTCTTGAAGCACCCATATTTCCACCAAATAGGTTCCATTTTCTGTTCACATACTTTGAGCGAAAGAACATTCAACTTCCCTTCATTTTTTTGTATTTCCGCCTGCGCATCGTGCGCGTTCATTGTTATCGTACTCTGCTTATGCCCAAAATGGGTAAGATCATATTGTAGTTTCCCGCTTCGCTTTTTCGACTTGCGCCGTATTCTCGCTATCGCGTATGTTGGTGTCAGTGGCGACACGCGGTTGTTATTGTCGTTAATCTACAGTTCCGCACCTGCAATTCATAATTAGAATATCCCCCCTGCTCGCTGCGCGAGCGAAAAATAGAAGAAAACATTGCTTTTATTTTCTTCTATTTTTCTTGCCATTTGCGGCATAGAAAACTTCCTACACCCCCGCAACCGTATCGCTTTGGTAACAACTACCATTGACACACCTCCACCTCATTGTATGGAGAATACAATGAGGATAATACAAGGAGGATACAATGAGGATAGCCTCACTATCGAGTAGATAGCGTTGTGCGGGCAACGACGAGAATGCTCAGTTCGTAGAGGAAATAGAGCGGGACGGTAACGAGCAGCAGCGTGAATACATCTGCCGTCGGTGTGATGACTGCCGCAATGATACACAGCACCACAAAAGCGTGTTTGCGGTATTGCCGCAGCAGCGGGGCATCAATAAGCCCCAGTTTCGCCAGAAAAT